>DATAWQ010000054.1:0-81308 GCA_036267135.1 Streptosporangiaceae bacterium | reverse complement strand
AGGACTGACCGCCACCGCCGGCGCCGACCCCAGCGGCCCCATCCCCCGGTTGAAGGGGCCGACCCACTTCGACCCGTTCCAGTACGCCTCCCACAGGTCATCCTGCGGCGCGTTGCCCTCCCAGTACACGTACGTGTAGCCCTTGCTGTTCACGCCCGCGGCCGGGGCCGAGTTCAGCGCGCCCATGCCTTGGTCGGTCGGCCCGCTCAGCGCCGCGTTGGACGAACCTTGCGCCTCCCACAGGTCGTCCCCGGGGCCGGTGCCCTTCCAGAACACGTAGGAGGTGGCCGCGTTAGGCATCGGCGGCCCGTAAGTGCTGCCCGGGTCCGCGGGCGGTGACGACGGCGTCCCCGATGGAGTCGAGTTGACCTGCACGTACTCGCCCGGGTCGGTGATCGACATGTCCGCGTCGGTGTGCTGCAGGTACTGCTCGTAGGCGCCCGAGGCGTAGGTAGACCAGGGGTCGAAGCAGTTGAACCCGGCCGCCACGTCCTGGTCGCACTTGTATACGGCCTCTTCGGCGTTGTTCCACGGGTCCAGGATCTGGAAGTCGGTGCCGTACTGCGGCACCGAGTTCCCGCAGGTGATCTGCCACAAGCCCCAGCCGGCCCGGTCCGCGCCGGCCCCGCAGTAGTCCACGTCCGGCTGGATGATGCCGGGCAGGAACGAGCTCTCCGCGCCGGTGATCGCGGCCGCGACCTGGGCGTCGTTGTAGCCGCCCGCGCTGCCGTCCGGCCCGCCGGCGTAGAGCCAGTACCCCTCGATCGCCGCGTAGCCGAGCGTCCCGCTCGGCGCCGCCGGCGGGAGATCCTGGCGCGTGCGCAGGTCCTGGCGCGGAGGGGAAATCGTCGCCGGCGCCTCGTCGAAGGCCAGATTGCGCATGAACCCGTGCGGCGTGGTCCCGGTCACGTGCAGTTCGAGCCGGGTGAACAGCCATCCCTGGCCCGCGACCCGCACCGGATCGGTCAACGTGTAGTCCGCGCTGGTGCTGTCCCAGCGCTTGCTGTCCGCGCACAGCGCGCGGCAGGCCCGCCAGCTGACGATTCCCGTCGCGCTCGCCTCTGCCCGAGACCAGCTCGTCCAGCTCAGCCGCCCGGCCAGTTCGCCGTCGTCGGCACAGGTCAAGATCATGCTGCGGGGCCGCACCACCGCCGCGCCCGCCCCGCACACCTTCACGGCCGGGTGCGCCGACGCGGCCCCCGTGGCGCCGGCCGAGGAACCCGCGACGCCGGCCGGGGCACCCGCGCCGCCGAGCGAGGCGGCCGCAGGGCTGGCGCCCACCACGGCGGTCAGCACCGCACCAGGCAAAATCCACGATCGAATTAATCTCTTCATGCCGAAAATCCCTCCGTTACGCGCACGACAAGATCGGCTGCTCTCCGCAATGGCAGAGGTGCCAGAGAGATGAATAAAAATTACTAATCGGGGACGATGTGTATTATGGCGTAACATACAGGCGCACGCTAGATGCCAATTCGTCCGCTTCTTGCTCGCCTGACTTGCGCCCGGTCCGGCCGGATCAGTTCCGCGCCGGGCCGGCCCAGGCCGCCCTGATCGGCTGATACACCAGGCCCAGCCGCTGGTACAGCCGGATGGCCTGATCGTTCCACCCGTGCACCATGAGGGCGACCCGGCCGTGCCTGGCGACCAGGTCGGCCATCACGAACGCGCACACCCGCCCGCCGAGCCCGCGCCCCCGGCTCTCCCCGTCCACCGCGACCCCCGACATAAAGCCCATCGCCGGGGCGCTCCACGCGTCCGCCGCTGCCGCCACCAAGGTCCCGCCCGTCTCGCCTTCCCCCTCCGCCTGGCCTTCCCCCTCCGTCTGGCCGTCGATGCCCGCCCACCGCCGCACCCCGGGCACACCAGGACGCGCGTGCGAGTCGGGAAACGCCCGGTCAAGCAGCGCGTTGACCTCGGGCATGTCGTCGCTCCCCAGCCATCGGACCGGTTCCGGCCCCTCGCCATCGGTGGCTACGGCTGGGTGGCCGGGCGGCCGGTTCGCCGGCGTGCTCATCCACCCGAACGGTGCCGAGGCCTGCCACTCCGCCCGCCGGCCGGTCAGTTCGGCCACCAGGTCACCGTGACCGAGCAGCCGGTAGGACGGGCCTAGTTCGGGCAGCACATCGGCCATAAGCCGGGCGGCGTGCTCGGGTTCGCCCCACACCACCACCCGGTCCCGGCCGGAGAGGTTCGGGCAGGCCACCACGACGGCGCGCCCGCCGGCCCAGGCCCGGCCTCCCCACTCGGGGGTCAGCCCTTGCGCCGCCCACAGGCACACCGAGTCGTCTTCGCAGGCCGCCGCGAGCTCGTCGGCACTGAGCAGTTCTGGCACCATCGTCCGTTCATTACGAAGATTGCAAACGTCAGCTGACACCCCGGTTAACTCAAGGTCTCCACAAATCCCCCCACAAGGGTCTAAAGTCCAGCTCAACCCCGCGCGGACCTTCGCCGAGCCTGGAGTGTGATCGTGCATCGGATCAACCGAATTTTGCGCCTGCTGCTTCCCGCCGCGGTTCTCGCGGGCGGGTTGAGCGCGGCGCTGCCCGCATCGGCCGGTACCGCCGCCGCGGGCCCCAAGACTTATACGGGAACCTTCAAAGACGGCGCGACCTACCTGATCCAGGTCCCGGCCAAGTGGAATGGGTCGCTGTTCCTCTTCAGCCACGGGTACGTGGTGCCGGGGACGTCCAACCCGGCCGCCGACGCCCCCGACTCGGTCACCGCCAGCTGGATGCTCAGCCACCACTACGCGCTGGCCGGCTCGTCCTACGCGGGCACCGGCTGGGCCGTCGCCTCGGCGCTGCCCGACCAGCGGCACACCCTCCAGGTGTTCGGCTCGCTGGTGGGCGCGCCGACCCGGACGTTTGCCTGGGGTCAGTCCCTCGGCGGCATGATCACTGCCGGGCTGATCCAGCGCTATCCGGGCCTGTTCACCGCCGCCGCCCCCATGTGTGGCGTGCTGTCCGGCGCGGTGGCCACCTGGAACACCGCCCTGGACTCTGAGTTCGCGTTCCAGCAGCTCATCGACCCGTCCGTGCAGGTGGTCAACATCACCAACCCGGGCGCCAACTTCGTCTCTGCCGAGACGGCCGCGGCCAAGGCGCAGAAGTCCGCGCGTGGGCGGGCCCGGCTGGCCCTCACCTCCGCGCTGGCCGACACACCCGGCTGGTTCACCCCGCTGTCGCCCGAGCCTTCGCCGACCGACTACGCGGCCCAGGAGCAGAACCAATTCGAGTGGGGCAGCCAGGTCACCTTCCCCTTCGCCTTCGACCTGCGCGCCCAGGTGGAGCAGTTGGCCGGCGGGAACCCGTCCTGGAACACCAACGTCAACTACTTCCAGGATCTGCTGAAGTCAGCCGACCTGAACGAGGTGCTGGCGCTGTACCGCAAGGCCGGGCTGAACCTGTGGAAGGACCTGAACACGCTCAACCACGCCACCCGGATCTCCGCCGACCCGGCCGCCGTGAAGTACCTGAACCAGAACATCACCTACACCGGCAAGCTGAACATCCCGGTGCTCAGCATGCACACCGTCGGTGACGGACTGGTCGTGCCCGAGAACGAGCAGGCCTTCAACGCGCGCGTGACCGCCCAGGGCGACTCGGCCCTGCTGCGGCAGGTGTTCGTGGACCGCGCCGGTCACTGCGCGTTCACCGCGGCCGAGAACATCACCCTGGCCAAGGCGCTCGTGCACCGCGTGAACACCGGCAAGTGGAACAACGCCGCTCTCACCCCAACCGCGCTGAACGCCCAGGCCACCGCCCTAGGCCCGACGTACAACGAGCTCGGCGGCACCGCCGCCGACCCGGCCTTCACCGCCTTCACCCCAGCCCCCTACCTCCGCCCCGCCAACCGCCCATAACCCCCACCCGCAAGGCAAGGGCCCCGGAGAATCCTCTCCGGGGCCCTTAGCCTTCGGGGACCCAGACGCGCATGTCGCCGGGGGTGCGGTTGGCCCAGGCGTAGTAGGGGATGGCGGTGAGTTCGGCGGTTGGGCCGACTTCGGCGATTGGGGTGTCCAGGTAGGGCCAGCCGGTCTCGCGGGCCGGGCCGATCGCGCCGGGGACGGTGAGCGCGGTGACTTGGTGGGCGCCGACGGTGACGCCGGGGCGTGGTGACGCGGTGGCGCCGGGGGAGATGCTGATCCCGGCCAGGCTGGTGTTACCGCCGGGGCGGTCGGCGGTCTCGAAGCAGTAGACCAGCGGGCCGCGCTCGAAGGCCACGCACGAACGTACCGCGTCGATCTGCGGACGCGGGCGGATCGTGCGCGGGGTCAGCGGGAAGCTCACGGTCAGCTCGTCCCCGGCCGTCCAGGTCCGGTTGAAGTGCAGGTAGCGGTCGTCGGCCGGGTCCGCGGGCTGGGCGCGGCTGTTCAGCGTGGCGGTGGCGTTCGCGGCCCAGTCGGGCAGCCTGACCGCCAGGTCGGTGTCCCGGTCCGGGGCGGCGGCCACCCGCACTACCAGGTCGCCCTCGTACGGGTAGCCGGTGGCCAGTTCCAGCTCCAGGTCGCCGGACCGCAGTGTGCCCGACGCGAACTGGTGGATCTGCACGCCCGCGCCGGTGGCCGTGGCCATGTAGTGGCCCAGGCTGGCGAGCAGCCGCATCACGTTGGGCGGGCAGCAGGCGCACTGGTACCAGGGCAGCCGCCGTTTCGGGGAGCGGGTCTGCAGCGCGTTGACGTAGAAGAACGAGGTCCCGTCCAGGCCGAGACCGGCCAGGAACCCGTTGTAGAGCGTGCGCTCCATCAGCGCGGCGAACCTGGCCTGCCCGGTGGCCAGCAGCATCCGCCAGTTCCACATGATGGACGCGATGGCGGCGCAGGTCTCGCAGTAGGCCCGGTCCGGCGGCAGCTCGTACGGGTCGCCGAACGACTCGCGGTCGTGCCGGGAGCCGGTGCCGCCGGTCAGGTACATCTTGCTGGACACCATGTCGTCCCACTGGGCGAACGCCGCCCGCAGCAGGCCGTCGGCGCCGGTCTCCACGTACACGTCGGTGGCGCCGGACAGCAGATAGAGCGCGCGCACCGCGTGGCCGCGGATCTCGGTCGCCTGCTCGAACGGCACGTCGTCCTGGAAGTAGGCCGGATCACACGAGTCCTGGTAGTGCGGGCGTCTGGTGCCGGGCCCCCGCTGCGGCCAGTGCAGGGTGGGCCGGCCGCGGCGGCCGATCAGGTCGGCCGCGGTGGCGGTCAGCTCGGGCCGGCCGGTGGCCCGGGCGAACTCGACCAGCGCCATCTCGATCTCCGGATGGCCGGGCACGAAGCCGGCCAGCGGGCCGGGCAGCAGCTCGGCGATCAGCCCGGCGAACCGGCCGCCCACCCCGGCTAGCCCGCCGGTGTCGCCGCCGGTGCGCAGGTCGGCCACGGCTGCCTGCAGCAGGTGCCCGAGGCAGTACAGTTCGTGGCCCATGGCCGGGTTGGTGAACCGCTTGCCGCCCTCGACCACCTGCACGTAGGAGTTCAGGTAGCCGTCGGGCTGCTGGGCCGCCTTCAGCAGGTCGACGGCCTCGGCGAAGAACCGCTCCTGCACGGCGTCGGTGTGCTGCTGCTGCCGCCGCCAGGCGATGGCCTCCAGCGTCTTGTACACGTCGGAGTCGCGGAACAGCGGCATCGCGTATTCGCCGGTCGTGACGCCCGCGGCGATGCGCAGGTTGTCCAGGCTGCCGGTCTCCTCCAGCATGGCCATCCCGTGCGGGATCGTGGCCTCGCCGTTGAGGGCCTGATACCGGCCCCAGAAGCCGTCGCGCAGGAGCATGCCACTGCCGGGCAGCGGCCGCAGCGCCACCCGTCCGGCCGGGCCGGGGACAACAGGTCCGTTGCTCAATGTCCTCATCAGCCTTTCAGCGCGCCCGACACGAGCCCGCGCACGTAGAACCGCTGCAGCGCGACGTAGACGATGACACACGGGATCATGGCGATCACCGCGCCGGCCAGCAGCAGGCCGTAGTTGACCGAACCGTACGTCCCGGTCTCGACGTTGCTGAGCGCGACCGGGAGGGTGAACAGGCTGTCGTTGGTCATGAAGCTGAGCGCCCCGAGCAGCTCGGTCCAGGAGAACAGGAACGCGTACAGCGCGGTGGTGGCGATCCCCGGCATGACCAGCGGGCGGAGCACCCGGCCCAGCGTCATCATGACCGAGGCCCCGTCCACCCTGGCCGCGTCGATCAGTTCGGTCGGCACCTGCAGGAAGCTGTTGCGCATCACGTACACCCCGATGGGCAGGCTGAACGTGGTGTAGAACAGGGCCAGCCCGACCAGGCTGTTCAGCAGGTGCAGGAAGTGCAGCTCGATGAACAGCGGGGTCACCACGGCCTGGAACGGGACCATGAAGGCCAGCAGCACGATGCCGAACACGACCCCCGCGCCGCGGAACCTGAACAGGCCGAAGCCATAGCCGGCCAGGGTGGCCACCACGGCGGTGAGGACAGCGGTGAGCACGGCGGTGATCAGGCTGTTCACGACGTTGCGGATGATGTCGTCCTGCCCGCTCAGCAGCGCCCGGTAGTTCGCCGGGGTCAGGTGGCTGAAGCTCTGGCCGGTCAGCGGCGCGCTGACCGCCGACTCCGGCTGGAACGAGCGGAACACCTCCCAGGCCAGCGGGATGACGAATACGGCGCTGATGACGGCGCCGGCTACCAGGTACCACAACAGGCGCTGGCCCCGATCCGGGCGTCCAGAGCGGCCAGACTGGCCGCCCCGGCCAGACTGGCTGTCCCGGCGGGCCGCGACGGCCGTCATGCGCTGTCCCCCTGCAGGTAGCGGAACTGGACGAAGGTGATCAGCCCGACCACGATCACCAGCACCACCGACATCGCGCTGGCCAGGCCGACGTTGAACTGCGCGAACGCGGTGCTGTAGATCGACATGACGACGCTCTCCGTGCTCGTGCCCGGGCCGCCGTCGGTCAGGATGAAGAACTGGTTGAAGGCCAGGAACGAGCCGACCACCGAGACGATCAGGCTCAGCGCGATCGACCGGCGCAGCAGCGGCAGCGTGATGCGCCGCTCGGCCATCCACCAGGACGCGCCGTCGGTCTTGGCCGACTCGTACAGCTCGGTGGGAATCGCCTGCATCCCGGCCATCAGCAGCATCATCGTCAGGCCGGAGGCGAACCAGACCACCAGCACGCAGATGGCGACCGTGGCCAGGCCGGTGTGCACCAGCCAGGCGGTGCTGTTGCTGACGATGCCGAGCTTGGACAGCACGAAGTTGGCCGTGCCCGAGCCCGGCTGCAGCTCGACCACGGCCATGTAGCTCTCGGTCACCAGGCCGACGATGTACGGGATGAAGATCAGCGTCCGGAACACCGAGGTGCCCGGCCGGTTGGACCGGACGAACACGGCCAGCGCGTAACCCACCACGAAGATCGGGATCGTGACGATCGCGGTGTACTCCAGCGTGAACACGATCGACTGCAGGAACACCGAGTTGTGGATGAGCGCCGTGTAGTTGGACAGCCCGATGAAGTGGTACGGGCCGATGAGCGGCCAGTTGGTCAGCGAGATGTAGATGCCGAATCCCAGCGGGAACAGCGTGAACACACCCGCGAACAACAGCGCCGGGCTGACCAGGGCCAGCCCGGCCCGCGTGGTGCGGCGCGCCTCGGCCGTGCGGGCCGGGCCCCGCCGGGCCCCGGCCGGGCCCCGGCGGACCCAGGCCAGCCCGAACCGGGTCCGCCGCGCTGAGTCTCTGGCCTGCGTGAGCGTGCTCATCGGCAGGCGGGCTCAGCTCTTCACGCTGGACAGCGTGGCCTGGATACCCGGCTGCCCCTGCTGGATGGCCGCGTTGAGGTTTCCGCTGTACACCGCCTCCTCGAACATCTTGAACCAGGGTGAGCCGGGCTCGTTGAACACCGCGTCGTAGGCCAGCGTGTACTCCACCGAGCCCTTGGCCAGCGCCTTGATCGCGACCACGTCGTAGGGATTCGTCGCGGCGAACGCGGCGTTCACCACGTCGGTCCGGATCGGCGAGTTGCCGAGCTGCGGGTACTCGCGCTGCTGCTGCGGCTCCAGCACCCACTTCACGAACTCCCAGGCGCCGGACGCGTTGGCCGCGCCGGCCGGGATCACGAAGTCGTCGCCGCCGTCGAAGGTGCTGTAACTGCCGCCGTTCACGGCCGGGAGCGGCGCGTCCGCGAATTCGGCCTTCTGCGCCGCGGTCTTGAACGTCGCGGCGATCCCGTAGTCACCAGGCAGGATGCCGACCTTCCCGGCCTCGAAGTCGGCGCCCCAGGTCAGGCCGTTCTGGGTCTGGTCGGCCAGCGGCACCAGGTGGCCGGCCCACATGGTGTGGTAGGCGGCCAGCATGGTCTTCAGCGGCGCGTCGGCGGACACATTCGCGGTCTGGTTGCCCAGCGGCCCCTTGATCAGGTGCTGGCCCGCGGCCCACAGCGACGGGAGCATGGTGAAGCCCAGGCAGCCCTGGCAGTCGCCGGCGAACGAGAAGCCGGAGATGCCGTGGCCGAGCGCGCTGATCTTCTGCGCGTCCGAGACGATCTGCGCGTAGCTGGTGGGCGGGGCGTTCGGGTTGAGCCCGGCCCGCTGGAACAGCGTCTTGTTGTACCAGAGCACGGACAGGTCGGCGAGATCGGGCACACCGTAGTACTGGCCGTTGTAGCTGGCGAGCTGCAGGTGGCCGGGGCTGAGCGCGCTCTTGTAGGGCAGCGCGTTCACGTACTTGGTGATGTTCATCAGCGCGCTCTCGTGCGAGAACGTGGGCACGTCGATGTCGTTGAGCCCGACCAGGTCGGGCACGGATCCGGCCCTGATGGCGGTGGCGAACTGGCTGGTGTCGTCGTTCGGCGGGGTGAGGTGGAGCACCACCTTCAGGTTCTTGTGCGTCGCGTTGAACTGCCTGACCAGCGTCTTGGCCAGGCCTTGGCTGTCGGTGGCCTGGCGCGCCCAGAAGTGCACCGTGCCGGTGGCGTTGACGCCGAAGTCCTTGGTGCTGGTTGAACCGCCGCCCGAACCGGAACTGCACGCCGTGAGGCTGAGCGCGGTGATCGACAACGCCGCGATCAGAACCCGGATTCCACTGCTTTTCATGATCGCCTCGCTACTGGACGCGTCGTCGGAAAATAGGAAAGCCTTTTCCGTGACAGAATCCTAGAAACTACGACACTGGCCGTCAACCCCCTCACCTTCTACGATCTGACAGGAAGAACGGGTACTCTGGGGAAACTTGTGAACAGGAGAAAGGGATTTCTGTGGCGGAAACCCGTCCGGTGACCATCGCCGACGTAGCGGCGCTGGCGGGGGTGTCGATCGGCACGGTCTCCAAGGCGCTGAACGGCCGGGGGCAGCTACGGGAGCAGACCAGGGACCGGGTGCTGGCCGCTGCCGGTCAGCTCGGCTTCAGCCCGAGCCCGCTGGCCCGCGGGCTGCTGTCCGGGCGCAGCTACACGGTCGGCGTGATCACTACCGACAGCTTCGGCCGGTTCACCATCCCGGTGATGCTGGGGGCCGAGGACGGCCTCGGCAAGGGCGAGATGTCGATCCTGCTGTGCGACGGCCGCGGCGATCCGATCAGGGAGCAGCACTACGTGCGGACGCTGCTGTCCCGCAAGGTCGACGGCATCATCGTGACCGGCCGGCGCACCGACCCCAGGCCGCCCATCGCCGCCTCGCTGCCGGTGCCCGTGGTGTACGTGATGACGCAGTCCGAGGACGTCGGCGACGTGTCGCTGATCCCGGACGACCAGCACGGCGGTGAGCTCGCGGTCACCCACCTGGCCACCAGCGGGCGCACCAGGATCGCGCACGTGACCGGGCCCGAGCGGTTCCTGTGCTCGCGGGACCGGGCCGCCGGGGTGCGGCGCGTGCTCGACGAGGCCGGGCTGCCGCTGGCGGCGGGCCAGGTGCACTACGGCGAGTGGAGCGAGGGGTGGGGCCGCCAGGCCACGCACACGGTGCTGCGGGCCGACCCGGACACCGACGCGATCTTCTGCGGCAGCGACCAGATCGCCAGGGGAGTGCAGGACGCGCTGCGCGAGGCCGGGCGCCGCATCCCCGATGACATCGCGCTGGTCGGCTACGACAACTGGGACGTGTTCGCGCAGACCGGCCGCCCGCCGCTGACCACCGTGGACATGTGCCTGACCGAGCTGGGCCAGCTCGCGGCGCGCAAACTGCTGGCCGAGATCGGCGGCGAGCCCTCGCACGGCCTGGAGCGGCTGCCGTGCCGCCTGGTGATCAGGGAATCGACCGGGGCGGGCGCCCCGGCGGTGTAGGCCGTGCAGGGGTGGGCTGGCGATCCGCCCGCCTCGCGCAGCCGTTCATTCAATTGATTGTGAACAGGGGCCGCCAACATGGCGCCGTCAGGCCGGGGTGTAGGTGAGATGCAGCGCGCCGTTGTCGTAGACCTCGCTGGCGGCCAGGGTCAGCTTGGCGGCCGGGCCGCCGTCGGGGAACAGCCGCTTGCCCTGGCCCAGCGTGAGCGGGAAGACGAACAGGTGCAGCTCGTCCACCAGGCCGTCGGCCAGCAGTCCGCGGACCAGCGTGCCGCTGCCGCTGACGTAGATACCGCCGTCGGTGCGGTCCTTGAGCGCGCCGATGGCGGCGGCGTCGTACCGGCCGAGCACCGAGGAGTTGTTCCACTCGGCGGGCAGGGCAGGCGCGGAGGAGACCACGTACTTGGCCGTCTCGTTCATGAACGGGGCGCCGGGCTCGTCGTCGGGGCGGCTGGACCAGGCCGGCGCGAATTCGGCGAAGGTCTGGCGGCCGAGCAGGATCGCGCGGCACGAGCCCATGATGCCGCCGATGGCCTCGCCCATCCTCGGGTCGAAGGCGTAGCTGAACGTCCAGGTCGGTGCCTCGATGACACCGTCCACGGTGATGAATTCATGAACCTTGATCGTGCCCATGCCTGGTCTCCTCGCGGTATACTGTGTCCGGTAGACGCTGTGTCCCTGAGACACTGTTTATGTTAGACACAGTTTCGGATCGGTGGCAAGCGGAATCGACGGGCAGACGATGACCAGCACGGTGAACGACACGGACACCACCACCACCACCACCACCGACGGCCGGGAGGGGTGGGCCAGCACGATCGAGCTGCTGTGGGGAGAACGCGAGCCCTCGGGCCGGGGGCCGAAGCCGGCCTTCACGATCGGCGACATCGCCGCCGCCGCCGTGCGGATCGCCGATGCGAACGGCATCGCCGCCGTGTCCATGCAGCGGGTGGCGGGCGAACTCGGCTACACCAAGATGTCGCTCTACCGCTACGTCGCCGGGAAGGCCGAGCTGCTGGCGGTGATGATCGAGGAGGCCATCGGGCCGCCGCCCGACCTGTCCGCGATCGGGGGCGGCTGGCGCCGCCGGGCCGAGGCCTGGGCCAGGCTCATGTGGGAGACCTGGGACCGCCACCCGTGGATTCCCGGCGCGACCACCGGCGTACGGCCGGTCGGCCCGCGCGAGGCCAGCTGGTCCGAGGCGGTGGTCGCGGCGTTCGCCGGCACCGGCCTGCCCGGCGCCGACCAGATGAACGCCGCGGTCCTGCTGAGCGGGCACGTGCGGAACACCCACTCGCCGGGGGCGGCCGGGTCCCAGCCGTGGACCGCCGATCACACCCTCGACCCGGTGCTCGCGCCGCTGATCAGGGCCAGGGCGGACCGCTTCCCGGCCATCATGGCCGCCACCGGGACGCCCGGCCCGCACCCGGACGACGTCCGCCAGTTCGGCCTGTCCCGGATCCTGGACGGCATCGAGCTGCTGATGGGCGCGGACTCAGGCCGCGGCCACGCCGGCTGAGGGCCTAACCGATCCTGGTCTCGATCCGGGTGCCCAGCTCGACCGTGCGGCCGACCGTGCAGAGCCGGTCGTGCGACCTCCGCGCCGCGTCGGGCAGCAGGGCGCGGGCCGCGTCGCCGTCGTCGCCTTCGGGGAAGGTGAGCCTGAACGTGACCACGATGCCGGTGAGGTGATTGCCGCTGGTGTCGCGGATCTTGTCCGCGCCGACCTCCACCTCGAACGACTCGGGCTCGGCCCGGCGTGAGGTCAGGATGTCCACGTCGATCGCGGTGCAGCCGCCGATGGCGGCCAGCAGCAGCTCGGTCGGGGTGAAGTCGGTGCCGTCCCCGGTGCCGAAGCTGAGCTGGCCATCCCTCGCATTGGTGGCCAGGAACCGGCCGCCGGCCGTGCGCTCAATGGTCACCGAGCGGTGCTTCGAGTCAGTCGCCATGCCCCACACCCTGCCAGACGCCCCCGGCGTGGTGTCTGCGGCCTACGCGGCCGCCTGTACTGAGCGGCTGCGGCTCGGCTGCGCCGTGCTGATCTCGACGCTGCACAGCCCCGTGCACCTGGCCAAGAGCCTGAGCACGCTCGATCAGCTCAGCCGGGGCGGCTGGAGGTGGGCGTCGGGACCGGTGGGCGGCGCATGTTCGGCGGCTTCGGCGTCGATCCGGACACCTACGTGGCCAGGTTCAGCGAGGGGCTGGCGCTGATGCGGGCGCTGTGGACCCAGGACCGGGTCGACTGCGGCGCGCGGTTCTGGCAGCTCGACGGCGCGGCCATGGAGCGCCTAGCGACCGAGGTCGCGCCTCGGGTCGGCTGACTCAGGCTGTGGCGCCGGGGCGTTCCATCCAGCGTTCGGGGCTGATCAGAGGGCCGAAGCCCTGCTGCCGGTAGAGCTGGCGGCCAGGGTCGGCCATCAGGAGTTGCCTCACGTCACGGACCTGCGGGTGGCCGATGGCCGTCTGCACCAGGAACACGCCGAGGCCGCGGCCCCGGTGGGCGGAGTCCACGAACACGTCGCACAGCCAGGCGAACGTGGCGTGGTCGGTGACGAACCTGGCGAAGCCGGCCTGCGCGCCGCCGGGGTCATACAGCCCGAGGCACAGGGAATGCTCGATCGAGCGGGCCATCACCTCCTGCGGCCGGCCCGCCGCCCAGTAGCTCTCGCCGCTGATCCAGGCGTGCACCCGCGGCACGTCAAGTAGCGACCGGTCATCGCTCACCCAGTAGCCGTCCGGTCCGTCCCACCGCACGGTTTTAGGCGTCTTTCAGGCTGCCGATGCCCAGCGAGCCGGGCGCTGGCCCCTGGGCCGGGGCTGGCGCGGGGCCTGGTTCGTCGGCGGTGGCTTCCTCGGCTTCCCGCACATAAGCCTGCGGGTCCTTGTCCACCGGCTGAACGCCGCCGAAGTGCCGCGCCTCGAAGGCGGCGAACGCCACCGCCAGCTCGTGCCGCCGCGCCAGCGCCGCCTCCCGCCGGAAGTCGGTGAGGCCCTCGCGTTCCTCCTCGGCCATGTGGTCGCCGTTGGCCTCGTTCGCCGCCGCCACCGCGTCGTACCAGCCGTCGCTGCCGACCTCGTGATCGGCCACCGCGACGACGGCGTCCCTGATCTCGTTGTGGTCTTTGATCGCGTCCAGCGTCTCTTCCTCGACGGTGCCCAGATGGCCGGTGCGCCGGCCCACCTTGAGCAGTTCGGGGTAGAAGATTTCCTCCTCGGCCTGGGCGTGCACTTCCAGGAAGGTGGCCAGCCGCCCCCAGATCACGGCCAGCGTGCCGGTGTCGCCCCGGTCGATCTGTTCCAGGATCGAGAAGAGCCGGCGCTGCTCATGGTGATCGTCCAAGATGAGCTGGGTCACGTCCATGGAGCCAGACTCCCACAGCGGGGCGGGCGCTCTCAGCCCGGCCGAGCCGGTCAGGGTGTGAGCAGGACGCGGCCCAGCCTGCCGCGGTCTTCCAGCATCTCCCGGCGCCCTGGGGCGATACCGGCTGCCGCGGGGTCAGATGCGGACGGGCGGCGCCTCGCTGGGCCGCGGCACGGCCGGCCCGGCCGGGGCCGCCGCCGTGGCCCCGGAGGCCCGCAGCGGCCCGGAGCGGAACAGCGTGCCGCAGATGACCGCGCCGACGGCGAAGGTGGCCGCCGCGACCCAGAATCCGGTGGTGTAGCCGTGGATCATCGACATAGCGGTCAGCGACGGCGCCGGGCGCCCATGGACCAGGGTGGCCGGGCTCAGGTGACTGGTCAGGTAGTGCGCCACCGCGCTGGCGAAGATCGTGTTGAGCAGCGAGGTGCCGATCGAGCCGCCGATCTGCTGGCCGGTGTTGAGGGTGGCCGACGCCACTCCCATGTCCTGCGGCGCCACCCCGAACGTGCCGGTGTTCATCGACGTCGCGATCGTGCAGCCGAACCCCAGGCCGGCCAGCAGCAGCGGGCCGAGCACCGCAGTCGCATAGCCCGAGTGCACCCCGATCCTGGTCAGCCACACCAGGGCACCGGCGGCCACCAGCATCCCGGCGGTGACCAGCGGCTTGGGGCCGAACCTGGGCAGCAGCACCACGTTGGACAGGTTGGCGCCCAGCACCACCATCGCGATCACCGGCAGAAAGGCGACGCCGCTGACCACGGGCGAGTACCCCAGGGTCTGCTGCATATAGTAGGTGAGGAACAAGAAGATCCCGAACATGCCCACGCCGACGAACAGCACCGCCAGGTAGGCGCCGCCGCGGTTGCGGTCGAGCACCACCCGGGGCGGCAGCAGCGGGCTGGCCGACCGGGACTGCCAGAACGCGAACCCGGCGAGCAGCGCCACGCCCGCGGCCAGGAAGCCGTAGGTGGACGGCGTGTGCCAGTTGTGGGAGGCCGCGTTGGAGAACCCGTAGACCAGGCTGAACATGGAGGCCGAGACGAGTGCGACGCCGGGCAGGTCCAGCCGGGACCGGCTACGCGAGGCCTGGTGCCGCAGCAGCGTCACCGCACCGGCGACCGCCAGCCCGGCGAAGATCAGGTTCACGTACAGGCACCAGCGCCAGGACAGGTACTCGGTCAGGATCCCGCCGAACACCAGGCCGATCGCGCCGCCGGCCCCCACGATGGCGCCGTAGACGCCGAACGCCTTGCCGCGTTCTTTCGGGTCGCTGAACGTCGTGGACAGGATCGACAGCGCCGCGGGCGCGAGCAGCGCGCCGAACGCCCCCTGGCAGGCGCGCGCCGCGACCAGCATGCCGAAGCTGGTGGCCGCGCCGCCGACGGCCGACGCGGCGGCGAAGCCGAGCGCGCCGGTCAAGAACGTGATCTTGCGCCCGATCAGGTCGCCGAGCCGCCCGCCGGCCAGCAGCAGGCTCCCGAACGCGAGCGCGTACGCGGTCACCACCCACTGCCGGTCCACGGTGGTGAAGCCCAGGGCCTTCTGCGCGGACGGCAGCGCGATGTTCACGATCGTGATGTCCAGCACGACCATGAGCTGGGCGAGGCCAACGGTGCCGAGGATCAGCCATCGGCGAGGGTCGGGGGCCGCGGGCGATGCCGCGGAAGATGTCATTGCCATGCCATCGATGCTGTCGGCTGGACGCCTCGCCGTCGTCGTGCGCAGGAAGCGTCTTCTGCCTGGTCAGCGGGGATGCGGCCCGGCGCCGGGGTACTACGTGGGGAGTAGCCGGCAATAGCAACTGCGGGCGGATGCGCTCGCGGGCGGGACGCGTACGCTCGAAGGATGCGTACAGATCGCAGTCGGCAGAGGTTCTACGCCGCCGGATGGCTCATCTCGGCGGGCGTCATGGCCGTGACGGCTTACATGTGGCAATTGCACGTCCGCGAGGTCGAGCAGCGCGCGGAGGAGGCGGAGCGGACCAAGGACGAAGCCGCCCGGCGCAAGGCGATGGAGGAGCGGCTGCGGATCGCCCGTGAGCTGCACGATTCCCTGACGCACAGCATCTCCGTGATCAGCGTTCAGGCCGGCGTGGCGGTGCACCTGGCCCGCAAACGGGGCGAGGACGTACCGCCGGCGCTGCTGGCCATCCAGGAGGCGGGCGCGGACGCCACCAGGGAACTGCGCGCGACGCTCGGCGTGCTGCGGCGCGAAGACGACGGCAGCGGCCTCAGCCAGCTGGAGAGCCTGGTGGCCCGTGCGCGGGCGGCTGGGCTCCCGGTGACCGTGACGGTGACCGGCCCCGAGCGGCCGCTGCCCCCCGGCGTGGACCAGGCCGCCTACCGGATCGTGCAGGAGGCGCTCACCAACGTGACCCGGCACGCCGGCCCGGCCCGCGCGTCGGTTCACCTGCACTACGCGCCGGACGCCCTCTCGATCCAGATCGAAGACGACGGCGCTGGCACCAGCACCAGCACCAGCACCAGCAACGGCGCCCGGCCGGTGGCCCCGGGCCTGGGCCTCATCGGCATGCGGGAACGGGTGACCGCGCTCGGCGGCCGGCTCCACACCGGACCGCGCGTGCACGGGGATGGGGAAGCGGGTGGGGGTTTCCAGGTGCGCGCCGAACTACCCGCGCGGGGGCCGTCTTGATCAGGATCCTGCTGGCCGACGACCAGGCCCTGATCCGCAGCGGCATCAGGGCGCTGCTCGAAGCCGAAGACGACATCGAGGTGGTCGCCGAGGCTACCGACGGGCAGCAGGCGGTGGCGCTGGCCGTCGAGCACCGTCCGGACATCGCGCTGGTGGACATTCAGATGCCGGTGATCGACGGCATCGAGGCCACCAGGCAGATCGTCGCGGACTCGCGCCTTGACGGCGTGCGCGTCGTGATCCTCACCAACTTCGGGCTCGACGAGTACATTTTCCGCGCCCTGCGGGCGGGCGCGTTCGGGTTCCTGCTGAAGGACACCGAGCCGGCCGAGCTGCTGCAGGCTCTGCACGTCGTCGCCCGCGGGGAGGCACTGCTGTCCCCGGCCGTCACCCGCCGCCTGATCAGCGAGTTTGTTGCCCGGCCACCCGACGCGCTCGCCGCGGCGGGAATGGAAAGCCTCACCAACAGGGAACGAGAGGTGGTGGCCCTGGCCGCGCACGGCCTGTCCAACGACGAGATCGCCGAGGCCTTGGTGCTCAGCCCCACCACCGCCAAGACCCACGTCAGCCGGGCGATGACCAAGCTCGGCGCCCGCGACCGGGCGCAACTCGTCGTCTTCGCCTACCAGACCGGTTTGGTCTCCCCGCGCGCCGCCGGGTGACGCCACGACGGTGATCATGGCTGGCTCGGTTACGGTTGGCGGGGAGGGCAGCGCGTGGGGGAGGAGGCGGGCCGGATGACCGAGGCGGCCGGTTGCCACATTCTGGCCGTGATGGGCTCGGGCGAGACCAGCCCGACGATGGTGACGACGCACCGCGCGCTGGTGGCCCGCCTGAACCTGGCCCGCCCCCGCGCGATCCTGCTCGAGACCCCGTACCGGTTCCAGGTGAACGCCGACGCCCTGTCCGCCCGCACCAGGAACGAGTACTTCGCCAAGAGCGTCGGCCTCGACGTGACCGTCCTGTCCGGCCTGCGCCCCACCTCGGCCCACGACGACCCCACGCCCGCCGACGCCGCCGCCGTACGCGACGCCGACTGGGTGTTCTCCGGCCCCGGCAGCCCCACGTACGCCCTGGCGCAGTGGCGGGACGGCCCCGTCGCCGCCGCGCTGCGCGACCGGCTGCTGGCCGGCCGGGGCGTGACCGTGCTCGCGTCCGCCGCCGCGGTCACGATCGGCCTGGCCGCGGTCCCGGTCTACGAGATCTACAAGGTCGGCGCGCCGCCGCACTGGGTGGCCGGCCTGGACCTGATGTCCGCCCTGGGCCTCAACGTCGCGGTGATCCCGCACTACGACAACGCCGAGGGCCGTAACTACGACACCAGGTACTGCTACCTGGGCGAGCGCAGGCTCTGCCAGCTCGAACGCGAGCTGCCCGCCGACGCCGCCGTGCTCGGCATCGACGAGCACACGGTGGCCGTGTTCGACCTGCTGGCCGGCGCCGTCGAGGTATCCGGCCACGGCGGCCTCACCGTCCGCCGCCGGGGCGCCAGCACGATGCTCCCGGCCGGCACCGCGATCCCGCTCGCCGAACTCCAGGCCCTGGTCAGCCGCGGCGCCCCGGCCACCCCGAACACCCCGTCCCGGCCGGCCCCGAGCACCGAGCCGCCACCCGCACCGGACACCCTGACCGACCTCACCGAGTCCGCACAGCGCCGCTTCGACGCGGCCGAACGCGACCAGGACGCGGCCGCGATGGTCGCGGCCGTCCTCGACCTCGACGCCGCGATCCACGACTGGGCCGCCGACACCGAAGAGGACCAGGGCACCGAGCAGGCCCGCGCCGTCCTGCGCACCCTGATCACCCGGCTCGGCCGCGCCGCCCAGGACGGCCTCGGCGACCCCCGTGAACGCCTCGCCCCCGCCGTGGACCGCCTGATCACCCTGCGCGGCACGCTCCGCGACGACGGCAGTTACCAGGCCGCCGACGTCATCCGCGACGCGCTCGCCGCGGCCGGCCTGCAACTTCGCGACGGCGTCGACGGCACCGATTGGGAGCTAGCGCCCGGCGGTCAGTAACGCCACAAAACGACAATGCTTTACTGAACGGTTCCCAAACCACCGCCGAGCCCCGGAACACCGCCGCCCCCGGCGCACCAGCCCGCCAGCGGGCCAGCCACCCAGCTCAGCGCTTGACGAGCTTGGCCAGGTAGCTCCCACCCTCGGATCGCACGTCCGCCAGCCGCCGGCCGGTCCCGGCCACAAGCTGCTCCAGTTCGGCGGTCGAGCACAGCAGGTAGTCGAACCACGCCGAGGCCAGCTCCCGGTGCCGCACCCGAAGCCGGAGCTGCCCGGCGGGACGCTGGTTCACGTCGGCGTGCATCCCTGCTTCTGCCCCCGGGACGCCGGAACTCGGCCAGCCACCGGCGCGCCCCCGGCTCGCGGGCGTCCTCGATCCGCACCACGTCCAGCCCACTGGCGGCGACGGCCTCGATCTCGGCCCGCGTCAGAGCCCACGGCGGCCCGTCGTCCGGGTCACCCTGCTCGCGGGACCGGGCGTGCACGAACAGCGTGCCGCCCGGTGCCACCGGCCGCCCCACGTTGGCGATCGCGGTGGCCCGGGGCGGGTCGGGCAGCGCCTGCAGCGTCATGTTCTCCACCACCAGGCCGAACGCACGCTCCCACTCGGCCGGCGGATCGAGCAGATCCGCGGTGACAAAGTGCACGGCACTGTCCGGATAGCGGCGCTGAGCCGCCCGGATGGCGCTGGCCGAAATGTCGAAGGCCACCGTGTCGAAGCCGCGCCCCGCGACGTACTCGGCATCGTCACCCAGACCGCAGCCCACCACGAGCGCCCGCCGGCCCCCGCCGCTCAGCCGCCGGGCCGCCGCCCACTGCACCAGGAACCGGTGCGGCGACCCGCGGTCCCACGGCACGACCTCCTCGCCAACCTCGGCCCCGGCGTACAGCCGCTCGAACCACCCGGTCGGATCGCCCGCCCCAATCGCCTCGGCCGCAAATCCCTGCGCCCTAACGTCAGGATCGACCTCGCCCATCCAGCCCCCTCCAGCGCCACGTCAGGCAGCGCTTGCGTGGTCAGTCCCAAAGCGGAATGCCGCTTTAGCCGATCCACCCAATTTACCGCTTTGTCGCCGATGCGCTACCCGATAGGATTTGGCATAGCAGTTATCGGTGCAGGCGAATCTCATCCAGCCCATGACCCCGACGGCCAGGACGCCACTGTCAAGCTCACTGTCGTTACGCCTGACAGCACGATGCTCCTGGATCAAGTCGACATCCGGCTCAGCGGCGACCCGAATCCGGAGGTCGTTACCCTCCAGACCTACAGCCTCATCCTCGAGTCTCCCACCGTTAACGTCACGTGCGCGACTTTCAAGGGCGCGGCTCAGCAGATCTCGCTGATCGGGCTGATGGTGGGCGACCCCGTTAACGGCTAATTAGTTCGCTGCTTAACCCATTGGAGTAATGCGCGTAAGTGGCTCATCGCATTCCAGGGTGTAGCTGAGATGGAAGCCGCCGGTTTCGAGTTCTGTGCCGCTGCGAGCACCGCCGCCCCCTCCCAGCCGACCACGACGCGGATTCTCGTCCACAGCCGCCTTCGGACACCGTCCAGCGGATCGGAGAAGGTGTGCCACGACCGCCACCACCGCTCCGTCACGGACCAGGACATTGCTCGGGTTGAGATCGGCATGGACCATGTCCGGTGCCTCTCGTGGTGGTGGGACGTCGGCACACACGAGCCGCGGGCGCTCGACCAAGGCCGACACCACGGAGGAATACCCCCAGAGCCCGGCGACAGCCGATTCCTGACCGGTGGCGATCCGCCAGGCGTACGACCAGTGGTCGTAGGGCTCGGAGGCTTGGCCAGCCTGGAGTTCGATGATCTCCATCAGCCGCTCAACGATGGACGGGGTCAGCTCTGGCACGGGAGCCGCGTCGTCCAGGACCTCGGCCGGCAGCTCTTCGGGATGGGTGCCCGATCACGACCAACCCAAGCTCGTCCAACCGGGTGAAGATAGTCAGGTCAGGGCAGCCGAAGGTAGCGTCAGGCGCGTCGAGATCTTCCATCACTGGCGCCTGCCCAGGTCAAGGTATCCAGACCGAATGATCGTGGGCGAAGACCACCCGGGCCGGGTCGAACTGCTGCAGCCGGGTGATCCAGTCAGGGAACGGGGGCAGCGAATGCCCGTGCCGTTCCCCGTGCGCCCGCCAGGCCAGCACGTCCGCACTGTAGCCGGTAGCAGCGTCGTGACTCTGCCCGGCGATCACCACGGTGCCGTCGCCGCCGCGCACCACCACCGACTGGTGCCCGGCGGTGTGTCCAGGGGTGGGCACCACCAGCACCCCTGGCAGCACCTCGGCCTCGCCGTCCAGCACCTCGTACCGCAGCCCAGGGGCGTCGATTAGCTCAGGCAACGTGTAGTTCTCCGTCGTCCTGGCCGCCTCCAGTTCCGCCCGCTGAGTGAAGATCGGCCGACCCGGCAGGTCCGGATTCCCGCCGCAGTGGTCGAAGTGCAGGTGGCAGTTCACCACCAGCCGCACATCGTCCACGCGTGCCCCCACCTCGGCCAGCGCCGCCCCGAGCGGCCGCCGCTTGGACTGATAGTGGGCATCGGTCTCCGGCTCGCTGCCCATCCCGGTGTCGAGCAGCAGCAGCCCGCGAGGATGGTCCACCAGGTACCCCAGGCACGGCTCGACCCGCGCCCGCCCCGTCCCCGTCTCCTCCGCCGGCCGCACGAAGTACCCCAGATCCACCCGCCGCACCCCACCAGTACCCATCCCCGCAGTCTGCCGCTGGCGTCTGGCCGGTGCCAGCGCCATCATGAATTGTGACGCCCGTGCCCGATGACGGCCCCGGCCAGGATCGCTCTGAGGTCGTGGAGTTCGGCCGCGTCCGTTCCGCTGGCCGCCGCTGGTGGCCCCCTGTGCTGCTGGCGGGCCTGGTCCTGGCCGTCGCGGTGACGGTTGCCATCCGGGCCGGAGATCACCCCGCCCGGCCGGCCGCCAAGGCCACCCGCGCCGCCTCCGGTGCAGGTCGTGGCGACCGGTCACCGGGCACCCGTCCGGCCCGATCATCCGTTCCCGCTCGGCGGCCCGCAGTTGCCCGCCACCGCGGTCTCCGACGGCCGCGGGTACGTGCTCGTGACCAGCAGCAATTTCACCGTCTACGACGCCGGGCCCGGCTGGGACCGGCCCGTGCCGGGCCAGATGATCGCGGCCGGCCCGGCCGGCTGGCTCGTCCTGTCCTGCGACCGCTCCGACCGGCGTTGCCGCCGCCAGGTCATCGACGGCGCGAATGGCTCGCGGCGTCGGCTGCCCGGCCCGGTCGTGGCCGAGCCGAACTACTTCTCCTGGCCACCCACCGGGGTGATCGCCCCGGACGGCAGCACGGCGGCCGTAGCCGAAATCGGACGCCACGGGCTGACCGCGCACCTCATCGACCTGCGCACCGGCACCCCGGGCTGAAGGTTGTCGGGATCGCGGAAGACGAGGACCGAATAGGGCATCGGCTGGTCGGTGTCGATGACGCCGGAGTGCCCGATGCCGAGTTCGTCGAGCCGGCTTGCCCAGGCGTCCAGGCCGGCCCGGTCAGCGACGCCGAAGGAGATGTGGTCCAGGCCGATAGCGATGCCGGAGCGGGGGTCCATGAGGAGCACGGCGTAGCCGCCCTCCTCGGCGTCGTGGTGGGGGAACGTGACCGGCACCCGGGTCATCCCGAAGACCCGCTCGTACCACCGAGCGCCGGCCTCCACATCGGACCCGGAGACCCTTCAGCGCGCCCACGACAGCCGCTGGCTGTTCGTGGCAGAGGCCAGCGGCAGGCTCGTCGCGGTCAACGCCCACACCGCCCGCCCCGAAAGCCTCCAGGTCACCCTTTCCCCCCATCACCCAGGTCGCCATCCGCCCCTGAGCCCCGCTCAACCAGCGCGCGGTCGCCCGAAAGGCCTGCTTTGGACGGGTTTCGCCCTTGATTCCATGGTGGTGCGGGTGCTACACCCGAACCTACGGCTCGGTACATCCAGGGAACCTGAGAGGGCACGCAGGAGGAAGCATCATGTCCTTAATCCCCCGCAGGACTGCTTCACTGATCGGTGCGGCCGCGCTCGGCGCCACCGTAGCGACCGGTGGCGGCTGGGCAGCCGCTTCGACCACCCAGGCCGCGGCCGGTCCGGCGGCCCGGGCCGGTGTGCCGCGGCCCAGCTTTTCCAGGCTGAACCCGGGCCAGGTCAAAGCCCGCTCGTCCGGCCCGCGAGAGCGCGTGGTGGTCGTGCTCGGTGACCAGCTCACCACGCTGCCGGCGAACCGGGCCCACCGGCACGCCAGGGAAGCGGCGGCCGCGTCCATGCAAGCCCCGCTGGTGGCCCAGCTGAAGCAGGTCCGGGCCACGCACATCACGGCCCTTTCGCTCCTCAACGCCGTCGCCGCGACCATGCCCGCTGCCGAGGCCCGGGCCCTCAGCCACGCCCGGGGCGTCAAGGGGGTCGTCCCCGACGGAACCGTCATCATCGGGGACGCCAAGTCGGCCACGAAGCCGGTGGCCGCCTCCCGGGTGCGGAAGTCGGCCATCCCCGCCACGGCGGCCGACGGGCAGAGATTGTGCAATAAATCTTCCGCGAAGCCGCTGGTGGAGCCCGAGGAGCTGACCAGCATCCACGCCACTAAAGCGGCCGCGATCGCGACCGGCCGGGGCGTCATCGTCGGGAACGTCGACGCCAACTCGCTGGCCGGGAACGTCAACATGATCCGGCCCAACGGGCAGCACGTGATCATCGATGCCCCGAACCCGAACGAGAACGTCTTCAGCGACGAGTTCAACGGAGACGTCTCGACCATCGCCGCCCAGGGCACGGTCACCTACACCTACGCGTCTCAGCTGCCCTTCTCGAAATTCCCCGCGAAGTGCAGCTTCCGGATCGTGGGTGACGCCACCGGTGCCTCTCTGCTCAGCACGGGTGGCTTCACCGACACCAACTCGCTGGGGCAGATCGTGGCTCCCGAGTCGCAGGTCATCGCCGGGCTGCAGAAGGCGGTGAACGAGGGTGTCAACGTCGTGTCGGAGTCCTACGGCTTTGGCGCTCTGCCGGGTGCCAACGACGACCTGATCGAACCGACGAACGTCGCCATGGTGCAAGCGGGCGTTGTCGTCGTCGAGAGCGCGGGCGACAGCGGCTCGTCCGGCACCGTCTCGGAGCCCTCCGCTAACCCAGCCGTCATCGACGTCGCAGGCACGAACGACCTCAGGCTCCTCGCCCAGGCCGATGGCTACAAGAAGGGCTGGCTGGACGACAGTATGACGACCTTGTCGTCGGGCGGCACCGCTCCCAACGGCGTTGTGGTGGACCTGGCCGCGCCTGGCTACCTGGGGATGGCTGTGGCCGGCATCAACAAGCAACCGCCACCGGCCCTTCCGACCGAGGCCTTTGGCGGCACCAGCCAGTCGGCCCCCTTCATCTCCGGCGCCGCCGCCGACGTGATCCAGGCCTACCGTGACACCCACAGCGGGGCCACCCCGACGCCGGCCCAGGTGAAGCAGATCCTCACCAGCACGGCCAGCGACATCGGCGCTGAGTCAGACCAGCAGGGCGCCGGCTTGCTGAACATATACGCGGCCGTGCAGGCGGCCCGCCAGATGCCGGGCACATCGCAGACGCGTTCCAGCCCTCCCGAACTGGTGGACAACCCCAGTCAGCTCGACGTACAGGGCCCGGGCGGCTCAACGGTCCCCACCTCGGTCACGCTGTACAACGCCTCCTCCAGCACCGAAACGGTCACCGGCACGTACCGGGCGCTGGGCCGCGAGACGACCTTCGGCAAGCCCGTCACCGAGAACGTCAGCGCCCCGCCGCCGGGCACCCCGATTCCCGCCCAGGGGGCGACCGCGGCGGCGCCGGTCACCTTCACGGTGCCTAGCGGCGTCGACGTGCTCGACACCGACATGCGCTGGCCGGACCCGACCAACAGCGATGACAACATCTTGTCGTTCATCCTGACCGATCCGGCCGGCAGGCTGGCCCAGAGTTCGTACGACTTCGGCGCGTCTAACGGGCCCAACGCCAGCCCTGACATCCAGCACAGCACGGTCGAGCATCCGATGGCCGGAACCTGGACCGCCCAGATCCTGTGGGCAAACGGCCGGGGACACGTGCAGAGCCCGCCGGACACCCCTGGGCCCTACACCGGGACCGTGACCTTCCGGGCCAGCGGCCAGAACTTCACGACGAGCCCGGCGTCGGCGCCCATCACCATCCCGGCCCGGAGTTCGGCGAGCGTGCCCCTCAGCGTCGCCCTGCCGCGGGTTCCGGGCGATGCCCCCGAGTCGGTGCAGTTCACCGGGGCGGGCGGACTCCAAAGCTCGGTGCCGATCGCCCGGCGTACCTTGATCCCGTCGGCCGGTGGCTCGTTCGGCGCCACCCTGACCAGCTCGGTATCTCGCGGTGCCGGGCAGATCCAGACGTTTTATGTGAACGTGCCGCAGGGAAAGCGGGACCTCGACGTATCTTTCAAGGCGCCGGACCACGCCGCCGACGACCCGGTGTACTACTACCTGTTCTCGCCGGCCGACCTCACGTCTCCTGGCCCCGAGAAGTTCAAGTTCGAGGTCACAGCCACCGACGCCACGCCGACGTCCGGCAACGCGACCGGAAACGCCGCACTCATCGCCGCCGATCCCCAGCCAGGTCTGTGGGAGATCGACGTGATGCAGGGCGCCACGACCGCGGGGACGGAGTTCTCCCAGACCGTCGCCGGGAACCTCGCGTACAACCAACTCAAACCCGTCACCGAGACCGGTCTTCCGACGTCGAAGTCGACGATCATCGACTCCGGCTCCAGCGTCCCGATCACGGTGAAGGTCACGAACACGGCGAACCACGCCGGGTTCTTCGAACTGCAGCCGGCGGGCAACGACATCAGCGGCGGCAATACCGTCACGCCGGAAAGGCTAGCGCCCGGAGCCACCGGGACGCTGACGGCGACGCTGTCGCCCACGGTAGCTGCGGGTACCACGGTGAAGGGCACCCTCAGCGTCATCGAATCGACAGACTTCGGAGCGTCTGACCCCGCCATCGGGTTCTCGCTGTTCTCCGACTTCCATGACTTCGCCTACGCCTACAAGGTCGGGAGCTAGCCCGGCCGGCTGAACACCGGCAGCAACGGCACGGCCCGGGCCCCACGCAGGCCCGGGCCGTCGCTGGGGCTGACACCGGTTCCACTCCCACCAGTCCCACGGCCCACCGGCGAACCTGGCGAGCCGGCCAGATTCCTTGATCATCACTCTTCCCGCGCTATGACCAAAACCCACCCGGTTTGTCCCCGTCTGACCACCGCAAGCCGGGAAGAGTCGAGTTGATCATGAGTTTGCTGGGGTGGCCGGCGTTCGGATGGGGCTGGGGAGCGCGCGCCCGGCCGTCACCAGCCCCCGGCGGGGTGATGCCGGCCGTGCCAGCGCGGATCACGGCCCAGGAAGCCAACCAGCCGGTCGCCCGCGCTCGCTCCGGCGGGCACCGCGAGCGCCGGGCCGAACCGCCCGGGCCGGTCCGCGTCGCTGACCAGCAGCGGCACGATGCCGAGCATGTCCTCGGCGAGCTGTTCCGGCATGGCCACGCCGGTCCCGCAGGCCCGCCCCACGTCCCAGCCGTGCACCGCCACGTCGACGGCGCCCGCGCTGGTCACGATCCGCACCGGCATCGGCAGCCCGCCGATCAGGACCACGTCGTCGTCCCCGCCGGCCAGCGCGCCGAGCAGCCGGCAGCCCTGCGCCCGCAGCCCGGCCACCAGGCTCTCCGCCGCGCCGCCAGGCCCGCCCTCGGCGGGCTCGGGATCGACACTCCCCAGTTCCAGCGCCTCCTGCATCGCGGCCAGCGAGTCGTCCATGTGCCCGAGCAGCGCCCGCAGGTCCCAGCGCTGGCACGGTGTCGGGCCCGGCAACGCCGCCTCGGTCACGGCCTGGAGCTGGCCGAGCGCGTAGCCGACCGCCCGCTCCAGCAACGCCACGCCGCCGAACAAAGCCGCCGCCGCGCGCGCCTCGGTCATGACCCGGCCGGGATGCTGTCGGGCAGCCCAAACTTGGGGAACAACGACAGGTCGAAGAACACCGTCACGTGATCGATGGCCGTGCCCCCACCCCCGGTCCCCCCACCCCCAGCAAAGTGCAGCACATGGAGCTGGAACGGCTGATGCCCGCCGTCCTCGTCCCGCAGGTACATGCCGAAGGCCGCCTGGCCGTTCGCCTCGGTCGGCACCATCCGCAGGTCGCCGGCCTGCTGGGCCGGGCACTGGTGAGCGACCAGCCGGCCGATCGCCTCCGGCGTCTGGTACCAGCCCGTGAACGGCGGCATCTCCCAGACCGCGTCGGAGCTGAACAGCTTGACCAGCGCGGCGGTGTCGTAGCGCTCGAACGCGGACACGTACCGCTCGAGCATTTCACGCTGCTCGGCCGTGGCCGGCTCGGTCACCTCGTCCTCGGCCGGCGCCAGCTCCGAAATCTGGGCCCTGGCCCGCTGCAGCATGCTGTTGACCGCGACCGTCGTGCTGCCCAGCAGCTCGGCCACCTCGTTGGCCCGCCAGCCCAGCACGTCCCGCATGATCAGCACCACCCGCTGCCGGGTCGGCAGGTACTGCAGCGCTGTGATCAGCGCCAGCCGGATGCTCGCGCGGGACGTGACGATCGTGGCCGGGTCCCCAGGTCCCGCGCCCACGGCCGCGTCTGGAACCGGTTCCAGCCACGGCACCTCCGGCCGTTGCACCAGCTCAGCGTCGGGATCGGCGCTCGGCGCCCCGAGCCCGGTGGGCAGCGGCCGCCGGCCCCGCCCCTCCAGCGCGCTCAGGCAGGCGTTGGTCGCGATCCGGTACAGCCAGGTCCGCAGCGACGACCGCCCCTCGAACCGCTCGTAGGCCTTCCACGCCCGCAGATAGGTCTCCTGCACCAGGTCCTCGGCGTCGTGCACCGAGCCGAGCATCCGGTAGCAGTACGCCAGCAACTCCCGCCGGTACTGCTCGGTCAGCGTCTGGAAGTCTTCCTCGACCGCACTGTCCGTCATGGGCCCCTCCACATGCCTTGTGAATATGGAGACTACGTCGGCCCGCGAAACTCATCGGCGCGCGACATAAAAGCCCTGAATTAATGAACGGTGGCCACCGGACCGCCGTCGCCTCCCGACCGCCGGCGCACGCAAACCACCACGCTCAGGTGGCCACCGTTCATTCAGTAAAGCCGTAACCGTCAGGGCTCGGTGGCCAGCACCCGGTCCAGACCGGCCCGGGGACTGCCGAGGCCAGTGACGAAGTCGTAGCCCGGACCCGCCTGGCACTCGACCGGGCAGCCGCCGTTCGGCGGGCCCGAGGTGATGTCGGCGATGGCGGAGTTGGCGTCGTATACCGCGCGGGCCGCCTCGCCGCCGGCCGCGGTCAGCCTGGGCCGGCCCGCGGCGGCGCGGAGCTGGTCGGCGCCGGCCAGGATGGCCGACCAGGACGGCGCGCCCACGCTGGTGCCGCCGATGTCGAACCAGCCGGTGTAGCCCTCGTAGGGGACGCTGTCGTAGATGGCCACGCCGGTGGCGGGATCGGCGTCGTAGCTCACGTCGGGCGTGCCCCGTCGGGCGCCGGGCGTGACGCCGCGCTGGGCGGCCGGCTTGGGCTCGAAGTAGCTCATCCCGCCGCCGCTGCCCGCCCAGGCGACCTCGCTGCGGACCTGCCCGCCGGGGCGCAGGCCGAGCGTGGTGCCGCCGATGGCCAGCACGTCCGGGCTGTAGGCCGGATAGAGGCCGGGGTAGCCGCCGTCGCCGGCCGACGCGACGCACACCGTGTGGGCCAGCGCGCAATGCCCGTCGTAGTAGGACTCCGCGGAGAACTCGGGTGTGCCCCAGCTCAGGCTGATCGCGTCGGGATCGGCCGCGGCAGCACTGTTGGAGGCGGCACTGCTGACCGCGTCAAGCAGCCGCGTCATCGTGGCGTTCCTGGCCTCCACCAGCCGGACCGCCGCCTTCGGCGCGATGGCGTGCACCCACTCGACGTCCAGCGACGTCTCCAGGGCCCAGGTCGAGTCCGGGGATGGCCGGCCCTGTGGCGCGCCGACCGTGAAGCGGAAGCAAGCCCGGCCGGACCCGGCCCCGGGCGTGCCGCACACCCGCGCCAGCCCGAACCGTCGGCTGAACGTGTTCACGTCCGCCACGATGTCCGGGTCGGCGAACGCGTCCACGATCGCCACCGTCTGGCCGGCGCCGTCCCCGGTCAGCCGCAGGTACTTGGCGATAGTGGCCGGGCTGTACCCGGCCGGGGCGGTCCCGGCCAGCACCGGCCGTCCCGACCTGGTGTGGCCGCGGACCTCGACCGCGAACTGCGGCGTCGCCGTGCCCGCGCCCCGCCGGGACGGTGCCGGGCCGACTGTGGCCGGCCTCGGCGCGGTGCCCCGGGGCCGCGGCGTGGCGGGGCCCGGTGACGTGGCGGGCGCCGGGGGAGTGCCGGTCACGGTGAGCCGGGCGATGCCGTCCTGGGTACTGGCGGCGATCGGGTAGCCGTAGTTGCCCTCTTCGCCGTAGTCGATGGCCTGCCAGCCGATCAGGTCTTGCGGCAGCGTGATCACCTGGTCCCCACCCGCCTCCCCTTCCCCCCTCATGGCACGGGCCGGCACCACCGTGCTCGGGGTGAACGTGTCGTTGGTGGCGGCCGGCGCTCCGTTGAGCCCGGCCCGGGTCGAGCCTGGATAGGCGTTCAGCGAACCGGACCCGGCCAGCAGCACCGGGGCGGCCGGCGAACCGACCGTCGCCGCCGAGTTCGCGGTGAGGTCGCCGATGTTGCCAGGCCGGCCCGGCTTGATCACGACACCGCCGTCACCCAGTGCGATGACGCCGAGCTTGGGGTCGGTGACCCAGCCTTTCAGGTCCCACAGGTTCGCGCTGTAGTCGCTGTAGCGCAGCGCACCGGTCAGCGCGTCGCGCACGTCCACCCGGCCGCCGCCGTTGTTGTTGCCCCAGTCGAGCGCGACCCCGGTGGCGCCGCCGCCGGCGATGTCCGGGCTGGCCAGCACGCCGTTCCACAGCATGGCGCGGCTGGTGTCCGCCGCCCGGGCCGGCGCCGTCCAGGCGACCTTCCCGGTGGCGGCGATGCCGACCGCGGCCATGGCCGCCGGGACGCCGCCCGGCTTGACCCGGCTCTGATATTCGGCCACGGTCACGCCGCCCACGATCGCCGAGGTGGAGAAGTACGCGGAGACCGGCGGCCGGTACGTCCACAGGCCGTGCCCGGTGCCGGCGTCGAACGCGCTCAGCTTGTCGGTGGCCACCACCACCCCGGCCCGGTGCGCGCCCAGCCGCCCCACCGTCAGCGTCCACACGAACTGGCCCGGATAGGCCCGGGTGAACCGCAGGTGGCCGGTGTCCAGGTCGAGCACGTCCACCCGGCTGGTGGCCGCGACCACCAGCACAGGGGGCGCACCCGCCGTGGGCCTGGCCAGCGCGATGTCGTGCACCGCGCCCCCGGCGTTGGCCTGCCACAGCACCCTGGACAGGTCGCTGGCGTCCAGCGCGTAGACCCCGCCGCTCTGCGAGCCCGCAACGACCACCCGGCGGCCGCCGATCGTCGCCGGGACCGCCGTGGTCAGGTCGCCCATGAGCGGCGCCTCGGTCAGCACCGCTCCGGTGGCGGCCGCGTAGCTGACCGCGTCCTCCTGCTCGTTGACCCCGGCCAGGCAGGGATCGGCCGGTGCGCAGGCCAGCCGCACCGACACCGGGGCGGTCACGTTGCCGCCGGACCGCTGCCACCGCAGGTGGCCGTCGGCCGCCGATAGCGCGCGCACGGTGCTCAGCGACGTGAACGGCTTGTCCGGCCCCGGGTTCAGGTACGGCGCGATGCCGGCGGCGACCAGCACCTCCCCGCCCCCGTCCGGCGCCCGGGCCGACAGCACCTCGGCCGGGTAGGGCGCCAGCACGCTGGAGCCCGGCCGCGCCGGGGGCATCCGGTCCGACCACAGCACCCGGCCCGTGCCCGGGTCCACGGCGTCGACCTGGCCGGCGGTGTAGTTGAACTGGCCCTCGCCGTCGGCCAGCCCGACCGTGGTGGCCACACTGCCGCTGAACCAGACGCTGCTGCCGCTGGCTTGCGTGGTTCCGCTGGATACGGACAGTGCGGTGGGCAGCCGGTGCGGCAGGTGCACCGACATCGCGGTGGCGCCGTCGGAAAGGCGCAGCCCGGCCAGCGTGTAGCCGATGGCCAGCGCCGGGTCCTTCTCGTCCGCGACGGCCACCAGGTGCCGGGCCGGGTCGTACTGGGACAGCATCGGGTACCCGGGCGTGGCCACGTCCCACCGGACCGTGCCGTCCGGGCCGAGCAGCACCACGTGGCCGTCCGGCGGCCCGGGCGCACCGAGGTCCTGCGGCGTGTCCGACCAGTCCAGCACGATGTCCCGGCCGGCCAGTCCCAGGTCGAGCAGGGCCGCCCAAGGCGCGCCGGTCGAGTAGGTCCAGGCCGGGTGGGCCGCCAGCCCGCCGCCGGACGGGCGGAAGGCCAGTGCGTGCACCGCGGTGGTGGACCGCCAGGCGCCGGCCGGCCCGGACAGCGGGTCGCCGGTCTCGTCGCCGACCAGCAGTTCGCCGCCGGTGATGGCGAGCTGGGTGACGAAGCCCGGATCGAGTTGCGTGTACAGGATCTGGCCGGTCAGCCCGTTGAACACGGTGACGAACGTGCCGTAGTGCAGGCCCGAGCCCGGGACGTCGAACGGCCACGTGGGCGCGTCGCTGTGCGCGCCCACCCCGGAGCCCGCCGTTTCCGCGACCGCCACGTCGGGCACCCGGCTCCCGGCCAGGTAGCCGGCCGCCACCGGGTGCAGGTCAGCTACGCCGTCCGGCCCGGCCAGGGCGATCTGGTAGGGCGACGGCGACTGCCGGATCAGCGGGACCTGCGGGTTCTGCGGCCAGGTGTGGCCGCCCGCCTGCGGGGTCAGGTGCCAGTCCGCGATCAGCGCGCTGGCCGGAAGCTGCCACAGCGTGCGGCCGGCCGCGCTGGACACGCCGACCGCTCCCAGCGCGTGCACCCGCACGTAGTCGCCGCCGCTGCCGGGCAGCGCCAGCGTCGTCGCCAGCCCCTGGACGGTCCCGCTGGCCGAGTCCACTTTGATCTTCAGACCGGACGCCGCGGTCCGGGCCTGTGTGCTGGTGGGTCCCTGTGTGCTGGTGGGTCCCTGTGTGCCGGTGGGTCCCTGTGTGCTGGTGGGCCCCAGTTCGCGGGCGGCCGCCGGGGCGCCGGCCGCGGGCCAGAGCGCCAGGCTCATCGCGGCCAGAACGCCCGTGATCCATCGTGCCCGTTGCCCGATCATCAAGCCCTCCCCATCCGCAACCGAATGAACGTAAGGCAAATCGCACAACTCCAGGCACTCGCCCCTTTATATCATCTAAATTAGACATTGCCGTAAACACGACAGGATGTCTGATGCTGGACGCGGTCGGCCTCACAGCCGAGCAGCAGGCCGTCTACCTGGCCTTGCTGGACACGTCGCCGGCCACCCCGGCGCAACTGCGCGACCGGGTGCCCGGTGCCAGGGTCCGGCCGGCTATCGCCGCGCTGGAAAGCGCGGGCCTGATCTCCCGGCTCACCGGCCAGCCGGTGCGCTACCAGCCTGCCCCGCCGGACATGGCCCTGGAGGTGCTGGTCCGCGCCCACGAGCAGGAGCTGCAGCGGGTCCGGGTGGAGATGGCCAGGCTGACCGAGCGGTTCCGGGCCGGCCACGGCTCGACCAGGCCCGAAGAGGTGGTCGAGGTGGTGACCACCAGGGATGCCACCCTGCAGCGCTGGGAGCAGTTGCAGCGCAGCGCCCGGCACGAGGTGCGCTCGTTCGACCGGCCTCCCTACGCCAGCGACATCCTGGTCAACGAGGCCGAACGCGACGGGCTCGCGGCCGGTGTGGCCTTCCGGGCGGTGTACGCCCAGGCCGGCCTGGAGCTGCCCGGCCGGCTCCGCGCCATGCAGCGGCTGATCCAGGACGGCGAACAGGCCAGGGTCACGTTCGACCTGCCGGTCAAGATGTTCCTGGCCGACAACGCGATCGGACTGATCCCGCTGGAGCGGCCGGACCGGGCCGACAGTGCGGACAGCGCGCTGGTGATCCATTCCTCGTCGCTGCTCGACACCCTCAGCGCCCTGTTCGAGCTGGTCTGGGCGGCGGCCGTGCCGGTCACCTTCGGGGTGGACGACCGGCGGGCCGAGCCGGACGACGACGAGCGGCGGACCCTGCTCGGCCTGCTCGCCGCCGGCCTCACCGACGAGGCGATCGGCCGCCAGCTCGGCTGGCACCCCAGGACGGTGCAGCGGCACGTGCGGCGGCTGATGACCGAACTGGGGGCGCAGACCCGCTTCCAGGCCGGGCTGCAGGCCGCGCACCGCGGCTGGCTCTGAGCCCGGGGCCCTTACTTCCGGGGTTTGCCCTTGCGCGCGTGATGCGCGATGGTCCCGGTCTCGATGAGGCTGCTGGTGTTGTTTCCGCCGCCCGGGGCGGCGAACCCGACCGCGCTGCAGACCTGCGCCGAGGCGCACGAAACCCCCATCAGGCTGGCCGGCTGGTTCGTGGGCTGGCTGGGTGCCTTCGCCGCCGTCCAGGCCTTGCCGTTCCAGCTCTCCACCAGGGCCCCGGTCGGCTTCCTGAGGCTCGGCCAGGAGTAGCCGACGCCCGTGCAGTCCGCCGCCGACCGGCAGGCCACGTCGCTGATCTCGCCGTACCGCGGCCCCTTGGTGGCCACGACGGACCACTTCTTGCCGCTCCACGTCTCGGCCAGCGGCCGGTTGTCCGACCTCTTGTCCAGGTAGGTGCCGACCGTGTCGCAGCTGGTGGCCGACGCGCACGACACCTGGTCCAGCAGGCCCTGCGGCTTGCTCGGCCCCGCCACGATGGACCAGCTCTGGCCGTTCCAGGACTCGATCAGCGGGTGGGAGGGCACGAAGCCGTAGCTGCCGACGGCGGTGCAGCGCGACGCCGATGCGCAGGACACCCCGTTGAGTATGTTGATCCCGGCCCCCCGGTCCTGGCTGGGCACGATCGACCACCTGGCGCCGTTCCACCGCTCGGTGAACGTGCGGAACGTGCCGTCGCCGGTCTCGCTGGTTCCGACCGCCGCGCACGCCGACGCCGCCGGGCAGGACACGGCGACGAGTTCGCTGTCCCGCCCGTTCGGGCTGGGCGTCACCGACCAGCGGTGGCCGTTCCAGCTCTCGGCCAGCGTCGTGGTGGCGTTGTCCGCCAGCGTGGTGAACCCAACGGCCATGCAGGCGGCGGCCGAGGCGCAGGACATCCCCCACAGCTCCGACCGGGGCCCGCCGGGCGCGGCCGCCACCGACCAGCGCCGGCCGTTCCACGTCTCGATCAGCGGATAGGCGATCGCGTCCGCCCCAGGCCCCGAGGCTAGCCCGGCCGCGGCGCAGAAGCCCGCCGACGGGCACGAGACGCCGTTCAGCTCGGCGCTGCCCGCGAACGCCGGGCTCGGGGCGATGCCCCAGCTCAGCGCCGGATGACCGGTGGTGTGGGCGGTGGTTTTGTGGGGGGTGGTTTTGTGGGGGGTGGTTTTGTGGGTGGTGGCGCTGTGGACCGGCCTGGCGCTCGCCTGAGCGGGCGCCGCCGATGCCAGCACCAGCAGTGCGGCCAGGCCCGTGGTGGCCTTCAGCAGGCCCGTGGTGGCCTTCAGCAGGCCCGTGGTGCCCTTAAGCAGGCCCGTGGTGGCCTTCAATGGGACTGCGGTGGCCTTCAGCATGGAGTGTGGTCCTTTGCCGGTAGGGGAGCTGTTCGGGGCTGTGCGCGCGGGCTTGACCGGGTCTGCCCGCGCCCGCCCGTTCGGTCCTCACCGGCGGCCCCCGCGCGCCGCGCATCATTGTGTGACCGGGCCTTGCGCGATAGCAAGCAACCGGGCCCGTCGGCCATAATCGTGTCGTGAGCTGGGGAGATAACGGACAGGTGCGGGAATCCGTGTCGGGCGTCCCCGCGCCCCCGTTGCGCCCGTTCGTGAGCTGGTACAGCGGCTACCGCCAGGCTGGCTTGGCGCCCGCCGTGCACCGCGGGCTGCCTTCGCCCTACCTCACCCTGATCATCACGCTGGACGAGCCGCTCCGGATCGACACGCATCCCGACCCGCGCCGCCCGCCCACCAGCTACGCCACCCTGCTCGGCGGCCTGCACACCACCCCCGCGATCATCAGCCACCAGGGCAGCCAGTCCGGCGTCCAGGTCGGGCTCAAGCCGCTCGGCGCCCGGGTCCTGCTCGGCCTGCCAGCGGGCGAGCTGGCCTGCCTCGATACCGACGCCACCGCCGTGCTCGGCCCGCTGGCCACCGAACTGCACGAGCGGATCCTGGCCGCGGGCAGCTGGCGGCAGCGGTTCGCCGTGCTCGACCAGGTGCTGCTCCGCAAGCTGCGCGGCGACCAGCCGGTCAGCCGCGAGGTGACGCGGGCCTGGCGGGTGCTGCTGGCCACCGGCGGCACCGTGGCCGTACCCGAGCTGGCCAGGGAGGCGGGCTGGAGCAGCAGGCAGCTCGGCACCAGGTTCCGCACCGAGATCGGGCTCACCCCCAAGGAGGCGGCCAGGGTGGTGCGCTTCGACCGCGCCCGCCGGCTGCTGCAGCGCCGGGTGTCCGCCTGTCAGCGCGCCGACCTGGCCGCCCTCGCCGCCGACTGCGGCTACTACGACCAGGCCCACCTCGCCCGCGAGTTCCGCGCCCTGGCCGGCCTGCCGCCGAGCCGCTGGGTCAGCGAAGAGTTCCGAAACGTCCAAGTCCCGGCCCCGCCGGGGGAGGAAGAGTAGCCCTCATGAGCGACAACACTGTGCTAGCCGACCCTGTGCTACCCGATGACGGTCCGCCACCTCAGGTGTGGCCATCCCTGCGGGCGCACGACGCCCACGGTCTCATCCGCTTCCTCGTCGACGCGTTCGGCTTCGAGGACACGGTCGTCTACGCCGACGGCGACACCGTGCAGCACGCCCAGCTCTCCTGGCCGCCCGGCGGCGGCGTCATGCTCGGCTCGGCCCGCCCGGGCTCGGACGAGGCCGCCGCTGTGCCGCCGGGCAGCTTCGCCGCCTACGTCGTCACCGACGAGCCCGACGCGCTGTTCGCCCGGGCCACCGCGGCCGGGGCCAAGGTGCTGCGGGAACTCAGCGACACCGACTACGGCTCGCGGGACTTCGCGGTCATCGACCCGGAAGGAAACCGCTGGTCCTTCGGCACCTACCGCGGCGAGCCCCGCAAGACCTGAGCCGGGCCGGGTCAGTCGTCGTCCACCACGATGCCGAGCGCCTCGGCCAGCACCGGGGCGATGGTGGCGAGCTGGTCCGAGCTGATGATCGCGCCGCGCAGCGGGTCCGGCCCGACGATCAGCCCGAGCTCGGACCCGCGCAGGTCGACCCGGTCCAGGCTGGCCCGGCTGAAGTCGGCCCCACTGAGCTGGCACCCGGTGAACTTGGTCTGCTTGAGCTTCGCCCCGGCGAAGTCCACGTTCCGCAGCAGGCAGTCGGTGAAGGTCACCCCGGTGAGCCGGGCCTCCCGGAAGTTCACCGAGTCCAGCTTGCAGCCGTCGAACGTCACCCGGTCCAGCCGGGACCCGAACGCCTGCACCCCCGCCACTACCCCGCCCGCGACCGTGGTGTCTGTCCACTGGGTCTCGGCCAGGTCGCACAGCGTGATCCGCGGATCCTTCAGCCATGCGTCGATGAACCGGCACCGCCGCAGCCTGCCGTCGGTGAACGACACCCCGGTGAAGGCGCACTCCAGGAACCTCGCGCCGGACGCGTCAGCCGCCTCGAAGTCGTCCTTGTCGAAGTGCACGGTGTCGTAGTCACAGCCAGGCTCCAGCCCGCCCGCATGCGGGGTCAGGGCGTCGGCGTACGCCAGATCGGCCAGTTTCCGGGGTTTCGGCGCAGGGGCTCGGCTGCTCACCCCCCGAGTCAACCACCCACCGCCGACACCCGCCGTCCGCCACCCCCCCTGCCGTCTGCCGTCAGGCCACCCCCGCCACCTGCCTTTTTGGTTAACTCTTGGTGACACGTTGGTGAAACATAGGCCTGAATATCGACAGCGGCGGCCGGGTTCGGGAGGCTCTTTACGTGGGCAATACTGCGGTGCTTGTACTGGTGGTCATAACCGCGTTGGGGTTCGACTTCACCAACGGATTCCACGACACGGGTAATGCGATGGCGACCTCCATCGCGACCGGGGCGCTCGGCCCGAGGGTCGCGGTCGCCCTGTCCGGCGTGCTCAACCTGGTGGGCGCCTTCCTCTCGCTCAGCGTGGCGGCCACGATCGCCAGCGGACTGGTGGACACCCACGTGGTCACGCTGACGGTGGTGTTCGCCGGCCTGGCCGGCGGGATCACCTGGAACCTGCTCACCTGGTTCTTCGGCATCCCGTCGAGTTCGTCGCACGCGCTGATCGGCGGGGTGATCGGGTCCACGATCGCGGCGGCGGGTGGCAGCGGCGTGCTCTGGCACGGCCTGTTCTCCAAGGTCATCATCCCGGCCGGGCTTTCGCCGATCATCGCGGGCCTGATCGCCACGATCGGGACCTACCTGCTCTACCGGATCAGCAAGAACGTCACGGCCGGGGCGCGCAACCACGGGTTCCGGATCGGGCAGATCGGCTCCGCGTCGCTCGTGTCACTGGCCCACGGCACGAACGACGCGCAGAAGACGATGGGCATCATCACGCTCGCCCTGATCGCCAACGGGACCGTGGGCTCCACCGCCAACGCGCCGTTCTGGGTCATCCTGTCCTGCGCCCTGGCCATCAGCCTCGGTACCTACGCGGGCGGGTGGCGGGTGATCCGCACCCTGGGCAAGGGGCTGGTGGAGATCGAAGCGCCACAGGGCATGGCGGCCGAGTCCTCGTCCGCCGCGGTCATCCTGCTGTCCAGCCACTTCGGCTACTCGCTGTCCACCACGCACGTCGCGACCGGGTCGATCCTCGGCACCGGGCTGGGCAAGAAGGGGGCCACGGTCCGCTGGAACGTGGCCGGCCGGATGGCCACCGCCTGGGTCTTCACCCTCCCGTCGGCAGGCCTCGTCGGGGCCGGCGGTTACGCCCTCGCGCACGGCATCGGCGGTACCGCCGGCGTGATCGTGGATCTGGTCATCCTGATCGCCATCGCGGGCACGATCTACCTGAAGTCGCGCAAGACCGCGGTCAGCCACAACAACGTGAACTCCGAATGGACCGGCTCGGTCGCACCGTCTGAGTCTGAGTCCGAGCCCGTCGCCGCCTGAGCCCATCGCCCTGATGGAGACACTGGGGAGCTAGCTGTGAATTCCTGGATCAACCTCACGGCCCTGTGGCAGATCGTGGTGGTCGGCCTGCTGGCCGGGGCCGGGCTGCCCGCGCTGTTCGCCGTCGGCCTGCGCGCGCTGAACACGCCGGCCCACGGGGTCAGGACCGTCACAGCGACCGGCCCGGACGCGGCCGCCGAGTCCGATCACGTCTACGGTGGCAACCCGGCGGGGCTGGCCATCGCCGCGCTGTGTTTCGCGATCGTGCTGGCCGCCATCGGCTGGGGCATCTACCTCATCGTCTCCAGCACCTGATGTTCTCCGCTCCCGCCTGTGGTCCGGCGGGCCATCACATCGAGAGGATCTGAGCCATGGCACTGCCGCCCGTTCTGAACAAGATCCTCGATTGGCTGCGTGCGGGCTATCCCGAAGGCGTACCCGAGGTCGACTACATTCCGCTGTTCGCGCTGCTCGGCAGCCAGCTCACGGAGTCCGAGGTCACCGAGATCGCCGAGGAACTGGCCCGCGGCAAGGACCCGGCCTCGGCCGAGGCTATCCGCAAGGCGATCGGCGTCGTCACGCACGACAAGCCGCTGGACCTCGACATCACCCGGGTCCGCGCCCGGCTCGCGGCCGGTGGCTGGCCGCTGGCCAAACCCGAATAACCCGACCGGCCCATTCGGCGCCGTTTCACATCCCTCACACCGCCGCCCAGCCGCCGCCTTCTGCCCGGCAGACCGCCGCCGCGCAGGGGAGGGGCTCCTGCGCGGCGGCGGGGCTTGCAGCTATGCCTTCTTGTAGGTGAACTTGTCGGCGCTGGTGATCGGGCTGAGCGCGAAGTCCTCGGCCGTCACCCTGATGTCGACGACGCCGGCCGCGTGCTTCGGCGTCTTGATCGTGCACTTGGTGGTGCTGGTGCAGTTGGCCGCCACGAGCTTCGTGCCGACCTCGGCCATGTCCGCCCCGGCGATCGGCAGGAACCCGGACCCGGTGATGGTGACCGTGGTCCCACCGGCCGGGCTGCCGCTCTTCGGCGAGATGGCGGTGACCTTCGTGGTCTTCAGCTTGGTGGCGTAGGCCTCGCACATCACCGCGGCCAGGCCCGGGTAGAACATGCTGATGCTGCCCCCCGCGCCGACCCCTGGGACGAGCGGGGAACCCAGACCGCTGGCCATGTCATAGCCGGTTGTGGCCGGGAAGAGACCGCCGGTGTACCCGGACGGCGTGTAGTCGTTGTTTCCGACGGTGATGTCCTTGTAGATCTCCGGCTCGTCCGCGCCACCCGTCCAGATGTAGGAAGCGTCCGCGCCGGCCACCCCCCACAGTCCCTCGGGATACACGCCCACGTCGCCGGAGGCGTAGTCGGTGCAGAACGGCGAGTCGTCGATCAGGGCCGCGACGGCCGCCCACAGCGGCGCCGCGGCACTGGTCCCACCGATCACCGACCAGCTTCCGCTGTGGAAGATGACGTAGCCGGTGAAGGGGTCGGCGTCCGCGGTGACGTCGGGAGTCTCGCGGACATACTTGCCCACCGACGCCGCACAGCCGGAGTTCTTGACCGAGTCGCCGCTGATCAGGCCGGGTACCGCGGTCTGGTGCTGGTAGGTGGGCATGCACCACCAGCCCGAAACGCCGCCGGCGCCGGCCCCGCTCTGGGTGCTCGACTCGTTCCACACACTCTCACCCGACGTGGTGACCGTGGTGCCGCCGACGCCGACCACATAGGGCTGGGCGGACGGGTCGCCCGCCGACACCGTCGCCTTGTCCTGGCCCGACCGCAGGCATCCGGTCGAACCGGTGTCGCCCGTCGCGGCCAGCACGCTCTGGCCCTGCGAGTTGGCCTGCTCGAACACGGTCTGCTCGGCCTGGACCGTGGCGCTGGTCTCCAGCGCCTCGCACTGTCCCCACGAGCTGGAGACGACCGCGTCCTTGTCGGCGGTGACGATGGCGCTGTAGGTGTCCAGGCTTCCGGTGCTGCTGTTCGGGCCCTGGTAGACGTCGAGCGCGGCCTTGGGCGCCAGGCCCATGACGTCCTCGATGTCCAGCGCGGCCTCACCCGAGCCCGCGCCCGTGCCGGAGCCACCGTCCACCTTCTTGTACGTGACGCTGGTCGTGATGCCGTAGCACGACTTGTACGCGCTGATGTCGCTGGTCGAATTGGGCTCGAGCTCGAACAGCGCGACCCGCACGCCGCTGCCCTCGTCGCCCGGATAGAACGCGGACATCCCGTAGTACCCGGCCAGTTGGTTCGCGGTGTAGCCGCTGTCCTCCTCGCCGGCGTTCACCGCGGCGGCACACGGCTGCGGCCCGACCGCATCCGGCTTGGTGCGCGCCAGCGGCTGATGCCCGTGCCGGCGCGGCGACGGCCGCACCATCTGGCTCTGCTCCTGGTAGAGGTTGTCGAGCCCGAGCACGCCGGAGACGTACTGCGCGGCCGAGCCCGCGATCCTCGGCGCGGCCGAGTTGGCGTAGGCCACCCGCCCGCCCGGCATCCGGTACTGGACCAGGGAGATGCCGAACGCGCGCTCGATGGCCGCCGCCGACGCGGTGACCGGTATGTACAGCCGGCTGGCCGAGACCGCCCCCGGTGACAGGCCGGCCTGCCGCAGCGCGGCCCGCACGGCCGCGATCGCCGCCAGCGTCGGACCGAACCTCGGGCCGAACTGGCCGGGCTGCAGGAACCGGTGGAACAGCGGCGACTGCCGGTTCGACAAGTCGGCCAGGAAGGCCTTGAGCGCCGCCTGGTCGCGAACCTTGAGCGTCACGTTCAGATGAAGCTTCCTGGCCGGCGTCATCGCCCCCAGCCTGACGGCGCCTTGCGGCAACCGCGCGGAAACGCTACTGGCTATCGCCACCGGAGCGTTGCTGACGGCCCGCGCCGCCGCGGTGCTCGCCACCGTCTGCGCCCCGGATGGCGACGCCGCCACCAGAGTGCCGCTGAGGGCCAGGCCACCGGCCACCCCCAGAGTTAAAAACCGCGTGCGCACGTGCATGTGTCTCCCCAGACCTAGGACGCGGCTGATGCCCGCGTATCCCCTGTCGCGGTTCCGATACGGCTACGGCCAGGACTGGAACCGGACTCATGCCCCCGGAACTCGGACCAATGCCGTGAACCCCCGCGATCCATCCAGATCGTAAATTCTGGAGTAATTCATGGCAATAGTAGTACTAAGTGTCTTAAGTGACATGATTCACAACATCGGTGCCACATATCTACGGAATGTTTACGAATGCAACGAGTTACATGCAACCCGAGGGGAAGGGTGGCAGGCGATGAATCGCTGGAAAGGAGACCTTCGTGAGGAAATCAATTACCACCGGCACGGCGGTAGCGGCAGTCGCCACCGCCGCCGCGCTCACGCTCTCCATGACCCCAGCGGGTGCTCAGACCCCTTCGGCCACGGCCCCCACGGCCGTCACTGCTAAGTGCCCCTGGCTTAACACTCACCAATCCGTCGCGCGGCGCGTGTCGGAGGTGATGAGCCACATGACCCTCCCCGACGAGATCACCATGGTGGAAGGGCAGGGCACCAGTCAGCCCTACGTCTTCTATATGGCCGCTCAGCCGAAGCTCTGCATCCCGGCCATGGGTGAGGAGGACGGCCCGATCGGCGTGGGTGACGGCCTCACCGGCGTGACCGAGCTTCCGTCCGCCGTCTCGCTCGCCGCCACCTTCGACCCGTCCCTGGCCCGGCGGTACGGCCAGGTCGTCGGGGCCGAAGAGGCAGGCAAGGGCGCCAGCGTCAACCTGGGCCCGACGGTGAACATCGACCGCGACCCCCGCTGGGGTCGCTCGTTCGAGACCTACACCGAGGACCCGTATCTCAACGCGACGCTCGCCACCAGCGAGATCGAGGGCGTGCAGAGCCAGCGGGTGCTCGATCAGGTCAAGCACTTCGACGCCTACAACCAGGAGACCAACCGCAACACCGCTCTCGACGACGTCCTCGTGAGCGACCGGGCCCTGCACGAGATCTACGGCCCCGCCTTCCAGGCCGCGATCCAGCAGGCCAAGGCGGCCTCGGTGATGTGCGCCTACTCGGTGGTGAACGGCAACTACAGCTGCCAGAACCCCTACCTGGAGCAGACCGAACTCCGCGACCAGTGGGGCTTCCCCGGGTTCGTCACCTCCGACTATGGCGCCATCCACGAAACCGCGGCCGCGACCGACGGCACCGACGAGGAACAGCCGTTCAACTCCAACTTCGGCCAGCCGCTGCTGCAGGCCGTACGCGACGGCACGATCTCCCGCACGGTGCTGAACACGATGGTGTCCCGCATGCTCGCCGAGATGTTCAGGTTCAACCTGCTCAGCGACCCGCGCACCGGCTCCACCAGTACCCCGGTGACCACCCCGGCGCACGTGGCGCTGTCCAACCAGGTCGCCCAGGACGGCACCACGCTGCTGAAGAACTCCGGGTCCGTGCTGCCGCTGCTGGCCACCGACGGCGGGAACGTCGCCGTCATCGGCCCGGCCGCCTCGGCCTCGCCCACCTACGCCGGGGGCGGCAGCGCCTACGTGCTTCCGTCCGCCACAGTGAGCCCGCTGCAAGGCATCAAGCGCGCCGCGGGCACCGGCACCACGGTGAGCTACACCCAGGGCCTGCCCACCGACGCGTCGCTCCCGGCCATCCCGTCCGCCGACCTGACCCCGGCCTACTCGGGCACGCCGTCCAATGGCGACTACCAGGGGACGCTGACCGCGCCGCAGACCGGGACTTATGTGCTGGGCCTGACCAACTCGTGTGGCTGCTACAGCCCCACCTATCTGAAGATGGACAACCGGGCCCTGCTCGACGTCCCGAGCACCCCGCCGGTGCACACCTACTCCGTCGCGGTGCACCTGCAGGCCGGGCACAGCTACCACCTGCAGATCAGCGGCCAGTCCTCCGCGTTCACCTGGGCCACGCCGTCCGCGCTGGCCCCGGGGATCGCCAAGGCGGTGACCGCGGCCAAGTCGGCGTCCACCGCCGTGGTGGTGGTCTCCGACGACACCGAGACCGAGGCCGCCGACCGGCTCGGCCTCAACCTGCCGTCCGCCCAGGACGAGCTGATCTCGGCGGTGGCGGCCGCCAACCCGCACACGGTGGTGGTGATCAACGCAGGCGCTCCGGTGGCCATGCCGTGGCTGGACCAGGTGGCCGGTGTGCTGGACGCCTGGTACCCCGGCCAGACCAGCGGCCGGGCCCTGGCCAGCGTGCTGTTCGGCACCGTCGATCCGAGCGGTCACCTGCCGGTCACCTTCCCGGCCAGCCTGTCCGGCATGCCTACCTCGGCCAAGGCCCGCTTCCCCGGCGTCAACGGCAAGGTGCACTACTCCGAGGGAATCCTGGTCGGCTACCGCTGGTACGACGCGAATAACGTGCCGCCCCTGTTCCCGTTCGGCTACGGCCTGTCCTACACGACCTTCGGCTACAGCGATCTGCGGATCGGCCAGGCGAAGGTCAGCGGGATCTCGACCGAACAGGTCACAGCCACGGTGACCAACACAGGAACCCGGACAGGCAGTGATGTGGCCCAGCTCTACCTGGGCGACCCAGCCGGGACCGGCGAGCCACCTCGCCAGTTGGTCGGCTATCAGCGGGTCACGCTGGCGCCCGGGCAATCCACACAGGCCACGTTCGACGTGACCCCGCGCGACACCTGGTGGTGGGACCAGGCGGGCGGCGGCTGGAGCCAGACCGCGGGCACCTACCGGGTGTACGTCGGCGACTCCTCCGCGCCGGCCAGCCTGCCGCTGCAGGGCTCGTTCGACATGACCTCGACCCCGGCCGCCCGCCAGGCCGTCGTCACCGCCCCGCACACCATCAAGGCAGGCCAGCCGGTCACCGTCCAGGTGAAGCTGACCGCCTCGGGTAACGAGACCCTGCACGGCGTGACCTTCGGGCTGCGGGCCCCGCAGGGCTGGACGGTCACCCCGGCCGGGCCCACGGTTTTCGGCACGGTCAGCCCCGGCGAGTCACCGGTCGTGTCCTACACCGTGCAGCCGCCGCCCTGGGCGCCGGCGGCCAGTTCGGTGCTGTACGCCACCGTCGGCCTCGGCGGTCAGGCCCAGCGCCAGGACGGAACCACGGTCACGGTGACCGGATAAAACTGCAGGTCCGGGGGTACTAAGTCGCGGACCGGCCGACCTAAGACCTAAGCCGGGCCATAGATAAGGCATCTGCCCGATGCCGCGGCAGGGGCCTTACGACGATCCTCTAGATGTGGGCGAAAACCAACCCACACGGAGGAGGGAAAGTTATGAACCCGGCAACGTTGCAAGAGCTGGCCGCGACCCGCGGGCAGGACCTGCGCAGGACTGCGGCGAACGCGCGTCGTGCCAAGCTGGCACGTCGCGCCCGCCGCAGCAGGACGAGCCGCATCTGAGGCGGGTGCGACATGGTGATGATGCGTACCCGCCCCCCGAAGTCGCAGATCGAGTTCCCCTGCCTGACGGACCCGGATCTCTTCTTCGCCGAATCGCCTGCCGACATCGCCCGCGCAAAGGAGCTTTGCCGCGGCTGCCCGGCCATCGAGGCCTGCCTGGCTGGAGCACTGGCTCGCGCCGAACCCTGGGGGGTCTGGGGCGGCGAGCTGGTTCTGCGCGGTGAGGTTATCGCCAGCAAGCGGGGGAGAGGCCGGCCCAAGGGCTCGACCGCCCGCAACTCCCAGCCAGTCGTCACCGGCGTCTAGAAGGCAGGAGGCAACCATGAAGACCCTTGTCATCCGAGGCCTGGCCGCCCTGGTACGGCTCACGGCCCCCGTGCGGCGCGCGGCACGCCGCCTGCGCGGGGCTGCGGCCGAGTTCAACCGCCAGCAGTCGCGGCTCGCCAGCATGCGGTTTTCCCAGGACGCGTACATGAACCGTCCGGGCGCTGCCCCCGATACCTACGCTGAGTTCCTGTTCCGTTCCAGGGGCCCGCTCCGGCACGAGCCGAGCGCGCGGGCCCGCCTGGACGGGCATCCCCTTCACTGACATGACCGCCGTAGCATCGGCCAGCCCCCCGGGCGTGGCCCAGCCCGTCCCGCTGATCGGCCGTCACGCCGAACTGGCCTGGCTCGAACAGGCCATGGCCACCGTGCGCGATGGCAGCCCGGCCACCGCGCTCATCGGCGGCGACGCGGGCGTCGGCAAGACCCGGCTGGTCCGCGAGTTCGCGGCCACGGCCGGGGCGACGGCACGAGTGCTAACCGGGCGTTGCCCCGAGTTCGGGCCGATCGGCCTGCCGTTTGCCCCGTTTACCGACGTGCTCAGGGACCTGGCCACCGACCCGGCCGCCCCGGCGTTCCCACCGGGCGGCGAACTGCTCCGGCTTCTCCCCGAGCTGGCCCCGCCCGTGGTGACCACCGACCCCAAGGCCAGCCGGGCCCGGCTGTTCGTCCAGATGCTCTCGCTGCTCGAACGTCTGGCCAGGCAGCGCCCGCTCGTGCTGGTCATCGAGGACGTGCACTGGGCCGATGAGTCCAGCCGCGACCTGATCTCTTTCCTGGTGGACAACCAGGGTGCGATGGACGGCGTGCTGATCATCGCGACCTACCGGACGGACGAACTGCACCGGTGCCATCCGCTGGCCACCCTGCTGGCCGGGCTGGGCCGGTTCGGCTGGGTGCTGCGCACCGACATGGCCGGTCTGAGCCGCGACGAGTCCTACGAGCTGATCGGCCACATCCTGGGCGGCCAGCCGCCCACCTCACTGGCGGACGGGGTGTACCGGCGTGCCGCGGGCAATCCGCTGCTCGTCGGGCAGCTCGCTTGCCGCGCGCGGGTGCCGGGGGCGACCCCCCGCGACGTCATGCTGGCCGCCGTGGGCCGGCTGCCCGAGGACACGCAGGACGTGCTGCGGGCCGCGAGCGCCGGGGGCCAGCGGACGGGGCGCAGACTGCTCGCGGCGGTGACCGGGCTGAGCTCGGCCACGCTGACCGCCGTGCTCCGCCCCGCGGTGGCGGCCGATGTGATCGAGACCGGCCCCGACTGGTTCGCGTTCCGGCACTCCCTGACCGGCGAGGCCCTGCACCACGATCTGCTGCCCGGGGAGCACACCAGGATGCACCAGGGATTCGCCACCGCGCTGCAGGCCGACCCCACGCTGACCCGGCCAGGCCGGGCCGCCTTCGAACAGGCACATCACTGGCACCACGCCCACGACCCGGCCCAGTCGCTGAGCAGTGCCTGGCAGGCGGCGGCCGAGGCATGTCGGCTGCTGGCCTGCGCCGAGCAGCTCGCCATGCTGACCAGAGTTCTCGAGCTGTGGTCCAGCGTTCCCGGGGCGGAACGTCTGACCGGCACGGACCAGGCGCATGTGCTGCGCCAGACCGCCGCCACCGCCCGTGCGGCCGGTCACCTTCACCTCAGTACGGCCCTGGCCGGCGGCCGCTGCCAGGACGGAAACGGAAAGTCCGCCGCCCGCGGACCATCACTCCGACATCTTTTGCCGGAAACTCGGCCGAGTGCGTAATCTCCCTATCGGACTTAGGCGTCTTACACTTTGAAGGTAGTAGTAACGCGAGGTTGCCCGCCGTGCCAGCGGAGGTGTCTGATGCTCGCCTACCGGGGCGAGCGGCGCACCCCCACACAGGTTGCGCTTCGTACGGGGGCTACCGGATACATGCTCCTGACGGTCAGCCGCCCCTCCCCCCCTGCGGCTGACCGTCAGGCCCCGTAATCGCTGTCTGCGCTCTCACGGTCCCTCTCCCACCCTGTTCCGTCATTCCGTTCTGCCCCGCCAGGGGAGAGGATGGCAATGGCGCCAACCATGGTGGTGGCGACCAGAGAGGAATCGTCATGTCTGCTTCAGCGGCTTGGCCCGCCGATCGCCGGATCACGATCCACGACCTGCAGGCGGCGACCGACCGGCGCGAGCGATGGTCGATGCTGACCAGTTACGACGCACTCACCGCCGCGGTGTTCGACCAGGCCGGGGTCCACGCCCTGCTGGTGGGGGATACCAGCAGCGAGGTGGTACTCGGCCATCCGGACACCCTGCCGATCACCATGGACCAGATGGTCACGATGGTGGCGGCGGTGGTGCGCGGGACGAAGCGCGCCCTGGTGGTCGCGGATCTGCCCTTCGGCAGCTACCAGGCCGGACCCCAGCTAGCGCTGGCCAACGCGGTGCGCCACCTGAAGGAGGGCGGCGCGCAAGCCGTCAAGCTCGAAGGCGGCCGCCGGGTCGTGCCGCAGGTCACGACCCTGGTCGGAGCCGGCATTCCGGTGATGGGGCACCTCGGGCTGACCCCGCAGAGCGTAAACGTGCTGGGCGGGGTGCGCCGGGTCCAGGGCCGTGGCGACGCGGCGGACGAACTGTTCGCCGACGCCCTCGCCCTGCAGAGCGCGGGCGCGTTCGCGGTCGTGCTCGAATCCGTGCCGACCAGCCTGGGCCGCCGGGTGGCCGACGCGCTGCGGATTCCGGTGGTCGGCATCGGGGCCGGCCCGGACTGCGACGCGCAGGTCATGCTCTGGCCGGACCTGGCCGGGCTGACCACGGGCCGGCTGCCACGTTTCGTCCAGCGCTACACCAACCTTCACGAGGACCTGCTGGACGCCGCCACCCGCTACACCGCCGACGTAGCATCCGGCCGTTACCCCGACGAAGCCCACAGCTACGCCTAACCAGGGTTTGACCACGGGCTGACCCGGCGATGAGACCGTGAAATGGCGAGCCTGCCAAACGGGGCTTGCGGGCCGGTGCTGACTACGAGATGATCACCCATGATCCTGCCAGCGGCCGGGGGTTTGTCCAGCTCTAGCGTTCTTTACCGGATTCGTCGGCTGTGACGGGGACAGCAGCATCCATCAGGTTCACCCTGAGCAACAGGGCAACGTCGCTATCGCATTTCTCTTGGGGGTACAGACAATGACCCAGCCTCCCGATCCGGGCGTGCCGCAGCCGCCGCCCGGTGATTTCCCGCCGCCCGGTAATTATCCGCCAACCAGGGATTTCCCTCCACCGCAGCAGTCTTTTCCCGGTATGCCCCCGCCGCCTAGTGCCGAATACGGGGGCTACGGGATGCCGGGAACGGTGGTCGCCCCGGCGGGCATGTACTACGATCCGCAAAGCGGCCTCACCTTGCCCGAGGGTGTGGTGCTGGCCAGCGTCGGCCGGCGGATCGGCGCTTTCTTCCTGGCCATTCCCCTCGGTATCGTCACCCTGGGTATCGGGTACATCATCTGGGGCCTGATCGTGTGGGCTCAGGGGACGACCCCGGCGCTGCAGGTCCTGGGCATGCGCTGCTGGCGGCCCGATGACAACCAGGTTCCTGGCTGGGGCTGGATGGCCCTGCGCAACGTCATCGGCCGCTTCGTGGTCGAGAGTTTCATCACCATCATCGGCGTGGTGTCGCTCATCCTCATGTGTGTGAACAAGGACCGCAAGTCCCTCCACGATCTGATGGCGGGCACGGTGGTGCTGCACGACCCCAACAAGGTTCTGGAAAACCGGCCGTCGTAGCCGACTCGGGTACAACGGCGGCGAAGTGACAATGGCCGCCTCCGCTGAGCAGCGGAGGCGGCCATTGTTCGTCGACAGAAGTTTCGGCGGTTACCTATCGGCGCGGTGTTCTTCCTCGTCGTGGTGTATCCGGTCCAGGCAGACGGCCACGGCTATCATCAGCGCATCATCCTGCCCGTCGGCCACATCCACTCCGTAGGTGTCGCGGACGCGGAACCATGACCGGGAGACCCGGGCCAAAACCGTGCCGCCCGAACGGATCTCAAATTCCTTGTCGATAATGTTGCCGATGGCTTCCAGGTTGCCGCCGTCGGCCAGTTCGACCACGGATTTATGGTGCAACGGCGAGATGAGCGCCTTCTTGACCGTGGCGACCGACCGGCCGTCCCGCTCGATCTCCATGCTGTCGCGAACCGCCAGCAGTTTCTTGTGAATGGAGGCCACTACGGCACCTGAGCCGTCTTTGAGCTCGAAGGTGTGCCGGAGGCTCATAGCCTTCCCGTCCACCAGAAAGACCTTGTTACCCTGCTCGTCGGTGACCCAGAAGTCATCTCCGATGGAGAAGAGCTTTTCCTTTACCTGATATAGCATGCCACCCATCGTGCCATGCCGCTGTCGGGCCTGAGTCATCGTCGCGGGCCGGTCAGGCCGTGCCTGAGCAAGCCGGTGAGAGTGTCGATCGCCTCGTCGTCACCTAGTTCCCGGCCGATGGGCTCGCCGCCGTTGATGATCCAGGTCGCACAGAATCCTTCGAGCAGGGCGTTGAACGCCGAGGCCAGCACGGCCGGGTCGCCGGGCAGGTCGAAGCCCCTGGCCGCCAGTCGCTCCAAGTGCGCGCGCATCGACTGCAGTTCGGCGTGCCTGCCGCGCGCGACCTGCTCGGCGAAGACCGGATTCACCTGCGCCGCCTGCCCCAGTGCGCGGATTTCGGGCAAGTGAGCGCGGTAGGTGTACCAGTACACGGCGACCCGGGCCCGCAGTGCGGCCTCCTGGGACAGGTCGTCGCCTGCCTCGTGGGTGGCCAGTTCCTGACCGGCTTGTGCGGTCAAGTCGGTGAGCAGAGCCTGCAGCACCTCTTCTTTGCCTGCGAAGTGCTTGTAGAAGGAGCCCACGGACCGGCCTGCTTCCGTGGTGATATCGGTGATCTTCGCGTCCAGGTAGCCGCTGCGGGCGAACACCCGTCGCGCGGCCTCCTTCAGCGCGGCCTCCGTCTGCGCCGCCTTCGCCTTGCGGCTACCGGCCGCCGGCCCTGTGTCAGCCACGCGTCTATCCTCCCGGCTCGCTCTGCGGGCCCACTGCCTGTCTCTTGACAGTCATCACCATTTGAGTGGAGCTACATTCAGTGAATCACAATTCACCTCTCCGTGCTCTCAGTCCCCCGCTGAGCAGGTCAAGATGCCCCTCGCCGAGCTGGGTGGGGCGGCTGGTGGGGTAGGGGCCGAGCGAGTTCGGCGAGCCTCGCGGGGTGTCCCGGGGACGCGAGTTAGTCTGATCAGTGGGGGCTCGTCGCAGTTCGCGACGGTCATCGGTGTGTCAGCGCACGCTGTCCGGGCCACGCAATTGTGACCACCCGTGGCGGTAATTCGTTCGTCGGTTACGCGCCCTTCGAGGTAGGTTCGTAGGCTCATCGGCGCGCGGCGCCGATGGCTGGGGGCCCGGTCAGGAGGTTGGTGTGTCGCCAAGCGGTTCGGCGCAAGCGATCTTGGTGGAAGGTCTGGTCAAATCGTTCGGGGAGGTCCGGGCGCTGCGCGGCATCGATCTGTCGGTGCCTCGGGGGACGGTTCTCGGGGTGCTCGGCCCGAACGGCGCGGGCAAGACGACCGCCGTGCGCATCCTGACCACGCTGCTGCTGCCCGACTCGGGCCGGGCCCAGGTGGAGGGCCACGACGTGGTGCGCGAAGCCGCCGCGGTCCGCCGCGCGATCGGCCTGGCCGGGCAGTCGCTGGCCATCCAGGAGGAACTGACCGGCCGGGAGAACCTGGAGATCATCGGGCGGCTCTGCCACCTGAGCTGGCCGCGCGCCCGCAGCCGGGCCACCGAACTGCTCGGCCAGTTCGGCCTGCTCGACGCCGCCGACCGGCCGGCGAAGAACTTCTCCGGCGGCATGCAGCGCCGTCTCGATCTGGCCGCCAGCCTGGTCGGGCAGCCCAAGGTCTTGTTCCTGGACGAGCCGACCACCGGCCTGGACCCCAGATCGCGGCTGAGCATGTGGGAAACGATCAGGGCGCTGGTGGCCGGGGGCACGACGCTGCTGCTCACCACCCAGTATCTGGACGAGGCCGACGAACTGGCCGACGAGATCGTGGTCATCGACCACGGGCTGGTCATCGCCGCCGGGACGTCTGAGGAGCTGAAGGGGCGGGTCGGCGGCGACGTCGTCGAGTTCACCGTGCTGGACCGGGCCAAGATTCCCGACGCGGTCGCGGCGATCAAGCAGATCGGCGACGCGGAGCCACACGTCGATCAGGACACCAGCGTGGTCAGCGTCGGGGTCGGCGGCCGCGGCTCGGACGCGCTGATCGAGGCGGTGCGCGGGCTGGACTCCGTCCACGTCGAGACGCACGGGCTCACCATGCGGCGGCCCTCGCTCGACGACGCGTTCATGGCCCTGACCGGTCACGCCGCCGAGGAGGAAGAAGAGCCGAAGGGGCGCCGCCGGAGCAGGCGCAAAACCCGGGGCCAGGACACAGCGAAGGCAGCATCATGACCGCGATCACCGCGCAGGACAGCGCGCCAGGCCTGCCCGCCCACGACGACGAGCCCAGCCTGGTGCTCCAGGCACGCTGGGCGGTGACCGACACGCTCACCATCGCCCGGCGCAACCTGCTGGTCTGGGCGCGTGTTCCCGCCTACATCGTGTTCACCGTGATCCAGCCGATCATGTTCGTGCTGATGTTCCGCTACGTCTTCGGTGGCGCGATCCCGGTGCGGGGGATCCCGGGCGGGTACGTCAACTACCTGATGCCGGGCATCATCGGCCAGACCGCGGCGTTCGCGACGTTCGGCACGGCCATCGCGCTGGCCCAGGAGCTGAAGAAGGGCGTTATCGACCGGCTGCGGGTGATGCCGATGGCCCGGTCCGCGGTGCTGGCGGGCCGGCTGGTCGCGGACACTGGGCGGATGGCCGTGACGATCCTGATCATCGTCGGCGTGGGTTATGCGGTCGGCTTCCGGTTTTCCAACGGCGTTGGCCCGGCCATTCTCATGGTCCTGCTCGCGCTGGTGTTCGGGCTGGCCATCTGTCTGATCGCCGCCTTCACCGGGTTGGCCATCGGGGACGAGGAGTCGGTTCAGGCGTTCGGGATGATCTGGCTGTTCCCGCTCACGTTCGTGAGCTCGGCGTTCGTGCCGATTTCGAGCATGCCGGGATGGCTGCAGGCGTTCGCCAGCAACCAGCCCGTCACCTTTGTGATCAACGCCATGCGCTCGCTCGCACTCGGCCAGGCCGCCGGCCCGCTTGAGCCGAGCCTGTGGGAAGGCCTGGTGTGGATCGCCGGCATCTTCCTCGTCTTCTCCCCGCTGGCCGTCCGCGCCTACCGCCGCGCCAGCTAGATCCAGGGCTGGTCTCCGCTTCGCCGGTGTCCGGGGCTCTCCCCAACCCTGAATCTTCCTGAACGGTGGCCACCTGAACGCCGTCGCCCTGCCCGGCGCCGAGGATGGTTGCGGCAACGTCTACCCAAGATTGATCACGTTGCCACAACCAACACATTCAGTTAGTCGGCTGGGCTTCGCGAACTTTGTCTTGAGAGTTTTCTCTTGACAGAGAAGCTCTCGAGAGTTCAGTATCGAGATATGGCTCTCGACGATGAAACGCCGGTTGCGCCGGATGCGGAAGCGGAAGCGGATGTGGAAGCGCAACGGCATAAGGAATTGCGGACGATCACGGACGCCCGGACCATGCGGGCCCTGGCGCATCCGGTTCGGATCGCCATCGTTGAGGCACTGAGCCTCGGTGGCGCGATGACCGCGACCGAGGTGGGTGAGCGGATCGACGAGTCGCCCACTACTTGCTCGTTCCACCTGCGTCAGCTCGCCAAGTACGGGTTCGTCGAGGAGGCGGGGGGTGGCAAAGGCCGGGCCCGGCCGTGGCGGATCGTCACCCTGGGCGTCAACATCCCCGCCACGCTCGAAGACCCGGAGGCCGATATCGCGGCCAACGTGCTGGGGAGGGTGACCAGAGAGCGCCAGATCGCGCGGTACCTGACCTGGCATGACACCAAGTCGAGCTACTCGGCGCAGTGGCGTGACGCCGCCATAAGCAATGAGTACATCTTCTACCTGACTGCTCGCGAGCTGGAACAGCTCCAGAGTGAGATGCACGACGTGCTCATGCGCTGGTTCGACGAGGGTAGGCGGATCACCGACCCCTCGCTGCGCCCGCACGGGTCGGTGCCGGTGGAGCTCTTGCTCATGGGTTACCCGATGGAGCCTCCCAAACCGGGCAGCGGCGACGGACCCAGCCCGAGTTCATCCAGCCCCGGTGAAGCGGGCGACGCGGAAGAAGACGAGCAATGAGCCGCGCGACTCAAGGGTTCGCCCCGCTGCGGCACCGCGGCTTCCGGTTGCTCGCGGGCGGCCAGCTCGCCTCGAACGTCGGCGACGCGTTCTACATGGTGGCGCTGCCCTGGTACGTGCTCGCCGTCCACGGCGGGACACTGCTGCTGGGCACCGTGCTCGCCGCCTACGGGATCCCACGCACCGTGCTGCTCGCGGTGGGCGGGCAGGCGGCCGACCGGTGGCATCCGTGGATCGTGATGATGGCCAGCGACACCGTGCGCGTGCTCGCCGCCGCGGGCCTGGCCGTAGCGGCGGCCGCCGGGCCCGCCCGCGCGGTCGTCCTGGTTCCCATCGCCGTGTTGCTCGGCGCCGGGGAGGGCATGTTCCTGCCCGGGTCGTTCGCGATCATCCCGCAACTGCTGCCCGACGAGGACCTCCAGGCCGGCAACGCGCTGGCCTCGGCCGGAACCCAGCTAGCGACGTTGATCGGCCCGGTGCTCGGCGGTGCGATGGTGGCGCTGATCGGCCCCGCGCCCGCCTTCGGGCTGGACGCGGCGTCGTTCGCCATCTCGGCGCTGAGCCTGGTCGGGGTCGGCGCCGCCAAGCGCGCCGGACGCACCGCTCGCGCTGGCACCGCCGCGGCAGCGGACGGGCCCGCACTGGACGGGCAGGCCGCACCGACCCCCGTATCCGGCGACATCACACCCGGCGCCGGCCAGAGCGGCGGCGCGCCGACCGTGCTCGGGACGATACGGGCGGAGCGAGCTCTGCAGATCGCGCTGCTGGTGACCGTCGTGGCCAACCTGGGTTCCGGCGGGATAGACGGGGTGGCGCTGCCGTCGCTGGCGCACGGTCCACTGCACACCGGCGCCGGTGGCTTCGGCGGCCTCATCGCCGCGTTCGGCGCCGGTGCCTTGCTCGGCACGCTCGCGTCCGCGCACTTCGGCCGGCTGCGGCGGCCCGCCATCGCGGGCTCGACCGCGTTCATGATCGAGGCCGCGGCCATGGCCGTGGTGCCCTATCTGGGCGGTGTGTTCGGCGCCGGCGCGGCCATACTCGTCACCGGCGTGATGAACGGCTTCGGCAACGTGGTGATGATCACGGCGTTCCAGCGCTGGTGCCCGCCCAGCCTGCTTGGCCGGCTCAGCGGCGTGCTGATGCTGACCAGCGTCGGCGTGTACCCGGTCTCCGTGGTGGTGAGCGCGTTCCTGGTACGCGGCCTCGGCCCGGCTCCGTTCTTCCCCATCGCCGCGGCCGCGCTCGCATTCGCCATCCTGCTCGGCATCAGCCAGCGAGCCTGGCGGAACTTCGGCGTCACCACCGATAGCCCAACCACCGGCAGCCCAACCACCGGCAGCCCAGCCACCGGCAGCGACGCTCTGCAACCCGCTTCCAGCAACCCTGACACCGAGAGGTACGCATCATGAACTTCGAAATGGCCGAGGCCAACGTCCAGCAGCACATCAGCGAGGTCAAGGACCAGGTCGCCCAGACCCGGGGCTGCCGGGCAGGACGCAGGGACCGGCGTGACTGGTTCAGGCGCTCAGGCTGGGCGGCGTGACGTCCCCGGCCGGGGCGACCATCCCGTCGACATAGGTGACCGAGTTGGTCGGCAGCGCCGGCACCCGCGGGCCTGGCAGCACGATCCCGGCCAGGTTCAGCGGGTCGGCGCCGGAGACCGTGACCCGCTCGCCGGCGAGCTTGAGCTTGCGCACCGAGCGCAGCGCGTCCACCGCCTCGGGCAGCGCGAACTGCTCACCGCTGAACCCGCTCACGAACCGGCCGCCCCTGATCGTGCCCCTGGCCTCCATCCGGCGCATCGCCCACAGCAGGTCGCGCCAGCTCACCGCCAGGTTCTCCCTGGTCATCATGTCCCGGAACACCACGCCCCAGCGGGCGATGAGCTGCTCGGCCACCGCTTCGGCCAGTTCGTCGGGGTCCTCGGCGGCCATCGCATCCGGCAGCATCGACCACCGGCCGGCCGACCCGGTGGCCAGGCCGCGCCCGGCCCGGCGCAGCCTGCGGCCGCGGGCGGCCGTCGCGGCCCGGCGGCCCAGCAGCGACCTGATCGCCCGGAAGCCGTCGGCCGTCACCAGCCCCCTGGCCACCCCATCCCACAGGGCCTCCTCGACCTCGGTGGGCAGCCGCCCGGTCAGCGTCGCGAGGTCCGGCTGGAACAGCGCGCCGTGCTCGGCCAGCGCGTCCAGCACGTCGCGGGTGCGGCCTGGGCCCGGCTGGACCGGCTGCCGTTCGCCGCGGGCCGCGGTGAGCAGCCAGGGCAGGTCGTCCCTGACCACCAGCGTTATCGGGGTGGCCCGGGACGGGGTCAGCCCGCCGCGCCTGGGCGCGGCGTCCGGCGCGGTCTCGCGGATCGACAGCCGCCCCCACGAGACCTGCCCGGACAGGCAGGTCTCGTCCAGCCATTCGGGGCGGTAGCCCGCCACCCGGGCTGCCAGGATCGTCTCCCACGCCCCAGCGGCCAGCTCGAACCCCTGGAGTTGCTCGACCACCGGCAGCACGCCGAATCGGCCCTCCATCCGGCTGTCCGGCGTCACGTGCTGCCAGCGCAGCAGGAACCGCATGAAGTCCCGCGCGTTGACCGGCTCGATCTCCCGGCGCTTGCGCTCCCTGGTGTAAGCATGGATCCGGGCCAGCACCCGGCGGGCGCAGTACTCGTCCGACCCGCGTGAGGCAGCACTGTCGGCGGTGAAGTGGCCCTGCAGCGCGAAGCCCTCGGTCTCCAGCCGGATCAGCGCGCGCAGCACGTCCGAGCCGCCCAGGCAGGTCGCGTGGGCCAGGTCGGCCACCGTGGACGGGCCCACGTACTCCAGGTGGCCGCGCAGCATCTCGGCGGCGATCTCGTCCGGGTCGCCCGCCTGAAGCGACAGCGCGGTGGCCGGTACGGGGGAGGGGTGGTCCGGGGTCACCGCGGCCCCGGGGAACAACTTCTCCAGCCGGGGCCTGCGCTCGACGGAGCACCACAGGTCGTCGCCGGGCGCGTGCAGCACCACCGCCCGCCCGGCCGATACCAGGTCGGCGAACAGCGTTTCCCAGCGCGGGTCCGGCCGGTGCCCGAGCACGGTCATCAGCAGGTCGTGCAGCTCGTCGGCGTCCCGCACTTCGGGGCTGACCTGGTCGCGCACCCGGGCGATGGCGTCCGGGTCCAGGTGGGCCAGGTCGCGCGCCTCCACCGGCAGGCCGCGCCGCAGCGTCACCTGCCGGCTGCGGCGCTCCTCCAGCGGGGCGTCGTCCAGGTAGGTGAACGGCCGGCCGTTCAGTATCTCGTGCGCCAGCACCGACGGCTCGGTGGTGTCGCGCACCACCACGGTCACCTCGCCCGCCTCGATCTTGCCGACCAGCGCCCGCAGCCCCTCGATGTCCATCGCCTCGTGCAGGCAGTCGGCCAGCGTCTGGCGGACCAGGGGATGGTCGGGGATGTCGATCGGGCCTGGGGCCACGTTCTCCTGGCAGGCGGCCAGCGTGGGGAACACCGCCGCCATCATGTCGTCGGCCTCCATCCGCTGGATGGCCGGTGGGTTCTTCTTGCCGCCGCGCATCCGCAGCACGGTCAGCGAGGTGTTCAGGTTCCACCGCCACCGGGCCGGGAACATCGGTGAGTTCAGCACCGCCTGCCTGACCACGTTCTCCACCGTTTTGGAGGCCAGGAACTTCGGCACCCGCTCCAGCGGGAAGCTGTGCTGCGGCCCGAGCGACAGGAGGATGGCGTCGTCGCTGGCCGCCGCCTGCAGCTCGAAGTCGAACGTCACGCAGAACCGCTTGCGCAGGGCGAGGCCGAGCGCCCGGTTCACCCGGGCCCCGTAGGGCACGTGCCCGACGAGTTGCATGCCGCCGCTGGGATCGAAGAACCGCTCGAGCACGATGGTGTCCAGCGTGGGCAGCGTGCCCAGCTCGGCCAGCCCGGTGGCCAGGTACCGCACGATCGTCTCGGCGGCCAGCGGCCCGATGGCGCTCTCCTCCTGCAGCCAGGCCCGGGCCTGCGCCTGAGTGTCGTCGGTGTTTTCGTGGCGCAGCCGTTCATTAATGTCCTGGCGAAGCTTGGAAACCTCGTCGGAGAGCTCGATGGTCCGGCCAGGCGCCTCACCCAGCCAGAACGGGGCGGACGGGGGCGCGCCGTGGGCGTCCACCACCCGGACGGTGCCCGGCTCCACCTTGCGGATGCGCCAGGACGTGGTGCCGAGCAGGAACACGTCGCCGGCCATGCTCTCCACGGCCCAGTCCTCGTTCACCGTGCCGACCGGGGTCTCGTCCGGCTCGGCGATCACCCGGTAGTCGCCCAGTTCGGGGATGGCGCCGCCGGAGGTGAGCGCGGCCAGCCGGGCGCCCCGCCTGGCCCGGAGCTGCCCGTTCACCTGATCGCGGTGCAGGTAGGCGGCCCGGCGGCCGCGGCCGGTGCGGATGCCCTCGGAGACCATCTCCAGGACCTCGTCGAAGTCCTCGCGCGGCAGGCCGGCGAACGGGGCCGCCGTGGTGACCAGCTCGAACAGGCCGTCCTCGGCCCAGTCCTGGGCGGCGCACTCGGCCACCACCTGCTGGGCCACGATGTCTAGCGGGCGCTCGGGCACGATGATCGCGTCCAGCCTGCCCGCCTTCACCCCGCGCAGCAGCGCGGCGCATTCGACCAGCTCGTCCCGGGTGGTCGGGTACAGGCGGCCGGTCGGGACGCCGCTGAGGGTGTGGTTGGAGCGGCCCACCCGCTGCAGGAACGTGGCGAAGCTGCGCGGCGAGCCGATCTGGCAGACCAGCTCCACCGGCCCGACGTCGATGCCCAGCTCCAGCGACGCGGTGGCCACCAGGGCCTTCAGGTCGCCGGCCCGCAGCCTGGCCTCGACCCGCTGCCGCCGGCCCGCGGACAGGCTGCCGTGGTGCGCGGCTACCTGGTCCTCGCCGAGCCGCTCGCCGAGCTGGTGGGCCACCCGTTCGGACATCCGCCGGGTGTTCACGAACACCAGCGTGGTCTTGCGGTCGACCACCTGGGCGGCGATGAGGTCGAGTATCTGGGACATCTGGTCGGTGGACGCGACCGCTTCGAGTTCGTCGTCGGGCAACTGCAGGGCCAGGTCGAGCTCGCGGCGGTGGCCGGAGTCCACGATCTGGCAGTCCGGCGACCCGTCCGGGCGGCTGCGGCCGGGCCCGGCGCCCACCAGCAGCCTGGCGACGGTCTCGATCGGCCGCTGGGTGGCGGACAGGCCTACCCGCTGCAGCGGGCCGTCGGTCACGTGGTCAAGCCGCTCCAGCGTCAGCGCGAGGTGCGAACCGCGCTTGTTGCCGGCCACCGCGTGGATCTCGTCCACGATCACGGTCTGGACGCTGCGCAGCATCTCCCGGCTGCGCTCGGAGGTCACCAGCAGGTACAGCGACTCGGGCGTGGTGACCAGGAAGTCGGGCGGGTGGCGCAGCATGGCGGCGCGGTCGGCCTGGGCGGTGTCGCCGGTCCTGACCCCCACCTTGATGTCGGGGACCGGGCAGCCAAGCTCCCTGGCCACCTCGCCGATCTCCCGCAGCGGGGCGTCCAGGTTCTGCTGGATGTCCACGGCCAGCGCCTTCAGCGGGGACACGTACACGACCCGCGGCCCCGGCCTGGGCTCGGCGCCGTCTTCGTCCTCGTAGGCCATGGTCTGCTGACGTTGCTGCGCGGCGTGGCATAGCCGGTCGATGCAGACCAGGAACGCCGCCAGCGTCTTACCCGAGCCGGTCGGCGCGGCGATCAGCGTATGTTCGCCCGCGGCGATCTCGCGCCAGCCCCCGGCCTGGGGCGCGGTAGGCCCGGCCGGGAACCTGCGCTCGAACCAGGTGCGGACGGCTGGGTGAAAAGATTCGAGCACGCATCCGAAACTACCTCGGGGTACCGACAATTCCCCCGGGTCTGCGACAACCGGGCCGGCCAAGTCCGTGACAGCCCGGTCCCCGGCGCCCGTGACCGGTGTCAGCCGAGGTCGTGGCGGTGCGCGTAGCCGATGGCGGCGGCCCGGTCCCTGGACCCGGTCTTGGCGAAGATCCGGCTGATGTGGGTCTTGATCGTGTGGTTGCTCAGGAACAGCTGAGCGGCGATCTCCGGGTTGGTCATCCCTTGGGCGATGAGACGCAGGATCTCCAGCTCACGCCGGGTCAGCCCGTCCGGCGCCCCGGTCGCCGACGTCGGCGCCGCCCCGGCCGCAGCGGCCGGGGCGGCCTCGGCGACCGGGCCGGCAGTGGCCGCGAGCAGCGTGTCGTGCACCCTCGGGTCGAACACCGTCAGCCCGCCCGCCGCCGCGTGCAGCGCCTGGGCGATCTCGGTGTGGTCGGCGTCCTTGGTGAGATAGCTCCGCGCGCCGGCCCGCAGCGCGTCGAGCACGGAAGCGTCGTCCGCGTACGTGGTGAGCACGACGATCGCGACGTCCGGGTGCTCGGCCCGCAGCCTGCGGATGGCGCCGACCCCGTCGAGCACGGGCATGTTCAGGTCGAGCAGCACCGCGTCAGGGTGGTGCCGCGCCACCAGGTCCAGCGCCTGCTCCCCGTCGGCCGCGGCGCCGACCACCGAGATGTCCGCCCGCCCGTCGAGCAGCAGCACCAGGCCCTGGCGCACGCTGGCCTGGTCGTCGGCGATGACGATGCGCAGCGGCGCCTCGGCGGCCTCCGAAGTCATGACGCCATGTTGTCAGCACCAGGGGTCGCCGGGGCTGCGGGGCGCGGCAATCCCGCCGTCACGATCCACTGTCCGTCGCGGCGCCCGGCCTCCAGAGTCCCGTTCAGCAGCTTCAGCCGCTCGTGCATCCCGGTCAGGCCGTAGCCGCCATTGACCGTGGTCACACCCGGCGGCTGGCCGGGGCCCGCGCCCGGGAGGAGGTCGTTGCGGACGGTGAGCCTGACGTCGGCGTCCCCGTAGTCCAGACGGACCTGCACGGGCTGGCCCGAGGCGTGCTTGGCCGCGTTGACCAGGGCTTCCTGGGTGATGCGGAGCAGTGCGACCGTCGCGTCGGGCGGCATCGCCGCCGGGACGCCGCCGGTCTCGAAGGAGACCGCGACGCGGTAGCGCTGCGCGTACGTGTCGGTGACACCGGCCAGTTCCTCGTTGAGCGGCAGGGTGCCGGCCCGCAGGGCATGAACGGCGCGGCGCGTCTCCACCAGGCCTTCGGCGGCCATCCGCTGAGCCGCGATCAGGAGTTCGTCGGCCTGGTCGATGTCCTTACGCAGCATCGACCTGGCCGCCTGGACCTGGATCCCGAGCGCGCCGAGTGAGTGAGCCAGCACGTCGTGAATCTCCCTGGCGATCCTGGCCCGCTCGTCGAGCAGGTCGGCCCGGCGCTGCTCGGCCTGCAACTGCTGGCGCTGGGCCAGCAGAGCCGCGGCCTGCTCGGCCTGGATCCGGTACGCGCCCCGGTTCCGCCCGATCACCAGGCCGGCCAGCACGATCGCCGGGAACCCGATCAGCGTGCCGTAGCTGTCGCTGAAGATCAGCCCGCTGACCTCGATCGCCAGCACACCCGTGCTGGTCACCGCCAGCGCCGCCGACAGATCTAGCTCGCCACCCACGTACATCGCGGCCACGGCGGTGAAGATCACCAAGGCCGTGCTGCCGTTGCCGGAGGTGCATGCGGCCCCCGCGGCCGCCGCTACCACCCCGAGGGACCAGGGCAGGCCCCAGGCCGGGATCCGCTCGGCGCCGCGCGCCGAGAGCACCTCGATCGCCATCCAGGCCGCGATGCCGAGGCCGAGCACCGTGTAACCCACGATCTGGACCACCAGCACGGCCGTCCCTTTGGGCGGGAAGACCAGGAACGTCACGAAGCCGAGCCACACATACCCGAGGGTGCGGGCCAGCCGGTTGACTATCGGCGGCATGATCCGACTCTACGGACCCCCGCGGCCCCGCGCCGTCAGCCCATGGGCTGACCTTCGCGGGACCGGTCCTGGTACCACCTGGTACTAGGCCGGGCGAGTCGCGTCATGCCGCTGACCAGCCCGTACTCCGACGCGCAGATCCACCCTGACCGGCGAAGGTGGAGGCATCGCAGGAACCAACCACATCAGGAGAAACTGAGATGCTTTCCGAACTGACCGAGGCCGAGATCGTCAACGGCATCGTGCTGGTCACCGTGCTCGCCACCGACTACGGCAGCGCACGCAAGATCAACTCGATGCGCCTGCTGCGTCCGGTCATCGCCGCCGCCGTCATCATCCCGCTGTTCGTGGACCGCCCGGTGTCCAGCGGTACCGGCCTGATCGTCGAGATCGCGGGCGTGGCCGCCGGGCTGCTGTTTGGGCTGGTCGCGGCCGCTCTGATGGGCGTGTACCGCAGCCCCAGCACCGGCCAGCCGGTCAGCCGGGCGGGCGTGCCGTACGCGGCGCTGTGGACCGTGATCGTCGCCGCCCGGGCCGCGTTCTCCTACGGTGTCGGGCACTGGTTCCACACGCCGCTGGTCAACTGGGCCATCGCCAATCACGTCAGCGCGGCGGCCATCACCGACGGGCTGATCTTCATGGCCATCGCGATGATCCTGGTGCGCACCTTCGCCCTCGGCGTCCGGGCCTCACGCCTGCCTGCCGCCGAGACCACCACCGCGCTGCAGAATGCCTAGCCTGGCCGCCCACCACGGCCAGCCACCACCGCAGCACCTACTACCGCAGCACCTACTACCGCAGCACCCGCCGCCTGCCGGGATGGACCCGGCGGGCGGTGGCGTCTGGTCGTGCTTGCGCAGGGCCCGGCGTTTCTTGGCGCAGCCGTTAATTATGATGATCGTCGCCTGGCGCGCCGCCCATCATCTTCAGCATCGGCCTGCCGCCAGACCGGAAGAACCGCACCACCAGCGCCACGGCCACCAGCAGGAACACGATGTTCAGGACAGTGGTGTAGTTCCACGTGATCCCCTCGGCCCCCACCCGGGCGTCCCGCGCGGTGGGCACCAGGCCGAGACCGCCGAACCCGAACTCGACCGCGTACCCGGCCACCACCATCGCCGCGTAGAAGACGCCGAGGATGACCAGCGTCATCGCTGTCCCGTAGTACTTCCGGTAGATGAACAGGATCGGGATGATGATCAGGTCGGCGAAGATGAACGCCACCACCCCGCCGAAGCTGATACCGCCGTTCCACAGCACCGCGGCCAGCGGCACGTTCCCGATCGAGCACACGAAGCTCAGCAGCGAGATCACCGGCCCGATCACCGGCCCCCACAGCCGCGCGCCCAGCGGGTGCCCGGCCAGGAACAGCGACCGCCAGAACGAATCGGGCACCCACGCCCCCACCGCCCCCGCGATCAGCAGCCCCACCACCACGTCGCGCAGCACGGCGGCCCACTCCATCACGAAGATGTGGCTCACCGCGGTGTACCCGTCCCGGCTGGCCAGCCGCCGCCACAGCGGGCCGTCGGCGCGCACGCTCATGTCCATGGCCGCGTGCCCCTCCATCGAGCCCGCCAGCCCCTTGTCCGCCTGCTCCCGCGCCGCCTCGATCAGCCGTCCCCGCACGAACAGCCGGAACGCCACCGCCACCGCCACGATCATCAGCGGCCCGCCCACGAATTCGGCCAGCGTGAACTGCCAGGAGATCAGCAGCGCCAGGATGATGCCCAGCTCGACCACCAGGTTCGTGCTCGCGATCTCGAACGTCATCGCGGCGGTGAAGCTGGCGCCCTTGCGGAACAGCGCCCGGGCCAGCGCCACCGCCGCGTACGAGCACGACGACGAGGCCGCGCCAAGCCCGGCCGCCACCACCAGCGTCCGCGCGCCCGAGCCGCCGAGCAGCCGGGTCACCGTGTCCCGGCGCACCAGCGCCGACACGACCGACGACAGCACGAAACCCAGGATCAGCGACCAGGTGATCTCCCAGGTCATCGTCCCGGCCACCGCCAGCGCGTGCCCCAGCCCGCGTAGAAGGATCACCAGCGACAGGTTAGACCTTCAGACCTGCACGAACTCGATTCCGGTCAGCTCGCAGAACACCTTCCAGTCGGCCGCGTGGTAACCCAGGTTCATCACCTCGTGGTGCGGGCCGCCGGCCTTCAGCCACCCGTTCAGGCAGGCCCGCAGGCCCGAGGCCGGCCGGAACTGCCCGTACGGCATCTCCAGCGCGGGCAGCTCATCGGAGTCCAGGTTCTCGCCCTCGGCCACCACCAGCCGGAACCTCGTGCCCTCCAGCGACACCAGCGTGGCCAGCGTGGCGGGCCCCGGCTGGTACTGGAACAGGAACGTCGGCGGGTCGTCGAGCCGGCCGATGCCCAGCGGGCGCTTGATCAGCCGCACCGGCCGGTCTGCCCGCGCCACCTTCCAGTTGCCCTCGCCCATGTGGCTCATCAGCACCGAGTCCGACGGGAAATCCATCGCGTACATCTCGGTGAAGTGCGCGTTGCCGATCAGGTTGTGCCCCGCCGACACCAGGCTCGCGGTCAGCACGTCGCCCTCGGCCGCGTACCCGTACCCGTAGGCCATCAGCGTCGACGCCGCGGCCAGCGGTAGCCGGGAGAACCGCCCGTCCTCACCGATCGCGTCGAAGTGCGCCGTGTACGCCCCAAAGCCCCGGTCGTCCAGGATCCGCCGGATCGCCACCTGCATCCGGGCGTGATCCTCCCGCTCCTCCATCGACAGCTCCGGGTCGATGTCGAACTCCTCGTCCTCGAACGCGATCACGTCCTGCGTCTCGCCCTCGGTGACCTCGCCCATCGCCCGCCACAAGTCACCGGGCGCGACCGCCAGAATCTCCGGCCCGAGGCTCCGCACCAGCGCGCTCTCGTCCACCCTGATGTCGCCCATGTCGTTCATCGCGTACCCGAATATCGCCACCTTGAGCGACTTCCACCTGGTCACCGCCGCGGCCGCCCGCGCCCACCGGCCCACGTCGGCGCGGAACGAGTCCGCCTTCCAATCATCGGTCAGCACATGGAACGCCCGCCCGGCCCGCACCATCGCGTTGGCCGTGTCCTGCGCCCCGTGCACCCCCTGGTTGTAGGTCATGTCGGCCATATCCCAGGCCGCGGTCACGTTCGGCTCCGGCTGGATGTTGGCCAGGCAGATCGGCAGCCGCGACTCGCTGAGCAGCCGCGCCACCCGCATGGCCGGGCCGTAGGTCAGCATCACGACCATCACGCCGTCCAGCCCGGCCGCCTCGAACTGGCGCATCACCCGCTCGGCGTCTTCCCGGTGCTTGATCGGCTCGCCCGGGACGAACTCGGCCACCCCGGCCAGATGATGGGCCAACTGCGCCGCGTATCCGGCCTGCCGCTCGGCGATGCCCGGGATCATGTCGTCGTACAGGTCCTGCATGATCCCCAATATGCCGATCTTGGGCTTACCCGAAGTCATGATCCTCCTTAACGGTGGCCACCGTCACGCCGAGCTTTATCGCTGGCCATAGTGGTGGGTATAGCGGTCATGCAGGGCGTCAATCTGCTCGTTGGTCAGCGGTTTCGGCTCACCGAAGGCCCGGGCCAGGTGCACCGTACGGGCCGCGTCCTCGCACATGACCGCCGCCTGCACCGCCTTGCGGGCGGTCGGCCCGATGGCGAACACGCCGTGGCTGCGCATCAGCACGGCGGGGGAGCGGTGCCCCCTCAGCGTCGCCACCACGCCCTTGCCGATCTCGTCCCCGCCGATCAGCGCGAACGGCCCGACCGGTATCTCGCCCCCGAACTCGTCCGCGATCGCGGTCAGCACGCAGGGGATCGGCTCCCCCCGCGCCGCCCACGCGGTCGCGTAAGCCGAGTGCGTGTGCACCACCCCGCCCACATCCTTCATGTGCCGGTAGACGTAAGCGTGCGCCCCCGTGTCGCTGGACGGGCTGAACTCCCCCTGGACCCGGTTGCCGTCGAGGTCGCACACCACCATCGAGTCCGGCGTCAGTTCGTCGTAACCGACCCCGCTCGGCTTGATCACCATCAGCCCGGTCCCCGGCACCCGCGCCGACACGTTCCCCGACGTCCAAGCCACCAGCCCATACCTCGGCAACTCCCCATGCAACCGCCAAACCTCCTCCTTTATCCCTTCAACCACCCGCCCATCAACCCCCTCCACCAGCCCCCCGTCCACCAGCCCACCCTCTGGCCGTCCACCCTCTGGCCGTCCACCCTCCGAGTCGCCCCTGCGCGGCCCTGCGCCTCCTGCGGTCATCGCACCACCACTCCCTCCGGGCGCTCACCGTCCGAGCGCTCACCGTCCGGGCGCTCACCGTCCGGCCGTCCTCTCCCCACGTCGCCCCCCACCAGCCCTACGCTTCCCCCAGGCATCGCAGCAGCATTCCCTCCGGGCTCGCGTTCCGGCCCCATATCCGTGCTCACCTGTCCCACCTCCACCAGTTCCCATGATCGTTTCCACTCTTCCCGTGCTGTGGGGGTTGAAAGGGTATATTTCGGGCGCGTTTTTTGTCGCAGCGTGGGAAAAGTGAGTCGCAGTGCGGGAAAAGTGAGTTGGCGGCCCTCGGCCGCGCGCCTCCCGCGGTCATCACCCCAGCGATCTCTCCAACACTCCACCACCCGTCACTCTCACTATCACCTGTCACTTCCATCACCACTTCACGCCCCAGCACTCTCTCCAACACTCCACCACTCATCACTTTCACCACCACGTCCCCTCCCATCCCATCCCGGGCCGGATCCGCCCCGTAACCCAAATCCGCTAGATTCCATGATCATTTCCCGCCTAGCACGCGTTGTGGGGGTGCGAACAGGGACATAGCAGACACATTTCTGGTCGTAGCGCGTGCTAAGCCGCGCCGGACGGGGTCGGGACGAACAGGGCCGTACGGGGTTGGGACGAGCGGGGCCGTACGGGGCGGACGGGGCTGCGCCCGAGTGGTATTCCGGGGCCTGGGTGAGTGAGTGTGGCGGGGTGGGGTGGGGGTCAAGGGGTGGTCCTTTCGGTGAGGGTGCGGTCGCGGAGGGCGCGGAGGCGGTGCATGACCTGGTTCTCGCCGCGGCCGAAGTAGTCGTGCAGGCGGATGTACTCGGTGTAGAGCTCGTCGTAGACGTCGGCGCTGGCCGGGTCGGGGCGGTATACGTCGCGGTGCAGGGTGCCCATGGCGGCGGCCGCTGTGGGCACGTCCGGGTAGGCGCCGGCGGCCACGGCGGCGTGGATGGCTGAGCCGAGCGCCGGTCCCTGATCGGTGCCGATCACGCACAGCGGGCGGCGCATGACGTCGGCGTAGACCTGCATGAACAGCTCGTTCTTGAGCAGGCCGCCGGCCATGGTCAGCTCGCCCACGTCGACGCCGGCCGAGGTGAACGCGTCGATGATCACCCGGGTGCCGAAGGCGGTCGCCTCGACCAGGGCGCGGTAGATCTCGGGCGCGGTGCTGGCTAGCGTCAGCCCCACGATCGCGCCGGACAGGTGGTGATCGACCAGCACCGACCGGTTGCCGTTGGCCCAGTCCAGCGCGATCAAGCCGTGCGCGCCGGCTGGCTGGCTGGCCGCGTGCGCGGACAGCACGTCGTGCACGGAAACGCCGCGCTGGCGCGCCTCGTCGAAGTACTTGGTGGGCACGCTGTGACTGGTGAACGCCGCGAAGATGTCACCCACGCCGCTCTGGCCGGCCTCGTAACCCCACAGTCCGGCCACGATGCCGCCGTCCACCACGCCGCACATGCCAGGTACCTCGGCCAGGGCATCGGAATTCATCACGTGGCAGGTGGAAGTGCCGGTGATGGCGACCATCTGACCAGGGGCGATGGCCCCGGCCGCGGGCGCGGTGACGTGCGCGTCCACGTTGCCGACGGCGACCGCGATGCCCTCGGGCAGGCTGGTCCAGGCGGCCGCCTGCGCGCTGAGCTGGCCTGCCTTGCTGCCCAGGTCGGTGATCGGGTGCTCGAGCTTGTCCGCGGCGAAGCCCGCGAACCTGGGGTCGAGCGCGGCCAGGAAGTCGCGGGACGGGTAAGCACCGTCCTGCCTGATGCCTTTGTACCCGGCCGTGCAGGCGTTGCGGGTCTCGTGCCCGGTGAGCTGCCAGATGATCCAGTCCGCGGCCTCGATCCAGCGCTCGGCCCGGTCGTAGACCTCGGGTGCTTCGTCCAGGAGTTGCAGGGCCTTGGCGAACTGCCATTCAGAGGAGATCTTCCCGCCGTAGCGGGGCAGCCACGACTCGCCGCGCTCGCGGGCCAGGTCGTTGATCCGGTCCGCGTGCGCCTGGGCGGCGTGGTGCTTCCAGAGCTTGACGTAGGCGTGCTTGTCGTCGCGCAGGTCGTCGAGCTGGCAGAGCGGGGTGCCGTCGGTGAGCGTGGGCAGTACGGTGCTCGCGGTGAAGTCGGTGGCGATGCCGACGACCTGGGCCGGGTCGACACCGGCGTCTTCGAGAGCGGCGGGGACCGTGTGCCGGAGGGCGTCGCGGTAGTCTTCCGGGTCCTGCAGCGCCCAGTCCGGGGGGAGCGCTTCGCCGGTGGCGGCGAGTTCGGCGTCCATCACCTGGTGGCGGTACTCGTGGATGGCGGTGCCGGCCGGGGTTCCGTCGGTGACCCGCACCACGAGCGCCCGCGCCGACAGCGTTCCGAAGTCCACTCCGACGACGTACCGGTCGCCGTCCGCGAGGGGGCGGCCGCTGCCCTCGGCGGCGCCATTCCCCCGATTGTGAGCGCTAACATCTGCCATCTGGCGTTTTGCTCCCTTCCGGGCACGTTGTTGCCGGGTGTCAGCCGCCGGGCCTGGCCGTGCTCGACCGGACCACGAGCTCCGGTGCGATGGGGACCCACGGCCCCCGCCCGTCGCTGTGCGTGCCGCGCTGTGCGTCGGCGATCCGGCACAGCAGCCGGTCCAGGGCCCGCCTGCCGAGCTCGCCAAAATCCTGCCGCACCGTGGTCAGCGGCGGCAGGAAATAGGCCGACTCGGGTATGTCGTCGAAGCCGATCACGCTGATGTCCCCGGGGACCCGGCGACCCTGTTCGGACAGCGCGCGCAGCAGGCCGAGTGCCATCTGGTCGTTCGCGCAGAACACGGCGGTGACCTCGGGCATCGTAGCCAGCTCGTGGCCCACCCGGTAACCGGAAGCCGCGGTCCAGTCGCCGGACAGCATGGCAGGCTCCGGTGCTCCGGCCGCCGTCAGTTCCTGCCGCCAGCCGTCGATGCGCTCCCGCGCGTCCAGCCAGGAATGCAGCCCCGCCAGGTGGTGCACGGTCTTGTGGCCAAGGTCGAGCATGTACCTGGTGGCGAGGGCCGCGCCGCCGGCGTTGTCGATGGCGACGGAAGCGAGCGATGCGTGTGTGCCGCAGCCGACGGCGACCAGGGGGACTTCGGCGGGCACGTGGTTGAGCGCGGCCACCGCGGTGGTCTGCGGGGCGATCACGATGATCCCCTCGACCGCCTGGCCCAGGAACCTGTCGATGGCGCCGAGCATGGAGCGGCGGTTGAGCGCGGGCAGGCTGGCGATGGCCACGAAATAGGAGTGCCTGGCCGCCTGCTCGATCCCGTAGAGCATCGAGGCCGGCCCGTAGAGCGTGCCGTCGATGCAGATCACGCCCAGGGTGCGGGTGCGGCGGGTGACCAGCGTGCGGGCCGCCGCGTTCGGCCGGTAGGCGAGCTGTCTGATGACGGCGAGCACCCGGTCCCTGGTCTGCGGCCGGACGTTCGGGTGGTCGTTGAGCACACGGGAAACGGTCTGGTGCGAGACCCCCGCCAGCTTGGCCACGTCCGCCATCACCGGCGGCCGGGCCGGCCCGATGCTAGCGTCGGGGACCGAGCCAGCGGCAGGGCCGACGGCCTGAGGGTCTTGGGTGGCTTGAGGGGCCTGGGGGTCTTGGGTGACTTGGGGAGCTGGAGTGGCCTGGGTGGCTGGAGGGGCTTGGGGAGTCGCTGGGGGCGTGGTTCTGCGCCGTCCAGCGCGGCGGGACGTCTGACCTGGGCCCGCCTCACGTATCGCCGGGTCGCTCGCCGCGGATCCCAACTCGCCCTCCCACGCCGACGTCTCGGCGACTTCACCGCTCGGCTGAGCCACGTTCCCGGCTCGCCGTCTGCCCGTGCCCCGCGTCGCAGTCATCCGATGAATGTGGCACCGCAAGGGTGCCGGCCCTCGCGATGCCCCATCTCACCGGCCTGTCAACCCGTGTACAAAGGTCACGGCCGACACAATTGTTACCGTTAACATCCTAACTGCTCGTGCTCACTCCGCTAGGCCGGCGGTGAGCGTAACCAGTCGGTCACGTCTTGACGCTTTTGCCCCGGGATGCTCCGCCTCGCCGCCGGAACGAGACGCCCGCCTCTTCGAGCAATCTCCTGACTCGTCCAATGCTGTAACCGGTCTCGCCACAAATTTCCCGGATGCTTCTGCCGCTGTTGTAACGGCGCAGCAGCTCCGCGGCTACGTCGGAGCGCTCCTTGCCCCGCAGGCGCTTGCCGCGGGGCAGACTCGGCACCTTGGCCATCGTGAATATTGCCTCTCCAGCCTCAGATGACACCAGTTGTCACAGTTTCCGCCTATAGGCCGGAAACTGCCGTCCGCGCGGCGTCACATCGGCTGCGGCCTCGTCACCCCATGCTGACCAGCCCTTGCGGGGGTAGCGGGCAAACAGTTCGAGGTACGGCGCGGGGCTACAAGCCTCGATGATCTCATATGTTTCGTCCGGTTTGCGGGAATGCTCACGTTTGCGCGTCTCGATAATGTTCACCTGGCGCCTGCCGGGCGGCAATGTGCGCATCGACCCGCGCACGCCGAACAGGATCAGTTCGGTGACGTTGCGGAAGTAGAAGCCAACTCCGCGCCCGTCCGGGCCCCCGTCGATGCGGCGCTTGGCCCAGACCAGGTTGGACACGTAGCGATAGCCCCAGGCCTCCATCACCTGCAGTCCCTCGGGCAACAGCGCGTTCGGCACCCACAGGTACAGATGGGAGTTGGCGGCCACCACGTCGGCCACGGGCAGCCCGCAGATGCCCGCGTGAGTCATCGTGTCGTAGCGGTCGAGGCGGCGGTGCTCGGGCGCCACCTTGCCGGTCCGGTTGGTGAACCGCCAGGGCGGGTCGGCCAGCACTGTGGCCCAGCCACCGGACGTCTCCGGCAGCGGCGGAAGGGATCTGCTCTCATGATCAGCCCGGAGTGGTGCCGCGGCACCCGCGCTCCGGCCAGGTGTCGAGCCACCACCCACGCAAGCCTCCCGCTGGGATCCCGTCGGCAGCCTAGCGAATCATCCCCGGGCATGCGCCAGGATCACGGCGCTCACACACAGGCCACCGGGCCACTCACGGACGCCCGCACCGGCGGTCAACCATCGACGGTCAGCCTAGTGGCGGTCAGCCCACGGGCAGGGCGCCGCGGGTCCGGGCCGCCTTGGCGGCGGTCTTGCCGGACACCTTGGCCGTTTTGGTGGCCAGCTTCACGTCGTGGCGCGCGGACCTGGCCGCGTCGCGGCTCCGCCAGGCCAGCGACGGGTTCCCGGCCGTGTCGGCCGCGGCGATCAGCAAGCCACCGAGCATGGAGGCGTTCTTGAGGAAGTGGATCCGCTGCTGGGCGCGTTCCTGCTTGTCCTCGGTCTCCCAGTACCGGTGCCCGGCCAGCGTGGTCGGCACCAGGGTGATCGCCAGCGCGAGCGCGGACAGCCGGGGGAACCGGCCCATCGCCAGCATCGACCCGGCCACGACCTGGACGGCGCCGTTGATCCGGACCAGTTGCTCGGTCTGGTCGGGCAGCGCGGACACGCGTTCGGTGATGGGCCGCACCACCGGCTCGGCCAGCGGGGCCACCCGTTCGGGCTGCCGCATGGTGTCCCAGCCTTGGACGACGAAGATCGACGCCAGCATCGGTCGCGCGAGACCTCTTAGCAAAACCATGCCCGTCCCCCTGCCCACCCAGGCCGCTTCGTAACATGCCGCGCGCCGCGACGAACTGGCCAACGCCCGGGCAGTGGCCCCCGGGCCGACGCCGGCGACCTATCGGTGGGCCGGCGGTCACCCCTGGCCGTCAAGGTAACCTGATTCTCCAGGGAACGAAGTCCCCGGATGGGGGCGTCCACGCGTCCCCGCGCCGGCCCTGAATCCGTCCGGCGGTGGGAGCCCCCTACCGTGCAGATGACCGAGCCCGGTTCCTGATACGCACCGGGTCGAGGCCGCGCTGCGGGCGAAGGTGGGCTCGGACCTGGTCACCGTCCAGCGGGACCTGCCCGAAGTGGCCGCGGCCAGCGTGTCACGCCGGCGCCCGGCCCGGTTCGGCATGGCGGTGTTCTCGCACGTGGTGCGGCGGGGGCGGCTGCGGCTGCGGGGCTGGATCTTCGGGGCGAGCGTATTCGGCGACCTGGACCTCGACCTTCGCGAGGCCACGATCGACAAGCCGCGCACCGCGGTCACCGTGCTGGCCCTGTTCGGCAACGCCGACGTCTACGTGCCCGAAGGCGTCGACGTGGACGTCCGGGGCCTGTCCATCTTCGGCCACCTCACCGACCGGGGCCGCGACGTGGTCCGCCCGGACGCGCCGCTCGTGCACGTGCGCGTGTTCGGCCTGTTCGGCACGGCCGACGTCTGGCGGGTGCCGCACGACCTGCGCGGCAGCAGCTACAGCAAGATCGTCAAGGCCATCAGGGCGGCGGCGAAGCGCCAGATAACGGACTGACCGCAGTCAGTCGGCCGACGTGGCCTCGGCCGCCAGTTCCCGCAGGTCGTCGGGGGTGAGGTCGTCGACCTTGACCTTCTTGCGGTGCAGCCAGACCCACAGGTGCGGCAGCCCGGCGTCCTTGGCCAGCTGCTTGACGTTGTTCACCAGGTCGTCGAGCGACTGCACCAGGTCACCGGCATTCTTGATCGCGGCCGTGACCGACAGCACGATGGCCGCGGCGCTGACCGGGTCGATCATCCGTACCGGCTCCGCGACGCGCGCGCCGACCTCGGCCACGCCCGGCAGCGCCGACACCTTCTCCCGCACCGTGTCGGCCGACGCGGCCAGGTCGGCCGAACCGCCGTCGGCTTCGAGATGGAAGTCAAGCTCGAAGGTCTGCATCTGATCGCTCATGAACGCTCCCTAAGGTCCCCTCCCGGCCCGAGCCGGACAATCTTGTACGGAGCCCAGTAATACATCGGCAGGCCGGCTCCCCGCGCGTCAAGCATGGCCTGCCGCAGCGCCGCCTCGGTGGTCAGCCCCGCACTCAGGTGCTGGTGGAAGCCGACCATAAGCGTGCGCGCCTGACCGTCTGCCACCGGCCACAGCGCGCCCAGCACCTCCCGAGCCCCCGCCGCGAAGAACGAGGCCTGCAACCCGAGCACCTCGTCCCCGAACAACTCCTCTTCCTGCGGTTCTTCTTGTGGTTCTTCTTGTGGTGCTTCTTGCGGCGCGCCCGCGGCTCCCCGGCCGCTGATCGCCCGACGCGCCGAATAACACGCGGACAGCACCACGAGCCGGGCCCGCAGCCGCCACTGGCTGATCTCCAGCCCGTCGATCCGCCCGGCCGGCAGGTAGAGCCCGGCGTCGAACGGCGCCGCTACCGGAACATCGTCCCCGTGCGTGACCAGATGCAGCACGCCAAAGCCGCCAAGCTCACCCCGTTCGCGCAGCTCATCGATCCGCGCCCGGGTCACATCGCCGTCGGTGAGCAAGGTCACCGGCACCCCGGCCCGCCGGTACCACCCGGCGACCTCACTCGCCTCCAGACCGGCGTTCGCCAGCGGAACCAGCCGCGGGTCGGCGAACGACGAGACGCCGAGCGCGAACACGCTGGCGGCCTCCCCGCCGGTGGCCGGCAGCAGCAGGCTGGTCAGGTTCGGCACGTAGCTCACCGCGAACCGCTCGATCAGCGGCGCCCCGTCGAAGCCGAACGCGTGGAACGGGAGCTGGTGCAGCAGCCGGTGCGGCGAGATGACCAGCCGTTCCTTGCCGGCCAGCAGCTCGCCCCCCCGCGTGGGCAGCAGCAGCCGCCCGAGCCGCCGCGCCTCGCGCTCCAGCCACGGCGCCTCCCCGGTGATGCCGCCGACGTCGGCCACCAGGCTCGCCAGGTCCGCCCGCCGCGCCTCGTCCAGGTTGATCTTCTCCGCCACCAGCGATCCCGCGTCGATGGTCACCGCCAGCAGCGTGCCGCGCGACAGCCAGTGGTAGCTGATCACTGCCTCGTCCGGGGCGAGGCGGCTTTGCAGCGCAGCCACGCTGAACGCCGGCGTCACGGATTTTGGCAATGAACGGCTGCGCACCGTCATGAGCCGGTCCCACAACGCCCGGCGCTCGGCAACGATCGCCCCGCGATCGCTGTCGCCGGACCCGGCCCCGTCGCCGCTGGCCAGGGCGGCGGTCAACGCGTGGAACCGTTGCTCGTCGGCGCGGCCGGCCGTGGGGATGCCAGCCGCCGGGTTATGGGCGCCGGTGACCGCCCAGCCCAGCACGCCCCGCGCCTTGGCCAGCTCCGACCGGGCGAGCATGCTCTCGTGGTCGCCGATCCGGTGAGCCGCGAACACGCCCCAGTCGTACAGGTGGCCGCGGTAGCGCAGGTATCCGTCCTGCAAGTAGGGTCCGTTGACCTTGCCGCGGTCGTGCTCGACCTCGGCGATCCCTTCCCCGCACAGCTCGGACATCCGGCCGAAGTCCCCGCGCCTGCCCTCGGCCATCGCCGCCCGGCCGATCACGGTCACCAGCAGGGATCGCCGTTCGGCGTCGGCCAGCCCTTGGTCCCGGAGCAGCCGGTCCTTGACCCCGGCCAGCACCTCGGCGGCCTCGTCGATGCGGCCGAGATAGACCAGCAGGTCGCTGCGCAGCACGCTCACCGTCGCGGCCGTCCCGCCCCGCGCGGTCAGGTGGCCGTCCAGCACCCGGGCCTCCAGTGCCACGGTCCTGGCCAGCAGGTCCGCCAGTTGCGCGGGGTCCCCGGTTTGGGCGTACTCGTCCTGCAGCCGGTTCAGCTCCTGGTCCTGCGCCTCCATCTCGGCCTGCCGGGCGGCGACGTCCTGCCTGGCCCGGTCGAGCGCCTGCCGGTCTTCCTCGCCGGTGGCCGGTGTCAGCCCCAGGGCCGCCGCCTCCCCGGTGAGCGCCTCGGCCGCCCGGTGCGCCTCTTCGCCGAGCCGGCCCGTCAGCTCCGAAAGCCGCTCCAGCAACCCGGTCCCGCTCGCGTTGGCCGTTTCACCGGGGGCCGTTTCGGCTGCGTCGGTTCCGGCCGCCCTGGCTCCGTCTGGAGTGATCCCAGGCGCACCGGTCCCGGCCGCGTCGATTCTGGCCGTGTTGGCCGTGTGGCCTGGGGTCGTTCCGCCTGGGGCGAGTCCGGTGCGTACCCGGGTTATCCAGGCCCAGATCTCGGTGACCGCGCTCAGCCTGGCCTGGGTTCGGTTGGCGGCCAGCGCGCCCATGCCCTCGGCCGGGTCGGCCTCGAGCCAGGCCGCGAACGCCGCGTCGATCCCCACCGCGGCGGGATCGGCGAAGCCGAGACCGGCCAGCGTGCTGGCCGCCTCCTCGGCCCTGGCCCCGGCATCGAAGTGATCGCCCACGTCCAGGTAGATCTGCGCCAGCCGGACCAGGATCTGGACCCCGCCGATCGTGGCCGGGGCCTGTGTTCCTGGCGCCCCCAGCGCGCGCAGCAGCGGCGCCAGCGCCTCGTCCACGTCGGCCCCGCCGGCCAGCGCGGCCTCGGCCCCTCTGGTCAGGCAGTCGGCGGCCTGCCCGGATTCGCCGATGCGATCCCACTGCGCCGCGGCCTGACCGAATTCCCGTACGGCGACCCCGGTGTGGCGCTGGATCGCCGCGCTGCGCGCCAGCGAGCCGGTCATCGCCGCGCACCACCACTGCACGAACCGCCAGTCCTCGCTGCCATCGGTCTGCCGTTCGCGCAGCTCCAGATAGCGGTCGCGCAGCTCGGTCAGCTCGGTGTCCAGCGCCTCGTCCGGGATCCCGGCCGTCACCCGGGGCTGCGCCACGGCGTACCGGCGGAACAGCGGCTCGGCGTCGGCCAGCAGTTCGGCGCTCGGCCCGGTCCTGACGGCTTCGGTCGGTGCCGGGCACACAGGATCGAGCTGGCGCGCGGCTACGCCCTTGACAGACAGGCCGAGCAGGCTGGCCATCCGGTCGATGCCAGGCTGCTGCGCCAGCGTGATCTTTCCGGCCCCCATGTCCCTGGCCACCCCGGCGAACCACTCCTGGTAGTCCGTGCCCATGCCGCCGGAAATGGCCGCGAACTCGCTGGACCGCATCATCGTCAGCACGTCCAGGAACGCGCGCATATCGTCGGCCGCCAGCCCGCGGGCCACCCGTGTCACCCGCGCGTCGAGCTCAGCCGCCTGGGCCAGCAATTCCTCGATCAGCCGACGCTGATCCACCAGCCTGCCCATCGGGCTGTCGGTGCGCACCCGCTCCCGGTACCGCTCCCACACCGCGTCATCCACGGCTTCGCTCACCCCGCTCACATTTCCCCGTGCCCTCGCGCCCAGGCGGCGGCTAGGTCCCTGCCGCTTGCGCGGCCGCGGTTCGCCACGCGCGGGCCGCGGTCTCGTCCCCGCTCACCGTCGCCAGTTCGGCCAGGTCCTCGTAGCTGCGCGCCACCAGCTCGGGGGTGTGCACGTACTCGGCCCGGATCAGGCACTCCTGGAACACTTCACCGGCCTGATCGAGCTGCCCGCCCTTCAGCAGCGTGATCCCGTCCGCCTCCCGCAGCGCCCAGGCCGCCACCAGCGCCCCGAACCGGTTGCGCCGGCTCAGCGAGCCCCAGGGCAGCGAGGCCAATTCGCTGGGCAGCGGCAGCACCAGCTCGAACGTGCCCGGCCCCTCCCGGTACAACGCCGTGGGATCGGGCGGCGGCCGCACCCCCAAACTCTGCGCCAGCTCCGCGGGCTCGGGCGCTTCACCCGTCGCCCCCGGCTCAGCTATCGGCGCGCTCACGTCGGCCGTCGTATCTGTCTGGCCCGTCGTATCTATCTGGCCCGTCGTATCTGTCTGGCCCGTCGTATCTGTCTGGCCCGTCGTATCTGTCTGGCCCGTCGTATCTGCCCCGGAGCCAGCCGCCGAGCCAACCGTCGCGTCGCCCGCTGCCGAGCCAGGCGTCGCCATCTCTGTCACTCCTGCGCCTTGCACCTCACTCGTCACACCCATCCCAGTCGTCCCGGGTGCCGTGCTCGCTCCGGTCGCCGTTCCCGCGTCGATGGCGGCCGCGCCTTCCGGGGCGTGCCGCTGGGTTCTCGCGATGAGCTTGCCGACGGCCTTGCCGACGTGATCGCCCATGGCCGGTGCCGCCTTCTTAAGTCCCTGGTGCTGGGGGTGCGTGGCAGAGGCCGCGTTCAGCACGGCGATCGTCAGCGCGCGGGCCACCTTCGCCGTCGCCTCGGGGTTGTCCGCCACCCGGTGCTGCATGCCCTCGCGCGCCCGCGACAGCCGCGGCTTGGCCGCTTCCTTGGCCGCCCGGCCGGCTTCGAAGGCGCGCTCCACGGTCGGCGCCTCACGCGCGATCGCCAGCCCCTCACGAGCCTTCTGCTGGGCCCGTTGCGCTCGTTGGGCCAGCGCTCCCATCCGCGGCGACCGCTCGGCCGACCGTTCGACCGCTCGCTCGGCCGCCCGGCCAAGCGCCCGGCCCAGGCGCTTTCTGGCCGGCTCCGCCGCTCCAGCCTCGCCCGGATCCGCCCCGACGACCTCGTCCACACCCGGAGAAGCGGTCTCCCGCCCGCTCCGGTCTTCTGGATTTAATGCCTCCGCGCCGAGTCCCCCAGTTTCGTTCAAACCGGTGTCAGCCAGCCCGGCGTCAGGCTCATCGCGAGGTGCACCGCTCATAACCGGATCCCCCTGACGGCGAGCCAGAACGCCCGCCATCGCCAGTCTGGCTTCCCGCCGATGCAGGGGCAAGAGCGCGCCATCGTGCAGGCGGTAACGGCACATGTTGTCCGCGTGGCGTCCAGTGCGAGTCCGTCGCTCGCGGCGCGCAGCCGATGGTTTGACAGCCGCGACCGCGTGCCGCCAAATCTGCACGTTCGGTTGACGCACCGCACGGGGGAGCCGAGCAGGCATCTGGCCTGAACACCCGCCCGGTACCGACCATGCCGTCTGGTTGCCGCCGCTCCGGCTGCACCCGGCGGCCTTGCGCCACCGGCTCCGGCTTCGCGCGCTCGCGTTCTTAATCCTGACTGTGTTGAATGTTCATTCATCGCGTGTCCCGGGTGAATATATGGGCATTGCGAAAGGGTGGCGCGCGTGGCCGGAAAGCGTCAGAGGGCTCGTCAGGGTGGATCTAGAGGGCGGGCGGGTGTGCGCTGGGTGGCGTACTGGGCTTGCGTCATTCTGCTCGGCTCAATCGGCTTGCTATGACACTCCTACGCCGGACCACGCGTCATTCAGCGATCGAGCGCGAACGTGCTGCTGCGGCCTCGCCGGCACGGGGTTTGCCGCGGCGGCTCGATGACACCTGGCCGGGCTGCCACGGTTGCGATGAGTTCGCGGTGTCCGCGGCGTCAGTAGTTCTATGCCGTACGCAGACGTCAACGGGTTGCACCTCTACTACCAGGAGCACGGCGAGGGGCCGCCGCTGGTGCTCCTCCACGGCGGTCTGATGACCATTGAGCTGAACTTCGGCGTCGCCTTGCCGGCGCTTGCCGGGCATCACCGGGTGATCGCCGTCGAGCTCCAGGGTCACGGTCGTACCGCCGACGTCGACCGTCCCCCGACCTTCCCTGATTTCGCTGCCGACGTGGTTGCCTTGCTCGACCACCTGGGGATCGAGCGGGCCGATGTGGCCTCGGCCGACCACCGCAACGATCGTGGCGGCGAGGCAGACCCGGCCCGGCTGCCGACGCCGGATGACTTCGAGGCGATGCGCGACGCCTACGTCGCGACGGCGCCCGATCCGGGCGCATTCGACGCCGTCGCTGAGAGGACGAGTGGACTGGTGCAGTCGTTCACGGGCTGGACCGACGACCAGCTACGAGACGTCCAGGTACCGGTGCTGATCCTGGTCGGCGACACCGACTTCATCCACGTCGAGAACGCCGCCGAGGCGATGCGGCTGCTGCCGCAGGGCCAGCTCGCCGTGCTGCCGGGCAGCACGCACATGGATCTCACCCGCAGCACCCTGCTGGCGCCTGTCATCGAGGCGTTCCTCGCTTGACACAACACCGGGCGGATCGCCACCTGCGGCGCCAGGACGGCGAGCGGTGAAGCGGGCGGCGGAGTTGTTCGCCATCGACGAGTGGGGCTCGGACTCGCGCTTCGTCGAGAAGGCGTGGACCAGCCGCAGCGAGCCGGAGCAGGCATTCATCTCGGTCGCGGTCAGCCGCTGGCACATCGTCGTCACCACCCGGCGCGACGTCACGCAGCTCACCATCCGCGGCCCCGAGACGACGGCGACGATCACCCCGATCCCCGCCGATGCCGAGTTCTTCGGAATCGTGTTCCGTCTCGGGACGTTCATGGCGGCCATGCCGCTTGCGGGCCTGGTCGACCGGGCGGTGACGCTGCCCGCCGCGACGCCCAACTCGGTCTGGTTGCAGGGGTCCCGCTGGGAGATCCCGACACCCGGGAACGCCGACGTGTTCGTCAGCCGTCTGGTCCGCCAAGGTCTGATCCTGCGTGACCCGGTCGTCGCCGAGTCGCTTCAAGACGATGTCGACGGCCAGTCCGCACGGACCATTCAGCGCCGCGTAGCCCGGGCAACGGGTCTCACCCGCAGCACGATCACGCAGATCGCCCGAGCCGGGACGGCCGTCGAGGCGCTCGGTAAGGGTCTGTCGCCTCAAGACGCGGCCCTCCTGCTTGGCTACGCCGACCAGGCCCACCTCACGCGGTCACTGAGGCGATTCATCGGGCAGACCCCCGCCCAAGTCAACCGGGGCCCCCATTGGTCGATCGACACCCCTGTTGACCCTCGCTCGTCTGGCGATCCGTAGTTGTCGTTTTCGTTCAAGACACCGATTCGGTTCGTCGGTAACCTGCCAGCCATGAAGACCGCATAAGTTCGGCGATACGGGTCGCCCACGCCCTCCGTGGCGCTCGCGTCGGGGCTGGCCGATGAGGAATCTCCGCCATGCGGGTCTACGGCAAGGTAACGAGCTTTGATCAAGACCACACAGGAGACCGGAGTGTCTGCATCAGTGCTCTACATGTCGATGTCCCTCGACGGGTACATCGCCGGTGCGAACGATGGACCGGACAACCCCGGCGGCGACGGTTTCATGCGGCTGCACGAGTGGCTCGCCACCACAGACGGGCCGTCCCGCCGCCCGCCCGGACCCGCAGGGGATCTGCTCGACGAGATGGAGGCGACCGGTGCGGTGCTGGTGGGCCGCCGTACCGCAGAACAGGTCGATCACTACAACGGCCATCATCACGGCGTGCCGATCGTGGTGGTCAGCCACCGGCCGGCACCTCCCTCGGTGGCCAGCTACCCGTCGGTGACGTATGTGACCGACGGTATCGTCGCCGCGATGGCCCAGGCGAAAGCTGCCGCCGGGGACCGGAACGTAATGGTCCACGGCGCGGATACGGCACAGCAGGCGCTCGAGGCCGGCGTGCTGGACGAGTTGCAGATCCACCAGATCCCGGTGCTGCTGGGCCAGGGGCTCCGGATGTTCGACGTCTTGCCGTCGCCTGTCGAGCTGGACGTAGTCCAGGTGATCGACACAGCGCAGGCCACCCACATCCGCTACCGCGTCCGTCGCTGACCCGGGCGGCTTGCCATCCACTCACCCCAATCCACACGAGCCATGAACGAAGATCTCGCCTGCTCCTCCCTCCAGGTGGCGCCCGTCGCCCCCTGCGCGGCAACCGGTCAGCGCTTACGCGGTGCGCGACAGCGACCCAGAATCGTGGAACCCGAGCGGGTGGCCGTGGTGGCTGCCAGTGACCCGTTGCAGTTCCCAGCCGTCCTTGCCCAGCGCCTTGACGATGTCCCTTCCCGAGAGCCGGATCGGCATCAGGCCGCATCGCCGACGGTAACGGTGATCCCTCTTGTCAGCTCCTCCGGGACCGTCACAGCGCTGCGGATCGCGTGGCCGGCCAGCGAACAGGCCTGGCCTGCGTGGGCGCTGCCCGCCTTCCCGCAGCCCACTGTCGTCCGCCGCGCCGACGGCACCGCGGTACCAGCGCTGGCCGCCTGCGACCTGACCGCTGCGGTGCTCGCCGCGCTAGACCGTGACGGCGGCTTCGACATCTTTCACATCCTCGGCGGCAGCGGCCCGGGCTTCTGTTTGAGCACTGCCAAGGCACGTGCACTACTCGGCTGGCAGCCAAGGCGCCGCTGAACCCTGCGAATTGGTGTCCAGGGCACGTATAGAACAGGCCGATCTACGGCGGCGAATGTCGTGCGTTCTGCCTCTCGCCGACGTCCGCAACCGAGGCGGGTGGAGCCGTGGTCACTTGGGCAACCGAGGCAGGCTACGAGGCAGGCGCGGATATGGTGCCCTAGTGAGCACCACGGACGACATCCGGCGCTGGGCGATGGCTCTGCCTGAGGTGGAGGAGCTCAGCCACTTCCGGTTCCACGTCCCCGTCTTCAAAGTGCGGGGCCGGACCTTCCTCGGCATGGGCGCCGACGAGCAGACGGCCGTGTTCTGTATCAGCGAACAGGAAGCGGATACGGCGGCAGCGGCTGACCCCGCCACGTGTGAGGCTGTCCGCCGCCGAGACGCGAGAAAGAGCTTCCTCGGCCTGCAGGTGCAGCTCGGCGGCGTTACCGACGAGCGCATGAAATGTCTCGTCGAGGACGCATGGCGTCAGCAGGCGCCGAAACGGCTGGTTGCCGAGCGCGACCAGGGCACGGCAGCGTCACCGTAGGAGCCGCGTGCCGCTGGCCCATCCGCTTAAGGGACGGCGTAGCGACAGTGTCATCGGCGCGGCCCGGACCCGAGGACCACATCCTCCCTATCGCGAGTGGCCAGCCATCGCGAGCGGACCGGGTCACGCCGGGAGAAGTACCGCCCGCCACCCGCCTGGTGACTCCCTCACAGGCCACCCCGAACGTCCTGATCTGGACGGCTGCGGCTAATCGGCAAGCCGACTTCATGCCCGAGCTAAATCGGCGATCCGGCACCGTTCTTCCAGGTCAAGGATGTATCTGCGAATGCATCGACTCGCCACCGCCCAAGCGATAATGACACAGGTTGTCCTGCCTGCCACCGGATGTCGGAGCAGTCGAGGCTAGCGGGCAGGGGACCTTGACTGGTGCCGCCGAGGCCAATGTTGTACAAGTTTTGGTACACTAATACTATGGCCAGCCCAGTGGTGATCCAGGTGCACCCGCTGTCGGAGGTGCGGAAGCGGCTTTCCGGCATTCTCGCGCAGTTCCGGCGCGAGGGCGCGGACGCCGAACCGGTCGCATTCGGGTCACACCGCAAACCTGAGGCTATCCTCTTGCCCTACGAGGTCTACCAACGCTACGAGGCGCTAGCACGACAGCACGAACGGCTGGACTCCGCCCTCGCCGCGGCGCAATCTGTGCAGGTGGAGTTGCCTGGACCGTTCAGCCCAGATCATGACCGGGAAGTCGCGTCCTACGTGGATGGGCAGATCAACGCGGCCGAACTGTACCGCAGGACAGTCACCCGCTACCGGCAGCCGTGAACGCGGCGGACCCCTATAGCGATCCGGTTACCGGAGTTCTGTATAACAAGCTCGGGCTAAGCACCGCTGCTGAGCTTGAGACCGCAGAGCGGGAGATCACCCACGCAGCCCTGGTCCTGCTGGACGAGTCGCCCGTTTCCGTCACTTACGACCTGTCCCACCTGCGGGCAATCCACGGGCAGATCTTCGGGACATCTACGAGTGGGCCGGGCAGATCCGGACAGTGGCCATCGCCAAAGGCGCCATGTTCTGCCCCCCGCAATACATTACGTCCGCCGCGACGGGCATCTTCCGCGAGCTGCACGACGAAGATTGCCTGCACGGGCTGCACCGCGACGCATTCATCGAACGGCTCGGCTATTACCTTGGAGAGGTCAATGCCCTGCACCCGTTCCGGGAGGGTAACGGACGGGCGCAGCGGGCGTTCTTCGGACAGCTCGCCCGCGGCGCCGGGGTCACCCTTGCCTGGCAGCACCTCGATGCGACCCGCAACGTCGAAGCCTCCGCTGCGATCATGCGCGGCGACCCAGAACCAATGCGCAGTATGCTCGACGCGCTCG
>DATAWQ010000053.1:0-44743 GCA_036267135.1 Streptosporangiaceae bacterium | reverse complement strand
GGCACGCGCTGCAGCAAAACCTCGATGCCCCGGCCGCCGGGCGGCAGCAGCGTCCGGTAGGTCTTGCTGGTGGATGGGTGCGCCGCATACCCGAGCATCCCCGCCCAGAACCGGGACGACCGGTCCAGGTCGGCGCAGTCGACGACCACCACGAGTTCACCGCCGCGGTAGAGGCTGGGGGCCTCCCCAACACCAGCTTCGCGTGGGGCATCACGGCGGGCCGGATGGTGCCTTGTGGTTCACCAACCGTGGAAACAATTCGATCGGGCGGATCACCACCACCGGGAAGATCACCAGTTACACCGCCGCCAGCATCAGCGAGCTCTCCGGGATCACGGCCGGGCCGGATGGTGCCTTGTGGTTCACCAACGACGTCAACAACGCGATCGGGCGGATCACCGCCGTCACCGGGGGCCGTTAGGCTGGCCGTCATGCTGCCCGAAGAGTTGCCGGTCGCGGAGTTCGCCTTTCCCGGCCCGCTCCGCGATCAGCTCGTCGCGGCCATACTCAATGGCGCCAAGACCACCACGACCGGGCTGGCCGACGAGTACGAGCGCGAAGGTGAACCGCTGCCCGAGGCTGGGCAGCACCAGGCGGTGATCGATTCGGCCGGCCGCCGGGTCGCGGTGATCGAGACGATCGGCGCGCGCGTGATCCGACTCGCCGACGTGGACCTGCCGCACGCCCTGGGCGAAGGTGAGGGGTACGCCTCGGTCGCCGAGTGGCGGGCCGGGCACGAGCGGTTCTGGCATTCGGCCGAGGTGCGCGAAGAACGCGGCGACCCGGACTTCACGGTCGGCGATGACACCCTGGTGCTAGCCGAGACCTTCCGGCTCGTCGAGAAGCTCGGGTCCGCCGAGTTATCCGCCCTGGTGAGCGTTCAGCCAATCCCTGGCCCGCTTGGCTGAGGCGCGGGTCAGCCACGCGTCCTGCACGACCTCGGTCAGTTCCCGCACGGTGAGCTCGCCGAGCCGGCTCGCGCGCATCAGCACCGACACGTGGCCATTGAAGTGCGGCGTGCTGAAGAACGGGCTGCCCTGGTCCTGGACCAGGGCCTGCTTGTCGGCGTCGGAAGGCACCCAGAACACGATCACGTCGGGGTACCGCTCACCGGTCCGCGGGTCGACGGCGTCGGGGCGGGGCGTGCGGAAGAAGATGAACGACTTACGGCCGACCTGGTAGACGGGATTGCCGCTCGACCCGTACTCGACCGTCACCCAGGGCATCCCCATGGCCAGGTCGTGGACATCCTCCACCCGCGCCCGGCGCGACCTCGGCGGCATGATCACCAGCCTACGCGGGACCGATGAGTTCCGGGCCGTGCCCAGGTCTGTATGACATCCGCGCTAGCTGGCCGGCAGGAGGCTTCGATGCGTTCACTGGTGCTGCACGTCTACGACTACTCCCTCGACGGGGTCATCGCCGAAGAGGACAGCGAGTTCTATAAGTACTGCCGGGACGCCCCGGACGATCCGGTCTACGATGCCTGGCTCGCCGACGCCTACCAGGACGCCAGCCTGCACCTGGTGGGCCGGGCCACCTACCTGGGGATGGCAGAGTTCTTCCCCACCGCCACCGGCCTCATCGCCGATGCCATGAACCGGATCCCCAAGGTGGTCTTCTCCCGCACGCTGCAGACCGCCGACTGGCCGGAAACCACGATCGCCCGCGGCGACCTGGCCGAGGAGATCGACAAGCTCCGACGCGGCGGCACCGGCGTGATGCTGGCCCACGGGGGCGTCAGCTTCGTCCAGTCGCTCACCCGGCTCGACCTGGTGGACGAGTACCGGCTGACCGTCTACCCGTATGTCGCCGGGACCGGGCCGCGCCTGTTCACCGAGCTGGCGCAGGCATACCCGCTGGAACTGCGATCCAGCGTCACCCTCGACGACGGCACGGTCGCGCTGACCTACCGCCGCGCCCGGTGAGGTGCTGAGGGACGTTAGGTAGACATTTACCTACCGTGGGGGGTGGGGGCGCCGCCTACCCGCAAGGTGGAACACGTCCATTGTGCTGACCCTATGGGAACACCACGATGGACGGCATGGACAGCGTACTGATCTCGCCGCCGCGGCGGCTGCGTGACATCGGCTGGGCCGCTCTGCTCGGAGAACGACAACCGCCGCGTCCGCGCCGTTCTCGCCTTCCTCAACTCCTGAGGTGGCGCCAGCGGCGAGAATGGGGAGATGATCAAGCCGCTGAAGTTCGGGCTGGTGGGAACCGGCCACTGGGCCCAGGTCGCGCACGCGCCTGCGCTCGCCGCTGCCGAGGGGATCGAGTTCGCCGCCGTCTGGGGCCGCAACCACGAGGCCGCGTCCGCACTGGCCGCGAGCCACCGGGTGACCGCCCATCGGGACCTGGAGGAATTCCTGGCCGCCGTGGACGGCGTCGCGTTCTCGGTGCCGCCGGACGTGCAGGCCGAGATCGCGCCGCGGGCCGCGCGGGCCGGGAAGCACTTGCTGCTGGAGAAGCCGATCGCCACGACGCTGGCCGCGGCCGACGCGCTGGTGGCGGCGGTGGAGGAGGCCGGGGTGGCGTCGGTGGTGTTCTTCACCGCACGGTTTCACGCCGAGGTCAGAGCCTGGCTTGACCGGGTCGGCGGGGAGGGTCCATGGGCCGGCGGGTCGGCGGTCTGGCTCGGCACGGCGTGGCAGGACTCCAGCCCGTTCAACACCCCGTGGCGGCGGGACAAAGGCGCGCTGTGGGACCTGGCCCCGCACGCGATCTCCCTGCTGTGGGCCACGCTCGGGCCGGTGACCTCGGTGCGCGCCGACGCCGGGCAGGCCGACGTCACGCACCTGGTGCTGCATCACGCCGGCGGAGTGACTACCACGGTGACCGTCACGCTGAGCGCGCCGCCCGCCGCCGAAGGCGTGGACATCTACCTGTGGGGCGAGCCGGGCCGGTCGGCCGCGCCGGTGCAGATCGGCACGCCGGTCCCGGCGCTGCGAACCGCGCTCGCCGAACTCGCCGAAAGCGCCGCGACCGGTCGGCCGCACCCTTGCGACGCGCGGTTCGGCCGGGACGTGGTGCGCGTCATCGCCGATGCCCAGCACCAGATCGACGGGTAACGCCGCCGATTCGTCCAAGCCCGGCTGCGCGCGGCCCGCCTAGGTTTGGGTCATGAGCAGCGATCCCATTCCGTCGGTCCGCCCCCAGCCGATGATCGCCGTGGCTGACGTGCCCGCGGCGAGCCGGTGGTACCAGCAAGTGCTCGGCGCCGTCAGCGGCCACGGCGGCGGCGAGTACGAGCAACTGCTGGTGGACGGTCAGCTCATCATGCAGTTGCACCAGCGCGAGACCGGGCATCATCACGGCACGATCGGCGACCCGGAGCTGGTGAGCTCGCCGGGCGCGCCCGCCGGGAACGGTGTGGCGCTCTGGTTCGAGGCCACCGGCTTCGACGCCGTCGTCGGCCGGCTCAGGGCCGTCGGCGCCCAGATCGTCACCGACGTGCACACCAACCCGAACGCCGGCCACCGCGAGATCTGGATCCGCGATCCGGACGGCTACCTGGTCGTGTTCGCCGAGCCCTACGTGCCGGCCGGGTCCTGAGCCGGGTCGGCGCCGGTGTGAACCGTGGATGCGTCGTGCGCGCCGATCACGATCAGCTCCTCCAGCAGCCCGGCCACCGTGTCGGTGGTCAGCGGATGCCCCGCCCACCAGCGCCGGAAACCCGTGTCGTTGACCTCGCCGACGATCAGCCCGGCCGTCACCAGCGTCACGGCCGCCGCCGCGAACCAGCCGCGTACGTGGCTCACCACCGGACGAATCCTCATGCGGCCGAGGATGTCAGCGCGCGGCCAGCCGGTCCAGTACTGCGTAGATTCGCTTCTCCGAGACCGGCATTGGCGTCCCCAGCGTCTGCGCGAACAGGCTGACCCGCAGTTCCTCGATCATCCACCGCACCTCGGTCACCGCCGCGCCGTCCCGCTCCGCCGGCCGCAGACCGACGAACTCGCGGTACTCCTCGGTCACCCGGTGCACCGTGGCCATCCGCTCGGCGTCACGGGCCAGGCTCTCGCCCATCTTGTCCAGCCGCCGCACGATCGCCTGCAGATATCTGACCAGGTCAGGCAGCCGCTGCAGCCCCGTGCCGGAGATGAACCCGGGGTAGACCAGTTTGGCTAGCTGGCCGCGCATGTCCTGCACCGCCGCCGCGGGGGCCGCCCCGGCGCTGCTCAGCCGCAGCTCGGCCTCGTGCGAGGCGGCCAGGAGTCGCGGCACGACGTCGAGCACCCGGGCCGTGGCCGGGGCCAGTCCGTCCCTCGCCGCCTCCACCAGCCGGTCGAAGCCCGCCTGGTCCCAGGCTGGGCCGCCGGCCTGGCCGATCACATAGTCGGCCGCGCAGGCCGCGCAGTCGTCAAGGAACGCCACCGCGCTCGGGTACGGGTGCGCGCTCATCGCCAGCTTGGCGTCGATCGGCAGCCGCCCGGCGATCGAGCGCACCCCGGACGGCACCTTGAGCAGCAGCAGCCGCCGCGTCCCCCGCCGCATGGCCGCATTCGCCTCGGCTTGCGTGGCGAACAGGCGGACGTCTACGGCCCCTCCCGTGTTGGCAAGCGCTGTGCTAGCAGAGCCCGCGTCGGCGAGGGCGGGGTAGGCCTGCATCTGCCCGTGCCTGAAGATCCGGGGCAGGGTTATGTATGGATACTCGGTAAGGCCGGTTCGCACGATGTCCGCCGCAGCCGCGGTGATGGCGGCCTCCAGCCGGGGCCGCAAGGCCTGCCGCAGCTCATCCAGGTCTTTGCCGGTGGCCAGCACCTCATCGCCGTCGACCACCCGGAACGTCATCCGCAGATGGGGCGGCAGCTTGGTCAGCTCGAAGTCATCGCGGCCGATCCGCACGTCGCCGAGGCGGCCGAGTTCGGCCGCCACCGCGTCGAGCAGGTTCCCGTGCACCGGCCCGAGCCGGGCCACCACCTCGCGGGCCGTGTCCGGGGCCGGCACGAACAGCGTGCGCAACCGCTTGGGCAGCGACCGGATCAGCTCGGTCACCAGCTCGTCCCGCAGGCCAGGGACCTGCCAGCCCATCTCGTCCGCGCGCACCTGATTGAGCGTGGCCAGCGGGACGTCCGCGGTCACCCCGTCCTGCGCCGTGCCGGGCGCGAACTCATACGACAGTGCCAGGTCGCCCCAGGCCGGCGGGTAGTCGGCCGGGCTGATGTCTTCGGCGGCGGGGCCCACCAGGTCTTCGGTGCGGAAGGTCAGCAACTCGGGCTCGCTGACCCGCGCCTTCTTCCACCAGGAGTCGAAGTGCCTGGCCGACGTGACATCTTCCGGTATCCGCTGGTCGTAGAACTCGAACAGGGCCGCGTCGTCCACCACGATGCCGTGGCGGCGGGCCTTGCGCTCCAGGTCGCCGGCCTCGTCAAGGAGCAGCCGGTTGGCGTGGAAGAACTTGTGGTGGGTCTGCCAGTCGCCCTCGACCAAGGCGTTCTGGATGAACATGTCCCGCGCGGCGGCCGGGTCCACGGTGGCGTAGTTCACCCCCCGGCCCGCGATCAGTGGCAGCCCGTACAGGGTGACCCGCTCCGAGGCCATCGCCGTGCCCCGCCTGGCGTCCCAGTGCGCGTTGCTGTAGACCCGGGTGACCAGGTGCCCGGCCAGCGGCTCGGCCCACTCGGGCTGGATCGCGGCCGCGCACCGCCCCCACAGCCGGGACGTCTCGACCAGCTCAGCCGCCATCACCCAGGCGGGCGGCTTCCTGGCCAGCGACGAGTCCGGGAACACCGCGAACCGGGCTCCCCGAGCCCCGGCGAACTCGGCCGGCCCGCGCCGCTGGCCCGGCTTCTTGCCGCCCGGCGCCTTGCGATCCGTGTCCAGCATGCCGATGTGCGAGAGCAGCCCGGCCAGCAGTGAGATGTGTATCCGGTCCGCCAGTTCTGCCGGGATGCGGCGCTCCTCGGTGTCATCACGAGCGGTGTCATCACGAGCGGTGTCATCACGAGCAGCGCTTGGCCCGCGAGTGCTGACCCCGAGGTCCCTGATCGCCTGGCGGAGCTGGCCGTGCACGTCCTGCCATTCCCGGGTCCGCAGGTAGTGCAGGTACTCGTGCTGGCACATCCGCCGGAAGGCCGACCCGGACAGCTCCCGCTGCCGCTCCCGCAGGTACTCCCACAGGTTGATGAAGGCCAGGAAATCCGACCCCGGCTCGGCGAACCGCCGGTGCATCGCGTCGGCGGCGTCCCTGGTCTCGGCCGGCCGGCTCCGGGGATCCTGGATGGACAGCGCCGCGGCGATGATCAGCACCTCGGCGGTACACCCGTTCCGGTCCGCCTCGATGATCATCCGCCCGAGCCGAGGGTCCAGCGGCAGTCGCGCCAGCTTCCGCCCGGTATCGGTCAGCCGCGGCTGCCCCCGGCCCCGGGCGGACCGCAGCGCGCCGAGTTCCACCAGCAACCGGACGCCGTCGGTGACACTGCGGGCATCCGGCGGGTCGATGAAGGGGAAGTCCGCCACTTCGCCCAGGCTGAGCGCCGCCATCTGCAAGATGACCGAAGCCAGGCTGGTGCGCAGGATCTCGGGGTCGGTGAACTCGGGCCGCGCGTCGAAGTCGTCCTCGCTGTACAGCCGGATGCACACGCCGTCCGAGGTCCGGCCGCAGCGGCCCTTACGCTGCTCGGCCGAGGCCTGGGAGACCGGCTCGATGGGCAGCCGCTGGACCTTGAGCCGGTGGCTGTACCGGGAGATCCGCGCGGTGCCCGGGTCGATCACGTACTTGATGCCGGGCACGGTCAGCGAGGTCTCCGCAATGTTGGTGGCCAGCACCACCCGCCGGCCACTATGCGGTGTGAAGACCTTGTACTGCTCCGCCGCCGACAGCCGCGCGTACATGGGCAGGATCTCAACGGGGTTGCGGCCGTTGTCCCGTCCGGCCAGCGCGTCCGCGGTGTCCCTGATCTCTCGCTCGCCGCTGAGGAACACCAGGATGTCGCCGGGCCCCTCGGCGGACAGCTCATCCACCGCGTCCGCAATCCCCTGCACCTGGTCCTTGGGCTCGTCCCGCGGCCGGTCCGGGTTGGCCAGGGCCCGGTACCGCACCTCAACCGGGTACGTCCGCCCCGATACCTCAACGATCGGCGCGTCCCCGAAGTGAGCACTAAAGCGCTCGGGGTCGATGGTGGCCGAGGTGATGATGAGCTTGAGGTCGGGGCGGCGGGGGAGCAGTTGGTTGACGTAGCCCAGGATGAAGTCGATGTTCAGGCTGCGCTCGTGCGCCTCGTCGATGATCAGGGTGTCGTAGCGCCGGAGGTTGCGGTCCCGCTGCAGCTCGGTGAGCAGGATCCCGTCGGTCATCACCTTGACCCTGGTGTCGTCGCTGGAGGTGTCGGCGAAGCGCACCTTGTAGCCCACCACGTCGCCGAGTTCGGTGCCGAGTTCGGTGGCGATCCGGTCGGCCACGGTGCGGGCCGCGATCCGCCGGGGCTGGGTGTGCCCGATCTGCCCGGCCGTGCCACGCCCGAGTTCCAGGCAGATCTTCGGGAGCTGGGTGGTCTTGCCCGAGCCCGTCTCACCCGCGACGATCACCACCTGGTGATCCCTGATGGCCGCCGCGATCTCGTCCTTGCGCTGGCTGACCGGAAGCTCGGCGGGATAGCTGATCGCCGATACCGGGTACGGCTCAGCGCGCGTCTTCGCGTGCGAAGTTGTCAAGGTTGCGGTCTCCACGGCGGGCTGTTCCTGCGAAGCACTGTTCCTGCGAAGCATGGGGGAACACGGACCAGGATGTCGTGCGCGCCCCACAGGATCTAACACTTTTCCGCTCCGCGGCCTTCCACACCCCTGGCAGCGCCACGTCCGTGGTGCGGGTGGACCGCACCACGGACGTGGCTATTGCGCGGTGTCAGCCTTACCGGTGCTTGCGTTCGGTGCCGTCGTCGATCTCGACCTCTTCGCGGCGGACGGTCGTGCCCGGGACGGTGGTCACCGGGAACCTCAGCGACAACGGGACCCTGACCGCCTCCGGCGAGGAACGGTCAAGCAGGGCCATGAACCCCTGGGCGACCGGGTCATCGTCCCAGCGCTGGTCGCAGGCGTCAGCGTCGGCCGCGGAGCGCCACAGGTCGATGACGATCCAGTCGCCGTCCTCGCCCCGGGCCGTGGTCCGGCGCAGCAGCCCCGGCTGGTGGTCGGCGAACTCCTCCTGCAGCCTGCGGTCCGCCGCCAGGAACTCCTCCTCGCCCGTCCCCGGGGCCAGCCGGAACCTCATGATCTCGATCACCCCGCCAGCCTAGGTGCCCGGCCGCAGGCGCTGACGTGGGTGGTCAAGGTGGCCACCGTTCATTATCAATCTAGGTGCCCAGGGGTGGCGGAACTCCTGCGAGTCTCTGAGTCGTACCAGGTCAGGAGCATTTTGGCAGCTAGCAGGGTGGCGTAACCAGCCCTCTATTCCACTTCTCCGACTGAATTAGTAGATTGTGCGTTATGAGCGGGGTAGCGGGAGCGCAGGCGAGCCGGCCGCGGGGTGAGGCGGATCCACTGGCCAACGCGCGGCGACGGCGGGCCGACCGGGCCAGGCAGGTCGCCGACGTGTTGCGCAGACAGGTGCTGAGCGGGGCCTACAGCGGCGGGACGCTGCCGGCCGAGGCCGAGCTCGCCGAGGAGTTCGGCGTGTCCAGGAACGCCGTCAGAGAGGCCCTGGATCTGCTCCGCACCGAGGGCCTGGTGGAACGCGTGCCCGGCGTGGGCACCGTGGTCGCCGAACCCAAGTACCCGCACGCCCTGGATCACCTGCTCGGTCTGGCCGAGGTCATGCGCGAACACGGCGACGTCACCAACGAGGTCCGCACCACCGGGATCATTACCCCGCCGGCCCCGATCGCGGCGCGACTGGGCCTGCCCGCAGGCGAACGGGTGGTCTACGTCGAGCGGCTGCGCAGGCTCGGCGGCCTGCCCCTTTCGCTCGACCTCACGTACCTCGCGCTGGACGTCGGCGAGCCGCTGCTCGCCGAGGACCTGGTCAACCAGGACATCTTCGGGCTGATCGAGCGGCACACCGGCGAGAGCCTCGGCCGGGCCGACCTGACCATCGAGGCGATCAACGCCGACCAGCACTCGGCCGCCGTGCTGGAAACCCCGCCCAGGACGGCGCTGCTGATGGTCGAGCGCCTCACCCACCTGGCCGATGGGCGCCCCGTGGATCTGGAGTACATCAGGTTCCGCGGCGACCGGCTGGCCATGCGCGGCCAGTTGCGGCGCGACATCTGACCCACCCCGCTCAACCCCGATCTCATCCTCAGCACACGAGACCGCCCTGGAGGCTGGTATGCCCTTGGTCGAATCGCGAGCCGACGTCCCGGTGACCATTGACGCCTCGTTGTGCGTCGAGGGCTGCACCCTGTGCGTGGACATGTGCCCGCTCGACTCCCTCGCCATCAATCCGGACACCGGCAAGGCCTACATGCACGTGGACGAGTGCTGGTACTGCGGCCCCTGCGCCGCCCGCTGCCCGACCGGGGCCGTGACCGTCAACATGCCCTACCTGCTGCGATGAGAGGCGGAACCGCCATGAAGGGAATCAAAGGCTGGTCGCTGGCGGCCGCGGCCGCCTTGGGCGCGGCCGCACTGGCGGGCTGCACCGTGGCCGGCGCCTCGACGGGCAGCGGCAGCACCCAGATCGTCATCGGCTACCAGTCGGAGACCATCAACACGGTGACCGCGGGCACGCTGTTGCACTCGCTCGGCTACTTCGAGCGGGATCTGGCCGCGCTGGGCAAAAAGACCGGCAAGAAGTACACGGTGAGCTGGGAGAACTACTCCACCGGGGCGCCGATCACCGCGCAGATGCTGGCCGGCAACATCGACATCGGCTCGATGGGCGACTACCCGATGCTGATCAACGGGTCGCGGTCGCAGTCGCTGACCGATGACCGGACCGAGATGGTCTCGGTGACCGGCTACAACCTGCGTGGCGCGCTGAACGGCATCGTGGTGGCCCGCCACTCCAAGGTGGCGACGCTGGCGCAGCTCAAGGGGCAGGCGGTGTCCACCAGCGTGGGGTCGGCCGGCGACGGCACCATGGTCCAGGCGCTGACCAAGGCCGGGATCAACCCGGCCACCGGCGTGAAGGTCGAGAACCAGGACCCGTCGGTGGGGGCGTCCGCCCTGCAGGCCGGCGGCGTGGCCGCGCTGGCCCAGTTCGTGGACTGGCCGGGCCTGCTGGTCTACAAGGGGCAGGCCAAGCTGCTGTACGACGGCGGCTCGCTCGACGTGCCCACCTTGCACGGCGTGGTGGTCCGGCAGGGCTTCGCCCAGCAGAACCCGGACATCGTCAAGACGTTCCTGCAGGCCCAGTCGCAGGCCACCGACTACCTGCACCAGCATCCGCTGGCCGCGGCGCAGCGGGTGGCCAAGGCGGCCGGGCTGCCGCCCGCGGTGGTGTACCTGTACAACGGGCCGGACGGGGTGGCGACGTTCAACCTGACGGTGAACCCGACGCTGCGCACAGCCCTCGGCCACGACATCCCGTTCCTGAAGTCGATCGGCGTGCTGACCAACACCTCGCTGAACCTGAACAGCTTCATCAACACCAGCTACCTCAAGCAGGTGCTCGGCTCGTCCTACCAGACCGAGATGTCCTCCACCGCCAACCCGGCCGCGATCACCGGCACCGACGCCGCCTGCCACGTCACGGTGAGCAACCCGGCCACCGCCGGCGAGGTCTGGCTGGCCGGGCAGGACTACACCCACCCGGCGGCCAACCCGACCTGCCTGCTGCGCAACATCAAGGCCGACCAGGCCGCCGGGCAGAGGGTGCAGGCCGCTTACATACCGGACGCCGTCACCGGCACCAGGTGGTTCGCGGCCTCCGACATCTGGGTGCGCGACCCGGCCGCCCCCAGCGGTGCGGAGTTCGAGCCGTTCGCCACCCAGGCCAGCGCGAACGTCTACCTGACCGCGCACCCGGGCGCGCACGTCATCAGCTACGCGGCCGCCGTGGCGGCGTCATGACGATCGGGTCCGCGCTGTCCGCGCGGCTCGACGGCAACCCGGGCCTGGTCCGGCCGGAGCCAGAGCCCGGCTCGGGCCGCCGCCCCGAGGACGTGCCCAGCCAAAGCTGGTACGGCCGGTCCCGCGGCCTGCGCTGGCTGGTGCGGGGCCTGTCGCTGGTCGTCGTGGTGGCGATCTGGGAACTGCTGACCGCCAACCACATCCAGCTATGGCTGCGCTTCACCAACTTCCCGACGCCGATCCAGGTGGCCAGGGAGTTCGGCACCCAGTTGCAGACCGCCCTGTACTACGAGGACGTGGCGCAGAGCGTGATCAGGATCCTGACCGGCTTCGTGCTCGCGGCGGTGGCCGGGGTCGGCTTCGGCATCCTGATCTCGCGCTCCAAGCTGGCCTCCGACATCCTGCAGCCGCTGTTCGAGGTGGCCAGGCCGATACCCGCGATCGCGCTGGTCCCGGTGGCGATCCTGCTGTTCCCCACGAACGAGCAGGGCATCGTGTTCATCACGTTCTTCGCCGCCTTCTTCCCCATTCTGGTCAGCACCAGGCACGCGGTGCGGGCGCTGCCGACCGTCTGGGAGGAAGCGGTGGCGACCATGGGCGGCGGGAAGCTGCGCGTGCTGCGCAGCGTGCTGCTGCCGGGCGTGCTGCCCGGCGTGTTCGGCGGCCTGTCCGTGGGCATGGGCGTGGCCTGGATCTGCGTGATCTCGGCCGAGATGCTGTCCGGCAACTTCGGTGTCGGCTACCGCACCTGGCAGGCCTACACCATCGTCGACTACCCGGGAGTCCTGGTGGGGATGATCACTATCGGCGTGCTCGGCTATCTCACCTCCAGCGCGGTCGAGCTGACCGGCCGCAGGGTGACACGCTGGCTGCCCAGCGAAGCGAGGGCCAAGTGATGAGCGCGGCCACCGCCAAGCCGGCCACGTCGGCCGCGATGCGGCTCGGCGCCGACGACGTGGCGCTGGGCTACGGCCCGGTGCCGGTGGTCTCCGGCCTGCGGTTCGAGGTCACCGGCGGGGAGATCCTCGTCATCGTCGGCGCGTCCGGCTGCGGCAAGACCACACTGCTGCGCGGCCTGGCCGGCCTGCTGCCGCCGGTCTGCGGCCGCTTCCTGGCCGACGGCGCGCCGATCGCCGCGACCTCTCCCGACCGGGCCCTGGTGTTCCAGGACGACGCCCTGCTGCCCTGGCGGTCGGCCCAGCGCAACGTGGAGCTGCCGCTGGCCATCCGCGGCCTGCCCCGGCGCGAGCGGGCCAGCCGGGCCAGCCACTGGCTCGCCCGGGTCGGCCTGGCCGGGCAGGAGTCCAGGCTGCCCCGCGAGCTGTCCGGCGGCATGCGCCAGCGGGTTCAGCTCGCCAGGACGCTGGCCGGCGGCCCACGCGCGATCTTGATGGACGAGCCGTTCGGCGCGCTGGACGCGCAGACCCGCGCCACCATGCAGCGACTGCTCATCAAGGTGTGGAACGCCAGCCCCACCACGGTGGTGTTCGTCACCCACGACGTGGACGAGGCGCTGTTCCTCGGCGACCGGGTCGGCGTGCTGGGCTCCGGCGGCATCACCGAGATGATCACCGTGCCAAACCAGCGCGACCCCGAGGCCCGCTCCGCGCCCGAGGTGGCCGCGGTCAGGGCCAGGATCCTGGCCCTGCTCGGCCCGGGGACAGTCCAGACGCAGGCGACCACTGAGCCGACGACACAGACCACGGCCGAGCTCATGGCCGCGACCGCAGGAACCGGGTGAGCCAGATGGAGATCCCAGCGCTGTCCGAACGGCAGGAGCTGGCCTGTGACGTCGCCGTTGTCGGCGGCGGCACGGCCGGCACGATGGCCGCGATCACCGCCGCCGAGCACGGCGCGTCCGTGCTGCTGCTGGAGAAGGCGCACGTGCGCCACTCCGGGGCCCTGGCCATGGGCATGGACGGCGTGAACAACGCGGTCATCCCGGGCAAGGCGTCCCCCGAGGACTACGTCACCGAGATCACCAGGGCCAACGACGGGGTGGTCAACCAGCGCACGATCCACCAGACCGCCACCCGCGGCTTCGACATGGTGCGCCGCCTGGAGCGGTACGGCGTGAAGTTCGAGAAGGACTCGGCCGGCGAGTACAACGTGCGGCGTGTGCACCGCAGCGGCAGCTACGTGCTGCCCATGCCCGAGGGCAAGGACATCAAGAAGGTGCTCTACCGGGTGCTGCGCCAGCGCTCCATGCGCGAGCGGATCCAGGTGGAGAACCGGGTGATGCCGGTCCGCGTCCTCACCGACGGCGGCCGGGTCGCCGGGCTGGCCGGCTTCAACAGCCGCACCGGCGAGTTCGTCACGGTCGCCACCAGCGCGGTCATCCTGGCCACCGGGGCGGCCGGCCGGCTGGGCCTGCCGGCCAGCGGCTACCTCTACGGCACGTACGAGAACCCGACGAACGCGGGTGACGGCCACTCGATGGCCTACCACGCGGGCGCGGAGCTGAGCGGTCTTGAGTGCTTCCAGATCAACCCGCTGATCAAGGACTACAACGGCCCGGCCTGCGCCTACGTGGCCAACCCGTTCGGCGGCTACCAGGTAAACAACGAGGGCGAGCGGTTCGTGGACTGCGACTACTGGTCCGGCCAGATGATGGCCGAGGTGGCCAGGGAGATCGCCTCGGCCCGCGGCCCGATCTACCTCAAGCTGACCCACCTGCCCGACGAGACGCTGTCCGCGCTGGAAGGCATCCTGCACACCACCGAGCGGCCCACCCGCGGCACCTTCCACGCCGGCCGCGGGCACGACTACCGGACCCACGACGTGGAGATGCACATCTCCGAGATCGGCCTGTGCGGTGGCCACTCGTCGTCCGGCGTCTGGGTGGACGAGAACGCCAGGACCACGGTGCCCGGCCTCTACGCGGCCGGCGACCTGGCCTGCGTGCCGCACAACTACATGATCGGCGCGTTCGTCTTCGGCGACCTGGCCGGCGCGCACGCCAGCGGCTTCGCCGCCGAGACCGGCGGCCCCACTGCCGCCGGGACCACCGCTGGGGCCGCCGCGTCCCTTCCCGAAGACCAGGTGGCCGACGCGCACGAGCTCATCTACCGGCCGCTGCGCCATCAGGACGGGCCGCCGCAGACCCAGGTCGAATACAAGCTGCGCCGGTTCGTCAACGACTACGTGGCCCCGCCCAAGACCGAGGCCAAGATGTCGATCGCGCTGGAGACGTTCCAGCGGATGACCGGCGAGATCGAGCTGATGGGCGCGCGCACCCCGCACGAGCTGATGCGCTGCGTCGAGGTCTCGTTCATCCGGGACTGCGCCGAGCTGGCCACCCGGGCCTCGCTGGTGCGGACCGAGAGCCGGTGGGGGCTCTACCACGACCGCAGCGACCGCCCGGCCCGCGACGACGCGGCCTGGTTCTGCCACCTGAACCTGCGCAAGACCGCCGAAGGACCGGAGTTCGTCAAGCGTCCGGTCAACCCCTACCTGGTCCCGGTGCCCGAGTTCGAGCCGCAGTTCGCGGGGCGCAACGGCACCGCCGAGGTGGTGGTCATCCAGCAGGCCATCCGGTCGGCCGAGCGGGCCGCGGGCGCGCCGGCGGCCCGGGCGGCCGCCAGCCCGGTCGGCACCAGGTCGCCGCGGATCCTCGAGCTGCTCGAGCTGGCCGAGGCGAACCCCTCGCTGACCGACATGCAGCCCTACCTCACCGACAGCGACCCCCGGGTCCGCCGGGCCGCTGTGGTCACGCTGACCGAGATCGTCCCCGACGGCGCCGGGCTCGCCCTGGCCGCCGCCACCGGCGACAAGCACGGCACGGTGCGGCACGCCGCGGTGACCGGCCTGCGCGAGCTGGTCGAGGTGCTGCCCCCCGGCGACGCGCTCAAGGCCGCCCTCACCGGCGCCCTGGGCAGCCACGACGCGGTCGTACGGGCCGCCGTGCTCGACGTGCTCAGGCAACTCCGCCTCGGCGACCTGGCCACCTGCACCGCGGCCCTCGCCGACTCCGACCGCCGGGTCCGGCTGGAGGCTATCCGCGGCCTGGTCTCGCTCACCGAGGCGGCCCCGGTGGCCGGCGCGGTCGCCGACCCCTCCCGCGAGGTCCGGGTGGCCGTGGCCGAGGGCCTGGGCATACTCGCCGCCGCCCAGGGACAGGCCGGGCCGGTACCCGCGGCCCTGCGTCAGCTCGCCGGTGACGTCGACCCGCTGGTCCGCGCCGCCGCGTTCACCGCGGCGGGCGCGGCGGGCTGCCCGGCCCCGCTGGACGCCCTGGCCGCCGCCGCGCTGGCCATCGACGCACGGGCCGACGAGCCCTGGCAGGTCCGGGTCGGTGCGGCCGAGGCGCTGGCCACCGCAGGCCCGGCGGTGGCGCTCGAACCGCTCACGAGCGCCACCGCCGACCCCCACGCCGACGTCCGCAAGGCCGCCGTCATCTCGCTGGCCGCCCACCCCGGCCACCCCGAGGCCGAACAGGCCCTCCGCCGGGCCCTGGACGACGCCGACGCCGACGTCCGGGCCTACGCCCGCCACTCCCTCACCACCCCGCACACCCACGACCCCGTCCCCGCCCCCCAGCCCGGCTGAACCCCGGCGGCCACCGCCCAAGGCGGTCAAACTGGTGTAATGACGCCAGCCGTGGGCAGCCATCAGTTCATGCACGCCCGCCACAGCTTCAGGCCTGGCCCGCGTAAGGTCAGGGCGATCGTCGGTGCGGTGGCCCTGGGTGCGGTCCTGGTCTCGGGCTGCAGCAACGGACCGCTGGTGGTCTCCCCGTCCCCGGAGCCGTCCAGCCCGCAGCCCGGGTCGCACGTGGCCACGGCCGGGCTCGGGCTGCGGCACAGCGCCGAGCTTGACGTGGTCAACGGGGCGACCAGCGTGTCGGTCAGCACCGCCAGGCTGGGTTCCGAACTGCTGCGCGTCAGCACCCCGCCGGACTCGGGCATCCGGCCCGATCTGGTCATCGGCAACTCGGTGCAGCTCTACTTGGACAGCGCCGGCGGCAACGGGCCCGCGGCGGTCCAGGTCGTGCTGAACTCGGCCGTCAGCTGGCGACTGCTGTTCGCCGGCGGGGCCAACCAGACCTCGGCCGATCTGTCCGGCGGGCGGTTCGCCGGCGCCGACTTCGCGGCCGGGTCGAGCCTGATCGCGCTGACGCTGCCGCGTCCGGCCGGCACCACCACGGTGCAGTTGGCCGGCGGGGCCAGCCAGGTCAGCGTCGGCCTGCCCACCGGCGTCCCGGCCCAGTTGCGGCTGCTCGGCGGCGCGTCAAGCGCGACACTGCTCGGCCACACCTACACCGGGATCGCCGGGGGCACCGTGCTCACCTCGCCGGGCTGGTCCCGGGCCAGGGCCCGCTACCTGATCGACGCCCCGGCGGGCGTATCCGCCATCGACGTCACCGGCTAGCGGCCCCGGTGTGAGTGGTAGAACGTCACGGTCTCGAACAGCGTGTAGTCCGGGTTGGGCGCGCCCTTCTGGCCCGTGGTCGGGTTGGTCGGGTCCGCGCCGAGGGCCTGGTAGTAGCGGTACTTGATGCTGGTCTGGTCGCCCCGGTAGCGGCCGGGCTCCACGTCGAACACGCCGATGCCGTAGCCGGTGGCGGGGTTCCGCTGGGCCGACCAGTTCGCGTCCTCCAGCGCGTCCGCGTACGGCCGGAAGTACTCGCCGGGCGTCGACGAGGGCTGCGGGGCGTTGCGGAAGGTGAAGATCTGCGCCTCCGGCGACCCGTCCTCGTCGTCCACCAGGTAGGTGTCGGTGTCGTCGCTGGTGCCACCGCCGCCGAGCACCAGGTGGACGGTGCCCTGGCTGGTGTCGAACGAGCCCGAGTCCACGGTCGTCACCGGGTGCGGCCGCCTGGTCTGGACGGTGGCGCCGGAAGACGCCTCCCAGCCCACGTCGCTGTCGTAGCCGCGGGTCGGGAACGACCGCTCGTAGTCGTGGTCGTGCCCGTTCACCACCAGGTCGACCTGGTACTCGTCGAACAGCGGCGACCACTCGGTCCGCAGCGCCAGGTCCGAGCCGTTGCCCAGGGACGACGAGGCGATGGACTGGTGCATCTGGACGATGATCCAGTCGATGAACGGATTGCGCCGCGCGTCCTCCAGCGTCCGCTGCAGCCACCGGGTCTGCGCGCCGCCCGAGTAGCCCTGGAGATAGAACGAGGATCCAGGCTGGATGGGCGGATTCCCGGTGGACGGCGCCGGGACCAGCGGGTCGGGACCGGCCACGAAGGGCCCACTGTCCTGGTAGACGACGTCGTTGGCATCCAGCGAGATGAACAGCGCGCTGCCCACCACGAAGGAATACCAGCGCCCGCCGAAACCCGGCACCCCGTTGTCCGGGAGCTGGTAGCGGGTCAGGTAGGAGCCGTATCCCTGCGGTCCCTCGTACCACTCCATCTCGTGGTTGCCCGGGCAGGGCATCCACGGCCGCTTCGCGGCCGACGTCTGGTTGTTGTTGTTGTAGTCGCGCCACACCTCGGGCTGGCTGGTGGGGTTCAGGTCGGCGTAGCACAGGTCGCCGTTGATCAGGTGGAACGCCGGCTGGAACCGCTCCACCGCGGCGACCGCGTACGCGGCCTGACCGTAGGACAGCACCCACTTCGTATTGGCCGTGGCCAGATCGCCGAAGCTGGTGAACCGGAACGGCTCCCGGCCGAACGGCGCCGTGCGGAAGCCGGCCCGCAGCGGCTTGCGGCGGTTGGAGTCGTTGTCCGCGGTGACCGCGTAGGAGTACTGCGTGCCGGGGCGCAGCCCGAAGAGGGTGGCGTGGTACGTCCAGACCGTCTCGCCGTTGAGCCCGTCGGTGTAAGTCTGCTGCCGCGCGGGCACGGATCGCGGCCAGCCGCCGAGGTCCAGCAGCACCCGGGGGTCCTGGGCCTGACCGGGGGAGGACCAGGAGACCGTCACGCTGGTGGCCGGATCCGGCCCCCAGGTCAGGTGCAGTTGCTCGGGCGTGCCGTCACCCGAGGTGGTGCGGGCCGCGCCGAGTGGGGCCACGCCGCGGCGTCCGGCCAGCGGCGCGGCCGCAGCCAGCAGGCCGATCCCGCCGGCGCCGGCCAGCACCTCCCGCCTGCTCAGCGCTCCGCTCTCGGTGCTGGCTGGCCCCGCCGCGGCGTTCGGGGGCGTGTCAGGAGCAGAGGCGGAGTCGTTCATTATCGGATCGGGGTTCGCTGCATCTGGCATGCAAGTACAGCTATCACGGGATAAACCCCGGCGACAGGGTCTATGTCCAACGTTTGCCGCGACGCCATCTGGCTGGGCGGGAGCAGCTAGCAGACACGCGGCAGGGGTGGCCACGGCTCGCGGCCACCCCGCCTGCGTCCTGCCGGTCAGCTGTTGCCGTACTCCCTGGTGTTGAACGTGTTGTACTGGCCGCCTTCACTGCTGAACAGCGGCCTGGGAGCGAAGTCCGCGTGTGCTCCGTTGACCGCCCGCAGACCGGTCATGGTCCACGGCCCGGTCATCCCGCCGCCCTTCCCGTGCGTGCCGTTGTACGTGGTCACGCCCACCTTGCTGAACGGCACCAGCACGAAGCTCTGGCCGGGGTTGGGGGCGAAAACTAGCGGGGTGTTCACCTGGGCCAGCGCGGTGGCCCAGTGGTACATCGCCCCGTAGGCCAGCGAGGTGTCGTTGACCAGCGTCTGCCCGGTGGTCAGGTCGGTCTCCTGCATCGACACGTAGTTGTTGCCCTGGTCGTAGTACAGGCTCGCGAGGATCAGGTCGTCGCTGAGCGCCTTGGTGGTAAACGTCCAGGTGTTGCTCCACGTGGTCCCGTTGTAGCCGAACTGGTAGCCCGCCGTGGGTGTCGAGCCCTGGCACGCCACCCCGACCGCCACGCTGTCCACCTTCCCGGCGAGCTGGATGCCGGCCCGGTTGAAGTCGTCGCTGGAGCAGGCGTGCTGCGGAACGGTGAACTCGGCCCGGATGTACCGGAAGCTCCAGTGCCCGGGCCCGCCCACCTGGTATCCGGCCTGGCTCGTGGTGTTGATCGTGGCTCCAGCCGGCCCGGCCGGTGCGAGCGCCAGCGCGCTCGCGGCCAGCACGGCGGCCGGTGCCACTGTTAGCCGGGTAAGGATCTTTCCCATCAAAACCCCCTGAATCCGCTAACAGTCCCCCGAATGTCGTCACTATGCGACACTGCGCTGTCACTGTACGTCGCAGGACATGGTCATGCCGATCACGGTCTGGAAACATTTCCCTGACCTGTGTCCCGAATTACGGACGTACCGGAATATAAGTTACGGTCATCCGGAGTTAGGCACCCTGCAGTTGCAGCCTCCGGCGCGGCCCCGGGCCTGAGCCAGACCACGCCGAGCGGCGGCACGGTGATGGTGGCCGAGGCCGGACGCCCGTGCCACGGCTCCTCGACCGCCTCGACGCCGCCCAGGTTGCCCACCCCGCTGCCGCCGTAAAGACCGGCGTCGGTGTTGATCACCTCATGCCAGAACCCCGCCTGCGGCAGCCCGAGCCGGTACTTCAAGTGCGGTTCACCCGAGAAGTTCGCCACGCAGGCGAGCACCTCGCCCTCGGCCGACGTCCGCAGGAACGACAGCGTGTTGCCCTCCGCGTCGTTCGCGTCGATCCAGGAGAACCCGGCCGGCACGGCGTCAAGCTCCCACAGTTGGGCCGACTCCGTGTAGATCCGGTTCATGTCCTGCACCAGCCGCTGCACCCCGGTGTGGTACTCGTCGTCCTCGTTCAGCACCCACCAGTCCAGCCCGCGATCGGCCGACCACTCCGCGCCCTGCCCGAATTCCGAGCCCATGAACAGCAGTTGCTTGCCCGGGTGCGCCCACATGTAGGCCAGCAGCGTCCGCAGCCCGGCGAACCGCCGCCAGTCGTCGCCGGGCATCTTGCCCAGCAGCGAGCCCTTGCCGTGCACCACCTCGTCGTGCGACAGCGGCAGCACGAAGTTCTCGCTGAACGCGTAGATGAGCGAGAACGTCAGCTCGTTGTGGTGGTAGTGCCGGAAGATCGGGTCCCTGGCCAGGTAGCCCAGGGTGTCGTGCATCCAGCCCATGTTCCACTTCATGCCGAAGCCGAGCCCGCCCAGATGCACCGGCCTGGTCACGCCCGGCCAGGCGGTGGACTCCTCGGCCACCATGGTGATCCCGGGGGTCCGCCGGTAGCAGACCGAGTTGACCTCCTGCAGGAAGGACACGGCCTCCAGGTTCTCGTTGCCGCCCAGCGCGTTCGGCGCCCACTCGCCCGGCTGCCGCGAGTAGTCCAGGTAGAGCATCGAGGCCACCGCGTCCACCCGGAGCCCGTCGATGTGAAACTCCTCCAGCCAGTAGACCGCGTTGGCGACCAGGAAGTTCCGCACCTCGTTGCGGCCGTAGTCGAAGATCAGCGTGCCCCAGTCCGGGTGCGCGCCGCGGCGCGGGTCCGGATGCTCGTACAGCGGCGTGCCGTCGAACCTGGCCAGCGCCCAGTCGTCGCGCGGGAAGTGCGCCGGCACCCAGTCCACGAGCACCCCGATGCCCGCCTGGTGCAGCGCGTCCACCAGATACCTGAAGTCGTCCGGCGACCCGTACCGCGCCGACGGCGCGTAGTACGAGGTCACCTGGTAACCCCACGACCCGCCGAACGGGTGCTCGGCCACCGGCAGGAACTCCACGTGCGTGAAACCCATCTGGGTCACGTACGACACGAGCTGCTCGGCGAGCTGCCGGTAAGAAAGCCCGGGCCGCCACGACCCGATGTGCACCTCGTACACGCTCATCGGCGCGGTCAGCGGATTGCGCTCCCGCCGCGCCACCATCCACTCGCCGTCCGCCCACTCGTACTCGCTGACCGTCACCACCGAAGCGGTGGCCGGCGGCATCTCGGCGAGCCTGGCCATCGGGTCGGCCTTGGCCCGCCACCGCCCGTCCGGACCGCAGATCTCGTACTTGTACCGCGTGCCCGGGCCGAGGCCGGGCACGAACAGCTCCCACACGCCCGAGCCGCCCAGCGAGCGCATCGGGTGCCCGCGCCCGTCCCAGTGGTTGAAGTCGCCGATGAGCCGCACGCCCCGCGCGTTCGGGGCCCAGACCGCGAAAGAGGTGCCGGCAGTTTCTTCAAAGATCTGAATGAACGACTGCCGCCTCGGACCGTCAGCCACGGGTCCACCGAACCGCCGCACGTGCGAACCGAGAACCCGCCACAGCTCCTCGTGCCTGCCCTCGCCGATCAGGTGCAGATCTATCTCGCCCAGCGTGGGCCGGTGCCGGTAGGGGTCGTCGGTCACCGTCTCGGTGCCGCGCCTGCCGTCGGCCCGGTCGGCGTAGGTGATCACCAGCCGGTAGTCGGGCACCTGACCGGCCTCGGCCACGTCCGGCGGCAGCACCACCGCGAAGATCCCGCCGCGCGCGTGCTCCATGGCGAACCGGCGCTCGTCGGCCAGCAGCACCGCCACACCGGACGCCAGCGGCTTGAGCGTGCGCACGGTCACGCCCGCCTCGCCCGGATGGGCGCCGAGCACCGAGTGCGGGTCGTGGTGTATGCCCGCCAGCAGCCGGTCCAGCTCCGCGGTAGACACCTGGGTATCCCGATCTGTACTGGTGTGATCCGTGCTGGTCATAGGGTGTCCCCTGCCCGGGTCTGCGGCGTGCTAACCGGTACGGCAGCGGCCAGTGAGTCTAGCGGTACCGGCAGCCAGGACGGCCGGTTCCTGGCCTCGTACCGAACCTCGTAGACGGCCTTGTCGAACTCGAGCGCGCGCAGCAGGACCGCGTGCCCGCGCGGGTCGACGCCGCTGGCCTCGGCGTACCCCGCGCAGAAGGCGTCGGTGTTGCGCCGCACCCAGTCCCTGGCCGGCAGTTCGAGCGCGACCCGGTCCGGGTGCGCGACGAGCTGGTGGCGGGCCGCGTAGTCGAACGAGCGGAGCATCCCGGCCACGTCCCGCAGCGGCGAGAACCGGCCTCGCCGGGTGGCTAGCGGCGCCGCGGGCTCACCCTCGAAGTCCAGCACCACCCAGCCAGCCTGGGTCCGCATCACCTGGCCCAGGTGGTAGTCGCCGTGGATCCGCTGCGCCGCGATCGGCTCGCGCACCTCGGCCAGCGCGCGGTAGACCGCGGCCACCAGGTCGGCGTGCTCGCGCAGCGCCGGCACCGCGGCCACCGCTTCCTCCAGCCGGTGCCGCATCTGCGCGGCCATCTCGGCCGCGGTGCCCGGTGGCAGCATCTCGGTGCCGAACGCCCGGGCCAGGCCCGCGTGCACCTCGGCGGTGGCCTCGCCGAGCCGGTGGGCCTCGCCCGCGAAGTCCCCGCCGGCCTCGGCCGCCCCGACTCTGCTTTCCTGGCCGAAAGGGCGCCCTTCTTCGCTTTCTTGACCGGAAATACGCCCTTCGGCAGGCTGGCCGTCGTCCTGCACCGCGTACAGGTCGCGCACGCTGGTCGCGGCCATCGACCAGCCGTCGCTGGCCGCCCGCAGGTACTGCGACAAGATGGCCAGAATGGTCCGGTCGCCGCTCTCCCCGGTCTCGGCCCCGCCCATTTCGGCACAGCCCATTTCGATCCAGCCCAGCGGCGCGGCCACGTGCGGCGAGCCGAGCCTGCTCAGCGCGACCGACACCTCCAGGTCCGGATTGGGTCCAGGGGCGACCCGCCGGAACACCTTGAGTATCGCCTCTTCGCCGTAGACCAGGCTGGTGTTGCTCTGCTCGGCGGTCATCACCAGGCTCTCGATGTCCTCGCTGGCCAGGGTTGGTTTGTGGTCCGTTCCGGCCTCGAACGCCTCCGCGCGCACCCGGCCGAACCGCAGCGGGCCGCGGGTCTGCTCGCCCGCGATGCCGTGCAGCAGCACCCGGGCCAGCTCGTGATCGTGCAGCGCGTCGTAGGCGGTGCGCCCGTCCGGCAGCGTGCCGATCCTGACGTGCTCGAGCCGGTCAGGCAGTTCGGCCCGCAGACCCACCAGGACCTGGTAGTCGTCCGTGCTGTTCTCCTGGCGCACCTCGGCGATCAGATGCCACAGCGCCGGGTCCTGGCCGGGCTCGGTCAGCTCGGTCTGCTCGGTCAGCTTCAGCCCGGTGATCGCGACGCCCTTGCCCGCGAACCAGCGCTGGCCCGGCAGCCACTGAACCAGCGCCTGCTCGGCCGCGGCCGTGGTCAGATCCTCGGTGCTGCGCACGTCAGCGCTCGTGGCTTTCCCGCGGTGGCGGAAGCTGGAACCAGTAGAAGCCGTGGCCGGGCAGCGTGAGCAGGTAGCTGAGCTCGCCGATCGGCGGGAACGACACGCCGCCCATGCACTCCACCGGCGTGACGTCCTTGAACCGGCGCAGGTCGAGCTCGACCGGCTGCGGGAACCTGGACAGGTTGTTGACGCACAGGATCCGGTCCGTGCCGTCCCCGCCGTCCGGGTCGGGACGCTCCCTGACGAAGGCCAGCACGCTGGGGTTGGACGAGGTCAGTTCCTCGTAGTCGCCCAGCCCGAACACCGGGTGCCGCTTGCGGATCTCGATCATGCGCCTGGTCCAGTGCAGGAACGAGCCGGAATCATGCTGCTGTTGTTCGACATTCAGCGCCTGATACCCATAAATCGGATCCATAATCAGCGGCGCGTAGAGCCGGGCCGGGTCGGCCGAGGAGAAGCCGCCGTTGCGATCCGGGGTCCACTGCATCGGGGTGCGCACCCCGTCCCGGTCGCCCAGCCAGATGTTGTCGCCCATGGCGATCTCGTCGCCGTAGTAGAGCACCGGCGAGCCGGGCAGCGACAGCAGCAGCGCGGTGAACAGTTCGAGCTGGTTGCGGTCGTTCTCGAGCAGCGGGGCGAGCCTGCGGCGGATGCCGATGTTGGCCTTCATCCGCGGGTCCTTGGCGTACTCGGCCCACATGTAGTCGCGCTCGTCGTCGGTGACCATCTCCAGCGTCAGCTCATCGTGGTTGCGCAGGAAGATGCCCCACTGACAGCCGGAAGGAATGGCCGGCGTCTGGGCCATGATTTCCGAGATCGGGTAGCGCTGCTCCCGCCGGACCGCCATGAAGATCCGCGGCATCAGCGGGAAATGGAACGCCATGTGGCACTCGTCGCCGCCCACCGAGGGGTCGCCGAAGTACTCCACCACGTCGGCCGGCCACTGGTTGGCCTCGGCCAGCATCACCCGGTCCGGGTAGAGCCGGTCCACCTCGGCCCGCACCCGCCGCAGGTACTCGTGGGTTTCTTTGAGGTTCTCGCAGTTGGTGCCCTCCCGCTCGTACAGGTAGGGCACCGCGTCCAGCCGGAAGCCGTCGATGCCGAGGTCGAGCCAGAACCGCAGCACCTCCAGCATCGCGTCCTGGACCTTGGGGTTCTCGTAGTTCAGGTCCGGCTGGTGGGAGAAGAACCTGTGCCAGAAGTACTGCCCCCTGACCTGGTCGTAGGTCCAGTTCGACGGCTCGGTGTCCACGAAGATGACCCGGGCCTCTTCGTAAGCCTCGTCGGTGTCGGCCCACACGTAGAAGTCCCCGTACGGGCCGTCCGGGTCGGTGCGCGAGGCCTGGAACCACGGGTGCGCGTCGCTGGTGTGGTTCATCACCAGGTCGGCGATCACCCGCAGGCCGCGCTTGTGCGCCTCTTCGACCAGTTCGACGAAGTCCCCGATGTTGCCGTAATCCGGCAGCACCTTCATGAAGTCGGCGATGTCGTAGCCGCCGTCGCGCAGCGGCGACTCGAAGATCGGCAGCAGCCAGATGCAGTCGATGCCGAGCCACTGCAGGTAGTCGAGCTTGGACATCAGGCCCCGGATGTCGCCGGTGCCGTTGCCGGTGGAATCCGCGAAGCTGCGCACCGCCACCTCGTAGAACACCGCGCGTTTGTACCAGCGCGGGTCCCGTGGCGTCTCGAACGAGAAGGAATCGGGGACGGGTTCCCCCAGGGTTTCGTTGAAGCCCTGAAGCTCTCTCACCACGGTTCTCCTGACATTCAGTTACGCACCAGCACTCCTCCGGCGTACCGGTGCAAAGCCTCACCCTTCCGGCCTACCCGATGTAACGGCGAAGATGTGCGCCATCCCGGGACCGAGCCGGATGTAGTTGTGCTGACCCCACCGATAGGACGCGCCAGTAAGCTCGTCCGTCACGGTGAATTCGCCGCCAGAAGGCTGCCCGAGAGCGGCCATGTCCAGCCAGGTCGTGGCCTCATGCGGCTGATGAGCATCAAGGTTTACCACGACCAGCACGACGTCCGCGCCGGCGCGCTTGGAGAAGCACAGAAATTCTGGCTGGTCCACGTGATGGAAGCGCAGATTGCGCAGCCAGTGCAGCGCCGGGTGGGCCCGCCGCACCGCGTTCAGCCTGGTGATCAGCGGTGCGATGCCGTCCGGCCAGTTCTGCGCCGCGGCCCAGTCCCGCGGCCGGTACTGGAACTTCTCCGAGTCCAGGTACTCCTCGCTGCCCGGCCGCAGCGGCACGTTCTCGCACAGCTCGAACCCGGAGTAGATGCCCCAGGTCGGGGACAGCAGGGCGGCCAGCACGGCTCGCGCGCAGAACGCCGGAGGCCCGCCGGCCTGCAGGTACGCGTGCAGGATGTCCGGGGTGTTGGCGAAGAAGTTCGGCCGCATGTAGTGCGCGTCCTTGACGGCCAGCTCCAGCAGGTACTCGGTGAGCTCGGCCGAGGTGTTGCGCCAGGTGAAGTACGTGTACGACTGGTGGAAGCCGATCATGGCCAGCGCCCGCATCATGGCGGGCCTGGTGAACGCCTCAGCCAGGAAGATCACGTCCGGGTCGGTCCTGGCCACGTCGGCCAGCAGCCGCTCCCAGAACGGCAGCCCCTTGGTGTGCGGGTTGTCCACCCGGAAGATCCGGACCCCGTGCGCCATCCACAGCCGGACGATCCGCAACGTCTCGGCGAGCAGGCCGGCGGCGTCGTTGTCGAAGTTGATCGGGTAGATGTCCTGGTACTTCTTCGGCGGGTTCTCCGCGTACGCGATCGAGCCGTCCGAGCGGACCGTGAACCACTCCGGGTGCTCGGTCACCCAGGGGTGGTCGGGCGAGGCCTGCAGCGCCAGATCCAGCGCCACCTCCATGCCGAGTTCCCTGGTCCGCGCGACGAACGCGTCGAAGTCGTCGAACGTGCCCAGGCCGGGATGGATGCTGTCGTGCCCGCCGGCCGGCGCCCCGATGGCCCACGGCGAGCCAGGGTCGGACGGCTGGGCCTGCAGCGTGTTGTTGCGGCCCTTGCGGAACGTGCTCCCGATCGGGTGGACGGGCGGCAGGTAGACCACGTCGAAGCCCATGTCCGCGATCCGCTCCAGCCCCTTGGCCGCGGTGCGCAGCGTGCCCGGCATCGGGTCCCGCTCGCCGAGCGGGTCGACCTGGGCCCCCTCCGAGCGGGGGAAGAACTCATACCACGCCCCGTACAGCGCCCGCTGGCGGTGCACGATCACGTCGTGCCGCCGGGACCGGGTGAGCCGGTCGCGCACCGGGTACCGCTCCAGGATCGCGGTGACTTCCGGGGTGCTGGCCGCGGCCAGCCGGTCCCACGGGTCGATCCCGGGGTCGGTCAGCCGCCGCACCACCTCGACCAGCGCGGCCTTGGCCCGCGCCCGGCTGGCCGGGACGCTGAGTGCCCTGGCCGCGCGGGTGAACAGCTTGGCCCCGTCGGCCAGCACCAGTTCGGTGTCCTGGCCGCGCGGGACCTTGATCTCCGCGTCGTGCCGCCACTGCGCGATCGGATCCCGCCAGGCCGAGACGAAGAACCGCCACAGGCCCTCGGAGGTCACCGTGACCTCGGCGCCGAGCCGGTCGGAGCCCGGCGCCAGTTCGTGCATCAGGATCGGGTCGGCGCGCCCGCCGTCCGGATCGACCAGCGTCACCGAGGCGCCGAGCAGGTCGTGCCCCTCACCGAAAATGGTGGCGCTGACCTGGAAGGTTTCCCCGGCTACGGCCTTGGCCGGGCGTTTGCCGCCGTCGAGGACTGGCTGGACATCAAGGATGGGTACGCGTCCGATCACGCGCCGAGGCTACCCAGGTCAGTGGGTAATACGCGACCCCGGTCCTCCTCGCGCCGGTTCACGTCGTCGCACGCCCGCGCCGGCTCACCTGGTGGTCGTGGATCCGCGCCGGGCCAGCGTGTCCACGGTCACGGCGGCCAGCAGCACCAGGGCGGTCCAGATGTTGATGGCGGCCGCACCCAGGCCGAGCAGGTACAGGCCGTTGTAGATCACACCGACGATCAGCCCGCCGAGCACCGCGCCCAGCATCTTGCCCCGGCCGCCGAACAGGCTGGTGCCGCCGATCACCGCCGCGGCCACGGCGTACAGCACGAGCTGCCCGCCGTTGACGTTGTTGGAGACCGAGCCGAGGTTCGAGGCGTAGATGATTCCGGCGATGCCGGCCGTCAGACCGCCGAGCGTGAACGCGAGCACCCGGATCCGGCTCAGGCTGATGCCGGCCCGCCGGGCCGCCTCGGCGTTGCCGCCGATCGCGTACACGTACCGGCCGAACCGGGTCCGGCTGAGCAGCACACTCCAGGCTATGAGCACCACCAGGACCACCAGCACCACCCAGGGCACACCGCGCAGGACGATGAACCCGGTCCCGCGGTTGGTGTTCCCGATGAGCACGACGACCACGCCTGCGACGGCCATGATGGCCACCTTGAGCAAGGTCACGCTGAGTGGGGGCGCGGCAAGCTTGCCGGTCCGCCGGCGGGTGTCCCGAAGCACGAGGAACACCCCGCCCAGCACCACGGCGGCGGCCATGACGATCCAGGCGGCCACCGGGCTCATATAGCTACTGCCCTCGATGTCGAGCAGGACGCTGCTGTTCATCCGGATGGTGCCACCGCCGTTCGGGGCGGCCATGTCGATCAGGCTTAGCAGCAGGCCCTCACCCGCCAGCAAACCGCCCAGCGTCACCACGAACGACGGCAGCTTGAGCCAGGTGACCAGCACGCCCTGGATGCCGCTGTAGGCCGCGGTGAAGGCCAGACCGGCCAGCACGGCCACCCACCAGGGGAATGGACTCGACCCCGTCAGCATCCAGCAAGTGATCGTCGCGCCCATCGCGGAGCTGTATCCGATCGACAGGTCGATCTCGCCGAGCAGCAGCACGAACACCTGGGCCATGCCCAGCATCATGATCCAGGCGGCCTGGGTCAGCAGGTTGACCAGGTTCCCGGCGGACAGGAACAGCGAGTTGCGGATCTGGAAGTAGACGACGATCACGATCAGGCCGAGCACCACGGGCAGCGCGCCGCTCTCCCCGCTGCGCACGCGCCTCAGCCAGAGCCGGGCGTACTCGCCGAACGAGTCCGCGATCAGGTCCGGGGAACTGGCCAGGGCGGCCGTGCTCTGGGGTGGGGTCTCGGCGACCTCGGGTTCGGTCGATGCCATGACTCAGACCTCCGAGCCGCTGGTTAGCCCGCGTGAGGCGGCGGCATCGCCTCCGTTGCCTCCACGGTCGGACGTGCCACTGGTCATGTAGTCCACCACCGAGTTCCGGTCGAACTCCGACGCCGGGCCCACGGCAGCCAGCCGGCCGAGGTAGAGCACGGCGATCCGGTCGGCGACCTGGAACACGTCGTTCAGGTTGTGGGAGATCATGACGACCCCGTGGCCGCTGTTGGCCAGCTGGGTGATCAGGCCGACCACCAGCTCGGTCTGGGTGACCCCCAGCGCGGCCGTCGGCTCGTCCATGACCACGAGCCTGGCGTCGAGCATGACGGCCTTGGCCACGGCCACGGCCTGGCGCTGGCCGCCGGACAACGAGCCGACGAGCTGCCGGACCGAGCGGACCGTGGTAACCCGCAGGTCAGCTAGCGTCTGCTTGGCGGTCTTCTCCATCGTGATCTCGTCCAGGAAGCCATGCCGCAACGGTTCGTGGCCCAGCAGCATGTTCTGCACGATATCCAGGTTGTCGCACAACGCCAGGTCCTGGTAGACGGTGGCGATGCCGAGACCGGTGGCGTCGCGCGGGCCGTGCAGGGTGACCGGCTTGCCCTGCCAGAAGATCTGGCCGTGGTCCGGCTGCCAGATCCCCGCGATCGTCTTGATCAGCGTGGACTTGCCCGCGCCGTTGTCGCCGACCAGCGCGGTCACCTGGCCGGCCGGGACGTCGAGGGTGATGTCGGTGAGCGCCTGCACGGGACCGAAGTTCTTTCCGATCCCTTGCAGCCGCAGCAGCGGCTGGCCGTCCTGGCTGTGGGCAGGCGCCTCGGGTGACGGCGCCCGGCCCGCTTCCGCGGGCCGGGCGCCGTCGGCGCTGGGTGTCGTCACCGTGACGGCCAGCTTCCGCGGGAGTTCCTGCTCACACCTTGATCCCGTACTTCGAGCAATCAGCCGCGAACGAGCCGGTGCAGAGCTGCTGGGCAGGTACGAAGTTGTCCTTGATAACGGTGTTCTCCATGTTGGACGGGGTAACCCACTCCGGGGTCAGCAGCACCGAGGGCACCTTGACCTTGGTCTGCAGGTCGACCGTAGAGCTGTTCACTAGGCTCTTCGGCGGCGTCACGCCCGCCCGCAGGTAGAGGGCCAGCGCAGCCGCGGCCTGCGCCTCGAGGAAGATCGGCTTGTAGACGGTGCCGCACTGGTAGCCCGACAGGATGTTCTGCAGCCCGACCAGGGTCGCGTCCTGCCCGGTGACCGGGAACGTGTCCGGCTTGACCTTCTGCCTCTGCAGGTACTGGATGATCGGCGCGGCATTCTCGTCGTTCGGGGACAGCAGCGCGTTGATGTTCTTGTGCGCGGTGTACTGCTGCTGGAACTCGGTCTCGGCGGTGGGTGGGTCCCAGGTGCCAGCCGCCGAACCCACCTTGGACCAGCCCCCGGACGAGAACAGCGGGTTCAGCACGGCGTTGTAGCCGTCGCCGAACTGCGTGGCGTTGTTGTCGGTGGGGGCGCCGTACATGACCAGCACGTTGGGGTGAGACACGTGGTCGGCGGCCACGCAGGCCTTGAGCCCGTTGCCGAGCAGGGTGCCCACGTAGACGTTGTTGAAGCTCACGTAGTACTTGCGGCTGCCGCCCAGCGTGAGCCGGTCGTAGTCAATGACCGGGACGCCGTGCGACTTGGCCAAGGACTCGATCTGAGCCCCGACGCCGGAGTCCAGCCCGTCCATGATCAGGACGCTCGCGCCCTTCGTGATGTCCTCCTGCGCGTCGGTCAGCTCGGTCGCGTCGCTGCCCTGTGCATTCTGCACAGAAAACTGACCCGGCGTGAGGCCGGCCACCGTCAGCGCCTCGGTGAGGTAGGGCGCGTCGAATTCGGTGTACCGGGCCGAGGTAACGGTGTCCGGCAGGATCACGCCGACGTTCCCCTTGCCCTTCGCGGCCAACCCCTTCAGCGTCGCCATCGCGGTGAAGTCCCGGTTCAGCGAGGAGATGCTGAGCTTAGGCACAGGGGCGGAGGAGCCGCCGGAGCTGCCGGAATTAGAACCACTGCTGCCGCAGGCAGCCATGCTGAGGCCCACGGTCAGGGCCGCTGAAAACGCGGTAACCGTCTTGGTCACACTCTTCAAAAAAACCACCTCGACTGTTTATAAAAACCCCAGCATGCCGGAGCACGGCCATGCCGTGGCCCGTTGCCAAGCTTCCCCAAACCCTAGAAGCCCGGGAATTAACACGGCCTTAACATCATGGCCGGGGCGTAAAAAAACTGTAAACAGATAGAGATCTACTCCGGCGCGAACCGGTACCCCGCTCTCGGCTGGGTCAGGATCAGCGGGGTGCTGCCGTCGGCCTCCAGCTTGGCCCGCAGCCGCCGCACGTACACCCGCACGTACTCGGTCTCGGTCTCGTAGCCGTGACCCCAGACCCGCCGCAGCAGGTGCGCGTGCGTGAGCAGCTTGCCCCGGTTGGTGGCCAGCTCGCGCAGCAGCGCGAACTCGGTCGGGGTCAGGTGCACCGGCTCACCCAGCCTGGTCACCTGCTGGCTGGCCAGGTCGATCTCGATGTCCCCGGCGGTGACCACCGGCGGGATCGGCTCGATCGACGCGGCGGGCCTGGTGCGGCGCAGCGTGGCGGTGATCCGGGCCAGCAGTTCCTCGATGCTGAACGGCTTGGTCATGTAGTCGTCGGCGCCCATGTTCAGCGCGGTCACCTTGTCCCGCTCGCCGCCGCGCGCCGACACCACGATGATGGCCACGCTGGACCGCTCCCGGATCTGGCGGCACAGCTCGAAGCCGTCCACCTCGGGCAACATCAGGTCAAGGAGCACGATATCGGGCTCCTCGGTCTCCAGGAGCTGGAGCGCGCGGACGCCGTCGGCGGACACCACGCTGTCGAAGCCCCGCACGGCCAGGTTGGACCTGATCAGGTCCACGATGTTGGGGTCGTCCTCCACCACCAGGGCCCGGGTGGTATTCGTCCCGTTTTCGGCGGTCATTGCGCGACCTCCGGCATCATTGCGCATCGACTGGGAGGCATATCTCGAAGCGGGATCCCTTGATCTGGCGCAGCAGCTCGATCCGGCCGCCATGCGCTTCGACGATAGCCTTCGCGATCGACAGCCCGAGGCCCGCCCCGGCCGACGGGTCGCGCCGCCGCCTGGTCGAGTCCAGCGCCGCGGCCAGGCCGCCTGGTATTCCGTTGCCGTCGTCGGCCACGCTGATCATCACTGTGGCCGGGGCCGCGTCGGCGCTCGCGGCCACCGTGACCCTGGTTCCCGGCGGGTTGTGCCTGACCGCGTTGCTGAGCAGGTTCACGAAGACCTGTTCCAGCCGGTCGTGGTCGGCCCACACCGCGGGCAGCTCGGGATCACAGCCCATCGAGACGGCCGCGGCCTGGTCGGGTGGCAGGCAGGCGATGGCCGCCTCCAGCACCAGCGGCAGGTCGCACCAGTCCGGCTGCAGCCGCATGACGCCCGACTCGATCGCGGAGAAATCCAGCAGGTCGTCCACCAGGCGGCCGAGCCGGGCCGATTCGGCCGCGATCCGGTCCAGGAAGCGCCGCTGCGAGTCGCCGTCCCAGGTCACGTCCGGCTGCATCAGGCTGGACGCGTAGCCGCGGATGGCGGTCAGCGGGGTCCGCAGTTCGTGGCTCAGCCGGGACAGGAAGCCGCGCTGCAGCTCCTGGGAGCGGCGCAGCGCCGCCGCCTCCTGGTGCGCGAGCCCGGCCTCTTCCCGTTCGAGTGCCAGCCGCAGCGAGTGGGCCGCGTCTTCGAGCAGCGCGGTCTCCTCCTTGGTGGCGCGCAGTTGCTTCCAGCTCGCCAGCAGCGCGGTGGGGCCGCCAGGGGCGGTGAACGCCGCCGCGAGCACCCGCCGCCCGCGACCGCTGCGCACCGGCCTGGCCACGCCGTCCCTGACCTCGTCGGCCAGGGTCCGCTCGGCCGTGCCGGACAGCGCGGCCGACGCCTTGGCTGGGTCGCGCCCGAGCGGGCCGGCAAAGGCCCGCCAGCGCGGCGGCTCGCCCGCCGGCTGGGTGAGCAGGGCCACCTCGTCGGCCTGCAACCCCCGCCGGAGCAATTCCACGGCCACCACGAGCCCCTCGGCCACCGGCACCGGGCCGGCCAGCGTCTCCAGCATTTCCCTGATCGTCTCGAGTACCCGGTTGCGCGCGGTGACCTGATCCAGGAGCCGGTCCCGCTCGACCGCGCTGGCCGCGTATCCGGCGTACAGCGTCACCAGGTCGAGCTGATCGCGCTGCGGCAGGCCGACATCTGGGCGGAACACCGTGATCACTCCGCGCAGGCCGCCCGGGCTCATCACCGGGACCGACCAGGAGCTGGTCACGCCCGCGGCGGCCGCCACCTGCCGGTGGCCAGCCCACGTGGTGCTGAGCCGCACGTCGCCCTCGATCACCGCCTTTTCCCTGACGGCGGCCAGCCCGACCGGACCGCCGTCAGGGCCGAACGGGAGCACCGACCACTCGTCCAGCTCGCCCTGGGTGAAGCCGAGCGACGCGGCACAGATCAGGCTCTGGTCGGTCACCAGGTGGATGCACAGCCGCTCGGTAGCAAGCGCCGCGCCGAGCGCCGACAGGATCAGCGAAAGGCTGGACGAGGGATCGGCGGAGACCAGCCGGTCGGCCAGCCCGTGCAACCGGGTGAGCTGGCGGCGCGCCGACGAGTCCACCTGCTGGCCGGACAGCAGCGCCACCACGTCCTCGGGGTGGGTGCCGCGCGGGTCCAGGTCGCCCACCAGCCGGCCCTGCCGCAGCACCAGGATGCGGTCGGCCAGCCGGAACATCTGGTCGATGTCGTGGCAGGCCAGCAGGATCGTCGTGCCCTTCTCGCGCAGGTTGGTTATCAGGGCTTCGACCTGGGCGGATTCCTGTACCCCCAGCGACGCGGTGGGCTCGTCGAGCGCCAGCACCCGCGGTTGCTGGCGCATCGCGCGGGCTACCGCGACGAGCTGGCGCTGGCCGCCGGACAGCGTGCTAATACTCCTGGTGGTGTCCGGCAGCGGGATGTGCAGACCTTCGAGCACCGCCGCCGCGGCCTCGTGGAACCTGCTGTCCGACAGCAGCAGACGGCGCTTCTCCTGGCCGAGCAGCACGTTGGCCGCGACGTCGAGGTTGTCGCACAGCGCCAGGTCCTGCCAGACGACGGCGATACCCTGCCGGCCGGCGGCGATCGGGTTGGCCGGCACCGGCTTCCCGGCCAGGAAGATCTCGCCCGTGTCCGGGGGGATGTCGCCGGCGATGCAGCGCACTAGCGTGGTCTTGCCCGCCCCGTTCTCACCGGCCAGCGCCACCAGCTCACCGGCCCGCACGCTGAGGTCGATGCCGTTCAGTGCGCGGACCGCCCCGAAGCTGACGCCGAGCCCGGACACGGTCAGCAGTGGCTGGCCGTGTCCGGGCTCGGGGCGAAGCATGGTCATTTCGCCATTGTGTGGCCTGGGACGCTGTGCTGGCTATTCTGCGGTGCTGGCCCTGCCCGGCTACCCTGGGGCAGCTAGCCCGCGTCAGGCCAGGTAACTGCCTTCCAGGAGCATCCCCCTTGAGAGCCATTCGCCGCTTTACCGTCCGCACCGCGCTGCCCGAGCCGCTGGCTGGGCTGCAGGAGCTGATCCTGAACCTGCGCTGGTCGTGGCACTCCGGCAGCCGCAGGCTGCTGGCCGCTATCGACCTGGCGAGCTGGGAACGCAGCGGGCACGACCCGGTGGCCATGCTCGGCGACATACCGCCCGAGCGTCTCGAGCAGCTCGCCGCCGACGAGGACTACCTGCGCAGGCTGGCGGTGGCCAGCGACGACCTGCGCGAGTACCTCACCGGTCCCCGCTGGTACCAGGCGCAGGACGGGTCCTGGCCGAAGGCGATCGCCTACTTCTCGCCCGAGTACGGCATCACCGAGACGTTGCCGCAGTACTCCGGCGGGCTCGGCATCCTGGCCGGTGACCACCTGAAGGCCGCCAGCGACCTGGGCGTGCCGCTCATCGGTGTCGGCCTGCTGTACCGGCACGGCTACTTCACCCAGTCGCTGTCGGCCGAGGGCTGGCAGGCCGAGCGATACCCCGCCGCCGACCCGAACGGGCTGCCGCTCACCCTGCTGCGCGACGGTGACGGCACGCCGGTCCGGGTCACGGTGACGCTGGCCGATGACCGTGGCCTGGTGGCCCAGGTCTGGCTGGCCCAGGTGGGCCGGGTCCCGCTGCTGCTGCTCGACTCCTACGTCGAGGACAACGAGCCCGAACTGCGCGAGGTGACCGACCGGCTGTACGGCGGCGGCGGTGAGCACCGGCTGCGCCAGGAGTTGCTGCTCGGCATCGGCGGGCTCCGGGCGGTCCGGGCGTTCTGCGACGTGACCGGGCACCCCGAGCCCGAGGTGTTCCACACCAACGAGGGACACGCCGGCTTCCTCGGCCTGGAACGGATCCACGAATATGCCGCCCACGGGCTGAGCTTTGATGAGGCGGTGGAGGCCACCAGGGCCGGCACGGTGTTCACCACCCACACCCCGGTGGCGGCCGGCATCGACCGGTTCGAGCGGAACTTGGTGGAGCGGCACTTCTACGGCGCGGCGGCCGCCGCGACGCTGCCCCGCGACCGGGTGCTGGCCCTCGGCGCGGAAAGTTACCCGGACGGTGACCCCGGCGTGTTCAACATGGCCGTGATGGGCATGCGGCTGGCCCAGCGGGTGAACGGGGTGAGCCGGCTGCACGGCGAGGTGAGCAGGCGCATGTTCGCGGGCCTGTGGCCGGGTTTCGACTACGACGAGATCCCCATCGGCTCGGTGACCAACGGCGTGCACGCGCCGAGCTGGATGTCCGGTGGGGCCATCGCGCTCGGCGAGACCGGGGAGGCAGGCTCACCCACTCCGGCCCCGGCCGAGGACTGGCCGGGCTGGGAGCGGATCGCGGCGGCGGACGCCGAGCGGATCTGGCAGACCCGCGGCGACCTGCGTGCCCGCCTGGTGGCCGAGACCCGGCGGCGGCTGCGTGCCTCCTGGCGCCAGCGCGGCTCGTCGGCGGCGGAGATGACCTGGATCGACGACGTGCTCGACCCGGACGTGCTCACGGTCGGATTCGCCCGGCGGGTGCCCTCCTACAAGCGGCTGACCCTCATGCTGCGTGACCCGGAGCGGCTGAAGGAGTTGCTGCTCGACACCGGTCGGCCGGTGCAGATCGTCATCGCGGGCAAGGCCCACCCGGCCGACGACGGGGGCAAGCGGCTGATCCAGCACATGGTCGGGTTCACCGACGACCCCACGGTCAGGCACCGGATCGTGTTCCTGCCGGACTACGACATGGCGCTCGGCCGGGCTCTGGTGCAGGGGTGTGACGTCTGGCTGAACAATCCGCTGCGACCGCTGGAGGCCTGCGGCACCTCGGGCATGAAGGCCGCGCTGAACGGCGGCCTGAACCTGTCGGTCAGGGACGGCTGGTGGGACGAGTGCTCCGACGGCGCCAACGGCTGGGACATCCCGTCCGCCGACGGCCTGGCCGATGAGGGGCGCCGCGACGATCTGGAGGCCGCCGCGCTCTACGACCTGCTGACCAAGTCGGTGGCGCCGCTGTTCTACGACCGGGACGCCGACGGGCTGCCCCGGCGCTGGCTGGAGATGGTCAGGCACACGCTGCGCACGCTCGGCCCGCGGCTGCAGGCCTCGCGCATGGTCCGCGAGTACGTCACCGAGCTGTACGTGCCCGCCGCGCGCAGCGTCCAGGGTCTGACCGGCCACACACCCAAGGGCGACACGTTCGCGGGGGCCAGGGACCTGGCCGCCTGGCGGCAGCGGGTGGTGAAGGCCTGGCCGGGCGTGCGGATCGAGCACGTCGAGGCGGAGGCGCTCGAGCCCAGGCTCGGCTCCAGGCTGTCGGTGCGGGCCACCGTCGCCCTCGGCGAGCTGACCCCGGGCGACGTCGCGGTCGAGCTGGTCTGCGGCCGGGCCGGTGACAACGACGAGATCACCGAACCCTCCTACACCACGCTGCGGGCCGACCCGGGGAATGCCGGGAACCATGGTGGCACCGTCAGGTACGCGGGGGAGGCCGAGCTCGGCCGGTCCGGCCCGTTCGGCTATACAGTGCGGGTGCTGCCCAGTCATCCGCTGCTGTCCACCCGGGCCGAGCTCGGACTGGTCACGATGCCCGAAGTCCCGGTGGGAATGACCAACGGCGACCTGAGGTAACGGGAGGCTCAATCTTGAGAGCACACAGACTTCAGAGCGACAGACTTCAGAGCGACAGAATCTTCAGAGCGCACAGATGAGCGAATTCGTCCGGGTGGAAACCGAGGACGCGGTCGCCACGATCCGGCTGGACCGGCCGCCGATGAACGCGCTGAACGCCCAGCTCAGGGACGAGCTGGCCGAGGCGGCCCGGCAGGTCGCGGCCGACGACGGGATCCGGGCGGCCGTCCTGTACGGCGGGCCCAAGGTCTTCGCGGCCGGCGCGGACATCAAGGAGATGGCCGAAGCGGGGTACGCGACGATGGCTGTGACCAGCGCCCGGTTGCAGGCTTCGCTGACCGCGATCGCGCGGATCCCGAAGCCGGTCGTGGCGGCGATCACCGGTTACGCGCTCGGCGGCGGTCTCGAGCTCGCCCTGTGCGCGGACTTCCGCGTCGTCGGCGAGGGCGCGCGGGTGGGCCAGCCGGAGATCCTGCTCGGTGTCATCCCGGGCGCGGGCGGCACGCAGCGGCTGCCCCGCCTGATCGGCCCGGCCCGGGCCAAGGACATCATCTACACCGGACGGTTCGTGCCGGCGGCGGAGGCGCTGGCCATCGGCCTGGCCGACCGGGTTGTGCCGGACGCGGACGTGTACCAGGCCGCGCGTGAGCTGGCCGGCCGGTTCGCCGCCGGGCCCGCCGCGGCCCTGCGCGCCGCCAAGCAGGCCATCGACGGAGGACTCGACGTCGACCTGGACTCTGGGCTGGAGATCGAGCGCCTCCAATTCGCCGGGTTGTTCACCACCGCGGACCAGCGTGCCGGGATGCGCAGTTTCATCGACAATGGACCAGGGAAGGCCACGTTCTCAGGCCGGTAGAGCCGACAGCCAGTAGCGGGGCACAGAGCACACCGAACGGAGCCGCCATGACCGAGCCGGCAGATGCCCCCTCGTTCGACCTGGTCGCCGCCGCGCTGCGGGCCGACAGCGCCGACGTGGACGTGTACGCGCGGGTTCTCACCGAGTCGCTCGGCGAGGCGTTGCCTGCCGGAGTCGTGGACGTCGACAGGGAACGCAGCATGTCCGACCGGATGCGCGGCCGGCCCGGCGAGGTATCGAAGATCACGGTACGGCTGGGGGAGCAGGTGCTGATCCTGGGCAAGCAGCACGGCCGGCTGAACGCCGAGATCTGCAAAGAGGTCCGCGGCGTGGTGCTGTCCCGCCGCCCGGCGCCGGTGGACGAATGGCTGGCCGAGCTGGCCAGGGCCCTCGTCGCCTTCGCTGACCAGAACGCGCAGGCCGCTCAGGTCCTGCGCCGGCTGGTGGCAGGCAGTTAACCTGGGTACGAACTTCTGGTGGTGGCCTTCCCGGGGTATGGCCCTCCCTTAAGCTGGCACTGCGATGGCGGCGCAGAACACGATGCCGGAACGACTCGGCCCTTACGTCCTGCTGGAGAAGATCGGCGAGGGCGGCATGGGCGTGGTGCATCTTGCCCGTGACCCGCAGGGCCGGTCCGTGGCGGTCAAAGTGCTGCGCGCGGCCGTGGCCGGGGACCCAGACGCCAGGCGCAGGCTGAGCCGGGAGTTCGAGACCATGCGCCGGGTGCGCAGCCCGTTCGTGGCCGCCGTCATCGACGCCGACGTGACCGGCGAGGTGCCGTACGTGGTGACCCGCTACGTGGCGGGCCCGTCGCTCGACCAGATGGTCGCCGCCACCGGGCCGCTGCGCGGTCAGGCCCTGGAACGGCTGGCCTGGGGGCTGGCCGAAGGGCTGGCCGCGGTGCACGCGGCCGGCGTGGTGCACCGCGACCTCAAGCCAGGGAACGTGGTGCTCCAGGGCGGCGTGCCGGTGCTGATCGACTTCGGCATCGCGCACGCACCGGACGTCACCAAGATCACTCAGGTCGGCATGTTCATGGGCACGCCCGGGTACCTGGCGCCCGAGGTCGTGGAGGGCCAGCCGAGCGGTCCCTCGGCCGACGTGCACTCGTGGGCGAGCACGGTGGCGTTCGCCGCCACCGGCAGGCCGCCGTACGGCACCGGTTCCTACGAGACGATCTTCTACCGGATCCTGAGCGGCAAACCGGACCTGGCCGGGGTGCCGTCCAGGCTGCTGCCGATGCTGACCGCCGCGATCTCCCGCGACCCGGACACCCGGCCTTCGGCGGTCCAGCTCAGCAAGGAGTGCGCGGCCGTCGATCTGTCCGGCCCCGACACGGCCGCCGACCCGCTGGCCACGCCGGGCGTGCTGGGCGCCACCGCCATGGCGGGTCAGGGGACCGTGCTGGACCAGTCCGAGGCCGCGGTCAAGCACTGGAACCAGCAGATGCAGGCCGCCGGGGGCGCCAACGGCTATGCTCCCCAGGCCTCAGGCAGCCAGGCTACCCAGGCGCCCGGCAGTTACGCTGACCTGCTGCCGCCGGTCTCCTACGCCGCCGGCGTCTACCCGGGGGGATCGCGGTCGGGCACTGGCGCGATGAACGGGAAGCCGCCGCCCACGGCCGCGGGGTCAGGTCACATCGGGTTCAAGCGGCTGCTGACGCTGCTCACGGTGGGCATCGGCGTCGGGGTGAGCGTGCTGCTGCCGGTGGCGGGACCGCTGGCGTTTCTGATCTTGATCGTGCTGCTGCGCACCGCCGACCTGGCGCACAGCGGGTTCACCAGACGCCGCTCGGCCCAGGGAGCGCGGGCCACCGACGTTCCCGTCATGATCATCAAGACGCCGTGGGCGGTGCTGCGCGCCCTGTTCGGCAGCCTGCTGCTGGCCCCGCTGGCGGCGACCTGCGGGGCGATCGTGGCCGCCGTGGCGATCATGAGTATGCACGTGAACCCGCTCCCGGCCGCGGGCGCGTTCGCCGCCGGGGCGTTCGTCGCGTGCTACGGGTACGGCCCCGGCTCGGATCCTCCGCGCAGGCAACTCGGCCGGTTCTTCGGCGTGTTCGCGCGTGGCGGCCTGACCAGGGTGGTGGTCCCGGTCGTGCTCGCCGTGCTGCTGGTGGCCACGGTCGCCGCGGCGGCCACCCAGTCGCACGTCCTGTGGCCGCTATCGCCGGGTCTGGCCGGCCACCTCGCTACGCTCCATCACGCCGTGCAACGTCTGCAGGTCAAGCTGCCACATTTCTAGGGCACCGTTAATTACCGGCAATCGTGGCCCTCCGCGCGCGGCCAGCCGCCGGACGAGGGAAAGTGGCTGCTAACGGGGGCGATGTTCCGGGCGCGGGCACGCCGCTGTGCGCCGCCGGATGATCCTGCGCCGGCACGCCGGGGTGACCAGGAAGACTGCCCGGCGGGCGCCCGTGACCGGGTGCCTGCGCGTGACCGGGTGCCTGCGCGTGACCGGGTGCCTGCCCGGGACCGGGTGCCTGCCCGTGACCCGGCGGCTGTCCGTGACCCGGCGGCTGTCCGTGTCCTGCCGACTGTCCGCGACCCGGCGTGCCGCCGTGCGTGCCCGGAGTCGGCGCGGCGCCCGGCGGTTCAGCCCGACCCGGCGGCGGCAGCGGCCTGACCAGCCCGAGCGCGACCACCTCGTTGGCCAGCCTGGTCCGCCGGTTCGTGCCTTCCTGGATGCGGAACTTCTGGTACAGGCGGAGCAGGTGCTGCTTGACGGCGGCCTCGGTGACGACCAGGTCGGCGGCGATCTCGCGGGCGGTGGCGGGGGCGACGAACGCCTCGTCGGACAGGGCGGGTCTGCACAACGAGGTGAGCACGTCGATTTCGCGGCGGGTGAGTTCGGGCGCGGCCTGCCGCCGCAGTTCGACCTCGGCCGCGATTTCCTCGTGCGCCAGGCCGCCCACCCGGCAGCGCGCCGACCCGAAACTCAGCACGTCGCCGTCGTCGAGCACGCGGCGGGCGGCGGGACGCCCGTTAACCCTGGTGCCGTTGCGTGATAATCCCAGATCGGCCACGTACACGTAGGGCCCTCTGCAGATGATCTCGGCGTGCAGCTTGGAGACGCTCGGGTCAGGCAGCCGGATGTCCACTGAGCTCCCCCGGCCCACCGTGGTCACGTCGGGTCGCAGCGGCACGACCTCCCCCGTGTCCTCGATGCGAATATACGGCCTCTCCACGTCGGTCCTCCCACCTACCGGGCCAGCCACGGATCCATCACGGGGGAGTTACCCTCTGTGCGCCCTGTCGTACCCCGTTCGGCGGCATTGATTAACCGGCGCGTTACGCCCCGGCCACTGCCTGCATGGCGCTAAGATCACAAATTGTGGACGAGTCCGTGCTGACCAAGCCAGACAGTCGCCCGGATACGGAATCACGTTCGGTTGATTACCGGGTACGCACAGTTGATTCCGGGGCGCACGCCAATGATTCTGGGGTGCGCACGAATTCCGGATCCCGCACAGCTTGGTCGCGCTGCCAGCATCTGCCCTACGTCGTCGTGCTCGCAGGCGTGGCCGCCGGGCTGGCCTGGATAGGCTTGGGCTCCGACCACGGAAGATCAGGGATGCTGGTGCTGGCGGCGGCGCTGCTCGTCGCGGCCCTGGCTAGGCTGGTCCTGCCGGAGCGCGGGGCCGGGCTGCTTGTTTCGCGGCACCGGGTGTCCGACGTCTTGGTCATGGCCGTCCTTGGGGCGTGCATCCTTTCGGTCGCGCTCGTGCTGCCCGTGCATCCTTGATGCATCTGGCCCGTACACCCCTGAGTATCCAAGCCCGGGCGGAACCCCGGACCTGAGTCCCAGGTAGGCACCGGTAGCCTGGCAGACGGGTCGGCAATGGCCGTAGGGCGTGTTTTCGGCCGAATGAGTATGGTGCGGGCCATCCGAGTGTGGGAAGGGAAACCGGCGGCATGTCCAAGATCAAGGTAGCTAATCCCGTCGTCGAGCTAGACGGCGACGAGATGACGCGGATCATCTGGCAGTACATCAAGGACCAGTTGATCCTGCCCTACCTGGATGTCGAGCTCGAGTACTACGACCTGTCGATCGAGAACCGCGACGCCACCGACGACCAGGTGACGATCGACGCGGCGAACGCGATCAAGGCCAGGGGCGTGGGTGTGAAGTGTGCCACCATCACGCCGGATGAGGCCAGGGTCGAAGAGTTCGGGCTGAAGAAGATGTGGCGTTCGCCGAACGGCACCATCCGCAACATCCTCGGCGGCGTGGTGTTCCGCGAGCCGATCGTGGTCTCCAGCATCCCCCGGCTGGTGCCGACCTGGACCAAGCCGATCGTGATCGGCCGTCACGCGCACGGCGACCAGTACCGGGCCACCGATTTCGTCGTGCCTGGTCCCGGCACAGTGACGATCTCCTACGTGCCCGACGACGGCAACCGCCCGATCGAGTTCGAGATCGCCAAGTTCACCGGCGGCGGCATCGCGATGGGCATGTACAACTACGACGACTCGATCCGTGACTTCGCCCGGGCGACCATGCGGTACGCGCTGGACCGGCGTTACCCGCTGTACCTGTCCACCAAGAACACGATCCTCAAGGCCTACGACGGCCGGTTCAAGGACCTGTTCGCCGAAATCTTCGAGGCCGAGTTCAAGGCCGAGTTCGAGGCGGCCGGCATCACCTACGAGCACCGGCTGATCGACGACATGGTGGCTCAGGTGCTCAAGTGGGACGGCGGCATCGTGTGGGCCTGCAAGAACTACGACGGTGACGTGCAGTCCGACGTGGTGGCCCAAGGCTTCGGCTCGCTGGGTCTGATGAGCAGCGTGCTGATGACCCCGGACGGCAAGGTCGTCGAGGCCGAGGCCGCGCACGGCACGGTGACCAGGCACTACCGCCAGTACCAGCAGGGCAAGCCGACCTCCACCAATCCGATCGCGTCGATCTTCGCCTGGACCCGTGGGCTCGAGCACCGCGGCAAGCTGGACGGGACCCCCGCGGTCAGCGAGTTCGCCAAGACGCTGGAGCGCGTGTGCGTGCAGACCGTGGAGAGCGGCAAGATGACCAAGGACCTCGCCCTGCTGGTCGGCGGGGACACCCCGTTCCTGACCACGCAGGAATTCCTCAGCGCGCTGGATGAGAACCTGCGCGCCGAGATGGAGTAGCCCACACCCGCTTTCGAGTTCGATCACGTTCACCGAGGAGAAACACCGGATATGGCCCGCACAGGCAAGGTAACCGTCGTCGGGGCTGGCTTCTACGGCTCGACCACGGCCCAGCGGCTCGCCGAGTACGACATCTTCGAAGAGGTCGTACTGACCGACATCATCGAGGGCAGGCCCGAGGGGCTGGCGCTCGACATGAACCAGTCCCGGCCGGTCGAAGGATTCGAGACCAAGGTCACGGGCCAGTCCACCGGGCAGGCGGGGGAGGGCTACGAGGCCATCGCCGGGTCACAGATCGTGGTCATCACGGCTGGCCTGCCGCGCAAGCCCGGCATGAGCCGGATGGACCTGATCGAGGTCAACGCCAAGATCGTCCGTATCGTGACGGAGAACGTGGTCAAGCACGCACCCGAGGCCGTGCTGGTCGTGGTCTCCAACCCGCTCGACGAGATGACCGCGCTCGCGGCCAAGGTGTCCGGGTTCCCGTCGAATCGTGTGATGGGCCAGGCCGGCATGCTGGACACGGCCAGGTTCACCAACTTCGTGGCCGAGCGGCTCGGCGTGCCGGTCGGGTCGGTCCGCACCCTGACCCTGGGTTCGCACGGTGACACCATGGTGCCGGTGCCGTCCGCCTGCACGGTGGACGGCAAGCCGCTGACCGACCTGCTGTCGGCCGAGGAGATCGAGACCCTCGTGCAGCGGACCAGGGACGGTGGCGCCGAGGTCATCAAGCTGCTGAAGACCGGCTCCGCGTACTACGCCCCATCCGCCGCGGCGGCCCGGATGACCCGCGCCGTGGCCGAGGACGCCCAGACCGTGATGCCGGTGTGTGCCTGGATGGAAGGGCAGTACGGCATCTCGGACGTTTACCTGGGTGTGGAGGCCGAGATCGGCGCGGGCGGCATCCGGCGCGTCGTCGAGCGCAACCTGACCGACTCCGAACTCGCCTCGCTGCAGGAGGCCGCGGCCGCCGTCCGGGCCAAGCAAGCCGACGTAGCCAGCCTGTGAGGTTCCGTCTGCCCAGCGTGTGAGGCCGGGCACCCCGCTACGGATAGGGCGCTACCGGCTGGGTGGTCAAGGTGACGGTCCAGCCGCCGGCACTGTGAGCCCCGGGAGATCCCCGGGCGCCCCCCGGCGGCTTGACCGGGCGCAAGCGAGCGGGGCCGCCTAGCCCCATCGCCCGGCCGTCGGGACTAGTGACGACCACGCCCCAGGTAGTGGTGGGATGCCTGGCCAGCGAGTCGGCCAGAGTCCGGCAGGTATCGGCGTGCAGTGGCCCGTGCCCGGGGACCTCTCCGGGCCGGTCGGCCAGTCCCAGCAGGGTGACCAGCGGGATCGTAAGGTTCACCGTCCCAGTTACCGGCAGCGTCGGTGCGCTGTCACCGGATCGGCGCAACCCCGCCGGAACCGGAACTGGGTCCTGCCCGTCCTGCCCGTCCTGCCCGTCCTGCCCGTGCTGCCCGTGCTGCCCGTCCTGCCCGGACACACCGGCGCCGGGCTGATCACAAGCTGGTGCGGTGGTGGCGCGGGGGCCGCGGGGGCTGTCTGGCGCGGCGGTGGTGCCGGGGTCGGGTGAGGATGAGGCGACCGGGGTGAGCAGGAACGGGGGTGGGGTGGCGGTGTCGTGACCCAGCGGGTGCTTCCTCTAAACACACACTAATCGATTGGGGTGGGTGTCGGGCAAGCGCTTGCTGTCCGAGAGTACCTGACCTGCGGCTTTGCCTCTGTTACAACCGCTGCCTTGCCTCGCTTGCACGGGGCGACGTCGGCAGCGCCTCAGTGCGTAACCTGGTCTCCGGTCAAAACGACTTCTGCGGCAGGCTGCCATTGCCAGGAATGACCGACCTGTGTTTGAGACACAAGGCTGACCGACTTGATGTTTACTTGGATCTTTGGCAACGAGTGTCCGAGAGCATCGATGATAGGTGCAAAGGGACCGTCAGAGTTGCTGTAGGCCACAGAGACGTGTGGAATCCACGGGTCCGTGTCCGTGTGCCCTGCGCATCCTGCGGCGGCGGTTGCGTCCCGCACAGCATCGAGTATGGGATCGAGAGCGCGGAGTGGTTCAACAACCAATGCGACAGCTTGTGAATGATAGCCGATCCTTCCCATGGTCACCGGGATAGGCGCTACGGTCGTAAGTCGTTGGCGTGCTTCTGAAACCATCTTGTCTACCGTGCTTTGTGAGATCTCATCCGCGAAGCCCACGATCAAGGTGGTCAAGTGCAGCAAATGAGGGACCACCATGTCCAGTCCTGGTTGTCCTGCCAGTCGAGCCTGTGCCATCGTGGCGAGTTCAGTCACCCTTGGCTGGTCATGAAAAGCAAGGTGCCACTGGTAAAGTATCCGCCCGGGAAATCGCCCTGGACGCTGCCAC
>DATAWQ010000052.1:0-69611 GCA_036267135.1 Streptosporangiaceae bacterium | reverse complement strand
GGGGCTGCTCGGGGTTTTCTCGCTGTCCAAGCGGTCCAACCTGGCCGGGTACCGGGCTGGCTTCGTGACCGGGGACCCTGGTTTGATCGGGTCGCTGTTGGAGGTGCACCGGCACGCGGGAATGATGGTCCCGGCGCCGATCCAGGCCGCGATGACCGCCGCGCTGAATGACGACACCCACGTGGACGAGCAGCGCGCCCGCTACGCCGCCAGGCGGCTCCGGCTGAAGGGCGCCCTGGAGTCGGCCGGCTGGCGCATCGACCACTCCGAGGCCGGCCTGTATCTGTGGGCCACCCATCCCGACCACGACGCCTGGTCCGCGGTGGCTTTTCTAGCCGACCTGGGCATCCTGGTCGCCTCCGGCACCTTCTACGGCGCGGCAGGCGACCGCCACATCCGCGTCGCCCTCACCGCCACCGACGAGCGCATCCAAGCCGCCGCCACTCGCCTCGCCAGGCGCCGGGGTGGGGCCTGACCACGGGCAACGAGACGGTAGGGTCCTCGGGTGCGAGTGCTGATCACAGGTGGGGCGGGGTTCATCGGGTCTCACATCGCCGACGTGCTCTGCGCGGCGGGGCATTCGGTGCTGGCCCTGGACGCCCTGCTGCCGCAAGCACACGCCGAACAGACCTGGCAGGCCCGAAGCCGGAACCAGGAGACGGTACGCGGCGATGTGCGGGACCGTGACGTCCTGGACCGGCTGCTGCCAGGCGTGGATGCCGTGTGCCATCAGGCGGCGATGGTCGGTCATGGCGTCGATCCCGCGGACGCGCCGCAGTACGCCAGCCACAACGACTTCGCGACGGCGGTGTTGCTCGCGGCGATGCACGCGCACGGCATTTCCCGACTGGTGCTGGCCAGTTCGATGGTGGTCTATGGCGAGGGCCGGTATCGCTGCGCTGACGACGGCGTGGTCGCCGCCGCCCCCCGGCGGCCCGAGGATATCGAGGCCGGCCGCTACGATCCGCCGTGCCCGCGCTGCGGTGCGCCCCTGACGCCTGGACTGGTGGCCGAGGACGCGGTCACCGATCCGCGGAGCACGTACGCGGCGACCAAACTCGCGCAGGAGCACCTGGCGGGTGCGTGGACGCGGCAGACCGGGGGCACGGTCTGGGCACTGCGGTATCACAATGTGTACGGGCCACACATGCCGCGCGATACCCCTTACGCCGGCGTGGCGTCGATCTTCCGTTCCGCACTCGAGCGCGGCGAGGCGCCCCTGGTGATGGAGGACGGACGGCAGCGGCGAGACTTCGTGCACGTCACCGACGTGGCGCAGGCGAATCTGCTGGCGCTGGGTTCCGATCCCCCGGCCGGGACCTGCACACCGGTGAATGTCTGCTCCGGCGAACCGCACACCGTCGGTGATCTCGCCGCAACCCTCGCCCGGGCCATGGGCGGTCCACGGCCCCGGATCGTCGGTGGTGCCCGGCCCGGCGACGTCCGGCACGTGGTGGCCGATCCGGCCAGGGCCAGAAGCCTGCTCGGTTTCCGGGCCTTGGTGCCCTTCGCCGAGGGGATCGCGGCCTTCGCCAAGGCGCCATTGCGGGAGCCGGTGGCACCGGGACCGCACAACCCGTCACCACACGGTGAGCAGCAGGTGGTTGACCAGTAGTGCGAGCAGCGCCTGCAGGCAGAGCCATCCCCGCACCGACCGCGGTGGCAGCAACGCACACGGCACGAGCAGCCACACCGCGAAGGGCAGCCAGATCCGCTCCACCTCACCCTTGCTGAGCCCGGAGAGATCCGACGCCACCACCGCGATCAGCGCGGCCCCGGTCAGCAGGCCGACCACGGCCGGCCACGCACGAGGGTGCGCCACCAGACGGCGCAGCCCAGCCAGGGTGGCAGGCCCGACGACGAACAGCAGCGCCGCCAGGTCGGCCCAGACGAAGTAGGTATAGGGCCGGGTCCGCGCCACGCTCCACGCGTAGATGACCGTGGTCAGCCGGTAACCGGTCAGCCACCAGAATCCGCTCGCGGTGAATGCGGCCACCACGGCAGCGGCACCGAGCGCGGCGGCCAGCACCGCCCGCCAGGCGCGGGTCACCGCGACCACCGCCGCCGGCAGCAGCCCGGCGGCCACCATCCCGTAGGACAGGTAGAGCGCGTAGCCGAGCAGCAGTCCGCCAGCCAGCGCGGCCAGGTCGCGGCGCCACCCGCGGCCAGCGGCGCCGACCGCCAGCAGGGCGACCCCCCAGGCCAGCACCCCGGCGAACAGCCCGTCGGCCGACACGCCGACCCAGACGGCGCCGGGGAACAGCACGCAGAACGGCAGGACGGCGCGGGCCGCCGTCTCGGCGCCCAGTTCCCGCAGCGTGAGGGTCACCGCGATGCCGGCCGAGGCGCCGATCAGGATGCACGCGAGCCCGGCCGGGCCGCCCCCGCCGAGCCCGATGCGGTCCAGCCAGAGGAAACCCAGGAAAGCGCCGGGCGGATGGGCGCCGACCTGGGGGATCCAGTGATGGGGCTGGTTGGTCAGGATGTGCGTGGAGAACTGGCGCAGCATCACCGGAATGCTGTGCACCCGGGGGATGTCGGGCAGGAACTCACCGGTGCCGTAGAGGCGGTGAGCGATGCCGCGCGTCCAGCCATCGACGAGGGCGAGAAACAACGTCCAGGCCACGGACGTGACGTAGGCCGCCGCCAGCAGTGTCCGCCAGGGCAGCCGGGTCGCGAGCCCAGGAGCATAGGCAACCACGACGGCGGCGGTGAGGATCGCGGGTGCCGTCCCCGGGCCGACGTGCGGCATCCAGTGCGCTAGCAGCGGCGGGAAGCCCAGCACGATGCTGACGTGCTCGTGGATCAGCCGCCACCCGGCCAGCGCCGCGGCCAGCACGAGCGCGGCGCCGGAGAAGACGGCCAGCAGATCGGGCCCGAGCCCGCGCCAGGATCTCCGCTGCGCGACCAGTTCACGCTCTCGCACCCGGAAGATCACATCACCACGCTAGCGTCACCACGAGTCAGCGGGCGGCACATAGTTCGCCGACCAGCCAATCCATAGGCGGAGGCACAACGAATGACCCACATGATGACACCAGTCGATGTGGTGCTGCCCTGTCACAACGAGGCCGAAGCACTGCCTGCCGTGATCGCGGGCCTGCCACCGGGTTTCAGAGCCCTGGTGGTGGACAACGCTTCCACGGATGCGACCGCCGAGCGGGCCAGGGAACTGGGAGCGCGCGTGGTGCACGAGGGCCGCCTCGGCTACGGGGCCGCCGTGCACACCGGGCTCGAACACGCATCGACCGAACTGGTCGCGTTCCTCGACGGCGACGGCTCGCTGGATGCGGGTGTGCTGCCCGAGCTGGCCGGCCAGGTCGCGGCGGGCCAGGCCGACCTGGCCGTGGGCCGCCGGCGGCCGGTGTGCCGTGGCGCGCAGCCGTGGCATGCACGGGCGGGCAACGCGGTGCTCGCCGCGCGGTTGCGGCAGTGCGGCGTTCCGGTGCACGACATCGCCCCGGTGCGCCTGGCCCGGCGGCGCTGGCTGCTTGACCTCGGCGTCACCGACCGGGGGTTCGGCTATCCGCTTGAGCTATTGCTGCGCACCGGCGCCGCCGCTGGGCGGATCTATGAGACCGACGTGGCTTACGGGCCGAGGGCGGGCGGCCGCTCGAAGGTATCCGGATCGGTGACCGGCACGCTGCGGGCGGTCCGCGACATGGGCCGGGTGATGTATCGGTGACCTCGCCCCGGGCCATACTGCTGTTGCTGGCCAAGGCGCCGCAGGCAGGACGGGTCAAGACGCGGCTGTGCCCGCCGGCGGCCCCGGTCCAGGCCGCCCGGATCGCCGCCGCCGCGCTCCTGGACACGCTCGCAGCCTTGCGCGCAGTGCCGGGCGGGCAAACCGTCGTCGCCCTGGCGGGTGACCTCGCCGGCGCGGAACGGTGCGAGGAGATCAGCGCCGCCCTGCACGACCTTCCGGTGATCCCGCAGCGTGGCACCACCCTGGGCCAGCGGATCGCTGCCTGCCACACCGACGCCGCCGACCTGCTGCCCGGGCTCGCGTCCCTCCAGGTCGGGATGGACACCCCCCAGGCGGATCCCAGCCTGCTGGCCCGCTGTCTGCGGCGGCTGGACCGCCCGGGTACCGGCGCCGTGCTGGGACCGGCGCTGGACGGCGGCTGGTGGGCGCTGGGTCTGCGTGACCCGCGCGCGGCGGTCGCGATAGCCGACGTGGCGACCTCGCGAGCGGACACGGGGGCGCGGACCGCTCACGCGTTGCGCGGCCACGGCCTGACGGTCGGCCGGCTGCCGAACCTGCGTGACGTGGACACCATCGCCGATGCGCGCACCGTCGCCGCCGCGATCCCGGCCAGCCGGTTCGCCGCTGCCGTGCGGGAGCTGCCGTGACCCCCGCGGCCACGACGGCCATCGGTGAAGCCGCCGCGGAGGCGTTCGATGCCGCACTGGCTGGCGTGGATTGCCGACTGCAGCTCGATGACGGGCGGTCGCTGCCGCTGCCCGTGCGCCGCTGGCACGGTGACGCGGGCAGCGCCGATGGCTGGCTGCTCGCCCGCTGCCGCGGCGCGACCATCGATCTGGGATGCGGGCCAGGCCGGCTGGTGCGGGCGCTGGTCGCGGAGGGCCGCCCGGCACTGGGCGTGGACGCCTCACCGCGGGCGACCCGGCATTGCGCGGCCAGGGGCGCACCCGCCGTGCGGCGCAACGTGTTCGACGCGCTGCCCGGGCAGGGCAACTGGCAGCACGCGATCCTCGCCGACGGCAACATCGGGATCGGCGGGGACCCGGCGGCCCTGCTGCGGCGGGCGACTGCCCTGCTGCGGCGCGGCGGGAGTGTCCTGGTCGAAACCGAGCCCGCTGCCTGCGGCCTGTGGTCGGGCCGCGCCCGGCTGCAGGCCGGCGCGCACACCGGGCCCTGGTTCCGCTGGGCCGTGGTCGGCCGGGACGCGTTGCCTGAACTAGCCCGGCGGGCAAGCCTGCGGATCCACGACCACGGGGATAGCCGGCGGCGCTGTTTCGCCGAGCTCGTACGGCACCACGTCCACCAGCCGATGCACCGGCCCTGACGAAGACGCCACCATGCCCACCCCTGCCAGCAAAGACGGCGAAGAGACGCCGACGCCCCAGTACGGTTTCCCGGCCCCGCTGTGGCGGGCGCTGGAACGTCACCGTCCGCCCGGCCTGCCCAACCCGCGCTGGCGCAGCCCACTGCGCGGGCCGTGGCTGACCTCGGTGCTCGGCTTTGCCCTGCTGCTGACGCTGCCGTTGGTGATCATCACCGGGCTGCTGTCCTACATCGCCTACGGTCCCCAGCTCGGACAGGCGCTGCCCGCCCACGTCGGATGGCTGCACCTGCCGTACTTCGCGTGGCCCACCTCACCATCCTGGCTGTACCGGCTCACTCAGGGAGTGCACGTCATCCTCGGGCTGATGCTCATCCCGGTGGTGCTGGCCAAACTGTGGTCGGTGATGCCGAAGCTGTTCATCTGGCCACCAGCGCGTTCGCTCGCCCAGGTACTCGAGCGGCTGTCCTTGCTGCTGCTAGTCGGCAGCATCGTGTTCGAGATGGTCACCGGCGTGCTGAACATCCAGTACGACTACGCGTTCAAGTTCAGCTTCTACGCCGCCCACTACTACGGCGCCTGGGTGTTCACCGGCGCGTTCATCACCCACGTCTGTATCAAACTGCCACGGATGCTGCGTGCGTTGCGCTCCCGCTCCCTGCGCGGTGTCCTGCGGACGTCCCGCGCACAGACCCAGCCGGAGCCCTACGTCACCGACGGCCTGGTCGCGGTGGAGCCGGACGCGCCGACGCTGTCCCGGCGAGGTGCGCTCGCCCTGGTCGGTGGCGGGGCGCTGCTGATCGGGGTGCTCTCGGCGGGCCAGACGATCGGTGGCATCACCCGCCGGGCGGCCCTGCTGCTCCCCCACGGCCGGTCCGACGGCACCGGGCCCGGCGACTTCCAGATCAACCGCACGGCCGCCGCCGCGGCCATCACCACTCAGGACACCGGCCCCGGCTGGCGGCTGACCCTGTCCGGGGGAACCCGGCCGGTGCGGCTGGCCCGGCCGCGACTGCTGGCCATGCCGCAACACACCGCCACCTTGCCGATCGCCTGTGTCGAGGGCTGGTCGACCACGCAGACCTGGAGCGGGGTGCGGCTGCGTGACCTGGCCGCGCTGGCGGGCGTGCCCAGGCCGCGGACCGCGCACGTGCAGAGCCTGGAACGCTCCGGGACGTTCAGCCACGCCATCCTGCTGCCCAACCAGGTCCTGGACCCGGACGCGCTGCTCGCGCTGCGGGTCAACGGTGTCGACCTGCCGCTCGACCACGGCTACCCGGCGCGGATCATCGTGCCCGCGCTGCCCGGCGTGCACAACACGAAATGGGTGAGCAGCATAACCTTCTCCGGCGGCGCGGATGACTGAGCGCATACGTCGTCTCCAGGCCGGCTACGGAGCACACTCACTGCACGCGCTGGTCGTGCTGGGCAGCCTCGGGCTCGCTGGCTACGTGATCGTGCTGGCCGCTCCCAACGCGGCGCTGCCACGTATGGCGATCTGGTTCGGCGCCGCCGTCATCGGCCACGACCTCATCTTGTTCCCGCTCTACAGCCTGGCCGACCGCGCACTCGGCGGCCTGCTCAGCAGGGCCCCCCTGGCCCGCCGCACGATCTCACCGCGCAACTACCTGCGCATCCCCACGCTCGCCGCCGGATTGCTGCTGCTGGTATATCTGCCCGGCGTCATCGAACAGGGCCAGGGCTCCTACCGGGCGGCTACCGGGCAGACCCAGGCGCCTTACCTGGGCCGCTGGCTCGCGATCACCGCCACGCTGTTCACGGCCAGCGCCGTCGTCTACGTCCTGCGGCTGCTGCGGGCCCGGCGCCGCACGCCGCAACCCGAAGCACCAGCGTCCACCGCGGCAGCCCGCCCGCACGGCACCGCCGCAGCACGCCCGTATGGTGGGGGGATGTTCGGGGTTTATGACACGCGGATGCGGCAGGTTATTGAGGTGGGGCAGGCGCACCGGGGGGAACTGCGGGTGTATGACTGCGGGCCCACGGTGTACCGGTACGCGCATGTGGGGAACTTGCGGACGTACATGTTGTCGGATTTGATCCGGCGGGCGGCGCAGCGGCGGGGGCGGCTGGTGATTGTGTGCCAGAACATCACCGACGTGGGGCATTTGACCGGTGACGACGCGAGCGACGCGACCGGCGAGGACAAGATGCTGGCGCAGGCGCGGGCCGAGGGGCGGCCGGTGCTGGAGATCGCCAGGGAGATCGAGGACGCGTTCCACGCCGATATGAGCGCGCTGAACATCCATCCGGCCGACTATCAGCCGCGGGCCTCGGAGTCGATCGAGCTCATGATCGAGATGATCGCGAAGCTGATCGAGGGCGGGCACGCGTACCCGGACGGGCAGGGGTCGGTGTACTTCGACGCGCGCTCGTTCCCCGGGTACGGGGAGCTGTCCGGGAACCGGCTCACCGACCTGCAGCCCGGCTCGCGGACCGGCGGGGAGGTCGAGGCGGGCAAGAGGTTCCACGCGGACTGGGCCCTCTGGAAGAGCAAGCCCGATGGCGGCGAGCTGACCTGGCCGACGCCGTGGGGCACCGGGTTCCCCGGCTGGCACACCGAGTGCTCGGCCATGTTGCTGCACCACCTCGGCGAGCACGTGGACGTTCATACCGCCGGCGTGGACCTGCGGTTCCCGCACCACGAGAACGAGCGGGCCCAGTCCAACTCGGTGACCGGGCACGACGTGGTCCGGGGCTGGGTGCACGGCGAGCACCTGCTGTTCGAGGGCCGGAAGATGTCGAAGTCGACCGGCAACGTGGTACTGCTGCGCGACCTGACCGATCGCGGGCTCGATCCGCTGGCGCTGCGGCTGGCCTTCCTCGAGCATCGGTTCCGGCAGCAGATGAACCTGACCTGGGACACGCTGGAGGCGGCGGACAAGACGCTGCGGCGGTGGCGGGAGCGGGCGGCGGAGTGGGCTAACTCGCCGAGCGCACCGGCGCCGGCCCGGTACGCGAAGGCGGCGGTGACCGCCTTCGAGGACGACCTCGACACGCCGACGGCGCTGCGGGAACTGCGCGGGGTGGAGCGCGACCCGGACGTGCCGGCCGGGGCCAAGTTCGAGACGTTCGCGTACTTGGACCGGTTGTTCGGCCTCGACCTGGTCCGCGACGTGGGCAAGCCGGCCGCCGCGCCGGAACTGCCCGGCGGGGCGGCCGACCGGCTGGCGGCGCGGGCCAAGGCGCGCGAGGCCAGCGACTGGGCGGCTTCGGACCGGCTGCGGGACGAACTGGCGGCCATGGGAGTCACGGTGGCCGATACCCCGGACGGCCAGGCCTGGTCGGTCCGGCGGTAGGCCGTGTGAGGGGTTCGGTGGGGCCGGTCACGTCCGGAATCGAGCGGCACCGTTGATCGAGCCCATACATTAATGAATCACGCAACGATCAGCGCATACGGTCAGAGAAATTGCAACGAATCGCCGTGAAGACGCAAGAACAGTAGATGCTCATTGCTCCACCGGTCCCCCTAGGCTGGACGCCGAAACCAGTGATCACAGAAGGGAACCGGACGTCCGTGACGACAGCAGACGCTCGCCGTATCGGCTCGGCCAGGAGCTACCTGATGTGCCCGCCGGGGCATTTCGCCGTAAGCTACGCGATCAATCCGTGGATGAACCCGGAGCAGCCGGTGGATGCGGCACGGGCGATGGCGCAATGGGAGGCGCTGCGGGCCACGTACCTGCGGCTCGGGCACCGGGTACAGCTCATCGAGCCGGTCGCGGGGCTGCCGGACATGGTGTTCGCCGCGAACGGGGCGACGGTCATCGACGGCAAGGTGCTGGGGGCGCGGTTCCTGCACGCCGAGCGGGCGGCCGAGGGCGCGGCGTACCTCGATTGGTTCCGGCGCGAGGGCTACCAGGTGGTGCGCGTCCCGCAGGCCGTGAACGAGGGCGAGGGCGACATCCTGCTGGCCGGGCCGGCGGTGGTCGCGGGGCACGGGTTCCGTACCGAGACGGCCGCGCACGCCGAGGCCGGGGAGCTGTTCGGGCGGCCGGTGCTGACGGTGCGGCTGGTGGACTCGCGTTACTACCATCTGGATACCGCGTTGTGCGTGCTGGACGCGAACACGGCGGCTTATTATCCGGCCGCGTTTGACGACGCCGGGCGGGCAGCGCTGGCCTCGCATTTCGGCGAGCTGATCGAGGCCAAGGACGAGGACGCCGAGGTGCTCGGGCTGAACGCGGTCAGCGACGGGCATCACGTGGTGCTGCCCGTACAGGCGACAGGGCTGGCGGCGCAGCTCGCCGCGCGGGGCTTCGAGCCGGTGCCGGTGGACATGTCGGAATTCAGCAAGGCGGGTGGCGGGCCGAAGTGCTGCACCCTCGAACTCAGGTCATCCGTAGAGCATCTTTCCGGACAATAAAGCGGAGCCGTAGGGAGGAAAACCTTGGCAACATCGAGCGAGCTGCGGGCTCAGACGCTCGCGCACAGCGCGCACAACTACAACCCGCTGCCCGTAGTGGTATCCGAGGCGGAGGGCGCCTGGGTCCACGACGTGGACGGGCGGCGTTACCTGGACATGCTGGCGGCGTACTCGGCGATCAACTTCGGGCACCGGCACCCGCGCCTGGTGACGGCGGCGATGCGGCAGCTCGAGCGGGTCACGCTGGTGAGCCGGGCCTTCGACCACGACCAGTTCGGGCCGTTCTGCGCGGAGCTGGCGGCGCTGGCCGGCATGGACATGGTGCTGCCGATGAACACCGGCGCCGAGGCGGTGGAGACCGCGATCAAGACCGCGCGCAAGTGGGGCTACGAGGTCAAGGGCGTGCCGGACGGCGAGGCGGTGATCATCGCGTTCGAAGGCAACTTCCACGGCCGGACGACGACGATCGTCAGCTTCTCCACCGACGAGGACGCGCGGGCTTCGTACGGGCCTTACACACCCGGGTTCCGGCTGGTCCCCTACGGCGACCTGGCCGCGCTCGAGGCGGCGTTCAACGACCGTGTGGTGGGCGTGCTGGTCGAGCCGATCCAGGGCGAGGCGGGCGTGCTGGTGCCGCCGCCTGGATTCCTGACCGGGGTGCGGGAGCTGTGCACGGCGCGCGGGGCGCTGATGATGGCCGACGAGATCCAGTCGGGCCTGGGCCGGACCGGGACCACGTTCGCGTGCGAACACGAAAACGTGGTGCCGGACCTGTACACGCTGGGCAAGGCGCTCGGCGGCGGGATCGTGCCGGTGTCGGCGGTGGTGTCGAGCAGCGAGATCCTCGGCGTGTTCAAGCCGGGGCAGCACGGGTCCACGTTCGGTGGCAACCCGCTGGCCTGCGCGGTGGCGCGCGAGGTGATCGCGATGCTGTCCACCGGGGAGTACCAGGAGCGGTCGGCCAAGCTCGGCTCGCACATGCACGACCGGCTGTCCGCGCTGCCGCGCTCGGTGGTGCGCGAGGTGCGCGGGCGCGGGCTGTGGGCGGGAGTCGAGTTCGTGTCGCTGCCGGGACGGGAGGCGTGCGAGCGGCTGGCCGCCCACGGGGTGCTGGCCAAGGACACCCACGGCACGTGCATCCGGCTGGCGCCGCCGCTGGTGGTCAGCGAGGAAGACCTGGACTGGGCGCTGGACCGGATCGAGGAAGCGGTCCGCTAGGACGCCGGGCCGGGCTGGGCCAGGCCGCGGGCTGGGCTGGGCGGCTGGCGGCTGCACGGGCTGGGCTGCACGGGCTGGGTGAGCTTGTGCGTCCGGCCGGTGGCCGGGTTAGCTGTCGGCCAGGCGGCGGTACTGGCTGGCGTAGAAGACCAGCGGGCGGCCGGTGGCCTTGGGCGGGGTGACGCCGATCACCTCGCCGACGACGATGCTGTGGTCACCGCCGTCGTGCACAGCGGTGGTCCGGCACTCCAGTGCGGACAGGGCGTCGTCCAGGATGGGCGCTCCGGTCAGCGGGCCGGGGTGCCAGGCGATCTCGGCGAGCTGGTCTTCCAGCGGGCGGCCCCTGGTGGCCAGCCAGCGGGACACCTTCTCCGCGTCCTCGTCCAGCACGCTCACCGCCCACTGACCGGCGGCCAGCACGGCCTCGTGGAATCTGGCGATCTTCTCGGCGCAGAACAGCACGAGCACCGGGTCGAGCGAGACCGAGGTGAAGGCGCTGACCGTCATGCTGTGCGGCACGCCGTCCAGGCGGGTGGATACGACGAGAATGCCCGTGGCGAACTGGCCGGCGGCCTGCCTGAAGTCCGCGATGTCCACGTCGGTCATGTGCGGGTTCCGGTCGTCATGCCGGGGGAACGTCGCCGTTGGCCGTCCTGTTCCTGTCTTTTAGCCACCCGCGCCTGGGCTGGCTGTTTCCCCTCCCGGGGCCGCTCGTGGCGCCGCGGGAACGGGGCTCGCCGAGCGGACGGCGGGCGACCGTGACGAAGGCGGAGCCCACGCCGACCAGTGCGCAGACCGAGCCGCCGTAGAGAAACCACTCCCCCGCGCTGGTGTTCGCGATGATCACGCTGCCGCCCGCGTTGGGCATGGCCAGGCCGAACGAGGCGACGAACCAGCCGATGGCCGGGAGCAGCGCGCCCGGCATGCCCCGCATGGCCCAGCCGGCCAGCCCGCAGGTGACCAGGATCAGCAGGGCGAAGCCGATAGAGCCCAGCGGGACGCTGCCGGCCGCGCCGCGGCTGTACTGGAAGGAGCCGATCACGCCTTCGAGCAGGCCGAGCAGGAGCAGCAGCGCATAGGCGCCACCGGTGACGAAGGCCGTCAGGTGGCTCGGCGGCTGGCCCGGCGACGGCCGGGCGGACGGTGACAGCGGCGTGATTCCCACGCTAGGCAGGTTATCTCGCGAAGGTCCCAGAAGCCGATCAGCCTTTTGGCCGGCCTGCCGCAGGTCTGGCGTCGGCCCGGCGCTGGTCTGGCGCTGGTCTGGCTATCCCAGGCCGGCGAACAGGTCGTGCTCCAGCTCGCCGGCGGCGGTGCCGGGGCCGCGCGGGCCCGCCAGCAGGGTGTAGGACTCGCGGCCGAACACGGGGCGGTTGATCAGGTTGGTCAGGTAGAAGTGGCTGCCTTCCACGGTGAGCTGGGTGGCGTGCGCGCGCATCGCGGCGAGCTTGGCCGGAAGGTAGTCGCTGGCGCCGATCTCGGTGGTGGCCTGCGGGTTACCGAGCCGGGCGGTGGCGTACAGCTTGGCCACCGGCGGTGCGCCGCCACTCCCGGCGGCGGCGCTCCCGGCGGCGGCGAGTTCGAAGGCACGCCGGGTCACCCGGTGGGCCTGGATGTGGTCGGGGTGCCCGTAGCCGCCGTTGTCGTCGTAGCTGACCAGGACCTGCGGGCGTACCTCCTCGATGACCGCGAGCAGCGCGGCCACCGCTTCGCCGGTGTCGGCCCGCCAGAAGCAGCGGGGGTCCTCGTTGCCCGCGGTGCCGATCATCCCGGAGTCGCGCCACCGGCCGGCCCCGCCCAGGAACCTGTGGTCGGTCACGCCGAGCGCGGCGCAGGCGGCGTCGAGCTCGCCGATCCGGTACTCGCCCAGCCGGTCGTCCCGGTCGGCGGCCAGGTGGGCCAGGCGGGGCGGCAGGATCTCGCCGAGCTCGCCCAGCGTGCAGGTGACCAAGGTCACCCGCGCCCCCTGCGCGGCGTATTTGGCCATCGTCGCGCCGGTGCCGATCGACTCGTCGTCGGGGTGGGCGTGCACGAGCAGGAGGCTGCGGCCGTCGAAAGAACGGGGCCCGCTGGAGGCGGCCGGAGGGGTCACGGGGCTCATGCGGCAGAGAGTAACGGGCGAATGTAGCCAGAGTCACATGCGGGAAAGGCCACCGGAGTACCAGAGTTGAGGTGGACTGGAATAGGTTGATCGGCAGCGCTGGCGGGAAGCCGCGCTTCAGTCAATGTCGACGAGGACTTTCAGGCATGACGCAGGCAACGATTACTTCACGAACGCGGGCGCAGATCGCGGAAAAGACACTGCGCAAGGATCCATGGTGGCGGGCACCGGCGATCACGGCCACCCTGCTGACCATCTGGGTGACCTACGCCACGGTGCATGTGTTCATCGGGCACTGGTATTACGTGGCCAAGTACCACTATCTGACCCCGTTCTACTCGCCGTGCATCAGCGGCGAGTGCGTGCCGGGGGCGAGCAGCCTGGGCCACTGGTTCCCGGCGGTGCCGCCGATCATCCCGTACGCGCTGATCTCGCTGCCGTTCGTGCTCGGCTTCCGGCTGAGCTGCTACTACTACCGGCGCGCGTACTACCGGGCCTTCTGGCGGGCGCCGGCCGCCTGCGCGGTGCGCGAGCCGCACAAGAGCTACTCGGGCGAGACCAGGTTCCCGCTCATCATGCAGAACCTGCACCGCTACTTCTTCTTCGCGGTGGTCCTGATCTCGATACTGAACACCTACGACGTGATCCAGGCGTTCCGCGGCCCGGACGGCAGCTTCGGCCTCGGCCTGGGCACGCTGATCATGCTGGCCAACGTGGTGCTGCTGTGGGCCTACACGCTGTCCTGCCACTCGTGCCGGCATATCACCGGCGGCCGGCTGAAGAACTTCTCCAAGCATCCGGTCCGGTACTGGATATGGACGCAGATCTCCAAGCTGAACGGCAAGCACATGCAACTGGCCTGGACCACACTCGGCACGCTGATGCTGACCGACCTCTACATCTGGCTGGTGGCCGCTCACGTCTTCAGCGATCTGCGGATTGTCAACTGAGGCGGGCGGCATGACAGACGACATTCAGCGGCATACGTACGACGTCGTGGTCATCGGCGCGGGCGGCTCGGGGCTGCGCGCGGCGATCGAGGCCAGGCTGCGCGGCAAGAAGACCGCGATCATCTCCAAGTCCCTGTTCGGCAAGGCGCACACGGTGATGGCCGAGGGCGGCGCCGCGGCGGCCATGGGCAACCAGAACCCGAACGACAACTCCCAGGTCCACTTCCGCGACACCATGCGCGGCGGCAAGTTCCTGAACAACTGGCGGATGGCCGAGCTGCACGCCAACGAGGCGCCGGACCGGGTCTGGGAGCTGGAGGCCTGGGGAGCGGTGTTCGACCGGACCCCGGACGGCAAGATCAGCCAGCGAAACTTCGGCGGGCACGAGTACCCGCGGCTGGCCCACGTCGGCGACCGCACCGGCCTGGAGATGATCCGCACGCTGCAGCAGAAGGTGGTCGCGCTGCAGCAGGAGGACGCCGTGTCGCACGGCGACCCCGAGGCCATGATCAAGGTGTTCGCCGAGACCACCATCACCAGGCTGATCAGGGCGGGCGGCCGGATCGCCGGGGCGTTCGGGTACGTCAGGGACACCGGCGCGTTCGTGTTCTTCGAGGCGCCGGCCGTGGTGCTGGCCACCGGCGGCATCGGCAAGACCTACAAGGTCACGTCGAACTCCTGGGAGTACACCGGCGACGGGCACGCGCTGGCCATGCTGGCCGGGGCCAAGCTGCTGAACATGGAGTTCGTCCAGCTGCACCCGACCGGCATGGTCTGGCCGCCCTCGGTGAAGGGCCTGCTGGTCACCGAGTCGGTGCGCGGCGACGGCGGCGTGCTGCGCAACTCCGAGGGCAAGCGGTTCATGTTCAACTACGTGCCCGACGTGTTCCGCGCCCAGTACGCGGAGACCGAGGAAGAGGCCGACCGCTGGTACGCCGACCCCGACCATAACCGCCGCCCGCCCGAACTGCTGCCCCGCGACGAGGTGGCCAGGTCGATCAACTCCGAGGTGAAGGCAGGCCGCGGCTCCGAGCACGGCGGCGTGTTCCTCGACATCTCCTCCCGGCTGCCGGCCGACGAGATCCTGCGCCGGCTGCCGTCCATGCATCACCAGTTCAAAGAGCTGGCCGACGTCGACATCACCAAGGAGCCGATGGAGGTCGGCCCGACCTGCCACTACGTGATGGGCGGGGTCGAGGTGGACCCGGGCACCGCGGCCGCGGCCGTGCCCGGCCTGTTCGCGGCCGGCGAGGTGTCCGGCGGCATGCACGGCTCCAACCGGCTGGGCGGCAACTCGCTGTCCGACCTGCTGGTCTTCGGCCGGCGGGCGGGCCTCGGCGCGGCCGACTACCTGGACGAGCTGAGCTCGCGCCCGGTGCCGGCCGACGCGGACCTGCGGGCCGCCGCCGAGGAGGCCGGCGCGCCGCTGGAGCGGGACGGCGAGAACCCGTACTCGGTGCAGCTCGAACTGCAAGAGATCATGACCACCCTGGTCGGCCTGATCCGCACCGAGAAGGAGATGGAGCAGGCCCTCGGCGAGCTGGAGAAGCTGAAGGAACGCACGGCCAAGGTCGGCGCGCCCGGCGGCCAGGCCTACAACCCCGGCTGGCACCTGTCCCTGGACCTGCGGAACATGATGATCGTCGCGGAGTGCGTCGCGATGGCCGCGCTGGAACGGCAGGAGAGCCGCGGCGGCCACGCCCGTGACGACTACCCGCAGATGTCGGCGGAATGGCGCAAGATCAACCTGATCTGCACGCTGGACCACGACCGGGTCCAGCTCACCAAGCAGCCGATGGAGCCGATGCGCCCCGACCTGCTCGCCCTGTTCGACCGGGATGAGCTGAAGAAGTACCTGACCGACGAGGAATTGCCCCCCGAGACCGCAGCCCCCGCCAACCCAGTGCCAGCCGAACCAGAGGAGGAGCACTGATGGGTTACATCGCTCAGCTTCGCATCTGGCGCGGCGACGCAGGCTGCGGCGAGCTCACCGACTACAAGGTCGAGGTCAACGAGGGCGAGGTCGTCCTCGACGTGCTGCACCGGATCCAGCAGACCCAGGCGGGCGACCTGGCCGTGCGCTGGAACTGCAAGGCAGGCAAGTGCGGCTCCTGCTCGATGGAGATCAACGGGCGGCCCCGGCTGTCCTGCATGACCCGGATGTCCATCTTCGACGAGAACGAAGTGCTGACGATCACGCCGATGCGCACGTTCCCGGTCATCAGGGACCTGGTCACCGACGTGTCCTTCAATTACGCGAAGGCCCGGGAAATCCCGTCGTTCTCGCCGGATCCGTCCATCAAGCCGGGCGAATTCCGCATGCAGCAGGTGGACGTGAACCGGTCGCAGGAATTCCGCAAGTGCATCGAGTGCTACTTGTGCCAGAACACCTGCCACGTCATCCGCGACCACTCGGAAAACGAGGGCGCCTTCGCCGGGCCGCGTTTCCTGATGCGCATCGCCGAACTGGAAATGCACCCGGCCGACACGGCGGACCGGCGGGAGATCGCCCAGGATGATTTCGGGCTCGGCTACTGCAACATCACCAAGTGCTGCACCGAGGTCTGCCCGGAACACATCAAGATCACCGACAATGCGCTCATCCCGCTGAAGGAGCGCGTGGTCGGGCGCAAATACGACCCGCTGGTGTGGCTCGGGTCCAAAATCGGCCGCCGGACCTCGAAGGACACACCCAAGGTTCCCGGCCAAAAGTAATTTCTATAATGAACGGCTGCGCGAGGCCGCAGGACCAGCCCCGCGCACGTGAACACGGCCGCCACGTCAGCGCCGGCCCCAGGTTCGCACAGACGACCTCTGGCCCGGGTCATTTTCAGGTCGGCAGATCGCCGTCGGCAATGATGATGCCTTGCTGAGTGGCAGCGGTGAGCGCACGGATCCCCGCGCCCCACACCGACGCCGTTCCCGGCACGTAGGCCAGGTCGCCGACGTCCGGGTCACCGGCAAACTTCGGCATGATCGGTCCGGCCCAGGTCCCACCGGTGTAGTGCCACAGCCACCAGCACGCCCCGAAGTTGCATGAAACCAGGCCCAGATCCCGCCGCTTCCGTCGGCTCCCCGCCGAACGAAAGAAAACGTATACCTCCTCTCTCGCCCGCGCAACGGTCGCCCACCAGCAGGCCAAGGGCCGTTGGTTTCGTGCGTGTCACGGGCACTGGGCGCCGGCGAGCTGGTGGCCACCGTTCATTCTTTGAGAGATTCGAGTTGGCATTGGGGACTCGCGGCGAATTGTCCAAGTGCGTACGCCGGGCGGTGGGTGGCTGCGATAATTCCCGTGGCCTGTGATGAGATCGTCGCGACCGCCTGCGGGGGGCCCACGTGGCGCTGGCGTGCTGCCGATCCACATACGATGGGCCCGCCCTGCCGTCCTACCGCCCTGAGGGGACCACGTGTCGCACCTGACCTTTGCCGAGGCCACCGTCGTCGGGTTCGTCCAGGGCATCAGCGAACTGTTCCCCATCTCCAGCCTCGGCCACGCCGTGCTGATCCCGGCGCTGGTGGGCGGAAGCTGGGCCACCGACCTGAAGGTCTCCAACACCAACACGACGTACCTGTCGTTCATCGTGGGCCTGCACGTGGCCACCGCGATCGCGATGATCATCTACTTCTGGCGGGACTGGGTGCGGATCATCCGCGGGTTCTTCACCTCCCTGCGCGACCGTGAGGCCCGCACCGCGGAGCAACGCCTGGCCTGGATGATCATCATCGGCACGATCCCGGTGGGCATCGTCGGCGTGATCGCCCAGAAGGAAGTCCAGACGATCTTCAGCAAGGCGGTGCTGGCCGCCTACTTCCTGATGGCCAATGGCGTGATCTTGTTCGTGGCCGAACGGCGCCGCACCAGCGCCTCCAAGCAGGCCGACCAGCAGGTCATCGAGGAGCGGAACGCGGAGCAGCGGGCGACCGCGAACCAGCGCGAGTACGCCACCGTCCCACCCGGCCAGCGGGTGGCCGGACGGCACGCCTCCGGCCACGCCGCGGTTCGTCAGCAGGAGCTCAGCGCCGCCGTGCGGGCAGACGCGCGACTGTCGCGGGTCGGCTTTCTGCAGGCCCTGATCGTCGGTTCGATGCAGATCCTCGCGCTGCTGGCCGGCATCAGCCGGGACGGCATCGTCATGGTCGGCGGCATGTTCCGCGGCCTGTCCCGCGAGGATGCGGCCCGGTTCTCGTTCCTGCTGTCGGCCCCGGTCATCCTGGCCGCCGGCGTGCTCAAGCTGCCCGACATCATGGGCCAGGACGGCGACGGCATCCGCGGCCAGATCCTGGCCGGCAGCATCCTGTCCGGCATCGGCGCCTACCTGGCGCTGCGCTTCCTAGTCAAGTACTTCCAGACCCGCACCCTCACCCCGTTCGCCATCTACTGCCTGCTCGCGGGCTTGGGCAGCGCCATCTACCTCACCATCAAGTAGCCCGCGCCCCCGTCCGCCCGGCTTCCGTCGGCCCGGCTCCCGTCCGCCCGGCCCGCCCGGTCCACGCCCCACCCCCGGCTGGCTCATGCACCGTCTCGGATATGGTTGTGGCAATGTAGTCCTTCTTTAGGTAGCTTTGCCACATTGTTAACTTAAATCTAGTCGCGTGTCGAGGGATGCCGGACTCCGCGATGGCTAGAGTGGGGCTCCGAACGGACTTTAAGTGCCCCGAACGGGCATTTCGGACAGGTTTGGTGTGACGTTTGGTGTCTGTTTGGGTATTGTTGCTGCTGTGTCTGACGAACTGTCCGAAATTACCTTGCGGCTGGCCGGCCAGGTGGGTGCCTCGGGGCTGACCTTCTCGGCTGAGTTTCCGGGCCTGCTGGCCACCGTGGACCAGCATGCCGCCGAGGTCAGGGATGCCCTCGCGCTGGAAGAAGTGCGGCGCGGACCGGCGACTCACCGGCTGCTCGGGTACGCGCGGGGATTCGTCGAAGCGGCCATCGGCCGGGGCTGGCTTCCCAGGCCGGGCTCGGACTGGGAGTCGTTGCGGCTCGCGGCCGTTTGCCAGCTCGTGACACAGGCGCAGGCCCGGCCACAGGCGTCAGCGCTGCCGCTTAGTGGATGGCACCCGGCCTGACCGGACCGGCTAGGCCAGGTGCCGGCACGCCAGTGCCCCGGCAGGCGCGAATGGGCACGCACCTGCCGGGGCACTGGTGTATCTGGGCTCCTGCTACCGCCTGGGCACCGGAGATATCTGGGCGCCTACGACAACCGAGGCACTCAGGCCGCTACCGCGACCGGGTCACGGGAGGTCGGGCCGGCCGTGGTGGTGCTGCGGCGGCATTTCCTCACCCATCGGGCCGGGCGGCATGTGCGGCGGCTGGCCGCCCTCGCTCTGCGGCGCGGCGTAGCCTCCGCCCTGCGGCCCGGTGTAGCCCTCACCCCGCTGCGTGTCGTACCCCTCGCCCTGCGGCGCGGCGTAACCGCCACCTTGCGGTGCGGTGTAACCGCCGCCATCAGACTCGGTGTAGCGGGCACTGTGGGCAGCACCCTGACCTGCGTAGGCCTGCGCTTGCTGACCGGAAACGCCCGGCTCGACGGCCCCGGCCATTGCGCCGGGTGAGCTGAGCGCGTCCTGCCGGCCGCGCTGGTAGGCGGCCAGGCCGCCGGTCTCACGCTCGGCCGCGGTGAGCATGCGCTCCCAGCGCTGCTCCATCGGCCGGATCATGCCGCCGCCGACGCCGATGGCCAGGATCGCGCCCACGGTGGCCAGCACGGTGATCAGCACCGGCTGGGTGACGGCGGACGCGACGTCGATCTGGTTGAGCGCCGCGATCACGCCGAGCGCGATGATGACGATCGCGGCCGCGCTGGCCACGAAGCGGCCGTAGGACAGCCCGCCCATGGCCGCGCCCACCAGGTCCTTGACCACCTTGGCGATGGCCGAGGCGATCACCACCAGGATGATCGCGACGATCGCCTTGGGCAGCCAGCCGACCATCGCGTTGAGCATGGTGGAGACCGGGTTCGGCCCGAACACACCGAAGGCGAGCTGCAGCGTGACCAGCAGCACCGCGTAATAGACGATCTTGGCTAGCAGCGTGGTGGCGTTGTAGCCGCGGCTGGCCAGCGCCTGCCCGATCGCGCCACGCTCGGCCATCCGGTCGAAGTGGATGCGTTTGAGCAGCGCCTCCACCACCCGCTTGACAACGCGGGCGATGATCCAGCCGACCACCATCACGAGCACGAACACGGCGATCTTCGGCACCGAGTGCGCCACGGTGTTCAGCAGGTTTTGGACACTCTGGCTCACGCTTACCGACGCCAGTGTGTGACTCATATTCCCCCCTAGGCGGTGGCATCGCACGGACCCCCATCCGTGACGCGATGATCACCGTATGTAGTGGGGCATTACCCTACACTGATCGGCTCAAGCCTCAAGATCGGCCACAGATTGGCCCGGAGCCGCCGACGTCGGCGGCTCCGGGCCCAGGGCTACCCCTGGTCCTGCTCGGCGAGCAGGCGGGTAGCTCCCCGATGCGCCGTTATTTCGAATCCGGTGGCCATGCAGTCGGCCGTGCCCGGGCACGACACCCCACCCAGCGTGGTGAGCTGCACCTTCGGCGGGATCACCAGGTCCCGCTGGAGCACGAACCGGCTGCCGGTCCAGCGTTCGCTCAGCAGGGATTCATGGCCGAACTTGATGTAGTCGCCGACGGCCGTGCAGGCTACGGCCCGGACGCAGGACACAGCGCCGAGCCCGTTCTCGGTGACCACGGTGGGCAACGGAGCGGTGGCCTGCTCGGTCCAGGTGGTGCCGTTCCACACATCGGCGATCGCCGTTGGCCCGGAAGCGGCCGTGGGGTTGGAGGTGCCCACGGCGAGGCAGAAGTTCGCTGCGCCGCAGGACACCCCGAACAGTCCGCCGGGCTGCGTACCGGACGGCGGCGGCACGGCCTGGACACTCCAGTGCGCGCCGTTCAGAGACCAGGCCACCGGGCCGGTGGAGGCACGGCCGACGGCCTCACACATCTTGCCGATCCGGCACGATACGGTTATCACATCGCCGCCAGCCGGGTTGGGCATGACCTGCTCCGTCCAGGCAGTGCCGTTCCAGATCTCGGAGAACGGGCCGCCGAGGCCGCCGTCACCGACGGCCACACAGCGCGTCGGGGACGTGCACGACACGCCGGACAGCTCAGAGTCCACCGAACCCGACAGGGGCGGCACGGTCTGCGCCGTCCAGTCCGTCCCGTCCCAGCGCTCCGCCACCGGCAGGTATCCGGTGCCGTGGGTGTGGTCTCCCACGGCGGTGCAGGCGGTCGAGGAGGTGCACGACACGACCGACAGCGTGGTGCCCGCCGCGTTGGCGACTTTCTGGATCGCCCAGCTCGTCCCGTTCCAGGTCTCGGTGAACGCCCTGTTTCCGGCGTGGGCCTGGCTGTTGCCGATCGCCATGCAGGCGGCCGCGGCCGTACACGACACGTTGCCCAGCGTCGAGGAGACGACGCCGGGAGGTTTAGGCGGCGTTTGCTGAATCCAGGCCGCCTGCGCGGCCTGCGTTCCTGCCAGCACTAACGGTGCGGCCACCGCCGCCGCTAGCGCGGCTCGCACGGTGCTTCGGTACCATGTCGTCCGGATCGACACGTTCCACTCCCATCACATTCGCTGAGGGCGGGGATTGTCTCGGTCACCGGCGGCGGGCACCCAGGTTCGTCGACCACAGTGATTGTTCCAGCCGCCGACGGTGTGCACCAGACTTTTCAGGTGAACGTTTCCCCGGCGTCGGTCACTCAATACGGCGCAGGCCCAGGCTCTGCTTCTGTCAGATGCTATGAACCGGGTCAATGGCCCAGTTTCGGCGGACGTTCCGTCAGGACCGCTCGCGCGACGAGCGGGCGCGCAGCCGCCCCCGCTCCTTCTGATCCAGGATGGACTTGCGCAGCCGTACCGCGATCGGCGTGACCTCCACGCACTCGTCGGCGGCACAGAACTCCAGCGCCTGCTCCAGGCTGAGCAGCCGCGGCGGCACCAGCCGCTCCAGTTCTTCCGCCGTGGACGACCGCACGTTCGTGAGCTTGCGCTCCCTAGCCACGTTCACGTCCATGTCGTCCGAGCGAGAGTTCTCGCCCACGATCATGCCCTCGTACACCTCGGTGCCCGGCGTCACGAACAGCGAGCCGCGCTCCTGCAACTGGAACATGGCGTACGTGGTCACCGTGCCGGAACGGTCGGCCACCAGCGACCCGGTCGGCCGGGCCCGCAGCGCCCCGGCCCACGGCTCGTAGCCCTCGAAGACGCTGTGCGCGATGCCGGTTCCCCTGGTGTCGGTGAGGAACTGGGTGCGGAACCCGATCAGCCCCCTGGCGGGCACGGTGAACTCCAGCCGCACCCACCCGGTGCCGTGGTTGATCATGTTCTCCATCCGGCCCTTGCGCACGGCAAGCAGCGTCGTGACCGCGCCCAGGTACTCCTCGGGCACGTCCACGCTGAGCCGCTCGACCGGCTCGTGCACCGAGCCGTCGATCTCACGGGTCACCACGGTCGGACGGCCCACAGTCAGCTCGTAACCCTCCCGCCGCATGGTCTCCACCAGCACGGCCAGCGCCAGCTCGCCGCGGCCCTGCACCTCCCAGGTGTCCGGGCGGTCGGTGGGCAGCACCCGCAGCGACACGTTGCCGACCAGTTCGCGGTCCAGCCGGTCCCGCACCAGCCGCGCGGTGACCTTGGTCCTCTCCCGGCCGCCGGTGGTCCTGGCGCCCGCGCTGGGGATCCCCGAGCCGGCCAGCGGCGAGGTGTTCACTCCGATCGTCATCGCGATGGCCGGCTCGTCCACGGTGATCAGCGGCAGCGGCCGTGGATCGTCGATGTCGGCCAGCGTCTCGCCGATCATGATGTCGTCGATCCCGGCGATGGCGATGATGTCCCCCGGCTCCGCGCTGTCCACCTGCACCCGGTCCAGCGCCTCGGTGAGGAACAACTCGGTGATCTTGACCCGCTCGATGCTGCCGTCGCGGCGGCACCAGGCGGCCTGCTGGCCGCGGGTGATCGTTCCGTTGTGCATCCGGCACAGCGCGATCCGGCCCAGGTAGGCGGACGCGTCCAGGTTGGCCACCTGCGCCTGCAGCGGCGCCTGCGGGTCGTAGGCCGGCGCAGGCACCGCGTCCCGCAGCACCTCGAACAGCGGCTCCAAGTTGGGCGAGTCCGGCAGCGACCCGTCGTCCGGCCTGGTCAGCGACGCCTTCCCGGCCCGCGCGGACGCATACACGATCGGGAACTCGATCTGCTGCTCGGTGGCGTCCAGGTCGAGGAACAGCTCGTAGCAGGCGTCCACGACCTCGGCGATGCGCGCATCCGTCCGGTCCACCTTGTTGATCACGAGGATGACCGGCAAGCCGGCCTCCAGCGTCTTGCGCAGCACGAACCTGGTCTGCGGCAGCGGCCCCTCGCTGGCGTCCACCAGCAGCAGCACGCCATCCACCATGGAAAGACCGCGCTCCACCTCGCCGCCGAAGTCGGAGTGCCCAGGCGTGTCGATGATGTTGATGGTCATGCCGCCGTGCCTGACCGCGGTGTTCTTGGCCAGGATCGTGATGCCCTTCTCCCGCTCCAGGTCACCGGAGTCGAGCACACGGTCGGCGACCTGCGCGTTAGCCCGGAACGCCCCGGACTGCCACAGCATCGCGTCCACCAGCGTGGTCTTGCCGTGGTCAACGTGCGCGACGATCGCGACGTTACGCAGATCGTCGCGGGTGGCTAGCTGGGTTACGGGCATGCGGGAGTCTCACTTGGGTTGTCACGGGTGGCCGCCTGCGTGTGCAGGCCCCCCCAGTCTATTTGGATTTGGGCAATGATCCGAAAGCCGACTGTTTCCGCAGGTCACTGGGGCCTTAGGCGACTAAGCGGGGAGTGCGGGACGTAAGGAGGCGGAAGCTCGTCAATTTAGGTCATACGCCCGATGCCTGCCTGCGGGCCTTACGACGAACCTTGAACATGTTGGGCCAGACAAACGGCCCACGAGCAAGGAGGAAGCGATGTTTCCGCAGCTAAGCGAAGCGCTACTGCACGAGCGGGTCCGGGAATTCCACCGGGCGGCCGAGGCTGGCAGGCGCGTCAGGCTGGCTCGCCAGGGTCGGCGCGTGGCCGCGGCCACGGCCACGCACCGGGTGACCGTGCTGCGCTCGCTGACCACCGCGGGCAGGGCGCACGCCCCGGCCCCGCAGGACTGCGAGCCGACCTCGAGCCGGGCCGCCTAAGCCAGGCAGGCGCGGCCAACGCGACGGACTACTGCCAGGAGGTGACCAGCATGACCAGGAAAGCTCCGGCAATCATGAATGGACCGAACGGAATCTGTGACTTGCGGCCGGCGTGGCCCGCCACCAGGAGGGCCACGCCGTAGCCCGCCCCCAGGCCGAAACCGGCCAGCGCACCGCCGAACAGGGCGGGCCAGCCGAACCAGGCCAGGGCGGTGCCCAGGGCGGCGGCCAGCTTGATGTCGCCGGGCCCGAAACCGCCCGGGCTGACCAGGAACAGCATTAGGCCGAACCCCGCGAATGCGACCCCGCCGAGCAACGCGCGGCCCAGCCGGGACCAGTCGCCGCCGGTGGCGGCGGCCAGCAGCAGAAACGCCGCGGTGACCGCATAGGCGGCCCCGGTGAGCAGGTCAGGCAGCCGCCGGGCGGCCAGGTCGACGAAGGCCAGCGGCACCGCGCACACCGCCAGCAAGCCCACGGCCACCAGCACAAGCCCGGGGTGAACGGCGGCGGCCAGCAATCCGAGCAGCGCCGCGGTGGCGACCTCGACCGTCGCGGCCGGTGGCCCCAGCCGGTCCCGGCCGCTCCCGCATCGCCCAGCCGACAGGCGCGGCGAGAACCAGCTCAGCGGCGCGCCACAGGCCGGGCAGGCCCGGCGCCACGGCCCGCCGGACGGGACCGAGAGCGCCACGATCACCGCCCGTAGCACCGGGCCGACCGCCAGCCCGGCCACCGCCAGCAGTGCTATCAGCAGCGTTCTCATCGATGGGCGGGCCTGCCCGCGGGCTCAGGCAACCGAGGATCGCCAGGACGGCAGCAGCGTGTCGATCAGCGCCTCGGTCTCCGGAGCCATCCTGGGCAGCACCTCGTCCAGCGAGACCCGGGCCGACATTTCCCCCACGACCCCGCGCAGCACGTGCTCCTGGCCGGTGGCGTGCGCGGCGGTGAGCAGATCCCGCCACAGCAGTTCGTCGTTGAAGGCGAACCGCAGGCCCGACCTGGCCGCGTCCATGGCGCCGTCGGCGTCGCCCATGACCATGCGCAGCTCGCAGAGCCTGTGCGCGACGTCGGCTACCTGGGCGGTGGCCTGGTATTCCAGCGGGTCGGCGGCCAGCCAGGCGTACCGGCGCGGGTCGTGCCCGTCGAGCAGTTGGCCCTGCACCATGTCCATGGCCCTGGCCAGGTAGGCGGTCTCCTGCCGGTCGGCCTGGGCCACCGCCTGCCGGGCCAGGATCGACTGGCCGACCAGCGAGCGGAACACCTGCCAGTCCACCCGGACCTGCGGGCCGAGCCGCATCAGCCCGGCCGCGTCGGTGACCAGGTTGGGCTGGCCGTTGGCGTCGGTGCCCAGCCAGTCCCTGACCCGGGCGAAGGCCGCCTCCCTGACGTCGGCGGTGACGCCGCGCGGCCAGATCGCGTGGGTGAGCACGGTGGGGTGCACGCCCTCGGGGTGGGCGGCCAGGAAGGCCACGATCTCGGTGGCCGCGCCCACCCGGTTCGGCTCGATGCCGCCGGGCGCCTGCACGGCCACCTGGCCGAGCATGCTGACCTCGACCGCCATCCGCGCGCCGGGGACGAGCTGCTCGGGCGGCGCCGTGTCCGGCGGCGGGGCGGACAGCGGGACGCCGTCGGTACGGCTGGCCGTGCGGAACAGGTCGATGACCGCCGCGTACTGCTGCGCGGGCAGCAACTGGGCCCGCAGGTCGAACCCGAGCACCCCGGCATGCAGCCGGCCCTGCTCGTTGACGTCCCAGCTCCAGGTCGCGCCGGGTGCGTCGCCCGCGACCACGTAGCCCATGGCGGTGCGGTGCCTGGTGGTGGCCAGCGTCAGCAGCCGCTCGCGCTGCTGCGGGGTGGGCGGGATGGCCGAGATCAGGTAGTGCGGCGCCCAGGAGTCGGGCTGCAGCCCGCGGGACCGGCCGACCAGTACCGAACTTTCCTGCTCGGCCCCCGACTCTTCGGTGTCGGCGGGCAGCTCAGTACTGGCAGGCAGGGAGGCCAGCGCGCGGTCGATCTCTGCCGCCCTGGCTTCGAGAGCCGGCAGGGCTTCGTCGAGCGAGTCCGCGGTTGTGAACCGCTCAGGACAGATCATCGCGAGATCGCGGCTGAACCCGACCAGGGTGATCCGCATTCGGTCCGACCAGCGGTTGGTGGCCAGCTCGACGGCCATCGCGGCCAGCACCGCCTGCACCATGGCGTGCGGCCCGCGGACGGCGATCAGCCCGTGCGCGACCTCGAGGTCCACGAGCATCCGGCCGGTGTCGCTGGTGCCGATGGAGATCAGCCCGGGGTAGGGCGCCAGCGCGGCGCCGGCGTCGTCCGGGTCCAGGTTGGCCACCGCGGTCAGCGGCAGCCGCCAGACCTGGCCGTCATCCACCGGCACCCACGGGTGCGGCGGGTTCCGGTCGGCGCTGGCGATCCACAGGTCCAGGTTGACCTGGCCGATGTGCGCGGCGAACACGGTCGGCGGGATCTTGCCCCGGGCGGCCAGTTCCTGGGAGAGCGAGCGAAGCCCGGTGTCGAGCAGCCGGACGGCCGAGTCGTTCGCGCCCAGCCGCAGCGCGGACTCAGCCATGGCCGCCGCGCCCTCCGGCCTGGGCACGCTCATGCCGTAGGCACGCTGCCAGAGTTGCTCGCGCTTGCGCTTGCTGAGCGCGGCCAGCAGCCCGGCCGACAGCAGCGAGGACGCGGCCAGCTCGTGCGGGAACGCGGGCAGCGCGCCGCTGACCTGGTCGTGCTCGGGCCCGAGCGCGCTGTACGCCGGTCCGCCGCCGACGTGGATACCGCCCATGGTTGGGCTGCCCATGGTTGGGCTGCCTGTGGTTGGGCTAGCGGATCCGGTGGGGCTAGCGGGGCCGCTGGAACCGAACTGAGGGCTCTGGGTGGGGCCGGGAATGGCCGCTTGGCCGCCGGTCCCGGCCTGGGTGGCCTGGTCGGCCTGGCCGGCTCCCGTCCGCTCGGCGGCGTCCGGCCCGTGGGTGGCGCCGGGAGCCTGCGACAGCATGGCGTTGGGGCTCTGCAGGGAGCCGGGGATGGCCGCGTGGTGACCGGCCGCGGCCTGGCTGGCCCGGTCGGCTTGGCCGGCCGTCGTCCGCTCGGCGGCATCCGGCCCGTGGGTGGCGCCGGGAGTGTGCGACGGCACGGCGCCGGGGCTCTGGGCGGTCCCGGTGGCTGGGCTCTGCGTGGCGCCGGGGATGGCCGCGCGATGGCCGGTCTCCGCCTGGGTGATGCGCTGAGCCTGGGCCGCCCCGGTGTGCTCGGCGGCGGCGGCGCCGCCCGCGACCCCCGCGGCCCCCGGCATGCTCGTCTGGCTGGGGGAGGTGGGCTGGCTTGGGGAGGTGGGTGTGCTGGGGGTGACCGCGGCGGCGGGCGGGCTCTGGCTGGGCTGGCCGCCCGCCAGCGATCCTGGGGTGCCGGAGGTGGCGCCCGGCGTGCCGGTGGCCGCCTCGCTGGCCCGCTGGGCCTGGCTGGCGCCGGCCTGCTCGGCGGCGCGCGCCGCGGCGCCCGGGGCGCCGGGTGAGACGATCTCGACGCCGGGGCCGTACGCGTCGCGCGGCATCCGCAGCACCCAGCCGGGCCTGATCAGTGAGGCGATGGTCAGGGTGGTCCCGTCCGGCTGCGGCCGGCCGGCGTTCATCTCGAAGATCTCGCGGTACCGCAGCCCGTTACCCAGGTGGTTCTCGGCTATCTCCCACAGGCTCTGGTGGAACCGGCCAACCGGCGGTTTCACTACGTAGATCTTCTCGACGCCATGCGAGCTCACGCTGCTCCCGCCGGCCCCGGCCGCCTCGGCCGCGTTCAGGCCCGCCGTTTCGTGGCTGGTCAGCACCGCCTGGATCGGTGGGCCCGGCTGCGGGGCCGCGAACTGGCCGTAGGGCGTCTTTTCGGCCAGGAGAGCGGAATGGGATGTGTGGTGCGCCGGGCCGGTGCTGGCGAAGGCGGGCGACAGCGAGCCCGCGGCGGTGAACAGCAGCAGCGCGGCGGTGACCAGCCGGTGCGCGACCGCCTGGGTGCCGCCGGACAACGGGATCCTGGCCGGCACTCCCGCGTTCTTGATCGCGGCCCTGACCTCGACGGCCACGCAGAAGACCAGTTGCAGCCAGGCCAGCCAGACGATGATCGACAAGATCTGGATCAGGCTCAGGATGCTGAGCTGGTGGGTAAGCAGGGACAGCGCGGGCTTGCTGTGCGGGATGGGCAGGCCGAGCACAGTGATCAGCGCGGCCGGCACGCCCACGAGCAGCACGGCCAGCGCGACGCTGGCCAGCAGCCCGGCCGCGATGTCGCCCACGGAACGGCGCGATGCAAGGGGCGGGGGCTTGAGGCCCGGAATCGGAGGTGCCATCAGCACTGACCTCCCTGGGTGATCCCGCACGCCGGATATGCGGTCGCACTGGCTGTCATGGTGAAGTTACCGAAAATCAGCGGGATAAGCGGCGAGGTATGGACGGATACATAGACCGTGGCGGAAGTCGCACCCACCTCGGCGTCACAACTCTTAACGGACGCGCTGGTGTGGCTGGTCACCTGATACTCCTCCACCACGCCGTCCGCCGCATCGCAGGCGCCCGGGCCGATCATGATCTGTGGGTTGCCGGCCCGCAGGTCAGCCACGTCGACCTGGTTCGCGGCCGCGCGCGCGGCCTGCTCGGCGATGTCGGCGGCCCGCTCCCGCGCGTTGATCGCGGTTCCGCCGTCCACCAGCAGGGCCAGCAGCGCGAAGATCGCGATCGCGAAGATGGCCAGGTACAGCGAGACGGAGCCGCGGTCGCGCACGTGCACCATGGCTCGCTCACCAGTTCCTTTCCACGTACGTGTCGAGCGGCGCCACCGCGTGCCCGGTCATCGTCATCGAGTGCAGCCCGGGGAAGAAGCCCACGTTGACCCGGCATTGGATGGTGACGCTCACCGCACCGTTCCCTGGTGCCCACTTTCCCTTCGGCGCCTGCTCGCACACGGTGTGGCCCGAGGTATACAGGTCGCCGTCCGCGGCGTTCTGGATGGCGGCGGCCACGTTGTCGCCGTCGCTCTGCACCGAGGCGGCCCGGGCGGCGTCCCTGGCCGCGCCGTCCACCTGGCCCTGCGCCTCCACCACGCGCCCGCCCAGCACGAGCAGCAGCATCAAGATGATGAACGCGGGCGCCAGCAGGGCGAACTCGACGGCCATGGACCCGCGGTCGGGGCCGGTCAGCTCGGGGCCAGTCAGCTCGGGGCCAGTCAGCTCGGGGCGGGTCAGCCGCATTGCGATTGCGCGTCGCCACTGGGCGGCCTGAAGCACTCGACGTCACCTCCCGATGTCTCGCGTACGGTCAGCCTGGGCATTCCCGGGATCAGCGAGGGCACGTACCCGGTCACAGTGACGTAGACCTGGTTCGGTGCGCCGTTATCCGGACTCACCTGGATCTGGGGCTTGGAGAGCACGTGGGTGTGGATCTGGGCGTAAAAGGCGTCCGCCTGGGTGACCGCCGTCTGCGCCCAGTTCGTCTGCTGCGCCCTGGCGTAGCGCGCGCCTTGCTGGGCGACGTTCAGCGCCACCTGGCGGGCCTGGAACCACAGCGCCCACTGGATCACCAGCATGGTGAGGATCAGCAGGGCGGGCGCCAGAATCACCAGCTCGATCGCGCTCGAACCACGATCGCGCGTCAGTCCCCGGACGTGGCGCGACAGCCACCGCGACCCGTTTCTCCAACCGGACAACGACTGCACCTAGGGGTTGGAAAGCTTCTTGATCTGGGTGCTGTTGTTATGTACGACGGTCTTGATGAGGAGGGCCAAGACCACCGCGACCCCGCCGACGATAGCGGTGATGATCGCCAACTCGATAGCGGACGCCCCTACGTCTCCCCTGCTCATGTGCTTGCGCAGGTTGTCGGCCCGGAACTCGAGCAGGGTACGCAGGTAGAGCCCGTAAGGCCCGTCCAGCGGGCTTGTGAACCTGTTCATGTGTTTTCTCCACCCTTACGTCGTTGGTGATTCTCGGTTGTTAAATATCCGTGGGTTCTCATGGCCGTAGAGATCACTTTCAGCCGATGCCGAGCAGGGCGATCACCGCCGGGAAAATCAGGAAGAGCATGAAGCCGGCGCACATGAGCATCTGCGCGACCAGCATGGACTGCGAGCGCTCCCCGGCCTGCCCTTCGAGTTCGGCGATCTCTTTACGGCGCAGGCTGGCGGCCCGCGCGGTGAGCGACTGGCGGACCTTGGCGCCGTCCTCCGCCACCAGGCTGAGTGCGGCGGACAGGTCCTTGAGCTCGTCCACCTTGATTTCCTCACCCAGCTTGCCAAGCGCCTGCCAGGGGGTTTGCCCGATGATTCGCGCGTTGGCCAGTGCGTCCTTGATCAGCCACATCGCCCAGCCGCCGCCGACCTCGCTGGCCCCCATCAGCGCCTCGGGCACTCCCCGCCCGCCGGCCAAGCTCATGGCCACCAAGTCGAGGAACGCCCCGACCGCGTGCCTGAAGTCCTTCCTGCGCCGGTCCGCCTCCCGCTTGAGCTCCAGGTCGGGCAGGAAGAAGAACCCCGCGGCCACCGCCAGCGCGATCCAGACCGGGATGAGCACCGACAGGTGCACGCCGACCACGGACAGCCCGGTGAAGAACAGCGGGACGATGATCAGCCCGAAGACGGCCAGCAGCACCTTGGTGGCCAGGTAGTTCTCGAACGACTTGCCGGTCAGCCTGAGGTTGGACCGCAGCGAGGGGAACTCCCAGCCCTGCTCGGCGCAGAACCTGGCCAGCATGGCGCCCAGCCTGCGGCTGAACTCGCTCTCGGCGCCGGCGGTGCGCCGGGCCGGCTGGTACGCCGCCGCCGGCGTGTCCAGGGCGGCGATCTGCCTGGCCAGGCTGACGCGGCGCGGGATCAGCGCGAGGGCCAGCAGGAACAGCCCGCCGCCGGCGATGGCGCCCGCCAGGATGGCCGGGATCATCGTGGCCCTCCCCGCCAGCCGGCCACGGTCTGCGGCACTTGCGGCGGGGCGGCGGACGGCGCGAAGGCCAGCATCCGCTCGGGCGAGTCGAACGTGGCCAGCTTGCGCAGCCACACGAAGGCCGCGCCGTACAGCAGCGCCACCACGATCAGGATGAGCTGCCCCAGCACGGAACTGTAGGGGTGCACGTACCCCCGGTTGAAGATGGCCAGGAGCAGGGCCAGGCCGACCGAAACCGCGACCACGATCTGGATGCTGCGCCGGGTCGCCCTGCGCTCGGCGTTCACCTTGGTCCGCATGTGCAGTTCCTCGCGGACCGACATGGCCAGCGCGGACAGCAGGTCACGCAGGCCGGGCCCGCGCAGCCTGGCGTTGATGACCAGCGCGGCGATGATCATGTCGGCGCTGGGGTCGTCGAGGTCGTCGGCGAACCGGCTCAGCGCCTCGGGCATCGGCATCCTGGTGTGCAGCCGGTCCACCAGGCTGGCCAGCGGCATCTGGATGGCCGGCGCCGCGGCGCGCAGCGAGGACGGGATCGCCTGCTCCAGGCTGACCGCCCCGGCCACCGTGTCCCGCAGCGACTCGGTCCACATGGCCAGCGCTTCCAGACCGGCCATGGCCCGGCGTTCACCCGCGGCCCCGCCGATGCCGCGCCAGCCGAGCACGAGCAGCGCGGTCCCGATCCCGGCCACCACCCACCCGGTGGCCACCAGCACTAGTACGCCGGTTACCAGGGCTATTCCGCCCCGCACCCCGGCCAGCTCCCTGAGCTGGGTCTCGATGCGCTTGGACCGCGGGCTCGGCGGCTTGGGCGCGATCCCGCGTATCGCGACGATGAGCAGGAACAGCCCGCCGCCCGCGGCGGCACCCGCCACGATGGCCAGCAACTGGCCCGTGGAAAAACCGTTCATCGCCACGCTCCGCGCAACGGGTCGTAACCGTGCTGGGCGAGCTCATCCCCGCAGGAGAGCGGGGCGTGCGGCACCGCGCGCCCATCCGGGCCCCGGGTGAACACCTCGCTCGACTGGACCCGCCCGTCCACGCCGGTGACCTCGCGGACGCTGTTCACGAACCGGCGCAGCGTGCCGCCGTGCCCGAAGTTGTTCTTTTTCTCGATGAACACCACGAAGTCGATCGCCCCGGCGATCAGCATGTGGGTCGCCTCGACCGGCAGCCGTTCGCCGGCCTGGATCGCGTAAGTGGAGATCCGGTTGAACACTTCCACCGAGGAGTTGGAGTGGATAGTGGACAGCGACCCGTCGTTGCCCTGGGTCATCGCGTTGAGCATGGTGACGATCTCGTCGCCGAGAACCTCGCCGACGATCACCCGGCTCGGGTTCATCCGCAGCGAGCGGCGGACCAGTTCGGCCATGGAGATCCCGCCCAGGCCCTCCATGTTCGGCAGCCGTTCCTCCAGCGCCACCACGTTCGGGTGCAGCTCGGGAAAGTGCTCGAGGCCGAGTTCGAGCGCGCGCTCGATGGTGACGAGCCGCTCTTCGGGAGCGATCTGGTTGGCCAGCGCGCGCAGCAGCGTGGTCTTGCCGGCGTTGGTGGCCCCGGCGATCATGATGTTCTTCCGCGCCGTCACCGCCGCCGCGAGGAACGAGCCGACCTCAGGTGACATGGTGCCGTTGCCGACCAGGTCAGCCAGGAACACCTTGCCCAGCCGGGCCCGGCGGATGGACACCGCGGGCCGCATCGTCACGTCCATCACCGCCGACAGCCGGGAACCGTCCGGCAGCCGCAGGTCGAGCTGGGGGTTGGCGGTGTCAAACGGGCGGCTGGACAGGCCCGAGTAGGCGGCGAGGACCTGGATCAGCTCGATCAGCTCCGCGTCGCTCTCGGCGACAGGCTCGCCCAGCACCTCCCGGCCGTCGGCGTAGCCGAGAAAGACCCGGTCGCACCCGTTGATGTCGATGTTCTCTATCTGCTGGTCCTCCAGCAGCGGCTGCAGCCTGCCCACCCCGAACAGCGCGGCGTGGATGGCCGAGGCCAGATCTTCTTCTTCCTGGGCGTTGGGCGGCCGCCGACCCGCGGTGATCTCACTGCGGGCGTACTCCTCAAGCACCTGGGCGACGAGCGCCCGCGCGTACTGCCGCTCGTCCTCGCCCGCCATCGGCGGCCTCCCGGCGGCGGCGTCCCGGCGCCGCTGCTCGGCCAGCCGGTCACCGACCTCGCCGCGCAGCCGCTTGACGACACTGTGGTCCATCGCTCATCGCCCTCCCGGATTACGCAGGGAAGGACTGGAGGTCGGCTCGGGTTGCGGCGGGACCTCGGGCTCCTCGTCGGCCTGGGGCGGCGGTGCCGGATGCTCGCCGCGCCGGCCCGCGTGCCGGCCGCGCCCTGACCGGTGCGGCAGCCCGCCGTACCCCTGACCCGGCTGGGCCGGTGCCTGCCCCGCGGCGGGCGGACCGGGCGGCGGCGACCAGGGCGGCGCCGTGCGCGGCGGCGACCAGCCGGCCAACGGGTGCTGCGGCCCGGGGGCCGTCGGTGGATCCACCGCGTACTGCGGCCCTGACGGGGGTCCGGTCGGGTACTGGGTCCCGGGCGGGGGCCCGGCCGGGGGGCCGGCCGGGACCCAGGGCGGCCCAGCCTGGTACGGCGGCGGCCCAGCCTGGTACGGCGGTCCGGACGGGGCCGGGCGCGGGTCGCTGGCGGGTGCGGGGCCGTGATACTGCGGCTGCGCCGCCGGCGCTGCTCCGCCGGGAGGGGGCAGGTAGAACGGCTGCGGTGGGCCTGCGCCCGGTGATGGGCCCGGCTGGGGCGCGGCGGGCTGGGGTGGCGCCTGCGAGGGGGCCGACGGCTGGGCTGGCGGCCCGTTGAGCGAGGCCAGCCCAGGCAGGCCGGCCACCAGGTCGGCGGCGATGGCGCGCGCGGACCTGATGAACATGGACTTGTCCAGCTTGCCGCCCCACGCGCCGCGCAACTGCTCGGCGCTCTTCGGCTCGTCGGCCAGCCCGCCGATGACGCGGGCGGGCGCGCCGGTCTGCCGCAGCGCCTGGCCGACCTGCTCGACGGCGGACGCGATGCTCTTGTAGTCGGTGACCACCACCACGTTGATCGGGGCCGCGGGCCTGCCCCGCGTGCCGAGCGCGAGGGCGAGCGCGGCGACCCGGTCCCGCAGCCTGATCACCTCGCCCACGGTGGCGCGGGTCAGCAGCACCACCGACGCCGCGGCGGCGAGCAGGTCGTAGATCGGCCCGTCCACACCGAGCCGCCCGCAGTCGGCCATCACGTCGGCCTGCGGGATCCGGGCCAGCACCTGGCCCACCGCGCCCCACAGCAGTTCCAGACCCGCGCCCTGCTCGGCCCCGCTCACCCCGGTGAGCACGTCAAGGCCACCGTGCAACCGCTGCGTGTGCTGCCAGACCTGGTGCGGCTCCAGCCCCCGGCGCGCGGCCACGGCCAGGTTGAGCAGGCCGCGGCGGGGATCGAGAGGCCCGCCGTCGGCGGCAGGCAGCCGGTAGACCAGATCTCCACCCGACGGATCGCACTCGGCCAGCAGGACCGGCCTGGGCCAGATGGCGGCCAGCGCCACCGAGGTGGTCGTGACGCCGGGCGAGCCCTTGTCCGCGGCGATCGCGATCAAGGCCATGGGTCAGCCGGTCCCGCCCGTCGAGCCCGGGCCTGAGGACCCCGAACCCGGCGAACCTGACCCCTGTGACCCCGAAGACCCTGACCCCGATGGCGTGGAACCCGGCGAGCCGGTGGAGCTCGAGGACTGCCCGTTGCCCGGGACGATTCCGACGCTGACATTGTTGTTCGCCGCATTGCACGACACTCCGCCCGCGTCACCGGGATTCACCGCGACCTGTACGTCGTCGGCATTCCCGCTGCTGGCGCTGGACGCATTCCCTATGGACATCACCACCGCATTCGTGGTGAGCATGTTGTTAGACGGCCTGGGACAACGGCCGGTCGAATCGCTCGTCGCGAAAATATCGATGTGCTCGCCGACTTGAAGCCCGTCCGGGAGTTCCCCGTCCTTGAGCGCGAGCCCGATGACGGTCATCCCGTTGGCCAGACTGTTCGACGAGGTCGTCATCTGCGGGGTGAGCAGCGTCCCCACCGGGAGCATGGTCGCCGCGTAAGTGTTCGCCACCTGGCTTGCCTGGTTCCACGGCACGTAGTCCAGATCGCTGCCGGAGGTGACCTGCACCTCTTGCATCGCGCTCAGCGGGATCTTCTGCCCCTGGCCCACGGTCTGCGTAATCTCGATCGCGCCCACCTTGTGACCTGCGTCGACGACCAGCAGTGCGGCGAGCAGCGCCCCGCCCACGACGAGTACCACGGCCAGCGCCGCCAGCGCAGGCTTACGCTCTCGCGGCGCGCTCGGCAGCCTCCGCCCCGCCGGGGCGGTCGGTTCGGGCCAGCCACCGCCCGCCTCAGCGCCCCGTGGAATAGTGCCCCTGTCGCTTGACATCGCTTCGGTGCTCCCTGCTCCTACGTGGCCGCGTCAGTGGCTGGTGTGACTCGGCTTGCGTGTGTTAGTCGGCACTGTGTTATTCGGCGCTGACGGTCGGGAGTACCGCCAGGTCGCCTAGCGAACTTATCCCGACAAAGAGGGGTTCCGCAGGGCTCTAATCCATCTGGCCGAGCCCGATTCCACTCCTGGTCCACCGCGTACTCCTGCCACACAGCTATTCCCTGGCCACGTCGGGTGAACATTATGCCTGGCCACGACCATGATCACCATATGTCCGGACTTGATTACCGACCGGTATTATGCCAGGTCACGATTACGGCAACCCGCTCCCTGATCCCCGCTAAGCCGCACCGCGACCACCACTGACCCCGCTTCTGACCCCGCTTCGCGATCACCTGCTAACCCACCCCACCGCCACCCCAAGCCCCCGATTAATGACCGCCACAGCCCCGTTTGCCGCTCACCGCAAGCCCGCTTCATGATCACCACAGACCCGTTTCAGACGACAACCTCGAGTCCGTACCGGACAATAGCCTCATCGCCGCACGATGATCATTTTGAGTCACACTAGCCACAGTTTGTGATCTCAGTCACGTTAGCTAGTTTCGTGCTCTTCAAGAACATCTTTCACCACCATCAAGTCTCCCCAATGCCACGAATGCAACATCAAACCCAAAAGTGAACCAATAATTTGCCCCAACGCCCACCAGCCGACCATCCATTAATCAGCCGCTAGCGAAATGCCCACCCGCCATTCCCCACCCCACCGCACTACCACCGGAACCGCGCCGACAACCCGGCCGAATAACTCCGCTTAGACGTGCTGGGGCGGACCATTGGGGGCCGACCTTGCGGCCCCCCTCGAACGAGCGCACTTATCCCGCGCCGTGACCAAAAATGCGCCCGATACGCCCTTTTTATACCCCGCGAGCACGGGATAAGTTGAAATGATCATGGTCTGTGACCTGCCGCGAGGATACGGCGGCGACGGGAAGTTGAACGCGGGTATGGGGTGCGGGTGAGGTGTGTGCGGTAGCCGCGCCGCCGGGCGAGCGCTGGCGGGATGCTGAACGCGGGTGCGGGTGCGGGTGCGGGTGCGGGTGCGGGTGCGGGTGCGGGGTGCGGGTGCGGGGTGCGGGTGCGGAGTGCGGCTGTGTAGCGGCCGTCAGTCAGACCGCGCCTCGTTCGGTGCCACGGGTGACGTTCACGCCGTGGGCGGCGAGTTCGCTGGCAACCTGCTCTGGGTCGTCGGGCGTGATCGTCGGCCGGATACGGGCGTCCAGGCGGATCACCAGGGCGGTGCTCTTACGCGGTCGGCGCATGTCGAAGTTGAACCAGTGGACGAAGTCACCGCTGCCCTGGATCCGCCACTTGCCTATGGCCCGCAGCGGCACCACGCGTGCCTCGCGGATGGCCGTGTACGGGATCCGCTTGGCGACGGGCGGGAGGTAATAGGACCGGATCACCAGCTCGGTGTCCGTGCACGCGATCTTGCCATCGTCGTAGGCCACCTAGTGGACTATAACGGCCCCCGTCGCTCGCCATCTGGCCACGCAGGCCCGCCGCACAGCCACCATGGATATTTTCCCTCATTCGGCCCAGGCCGGCGACGCGCAAACATGACCATCTCGGTCCGGGGGCGAGGTGGTGATGAACCATCTCGGCCCAAGGAGTCGGGTGGTGATGATTGGCGGGCCGCTCGGCCGGTCCGCCTGTCGATCTGGGGGCCCGCCGTTCGTGTAGCCGGTGAAAGCATCAGATCTGCGCCGCGAGGAGACGTCATGCTTGAGCCAAAGGTCCTGCTGAGCGGCCTGGGGATCCCTGAGTCGCCGCGCTGGCACGAGGGCCGGCTGTGGTTCTGCAACTGGATCGACCGGCAGGTCGTGGCCGTCGGCCTGGACGGCAAGACCGAGGTCATGGCCACCCGAGATCCCGGCAGTCACCCGATGGGCTACTCCATCGACTGGCTGCCCGACGGCAGGCTGCTGGTGACCGGGGACAAGCTACGGCGCCAGGAGCCCGACGGGGCGCTGGTCGTCCACGCCGACCAGCGCGCAAACGAGATCGCGGTGGACGGCCGCGGAAACATCTACCTCAACGGCGCGGACTTCGACTTCGTCGCTGGAGCACCGCCTAAGCCCGGCTACATCAAGCTCGTCACCCCCGGTGGCCAGCTACGCCAGGTCGCCGGCGACATCCAGTTTCCCAACGGCATGGTCATCACGCCCGATGGCCGGACGTTGATCATCTCCGAGTCGTTCGCCGGAAGGCTCACCGCGTTCGATATCGACCCCGACGGAGGGCTGTCGAACCGGCGGGTGTTCGCCGAAGGCCTCGGACCCGACGGCATCTGCCTGGACGCCGAGGGCACGGTCTGGGTTTCCACCGGCGGGTTCTCGGTAGTCCGGGTGGCCGAGGGCGGCGACGTGCTGCAGCGCGTCGAACTCGGCGAGAACCGGGCGCCGTTCGCACTGATGCTCGGCGGCCAGGACCGGCGGACCCTGTTCATTCTGACCGCCGAGTGGCGGAAGGCCGACAGCGTCTCCGCCAACCTGCGGCGGCTGACCACCGGGCCCCGCACCGGGGAAATTCTGGCCCTGCCGGTCTCGGTCCCCGGTGCCGGACGCCCATGACGACGGCCCGCTGCACGCCATGGGCGGTCTCCCGGAGTCACAAACCGGTTGCGCACAGCGGGCTTCGTGACTGTCAGTGGCCTTCTCTAGAATACTCATTCGAGCGCACGCTATTGTGTCGCCATGCCTGCCTACCTGCCCCCTGGCTGGCCAGTGGGGGTTCATCCGCCGGATAGCGACGGATTCGAGGCGACCGCGGTGGACTGGCTGCTCGACGTGGTTCCGGCGGATTACCGGCTCTACGGCGTGCTGCGCAAGCATCCGGTGGCCTTGGCAACGATGGCCCGCCACCACCTGGCGGCCGCCGTGCACGGGGCGCGGCAGGGGTACCGGACGGCCAGGACCGAGCTGAAAGACGCGCTGCCGCCGCACGCGGTGGACGCGGTGCTCGCCGCCTACCGGCGGGAGGGCCACAGGCTGGTCGATGCCGCCCGCGGTGTGGACGTGGTCGAGCGGGCTCTGCGCGGCGAGACCTTCCGGCCCAAGATGCGCGCCGGGAGAGACTGACCGGAAAGGATCAGCGGCCGGCGCCGGGCTAGATGGCGCGCAGCACCAGTATGGCCATGTCATCGGTGGCCGGGCCGACGCCGAACTCGCTGACCGCTCGCTGGATCCGAGCCGTGACGGCGCCCGCGCTCAGCCCCGCGCAGTCGCTGAACAGCCAGGCCAGCCCGTCGTCGTCGTCAAGCAAACGACCGTCGTCGCGGCGTTCGGTGACCCCGTCGGTGACACAGAGCACCAGGTCGCCGGGCGCCAGGAAGACGTCCTGCGTGTCGAACTTGAGCTCGTCGACCACGCCGAGCAGCGACTGCGGCTCCGCGGCGGGGGTGGCGGCCGGCACCGGTTCGGCGGGCGGTACCGGGGTGGCGGGCGGCGGCACCGGCGAACCCGGCGGCACCGGCGAACCCGCGGGCACGGGCGAACCCGCGGGCACCGGTGAACCCGCGGGCACCGGTGAACCGGCAGGCACCGGGGAACCGGCGGGGACGGGGGAACCAGACGGAACCGGCGAACCGGCCGGCACCGGCGAGCCCGGCGGTACGTCCTCGCGCTCGGGAACCGGCGCCGAGGGCGGCGGAACCGGCGAGGCGGGCGGCACCGGGGAGGCGGGCGGCGTGGATCCGGCGCCGGCTCCGGACCGCAGCAGCAGCGGAAGCGGGTGGCCCGCGCAGACCAGGGACAGCCGGACACCACCCCCGTCCGCGCCACCACCACCAGCGCCACCACCACCAGCGGCACCGCCGCCGGTGCCACTACCACCGGCACCACTGCCAGCGCCGCTGGTTCCGTCACCAGAACCGGCGCCTGACGTGGCTATCTCACCGTGAATGAGCGTGATGAACCGCCCCGCGCCCTCTTCGACCAGCAGGCGGTTGAGCCGGCCGACCACGGCGGCGATCCCGTATCCCTCGCCGGCCAGGATGCGCAGCGAGTGCCGGGCCAGGCCGGTCACCGCCGCGGCTTCGGGCCCGGTGCCGCAGACGTCGCCGATGGTGAACCGCCAGCGGCCCTCCCCCACCTCGAAGACGTCGTAGAAGTCGCCGCCGACCTCGTTGCCTTCCCCGGCCACCTCGTAGGCGACGGCCAGGTCGAGGCCGGGGATCCGCGGCACCTGCGGTGGCAGCAGGCTGCGCTGCAGCGCCCGGCTGGTCTCCTGCTGCCGCTCGTAGAGCTGCGAGTTGTCCAGCGCGAGCGCGGTCCGGCGGGCCAGGTCCTCGGCCAGCTCGGTGACCTCCCTGGGCATGCTGCCGCCGCGCGGCCGGCCGATGGTCATCAGGCCGAGGCTGCGGCCGCGGGCGGCCAGCGGGAAGCACCAGGCCGACCCCGCGGCCAGATCCAGCACGTCCGGCGCCAGCCCGGCCGGGTCGTCGAGGGCTAGCGACCAGCTCCGGCCGCCGCCGCGGGTCGGCACGTCGGGCACCGGGACCAGGTCGAGCAGCCGGGCCAGCGAGTCCAGCTTGGCCTCGTCGGCGTGCCACACGTAGGCGGGCCGCAGAGCGCCGGCGTCGTCGTCCAGCAGCACGGCACACCAGCTGGCCAGCCGGGGCACGACGAGCTGTGCGGCCAGGGCGATGATCTTCTCCTGGTCGAGCGTGCCGGCCAGCAGGTCGCTGGCCTCGGCCAGGAAGCTGACCCGGCCGCGCCTGGCCCGTTCGAGCTCGCCCAGCCTGGCCCGCTCGATCGACAGCGCCATCCGGTCGGCCACCCGCTGCAGCCGGGCCGAGTCGGACTCGGCGAACTGGTCGGGCTCGGCCGACGCGGCGGCCAGTATGCCGGTCACCCGGCCCTCGACCAGGAACGGGACGGTCATCACCGACCTTGACGCGATGCCCTGGGTGTGCGCCGCTTGCCCGGTCAGGGCGTCAAGCACGGCCGGCGGGCCGAGCCCGGCGGCGGCGCGCATCCGCAGCTCGCCGTCCTCGTCGGCCACCAGCGCGTAGGCCGCGTCCGCCGCCACCGCGTCCCTGGCCAGTTCGACCGTGTGCCGCAGCAGGTCCTCATAGCCGAGCTTGCCCACGTCCTGCCTGCGGACGGGCGGCGGCTCGTCGTCAAGCTCGTCACCGTCGGTCAGCGGGCCGTCCAGGCCATCCCTAGCGGGCCCACCCCTAGCGGGCAGAGCCCTGGCGAGCAGGGCGTCGGCGGCGTCGCTGCTGCTGGCCGCCGACAGCGCGTCGGACGGGGTGTCGCTCACCTGGATCGCGTCGGCCGGGTATTCGGCCAGCCCGATGCGGAACCACACTGCCTTCGCGGTCCGCGCGTAGGTCACGCCCCAGGCGGTGGCCAGCGCGGACGGCAGCATCAGGCCCCGGCCACTGGTGCGCTCGGCCGCGTCGGCCAGCGACTTCGGCTCGGCGGCGAGCGTGCGGGCCGGATGCCGGTCGCCCACCGCCACCTCGACCGCCTGGCCGTTGATCCGGCAGGTGACCCGGACCTGGGTGCCGGCGTGCACCACCGCGTTGGTGACCAGTTCGCTGGTGAGCAGCACCGCGTCGTCGATCAGGCCGGGTGTCTGGTCCGCGGATCCGGGCACGCCCCAGGAGCGCAGGGTCTCGCGTACGAAACGGCGAGCCTGCGCGGCGGCGGCGGGTTCCGGCGCGTAGGTGGCGGTGGCTACCCGGTCCTCTGGTTCCGGCACGTGCCCCCTCTGGGGTTTCAGATCACTGTCCGCTTTCGGGCGTGACTACCGGTTCTATCGTGACAGACTTGTGACATTCATAGCCTAGAGAGCGAACACCTGCCCGCGGATCTGATCCTGCCCTACGGCGGCGTCAGTGGCGAGGAGGGAGATATGCATGGCCAGGACCGTGTCCCAAGTGCTGCCTGAGGCACGTTACACGGACGCCGACCTCGAACCGTTCCGAGCCGCGCTGACTGCGCTCAGTGACGGAAACTACCGGCCCCGGGCCCGCCGGGCCGAGGATTTCCGCAGCGGGGAAAGCGCGATGCTCGCCCAGATCGGCACGCTCGTGGACGAGGTCGCGGCTCAGCTCGCCACGCTGAACTCGGAGGTGACCCAGAAGTCCACCCAGGTCCGCGACATCGCCGTGGTGACCACCGCGGTGGCCCGCGGCGACCTCACCCGTAAGGTCACGGTGGACTGCCAGGGCGAGATGCTCGAGCTGAAGCAGACCATGAACACGATGGTGGACCAGCTCTCCGGGTTCGCCGACGAGGTCACCCGGGTGGCCCGCGAGGTCGGCACCGAGGGCAGGCTCGGCGGCCAGGCCCACGTCCGCGGCGTCTCCGGCGTGTGGAAAGACCTCACCGACAACGTCAACTTCATGGCCAGCAACCTGACCAGCCAGGTCCGCAACATCGCCCAGGTCACCACCGCCGTGGCCGACGGCGACCTGAGCAAGAAGATCACGGTCGGCGCGGAGGGTGAGATCCTCGAGCTGAAGCAGACCGTGAACACGATGGTGGACCAGCTCTCCGCGTTCGCGGACGAGGTGAACAGGGTGGCCCGCGAGGTCGGCACCGAGGGCACGCTGGGCGGCCAGGCCCACGTCCGCGGCGTCTCCGGCGTGTGGAAAGACCTCACCGACAACGTCAACTTCATGGCCAGCAACCTGACCAGCCAGGTCCGCAACATCGCCCAGGTCACCACCGCCGTGGCCGAGGGTGACCTGAGCAAGAAGATCGACGTGGACGCGCGCGGCGAGATCCTGGAGCTGAAGACCACCATCAACACGATGGTGGACCAGCTCTCCGCGTTCGCCGACGAGGTCACCCGGGTGGCCCGCGAGGTCGGCACCGAGGGCACGCTGGGCGGCCAGGCCGAGGTGAGCGGGGTGTCCGGCACCTGGCAGCGGCTGACCTACAGCGTGAACGGCCTCGCCAGCAACCTCACCACCCAGGTGCGGGCGATTGCGGCGGTGGCGAGCGCGGTGGCCGAGGGCGACCTCACCCAGTCCATCTCGGTCGAGGCCAGGGGCGAGGTGGCCGAGCTCAAGGACAACATCAACCTGATGGTGGCCAACCTGCGCGAGACGACCAGTGCGAACCGCCAGCAGGACTGGATGAACACCAACCTGGCCCGGGTCTCCAGCCTGATGCAGGGCCACCGGGACCTGCTCCAGGTGGCCCGGCTGATCATGAGCGAGCTGACCCCGGTGACGTCGGCCCAGTACGGCGCGTTCTACCTGTCCGCCCAGCAGGAGGAGCCCGGGGCGTCGTCCGGCCAGCACCAGGGTGAGGTGGAGCAGGAGTTCACCCGCATCGCCACCTACGGCTTCCGCCGCGGCGGCATCAGCCACTTCGCTCTCGGCGAGGGCCTGGCCGGCCAGGCGGCGCTGGAGCGCAAGCGCATCCTGATCCAGGACGCGCCGCCCGGCTATCTCACCGTCGGCTCCGGGCTCGGCGAGGCCAGCCCGGTCAGCGTGGTGGTGCTGCCGATCACCTTCGAGGGCCGAGTGCTCGGCGTGCTCGAACTCGCCTCGCTGCACCACTTCGAGGCGGTGCACCTGGCGTTCTTCGACCAGTTCGTGCCGACGCTCGGCGTCACCATCAACACGATCATGGCGAACTCGCGCACCGAGGCCCTGCTGGAACAGTCCCAGCGGCTGACCACCCAGTTGCAGGAGCGCTCGGACGAACTGCAGCGCCAGCAGGCCGAACTGCGCCGGTCCAACGCCGAACTGGAGGAGAAGGCGGCGCTGCTGGCCAAGCAGAACCGCGCCATCGAGGTGCAGAACTTCCAGATCGAGCAGGCCCGCCGCACGCTGGAGGAGCGCGCCCAGCAGCTCTCCACCTCGTCCAGGTACAAGTCGGAGTTCCTGGCCAACATGTCGCACGAGCTGCGCACGCCGCTGAACAGCCTGCTCGTGCTGGCCAAGTTGCTGTCGGAGAACCCGGACGGGAACCTCACGCCCAAGCAGGTGGAGTTCGCCACCACCGTGCACGAGGCGGGCTCGGACCTGCTGCAGCTCATCAACGACATACTCGACCTGTCCAAGGTAGAGGCCGGCAAGATGGACGTCCAGCCCACCGAGCTCTCGCTGCCCACGCTGGTGGAGTACGTGCACGCCACGTTCCGGCCGATGGCGGCCGACAAGGAGCTGACCTTCGACGTCGAGGTCTCGCCCAACGTGCCCGGCCTGCTGTACACCGACGAGCAGCGGCTGCAGCAGATCCTGCGCAACCTGCTGTCCAACGCGGTGAAGTTCACCTCGGCCGGCGGTGTGCTGCTGCGTATCTCCCGCCCCGAGGGCGTCGCGTTCAGGGGGCCGCTGCAGGGCGAGCCCGAAGTGATCGCGTTCTCGGTGTCTGACACCGGCATCGGCATCGCCGAGGACCAGCTCCGCCTCATCTTCGACGCCTTCCGCCAGGCCGACGGCACGTCGAGCCGCCGGTACGGCGGCACCGGACTGGGACTGTCCATCAGCCGGGACATCGCCAGGGTGCTCGGCGGCGAGATCCGGGTGGATAGCCTGCCCGGCCACGGCAGCACGTTCACCCTCTTCCTGCCCATCCGCATCAGGCCCACCGGGAACGAGTTCGAGCAGGCGAGCTCCCCGCCCGCACACCTGGAGGACACGGCGGGCCCGGCGGTGCCGCCGCCGGACACGATCGCGGTGCCCGACGACGCCCTGCAGGGGATCAAGCTGCTCATCGTGGACGACGACGTGCGCAACGTGTTCGCGCTGACCAGCGTGTTCGAGCGGTGCGGCGCGGAGGTGCTGTACGCGGAGAACGGCCGCGAGGGCATCGACGTGCTGGAGCGCAACGAAGACATCGCCCTGGTGCTGATGGATGTCATGATGCCCGAGCTGGACGGGTATGCCACGACGGAGGCGATCAGGCGGATGCCGCAGTTCGTCGAATTGCCGATCATCGCGGTGACCGCTAAGGCCATGAAGGGCGACAGGGAGAAGACCATCGCTGCCGGGGCGTCCGACTACATCACCAAGCCCGTGGATACCGCGCATCTGCTGGCCGTCATGCGGAGCTGGCTGCAGCGAGCGGCCGCGCACTGACCCATACGATAATCCGCACCCGGAGCCAGCCGTGAAACCGCCAGCCATCGAGCCCGCCGAGCCCACTGAGCCCGCCGAAGGGAGCCGGTAACTTGACCGCGAAACCCAGGATCCTGCTGGTCGACGACCGACCGGAGAACCTGACCGCACTGGAGGCGATCCTGTCGTCGCTGAACCAGGTGCTGGTGCCGGTCAAGTCCGGCGACGCCGCGCTCAAGGCGCTGCTGACCGGTGATTTCGCGGTGATCCTGCTCGACGTGGTGATGCCGGGCATGGACGGCTTCGAGACCGCGGCGCACATCAAGCGGCGGGCGAAGACCAGGGACATCCCGATCATCTTCCTCACCGCGGCCAGCTCGGACCCCGACTACGCGTTCCGCGGCTACGCGGCCGGCGCGGTCGACTACATCGCCAAGCCGTTCGACCCCTGGGTGCTGCGGGCCAAGGTGTCCATCTTCGTCGAGCTCTACATGAAGAATCTGCAGCTCCGCGAGCAGTCCGAGCTGCTGCGCAGCCAGCTCGCCAGCGCCCCCGGCCTGGCCGAGGGCGGCGCGGCGGCCAGCCTGGGCACGAACCCGGACGGCAGCCCGGCCGCGACCAACGGCGCGGAACCGCTGCTGACCGAGCTGTCCGGGCGGCTGGCCGCGGTGGAGGACCTGGTCGCGGTCATCTCGGGGCAGGCGGCCTCGGGCCGGGATCCGGTCATGAGCGACTGCACGGCCCGGCTGGAGCACCGGGTTGGCAGGCTCCGCGACGCGCTGGACGCCCTGCGGGTCAGCGGCTGACCGAGGCGCCGGTGAGCAAGCCCGTCATGACCAAGCAGGGCGTCACCGTCACCTTCGCGGGATCCGGCGACGCGTTCGGCAGCGGCGGCCGCTACCAGGCCTGCATCCACCTGCGCGGCCGCGACGGCCGGGCCCCGGTGCTGATGGACTGCGGCGCCACCTCGCTCAGCGCGCTGCGCAACCTGGATCTGGACCCCGGCGAGATCGCCGCGGTGTTCATCTCGCACCTGCACGGTGACCACTTCGGCGGGCTGCCGTTCCTCATCCTGGACGGTCAGTTCAGCGGCCGCACCAGACCGCTGACCGTGGCCGGCCCGCCGGGCCTCGCTCGCAGGCTCACCGAAGCGATGGAGTGCCTGTTCCCCGGCTCGTCCACGGCGGCCCGCCGGTTCGAGGTGCACACCGAGGAGCTGACGCCTGGCCGCCCAGTCACCGTGGCCGGCGTCCAGGTCACCAGCTGGGAGGTCGATCATCCCAGCGGGGCGCCCGCGCTGGCGCTCCGGCTGGGCCTCGGCGGCCGGGTCATCGCCTACACCGGCGACACCGCCTGGACCGACGTGCTGCCGCGGGCCTCCGGCGGCGCGGACCTGCTCATCGCCGAGGCCTACCGGATGGACAAGAACGTCCCCTATCACCTGCGGCACGCCGACCTGGCCGCCCACCGCCACCGGCTGACCAGCCACCGGATCGTGCTCACCCACCTGGGCGCCGAGGTGCTCAGCCGGGCGGCTGAGCTGTCCTTCGAAGCGGCCCACGACGGCCTGGTGCTGGACGTCTGAGCCGGCGCAGCCGGTTCAGACGTCCAGCGGTCCGCTCGGACGGCTCAGCCCTTGGGCACGGTGTAGGCGATGATCTGGGGCGTCCCGCCGGTGGCGCCGTACGCGTTGGGACCGCCCGCCGGGACCAGCACCGTGTTGCCGGCCACGGCGATGGGCGAGTTGGTGGCCGCGGGCAGGTGCCGGCGGTATACCACCGCGCCGGTGTTCCGGTTGAAGGCCATCAGGTAGCCGTCGTACAGCGTGGTGAACACCAGGTCGTTGGACACCGTGGTGGCGCCGAGCGGCATGGCCGGCACCTTGACGTTCCATTCGACTTTGCCGGTGGCCAGGCTGAGCGCCTCCACCTGGCCGGTGCCGATGCCGTCGGGCGCGCCCAGCGGGTAGCTCATCTTGGCCAGCGTGAACGCCAGGTTGTCGGTGGCCACGTAGACGGTGCCGCCTGCCACGGCCGGGTTGGACAGCACGCCGCCAAGCGAGCCGGGCAGGATCCGGTAGGGCGCCTTGAGCGTGAGCTTGTGCTCCAGGGCCAGCTTGGGCCAGGTGTCGGACTGGCTGTGCTCGCCGACCGGCGTCTTCCACACGAGCTTGCCGGTGGCCGCGTTCATCTCGTAGACCACGCCCATCTTGCCCGAGCCGATGATGACCGGCGTCCCGTTGACGGTCACCGCGATCGGCGAGGTCTGGATGTCGTGGTCCATGAAGTCGTTGGGTATGGCCTGGTAGTACCAGCGCAGCTTGCCGGTGGCCGCGTCCAGGTTCACCTCACTGTCGGTGTAGAGCTGGGGCGCGGGGTGGGCGATCGCCGATGCGGCCGACTGGTAGGGGTTGCCGACGCCGAAGGTCACCGATCCGTCGGTGCCGACCAGCGGCGGCTCCCAGGCGCCGCCCGAGCCGACGCGGGCGCCCTGCACGCCCTGGTCGGCGCCCATGATCGTGTCGAAGTGCCACAGCGGGTGGCCGGTCGCGGCGTTCAGCGCGAACAGCACGCCGCCGGTCGTGCTGAGGCCGTAGGCGCTGGCCAGGTAGACCCGCCCGCCCGCGACCTGCGGCTGGATGTCGAAGGTGCCCTGCCCCTGAGCGAGCAGGTGCCCGGTCACCCAGATGGCCTTGCCGGTTTCGGCGTTGAGCGCGAAGGCGGCGGTCGGGGTGGTCCCGTAGACCCGGCCGCCCGTCACCGCGACGCCGTCAGGACCCCCGTTCGCCGACGCGTTGACCGGGTACTCCCACTTCAGTTTCCCGGTGGCCAGGCTCAGCGCATACACGTTGTCGTCCAGATCCTGGATGTAGACGACCCCGTTGACCACGATCGGCCCGGCGGACATCGAACCGAACGTGGGGCCCTTCCGCACCGCCGACGACGGCAGGTGGAACGACCACGCCTGCGCCAGCTTGGCCACGTTGGCCGACGAGATCGCCGAGCCTGCCGCGTCCCGCGTGTTCGCGATGTCGCCGTTCGGGTACGGCCACGATCCGGCGGGCCTGGCCGCCTTGGTGCTGGTCACGGTGGTCCCGGCCGAGCTGTTGCTCCCACAGGCGGCGGCCAGCACGCCGACCGCGACGAGCACCGATGCCGTGCGGCAGGTCCGCGTCCTCATCACACGGCCACCCGTCGGATGGTGGCGTAGCCCCCGGCCAGCAGCAGCATGGCCAGAACGGCGAGCGCACCGGTCAGCCCCCCGATGGACAGCACCGTGAAGAAGCGGCCGACTCCGGGCCAGATGTGGGCCTGGAAGGCGATCACCAGTGCGATGGTCACGACGGTGATCTGGGCGGCGACGAAAGCCGTCAGGCCGGCCAGGTTCCACCGCTGATAGATCAGCCCGAACCACATGCCCCAGGCGAACATCACAGCCAGGGCCACGAACGAGGTGGGCAAGGTGAGATACCACGGTCCGGCCAGCAGGAAGGGCACGCGGAAGAAGTGCAGCCGCATCCCCCAGCCGCCGGTGGCCCGCTCGATGATCTGCAGCACGGTGAGCGCCAGCGCGTTGGCCGCGGCGAGACCCGCGGCCAGCAGCGCGGTGCCAGTGTAGAAGGAACGGCGGCTCACCCCGAGGGCCAGGGCGAACGGCAGCCGCGAAGAGACAGCCCGCGATCCGACGATGCCGAACACGATGTAGATGGCGGCCAGCGCACCGGAGTAACTCTGACCGTGCTGGCTGGCGGGGGGCGCAACGCTGGCGAAGATGGCCAGATTTATCAGGAAGACGAACGCCAGGATGGCCCAGGGATATCCCACAAAGGTGAACCGGTCGACCAGGTGGTAACGAACGACTTTGACCCAGGTATTCATGCGCTTGTCCTTTCCCGTGCGCCCGCTGCGGCCGGGCCGGCGGCCTGCACCACGAACTGCTGCAACGTGAGGGGTTCCAGGGTCAGGTGCAGCGCACCGGCCCGGGCGCGGGCGGCCTCATCCAGCGGCCCGGCCATGACCACCGACTCCTGCGAGACGATCCGGCGCCGGTTCCAGACCGTCCGCCCGGCGGTGAACTCCGCCACGGCGATGGCCGGGCCGGTCACCCGGATCACGGAGCCACGCAGATCGTCGGCGGCCGCGTCCACCATGAGCTTGCCACGGTCGATCACCAGCACCCGTTCCAGCAGCCCGGCGGCCTCGTCGATCAGGTGGGTGGAGATCAGTACCGTCCTGGGGTGCTCCGCGTAGTTGTCCAGCAGCCGGTCGTAGAACACCTGGCGGGCCACCGCGTCCAGGCCGGCGTAGGGCTCGTCGAACAGGGTCACTTCGGCCCTGGCCGCCAGGCCGATCACTATGCCCAGCGCGGAGCGCATGCCCCGGGACAGTCCCTTGACCGCCCGCTTGGCGGGCAGGGCGAAGTCGTCGAGCAGTTCCGTGGCCAGCTCGGCGTCCCAGTTCGGGTAGAACCACGACGCCATCTGCAGGGCGTGCCGGACCCTGAACAAGTTCGGCCGCCCGTAGTCCGGGTAGTGCTGATCCTCGCGGACGAACACCATCCGGCGCAGCACCGGCTCGTTCTCGAGCGGGCAGTCCCCGAGTACGGCCATACTGCCGCCCGAGGCGAACTCATGCCCGGCCAGGATCCGCATGAGGGTGGTCTTGCCGGCCCCGTTGCGGCCGAGCAGCCCGGTGATCGACCCGGGCTCGATGTCGAAGGTGACGTCGTCGAGGGCAAGCTCGTCGCCGTAGCGGCGGGTGAGCCCGGTCACCGAGATCGCTGGTGTCATGGTCTGGTGCCTCCTTGCCCGTGACTGGCCGCGCGGATCAGCGTGACCAGCTCATTGGCGTCAATTCCCAGCCGGCCGGCCTCAATGACCAGCGGCTCCACAAAGCGTTCGGCGAACAGCTTGCGCCGCTCATCCAGCAGTCGCACCTGGGCGCCGGCCGCGACGAACATCCCGATGCCCCGGCGCTTTTCCAGCAGCCCGTCGTCGGTCAGCATGTTGATCCCCTTCGCTGCGGTGGCCGGGTTGATCCGGTAGAAGGCGGCCAGCTCGTTGGTCGAGGGCACTCGCTCGCCCTCGGCCAGAGCCCCGTCCGCAATCTCGTCGGCGAGCCGCTCGGCGATCTGGACGAACAGGGGGACGCCCTCATCGAGGCTGGTCATTTCCTGCAACCACCCGGTTTCTTCTGCGGTTCCGTGGTTCATTACTTGAGTAATGTACCCCTTAACTAAGTAACCCGTCAACCTGCGATCTTCGGCGCCGTCCCGTTGGGCCGGGACAGGCCGGATTGTTCGGGCTACGGTCGGTTTCATGGGCAATCTGCGAAGGCTTGGGACCGCGTGCGCCGCCGCGGTCGGCACGGTGATGATCTTCGGTGGCTGCGTGGCGGCCGCCACCACGGCGGCTCCGGCCGGACCAGGCGGGACGCTGACAGGTAAGGCGCCGCCGCCGGACTTCACGGCGGGCACCCCGGCGGCCCCGTCCGTCCGCCAGCAGTGCGACATCGCCTACCTGCGCTACGGCGCCTGTTACGACTACGCGGGCGCCAGCCAGACCGTGAACAACGAGGGCGCGTCCGTCACCTTCCCGGTGAACCGCCCCAACCTCGCCTGGAACAGCCTCGGCTACCACACGCTGATCGAGATGGCGGTGTTCAACCGGACCGCCAAGGGCATCGACAACGACACCGCCGAGGTGGGCTGGCTGGTCCAGGGACTCAAGGCCGGCCAGCCACCCACCGCGCACCTGTTCGTCTACCACTTCGTGCAGACCAAGGGCACCTGCTACGACGGCTGCGGCTTCGTGAGCACGTCGAAGACGGTCAAGCCGGGGATGGCGCTCACGCCGGGCAGCTACACCTGGACCATCCGCAACATCGGCGGCAAGTGGACGTTCTACCTGAACGGCGCCGAATTCGGATACATACCTGACTCGGCCTACCACGGCACGTTCGGCCACTCCTCGATCGTCAACGTGTACGGCGAGATCGCCGGGGCCGGCACCAAGCCGAGTTGCAACCAGATGGGCAACACCCTGTTCGGCGCGCAGAGCGACGCGGCCACGATCGGCGGCTTCCGCCTGTACGACGGGTCGGCCGCCCCGGGCCTGACGCCCTACTCACCCACCGACCCGGCCGCCTGGAGCAGCACAAGCACCCCGGGCACCTTCCGCGTCGGCGGCCCCGGCGACTGCAAGCCGATGGCCGGAACCGTGGCCACCAGTTCGGGCTACACGGTGGTCGGCCAGGACACCTCCGCCTACCCGTTCACCCAGGGGCAGGACGTGTGGGCCCGGCCCACGACCCAGCCCACCCCGCAGGATCCCGGCGCCGGCCAGATCGTCGGCGTGACCAGCGACCCGGCCACCGGCGGCTACTGGATGACCGACGACCAGGGCGACGTGTACGCGGTCAACGCGCCCGACTACGGCGGCCTCAACGGGGTGCAGACCCCGGCCCCGATCACCGGCATCACCGCGTTCAAGTCCGGCTACCTGCTGGTGGACGGCAAGGGCAACGTGTACAACTTCCACGCGCCGAACTACGGCAGCTTCACCTCCGCGTCACCGGTCATCGGCATCGCCGGGACCAAGCACGGCTACCTGATCGCTTCCAGGGACGGCACCGTGCAGGGCGTGGCCCGCGCCGGGGGCGTCGTTGCCACCAGGACCCGCGCCCAGGCCACCATCCCGGCCCCGATCACCGGCATCGCCGCCGACGGCCGGGGCTACCTGCTGGTCGACTCGGCCGGCGACGTGGACAGCGCGGGCACGCCCAACCACGGCTCGCTGCAGGGCACCGAGATCCCCGAGCCGATCATCGGGATCACCCCGACCAGCACCGGCTATCTGCTCACGAGCGCATTCGGTGAGGTCTACGCCTTCGCCACCCCATTCGACGGATCCGTGACAAACGAAGGATTTTGACAATGAACGGTGGCCACCGACCCCACCGCGCTCCGCCACCGGCGGCGGTCACGATTGGAATCCGTTTACCGGCCCAAACTCGCCGGACGCGACCGGGTTCGCGGAAAGAGTGGTCACCGTAGGCGGGTGAGTTCGCGACCCGGTCCAAGGGTCACCGTTCATTAGACAAAAAGGATGAGGGGGCCGACGGCCACTGAAATTGTTCTATCGAGTGGGCAGCGGGGGCGACCAGCCGTTGCCCGCGACGTACTCGCGCACCACGCGGGCGGGGACCCCGGCCACCACGCAGCGGTCGGGGACCTCGCCCCGAACCACCGATCCGGCGCCGACGACCACGTTGCGGCCGATGCGGGCGCCGGGCAGGACGATCGCGCCGGCGCCGAGCCAGGTGCCGGCGCCGATGGACACCGCCGTGTTGGTGGGGACCTGGCGGCCGATCGGGATGTCCGGGTCGGCGTAACCGTGATTTTGGTCGGTGATGTAGACGTAGGGGCCGGTGTACACGTCGTCGCCGATCTCGATCGAGTGGTGGGCGACGATGTGGCTGCCGCGGCCGATCACGCAGCGGTCGCCGATGCTCAGCACGGGAACGGGCCCGAGTTCCTGGCCGGGGACCATGCCCGCGGACATGGTCACGTGCATGCCGACCAGCGTGTCCTCGCCGAGCACGATCCAGCGTTCACCGTAGACCGAGCCGCCGGGGAAGGCGACCATGGAACCGCGGCCGAACGCGGCAAACCGGCGGCCGGCCGGGGTCTCGGCCGTCACCACGCCCGCGTCCTGCACCCGCTGCCAGAGCCGGTGCACCAGGACCCACTGGGCGTGCCGGCGGCGGCGGGTGACTTCGTGCTTCCACGACATCGCGGATAACGGTACCGGTCCCTGCCCTCGTGTGATCAGCCGACGGGCGCTTGGGCAGGCGGCGTGGCGGCGGCGAGCTGGCCGCAGGCGCCGTCGATCTCGCTGCCCCTGGTGTCCCTGATCGTGACGGGGACGCCGTGGTGCTGCAGGCGCCGGACGAACTCGTCCATGGCGGCGGGCCGCGACGCGGTCCACTTCGAGCCGGGGGTGGGGTTGAGCGGGATCAGGTTCACGTGCGCGAGGCGGCCGGCCAGCAGCCCGCCCAGGGCGTCGGCCCGCCACGCGTGGTCGTTGATGTCGCGGATCAGCGCGTACTCGATCGACACCCGGCGGCCGGTCCGGTCCGCGTACGACCAGGCGGTGTCGAGCACCTCGTCCACCGGCCAGCGCCGGTTGACCGGGACCAGGGTGTCGCGCAACTCGTCGTCGGGTGCGTGCAGCGAGACCGCCAGTGTGACCGCGAGGCCCTCGTCGGTCAGCCGTCGCATGGCCGGGACCAGCCCCACCGTGGACACGGTGACCTGGCGCTGGGAGATGCCGAGGCCGTGCGGCTGCGGGTCGGTGATGCGGCGGACGGCCGCCAGCACGCTGTTGTAGTTGGCCAGCGGCTCGCCCATGCCCATGAAGACCACGTTGGACAGCCGGGTTGGGGTTCCGCCCGCTTCCCCGTTGGCCAGCGCGCGGGCGCCGGCCACGACCTGGCCGACGATCTCCCCGGTGGACAGGTTCCTGGTCAGGCCCGCCTGGCCGGTGGCGCAGAACGGGCAGCCCATGCCGCAGCCTGCCTGCGACGAGATGCAGATCGTGGCGCGGTCAGGGTAACGCATGAGCACCGACTCGACGCGTGCGCCGTCGAGGGTGCGCCACAGGGTCTTACGGGTCATGCCCTGGTCGCAGCTCAATTCGCGTTCGCTGGTGAGCAGCTGGGGCAGGAGTTCGGCGGCCAGCGCGCTACGGGACGCGGCGGGCACATCGGTCATCTGGTCAGGATCATCGGTAAGCCGGGCAAAATAGTGCCGCGACAACTGGTCGCCCCGGAATGGCGGCTCGCCCAGCCGCACGGCGGCTTCCCGGCGGGCGGCCGGATCGAGATCTGCGAGATGGCGCGGCGGCTTCGGCATAACTGGTTCATGATATGCCGTTGCGAACCGGGCACAATGTGGGCCTGAATGCCGGAGCGCTCCGCTTAAGTTAGTAGATTTCATTCATGGCGAAGATGCGCGCGCGGACCGGGCAGCCCGAGCCCGAAACGCTTGTGGAGAGCACGAGCCCCTACGAGAGCCGCCGCATGGTCGTCGAGTGTGACGGGACCACCACAGCCGCGTATCTGAACGACGAAACCAGCGCCGTCGCCGCCACCTGGATCGCCAATCACCAGCCCGCGCCGGCCACCACCGACCTCGGCCGGCTGAACTCGGGCCGGGCGCCGATCATGCCGGTCGCGCACACCAAGCATCCGGGTGGCCGGCCGCCGCTGGATCCGCGGAGCCTGTCCGTGCTGTGGTTCGAGGAGGGCGACGGCGCGGCCGTGCTCGAGAACGGGCAACTGCTGGCCGTGATACCGGGCTGGGCGGACATGACCAAGGGCATGCCGGGATACAGCCGGGACGTGATCGGGCAGACGCCGTTCGGCTGGTCGCTGGACGACGCGATCGAGGGGCTCAGTCCGCGGGCCGAGCAGGCAAGCGCGTTCTGGAAGTGGCGGGACGCGGCGGGCTCGTGGGGCGGATTCCAGCAGGCTGTGCTCGGCCACCTGCTGAACCGGCTCGGCCCGGGCGCCGGCTACTGGGACGCGGGCGGCGGCAAGCAGCCGGTGGTGGGGGTCTCCGAGCGCGCGGCCAACCCGAGCCGGCCCTACGCGGTGCTGTCCACGATCGGGATGAGCTGCCAGCGGATGCCCGTGGTCGAGCAGTTCGTGGAGGACTCCAGCGCGTACACCCGGATCGAGCTGGTCATGGCCACTACGCTGCCTAGCCCGCAGGCGGCGCGGGTGTTCCTGTGGCTGGCCCAGTACCCGTGGCGCGCGGTCACCTGGTTCGGCCCCGGGCACAGCGTGCGCTGGTATCACAAGCCGGCCACGTTCCCGCTCGGCGGCGGCAACGAGGCGGTGCTGCTGCTGGACGACCCGAGCGGCCTGGTGGGGCCGGACGTGCCGGATCTGTCGGGCTTCAAGTTCGGCGGCGACCCGGTCCGCTGGCTGTGGGTGGTGCCGATCACCGAACGGGAGCGGCTGCTCGCCAAGGAACGCGGCTCGGCCAGCCTGGTGACCGAACTGGCCGCCCAGCGCCGAAGCTGGATCGTCGGTTCCTGAGTTCTGACGGTGCGGGCCTGGCCCTGGTTTTTAGTGCGGTAGGAACGCGGTGAGCAGGGCCCAGGTCACCGGCGCGGTGAGCAGCATCGCGTCGATACGGTCCAGCACGCCGCCGTGGCCGGGCAGCAGCGAACCCATGTCCTTGATGCCCAGGTCACGCTTGATCATGGACTCGACCATGTCGCCCATGGTGGCCACGGCCACCACCGCGGCGCCGAGCAGGAGCCCCTGCCAGGCGTGACCGTGGCGGAGCAGAACCGGCAGCAGCACTCCCCCGGCCGCCAGGCAGGCCAGCACGGAGCCGGCCAGGCCCTCCCAGGTCTTCTTGGGGCTGATCGCGGGGGCGAGCAGGTGCTTGCCGAACAGGATCCCGGCGAAGTAGCCACCGATGTCGCTGCAGATCGTGACCACGATGAACAGGAAGACCCGGTGCGCCCCGTCGATCTGGCTGAGCATCAGCGCCACGAATCCCCCGGCCACCGGCAGCCAGGCGAACGCGAACATGGCCGCGGTGACGTCGCGCAGGTAGCCCTCGGCGGCGCCGTGCAGCCGCCAGCCGAACAGGGCGACGATGGTGAGGCCGAGCGCGGCGAACGCCGGCCGGTAACCGAGCCAGTACGCGCAGGTCCACAGCGCGGTGCCGCCGACGTACAGGGGAATCAGGGGGAGCCTGACGTCGCGGGGGCGCAGCGCGCGGTCAAGCTCCCAGACGCCGATGGCGACCGCGGCCCCCATCATGATCAGGAACGTCGACTTCACCGTGAACAGGGTGAGGATGGCGAACGCGCCCAGCAGCAGGCTTACCCCGAACGCGACCGGCAGGTTGCGGCCGGTCCGCGAGGTGGCCTTCGGCGAGTCCGCTTCGCCGCCGTCCTGGGCCGGCCCGGACGGTGGTTCTGGGTTGGGGCCGGACGGTGGTTCTGGGGCGTGGCTGGCCGGGCTCGAGTGGTCGGCTGGGCTGGGGTCGACGTCGGGGCTGGGGCCGGGTTCGTGGAGGTCCAAGTCAGACCTCGAGTAGCTCGGCTTCTTTGTGTTTGAGCAGTTCGTCCACCTGGGTCACGTATTTCTGGGTGAGCTCGTCGAGTTCGCGCTCGGCCCGGCGGACCTCGTCCTCGCCGGCGTCGCCGTTCTTGATGAGCTTGTCCAGCGTGTCCTTGCTGTGCCGCCTGATGTTGCGGATGGCGACCCGGCCGTCCTCCGCCTTGCGGTGAGCGATCTTGACGTACTCGCGCCTGCGCTCCTGGGAGAGCTCGGGCAGGACCACACGGATGATGGCGCCGTCGTTGGACGGGTTCACACCCAGGTCGCTGTTGCGGATCGCCTTCTCGATGGAGCCCATCGACGACTTGTCGAAGGGCTGGATCACGACCATGCGGGGTTCGGGTATGTGAAACGAGGCGAGCTGGTTCACCGGCGTCTGCGTGCCGTAGTACTCGGCCGTGATCTTGGCGAACATTGCCGGGTGAGCGCGGCCGGTGCGGATGCCAGCGAATTCCTCCTTGGCCACCACCACCGCCTTCTCCATCTTCTCCTCGGACTCGAAGAGGGTCTCCTCAATCACATCGGCTCCCGTGCCTAGGGCTGGCCCACTTCAGGACTAGCACACCAACGTCCCGATCTTTTCACCCCGCACGACCCGGAGCACATTCCCTGGGTCCATGAGAGAGAAAACCACTATCGGCAGGCCGTTGTCCATGCACAGGCTGACCGCGGTGGCGTCCATGACTTTCAGCCCGCGATTGAGCACTTCGGCGTAATCGAGGTGCTCGTACCTGACCGCGTCCGGCCTGGTGCGCGGGTCGGCGTCGTAGACCCCGTCCACCTGGGTGCCCTTGAGCACCGCTTCGGCGCCGATTTCCAGCGCCCGCTGCGCCGCGCAGGTGTCGGTGGAGAAGAACGGCGCGCCGAGCCCGGCGCCGAAGATAACGACCCGGCCCTTTTCCAGGTGCCTGATGGCCCGCCGCGGAATGTATGGCTCGGCCACCTGGCCCATGGTGATGGCGGTCTGGACGCGGGTTTCGATGCCCATTTTCTCCAGCACGTCCTGCAGGGCCATGCAGTTGATGACCGTGCTGAGCATGCCCATGTAGTCGGCGCGGGACCGGTCGATGCCGCGCTCGGCCAGCGCCTTGCCGCGGAACATGTTGCCGCCACCGACGACGACGGCGACCTGGATGCCTTCCCTGACCGCCGCGGCGATCTGCTCGGCGATGTGGGCCACCACGTCCGGGGAGATGCCCAGCGGCTCGTCGCCGGAAAAGGCCTGGCCGGAGAGCTTGAGCATCACCCGGCGCCAGGAACGGTCCAGCGCGGCGGCGGTGCGGGTAAGAGCCTCGTCGGCGGCGGTCTCGCGACGTTCAGGCTGCCTGCCCTGGTCAGCCTGGCTCCCGGTGTTGTCCTGACTGGACGGGTTTTCCTGACTGGACGGGGTCTCCTGGCCGGCCTGGTCGTCTCCCACTGCGCGGTCTCCCTCCTGCGGCGCCGCCGAGGCGGCGGTCAAGATCGTCCCGGGCGGTCCCGGGCGGTCTGGCGGGGAGCCGGCCCGTCTGGGCGGCTAGCCCCTGACGGTCAGGCGAGGAGCCGACAAGGTGACAAGGTATGGCCTGGCCCGGAAACCAGCTTAGTTGAGCCGGTTTCCGGGCCGATGGAGCCTCGCTCCGTCGCGGCGTCAGGCCTGGCCGACCTGGAATCGCGCGAAGCCGCGAACGGTCACGCCATTCTCGTCGAGCACCTTCTTGACCGTCTTCTTGGGGTCCTTCACAAAAGCCTGCTCGGTGAGCACGACGTCCGCATAGAACCGGTTGAGCCGTCCTTCGATAATCTTCGGGATGATCTGCTCCGGCTTGCCCTCGTCCCTGGTGATCTGCTCGGCAATCCGGCGCTCCCGCTCGGTGACGTCGGCAGGCACGTCCTCGCGGTTCAGGTACTGCGGCCGCATCGCGACGATCTGCTGCGCCACCTCCCTGGTCACGTCGCCACCGTCCTGGTCGAACTGGACGAGCGAGCCGTTGGTCGGCGGCAGCGACGGGTCGCTCTTGTGCAGGTAGCTAACCACGTAACCGCCATCGAACCGGGCAAACCGGCCGAGCTCTAGCTTCTCCTTGAGCGAGACGGCAGCCTCCTCGATGAGATGCTGCACCGTGGTGCCGGGCGCGGACTCGGCCGACAGCAGAACCAGCCGGTCGGCCGGCTTGGTCGTGGCGGCGACGCTGGCGATGTCCGCGGCGAGCTTCTGGAACAGCTCGGTCTTGGCCACGAAGTCGGTCTCGCAGTTCAGCTCGAAGAGCAGACCCGACCCGGTGCCGTCGAGCACCGAGGCGACCAGGCCGTTGGACGCGGTCCTGTCGGCCCGCTTGCCCATGTCCTTCAGGCCCTTCTTGCGCAGCTCTTCGATGGCTGCCGCGATGTCCCCGTCGGTGGACTCCAGGGCCTTCTTGCAGTCCAGGACCCCTGCCCCGGTCTGCTCGCGCAGCCGCTTGACATCCGCAGCCGTGACCTTCGTCATTTCTCCATCTCTCGTCTGTGTGTCCCTGACCCGTGGCGGCATGAGCCGCCGGTGTCATGCTTCCGGTGTCGCCTCGGCGGTGGCCTCGACTGGTGCCTCGGTCGTGGCCGCAGCCGCGGTCTCGGCGGGTGCCTCGGTGGCAGCCTCGGCGGGTGCAGCCTCAGCGGGTGCTGCCTCAGCGGGTGCTGCCTCGGCCGGTGCAGCCTCGGTGGTCGTGGCCTCGGTGGTCGTGACCTCGGCGGCCGCAGCCGCGGTCTCGGCGGGTGCCTCGGTGGCAGCCTCAGCGGGTGCAGCCTCAGCGGGTGCTGCCTCGGCCGGTGCGGCCTCGGTGGTCGTGGCCTCGGCGGGTGCAGCCGTCTCGGCGGGTGCCTCGGTCACAGCCTCGGCAGGTGCGGCCTCGGCCGTGGTGGCCTCGGCGGTAATGGGGGCCTGCGGGGCGGCGTCGGCGCTAGCGGCCGACGCGTCACCCGTGCTGGCGGGGACCTCGGTGTGCAGGACGGTGCCGTTCGCCGTGCCGTTCGCGCTGGCGGTGGTGGCCTCGCCAGTCCGGCTGCCCCCGACCAGTTCCCGCTCCCACTCGGCCAGCGGCTCTGCGGTGCCGATCTCCCCGGCGCCCAGTTCCGCCGACGGCTTCGCGTCTCCGTCAGCGCCCTGGCCGGCCCGGGCGATCAGCCCGTCGGCCACCGCGTCCGCGATAACCCTTGTCAACAGGGAAACGCTGCGGATGGCGTCGTCATTCCCCGGGATCGGGTAGGTGACCTCGTCCGGGTCGCAGTTGGTGTCGAGTATCGCGATCACCGGGATGCCGAGCTTGCGCGCCTCACTGACGGCAATGTGCTCCTTCTTGGTGTCCACCACCCACACCGCGCTCGGCACCCGGGTCATGTGCCGGATCCCGCCGAGCGAGCGGTCGAGCTTGTCGTGCTCCCGCTTGAGGTGCAGCAGTTCCTTCTTGGTCAGCGTGGAACCCGCCACGTCGGTGAAGTCGACCTCTTCGAGTTCCTTGAGCCGCTGCAGCCGCTTGAACACCGTGCCGAAGTTGGTGAGCATGCCACCGAGCCAGCGCTGGTTCACGAACGGCATGCCGACCCTGCGGGCCTGCTCGGCGATGGCTTCCTGGGCCTGCTTCTTGGTGCCCACGTAGAGGATCGTGCCACCGTGGGCCACGGTCTCCCTGATGAACTCGTAGGCGCGGTCGATGTAGTCCAGCGACTGCCGCAGGTCGATGATGTAGATACCGTTGCGCTCGGTGAAAATGAATCGCTTCATCTTCGGATTCCAGCGCCGGGTCTGATGCCCGAAGTGAACGCCGCTCTCCAGGAGCTGCCTCATGGTGACGACCGGAGTCATACCGGTAGTCCCTTCTTCTCGTGCGCCGGGCCCACTGGGCAGGCGCGTATCGGTTGCGGCCTGGCGCCCTGCGCACCCGCAGCGGGCGGACCCGCTGACCGAAGGGTGCGCCCGCCGGGAGCCAGCCGGGATCCCGGTCGGCGAGCGAGCGCGCGAATTTGGTCATCTGAACCCCGCGGAGCGCGGGACCCCCTGATGACCGTCCAGTAGTCTACCTGCCCGCACCCCCAACCCCTGCCTGAAGCCCTCAGCTCGCAGGTGCCAGGGCCAACCGCTCACGCTCGCGGGCGCGCCCGCCGCCACCACCGCCACGCACCCCCGAAGCGTTCCGGTCAGGCTCGCGGGTGCGCTTGCCGGTAGCTGCTGCGGAGCCGTTCGATGGACACGTGTGTGTAGATCTGCGTGGTGGCCAGCGACGAATGCCCCAGGATCTCCTGCACACTGCGCAGGTCCGCGCCGCCCTCCAGCAGGTGCGTGGCTGCCGTGTGCCGCAGCCCGTGCGGCCCGGCGTCGGGCGCGCCCGCGACCGCCGCCAGCCGCCGGTGCACCACCCGGCGGGCCGTGCGCGGGTCCAGCCGACCGCCCCTGGCCCCGAGGAACAGCGCGGGCCCGCTCCCTGCCCTGGCCAGCTCGCCGCGCCCGCCGCGCAGCCACCGGCCCAGCACCCGGTCGGCCGGCGCGCCCATCGGGACGGTTCGTTCCTTGCCCCCCTTGCCCAGCACCCGGACGCACCTGCGCTCGTGATCGACGTCGTCGACGTCGAGGCCGCACAGTTCGCTCACCCTGATGCCGGTCGCGTAGAGCAGTTCGACCAGGGCGGCGTCGCGCAGCGCGACCGCCGCCGCGGCGCGATCCCCGCTCGTCGCCGCGGATTCGGCCTGCTGGCCCGCGGCGTCGAGCACGGCGGTCATCTCGTCCTGGCGCAGTACGTGTGGCAGCGTCCGGTGCGGCTTGGCCGTCCCCAGCAGCGGCCCGGGATCACTGGCCAGCCAACCGCGGGAAAACGCGAAGGCGGTGAACGTCCGGGCCACCGCGCCGTGCCGGGCCAGCGAGGCGCGCGCCTGCCCGCGGGCCCGCAGCCGGGCCAGCCAGCTCCGCAGCACCCCGGCGTCCAGTTCAGCGGGCTCGGTGAGCCCGCAGAGCTGAGCGTGCTCGAGCAGCGAGTGGACGTCCCCGAGGTAGGCGCGGACGGTGTGCGGCGAAAGCCCACGCTCGGCCGCGAGGTGGCGCGCGAACTCCTGCTCGGCCCGCCGCAGCCCAGCCGGAAGCTCGCCACCCCCCTCGGGCGCACTATCCGGGGTTCGCGCGGGATCGCTATCCGGCTTCACCAGTCCAGTGTCGCGCGCCCGCCCTCAGACCCCGCGCCGCAACGCCGCACCTGACCCTCACCCGGACCCTCTTCGGCCTGGCCCCGCCACGGATCATTCGTAATCGCATCGCGGACGGGCCGCCGGTGAGCCTGGACGAACTGCCGCAGAAGGCTGAGCGCTGTCTTCAACGGGGCGTCCGCCGGATCCGCCAGCCGGTCTCACAGCGCTCCACGAAGCCGCCCGCGGCGAGAGAGCCCAGGCAGCGGATGACGGTGTCCAGATCGACCCCGGCCGAAGCCGCGACAGCGGCGGCGCCGGATCCGCCGCGGGACGGGACCGCGTCAAGTACCAGGGCCGTCTGCGCGTCCAGGGCATCGTGGGGCAGGATCGGTCCACGGGCCCGCTCGGCCAGATGCTCCCCCACCGGGCCCGCGCACTCCAGGACGTCCGCGGCGCCGGTGACACACACGGCGCCCCAGCTCCGGATGATCTCGTGGCAGCCGGCCGAGACCGAGGAGGTCACGGGCCCCGGTACGGCCATAAGCGGCCGGCAGAGGTCACGGGCGTGCCGGGCGGTGCTGAGCGCACCGCTGCGCACCCCGGCCTCGACCACCACGGTTCCCCTGGTGAGCGCCGCGATCACCCGGTTGCGCACCAAGAACCCATGCCTGGTCGGCGTCCGGCCTGGCGGCCACTCGCTGACCAGGACGCCGTGCGCGGCGATCCCGTCGAAGAGCTCGGCGTGCCCGGCGGGGTACGGACGATCGACGCCGGAAGCCAGGATCGCGATCGTCAGGCCTTCGGCGGCCAGCGCGCCACGGTGGGCGGCGCCGTCGATGCCGTACGCGCCGCCGCTGACCACCGTCCAATTTCGCTCGCCGAGGGCGGCCGCCATCTCGGTGGCCACGTGCGACCCGTAGGCGGTCGCGGCCCGCGAGCCCACCAGTGACACCGAGGACAGGCACCCGAAACGCAGATCCGCCGAGCCGCGCAGCCACAGCGCGTACGGGGCGGCATCACCGAGCACCTCGAGCTGGGTGGGCCACTCCGGGTCATCTGGGCAGATGAGCCTGACGCCCCGGCGCTGCCAGGCGGCGAGGTCCGGATCCGCGGGGTTGGCCGGCACGCGAGCGGCCCAGCGCCGCAGCGCGCGGGTAACCACCCCAGCGTCGCGGTCCGGACGTTTCACCCGGCTCGGCAGCCGCCCGGCCAAGACGGCCGCGAGCACGGCGGCGGGCTCGTTCTCGCGCAGCAGCGCGCCGAGTACTTTGTCCGCGGGCTCGGCCAGATAGGTCAGCCGGGCGCGCGCCTCATGCTGCCGCTGCTCATCCGGCGTCATGCCCCCACCCCCAGCCACAGCCCAAGCGCGTAGCAGGTCTCGTCGGCGCCAGGCCTCGGCTTTCCAGCCAGGTCGGCCAGCGTCCACGCCACCCGGAGCACCCGGTCCACACCGCGCGCGCTGATCTCGCCGAGCTCGATCGCGTGCTCGAGCGGTTTCAGCGCCCCGCGCTCAGGGGTGAACCGCCGCCGCAGCTCGCTGCCCGGAACCTCGGCATTCAGCCGCCACGACGTCCCGGCCAGCCGGTGGGCGGCGCGCTCACGGGCGGCCGCCACCCGCGCGGCCACCACGGAACTCGGCTCGGCGGACTTCCCGTCGCCGAGCAGTTCGGCCCGGCCGACCGGAAGGAATTCGACCTTCAGGTCCACCCGGTCAAGCAGCGGGCCTGACAGCCGCCCCATGTACCGGCGCCGGACCGTCGGTGTGCAGACGCAGCCGTTCTGCGGTCCGGTGGACCGGGCACAGGGGCACGGGTTGGCCGCCAGCACCAGGGTGAACCTGGCCGGGAAGCGGGCGGTAAGCCGCGCCCGGGCCAGCACCACCTGACCGGATTCGAGTGGCTGCCGCAGCGCGTCCAGCACATCCCGGTCAAATTCCGGCGCTTCGTCAAGGAAGAGGATGCCCATGTGCGCGAGCGAGGCGGCGCCCGGCCGGATCGCGCCGCTGCCGCCGCCGACGATGGCTGCCTTGGTGGCGGTGTGATGCGGCCCGCAGAACGGCGGATCGCTGATCAGCGGACGGTCTGGCGGCAGCGTGCCGGCGATCGAGTGGATGGACGTGACCTCCATCGCCGCGGCCCAGTCCAGCGTCGGCAGGATGCTCGGGATGCGCTCGGCGAGCATGGTCTTCCCGGTCCCCGGGGGTCCCAGGAGCAAGAGGTGGTGGCCACCGGCTGCGCATATCTCGGCCGCCCGCCTGGCCACCGGCTGACCCAGCACGTCAGCCAGGTCGGGTCCGCTCCGCTGCTCGGAGGTAGCGGTCCGCTGGTCGGGCGCCCCGGCCCGCCAGTCCGCGGTGGCAAGCTGCAGACCGGCCACCACGTGCGGGAACTGGCCCTTGCCTGAGTCCTGGACGTCGTCAAGCCCGGCGTCCGGCTCCCCGCCGCGCAGCCAGCCGAGCACCGCCCGCAGGCTTGGCATCGCGATCACACGCATCCCGGGCACGATCGCTGCCTCCGCCGCGTTGCCTTGGGGCACCACCACCTCGCCGAACCCGGCGGCCGCGGCGGCGGCGACCGCGGGCAGCACGCCGCGGATCGGACGCAGCCCCCCGTCGAGCCCTAGTTCGCCGAGGAAGACGGCCCGGTCGAGTGCCGTCATCGGGGCCGCGCCAGCCGCGGCCAGGATGGCCACGGCGATGCCAAGATCGAAGCTGCTGCCACGCTTGGGCAGGCTGGCCGGGGACAAGCCCACGGTGATCCTGCGGTTCGGCCAGGCCTCGCCGCTGTTGACGATCGCAGCGCGGATCCGGTCCCTCGCCTCGCGGAGCGCCGTGTCGGGCAAGCCCACCAGAAGCAACGCGACCAGCCCGTTCTCGATGTCAGCTTCGATTTGAACGGGATGGCCTTCCACCCCGACCAGGGCCACGGAGTAGGTACGAGCCAGCGTCATCGGCTGATCCCGCGAATGTGCTCGATGGCGAACCCGCCCGCGGGTTCCCGGGTGAGGCCGATGACGTCGATCCGGATCTCGTGGAAGAGCACCCCGTTAGCGGTGATCCACTCGATGGCAAGGCGCCGGAGCCTGCGCAGCTTCGAGCGCGTGACCGCCTCGACCGGCGTTCCGTACCTGGCATCTGACCGGGTCTTCACCTCACACACCACGAGCACCCGGCGCTCCGCGGCCACGATGTCGATCTCTCCTGTCGAGCAGCGCCAGTTGCGGGCGAGTATCCGCATACCGTTGCGTTCCAGATACTCGGCCGCCGCCTGTTCGCCCTCCCGTCCGAGCGTGTCTTTGGCCCGCATGACCATCACCTCCGCCTTCGACAGTGCCGGGACGGAGGTGGGTCGCGAGGAGTGACCTGCTGGGCTATGGAGAACCCGGGCGGATAGCCGGATCTGTGGATATCGGAGCCGAAATGTCGGCGCTGAGTGCTTCGCTGGAGGGGGGACCCACGTGCTCAGGCCAAAGGTCTTAGGACAGGTCAGGATGTAAGGGCGCGACGCACAGCAGTAGGTGTGCGGGAGTACGGCTAGAGGATTTAGATCAGGTGCCGAATTCCTGCTTGTCCGGGACGTCCAGATCGCTCTTGGCCAGCTCTTCGACGTTCACGTCCTTGAACGTGACGACCCTGACGTTCTTCACGAACCTGGCTGGCCGGTACATGTCCCATACCCAGGCGTCCTGCATGGTGACTTCGAAGAACACCTCGCCGTTCTCGGCGGTGCGCACGTTCAGCTCGACCTGATTGGTGAGGTAGAACCGGCGCTCGGTCTCGACCACATGGCTGAACAGCCCCACCACGTCGCGATACTCGCGGTAAAGCTGCAACTCCATCTCGGTCTCGTACTTCTCGAGATCCTCTTGGCTCATGACTCCCCTCCGAGCACCATTGTCCCCCTGTCAACCTATGTTGGCCGCACGCGTGGCCAGGACCGGCCGCTGACCGTCCATCAGCCCTTGCTCGTGGAGCGCAGGCTCCTGGTCGTCAGGCGCCAGCGCGGGAGGTGGCAGGCAAGCGGCGAGGCCGCGGGCCCTGGCCGCCTCGGCCACGTTCACGAAGGAAAACCGGTGCGACGGGCAGGGCCCGTGCTCCATCAGCGCCTGCTTGTGGTCTGCGGTGCAGTAGCCCTTGTGCCGGGCGAAGCCGTACAGCGGGTGCCGCTCGCCCAGGTCGGTCATGATCCGGTCCCTGGTCACCTTGGCGAGTATCGACGCGGCGGCCACACACGCGGCCACCTGGTCGCCCTTCCACATGGCCAGCGACGGGACGCCGAGACCGCGGACGGGGAACCCGTCGGTCAGCACGAACCCGGGCCGCCGGCGCAACCCCGCCAGAGCCCGGCGCATCCCGGTGACGTTGCAGACATGCAGCCCGAGCCGGTCGATGTCACCGGACGGGATCACGACCACGTGCCAGGCGAAGGCGGCCTTGACCAGAAGCCGGTAGACCTCTTCGCGGGCGGCGGGCAGCAATTCCTTCGAGTCGGCCAGTCCCGGCACCGGCGCCCGGCCGTCGGGGCGGAGCATGACGGCCGCGACGACCAGCGGGCCGGCGCAGGCTCCCCGGCCCGCCTCGTCCACGCCGGCCACGGGCGCTAGCCCGGCCCGGATCAGTACGCGCTCGTAGGCGGCCAGCCCGGAAGAGGTACGCGGCGTGTAACCGGGATGCCGGCCGCCGGGCCACGGCCGAGCCGGATCCTGCTTCACCGGCGTCGGTGCAGCCGCCGCCGCAATCGCCGCTGTCCCCAGGTCAGCGGGACGGCTCCGATGAATCCGGCGGCGAGCGGCAAGCTCGAACCGGCTGGGACGGCGGGAATCGAGAGCGAGCCGGCCCCGCCTGACTGGCCGGCGGCCAAGGCAGACGACCCCTTACTCGCGTTCAGGGCCGGCTGCTCGAAGGTGGCGGGGATGTTCAGCACCGTCCACCGGCTCGGTGGCCAGACGATCCAGAACGCCCGGCCCACCACCATGTTCTCCGGGATCGTTCCGCCGCCTGGATAGCCCGTGTGGTCACGTGAATCGTCGGACACCGCGCGATGGTCGCCCATCACCCACAGGCGGCCGGACGGCACGGTGATGTTGAACGGGGTCTGCGACGGCGTGTTCCCCGGGTACAGGTAGGTCGGCTCGCTCAGGGCGATCCCGTTGACCGTGATCTGGCCCTTGGCGTTGCAGCACACCACATGGTCACCGGGAACGCCGATGACCCGCTTGATGTAGTCGGTCTGGCCGGGCGCGGCGCCGAACAGCCCGATGACCGCGTGGTAGAGGCGGTCGAACGGGTTCGGCGTCTGCGGCGCGGGCCCTGGGTTCCACGACCCCTGGCCGTTGAACACCACGATGTCGCCTCGGTGGATGGACCGCAGGTGATAAACGATCTTGTTGACCAGGACCTTGTCGCCGATCTCCAGGGTGTTCTCCATGGAGCCGGACGGGATGAAGTAAGCCTGGAACGCATAGGTCTTGATGATCAGCGCGAGGACCAGCGCGATCACGACGAGTATCGGCAGTTCACGCAGGAATGACCCGCGCTTGGGCTTGCCCTTCTTCTTGCCCCGCCCCGCCCCGCGGGGCGGGGCCTTCGGCTGCGGGGCCTCGACCTGAGCCGGGTCCGGCTGCGGTTCGCCGCCCGCGGGAGGGACCTGGGCGTCACCCGGCGCGCTCGACGCGTCGGGGGCGCCTTCAGGAACGGCAGGGTCGAACGCGCGCTGTTCTTCGTCCATCATCGATGTGAGCCTAGCGCCGACGGGGTGGCCGATAGCCCGCGACTCCCCGCGGGATTCGCAGTGCGTATAGCCGGGACGGACCGCACAACGGGCCGGGCCCTACCGGGTGCCGACGCGGCGTTCCTTGATGCGGGCGGCCTTGCCACGCAGATCGCGGAGGTAGTACAGCTTGGCGCGGCGGACCCGGCCGTGCGTCACGACCTCGATGTGGTCGATGGACGGGCTGTGCACCGGGAAGGTCCGCTCCACACCGACGCCGTAGCTGATCTTGCGGACGGTGAACGTCTCACGGATGCCACCGCCCTGGCGCCGGATCACCACGCCCTGGAAGACCTGGATCCGGGACCGGCTGCCTTCCTTGACGCGTACGTGCACCTTCAGCGTGTCACCGGGCCGGAAATCCGGTACGTCGGTGCGGGCCTGGGCCTGCTCGAGGTCGGCGATCGCGGTGTCCATGACTGTGGTTCCTCGCTGATAGCTGCGCGTGCGCGGGTGTTACCGCGTGCGTCAATGGTCATGTCGGGTGCGGGGACGGCGCCCCACCATGCGCCCCGGTACGGCAAACGGCCAGGGGGCGACGTTTCAGTGTGCCATACCCTCGCCGTTAACGGGAAAGCCAACCTCAGACAGGACCTCTTTGTCCCGCGAGTCGAGCCTGCCGAGCCGGGCCGCCAGGTCCGGCCGGTTCTGCGCGGTCCGGCGCAGCGCGGCGTCCCGCCGCCACCGGGCAATAGCCCCGTGATCGCCTGACAGCAGCACGGGCGGGACCTCGCGGCCGCGCCACACGCTGGGCCTGGTGTAGATGGGGCCCTCCAGCAGGCCGGCCATCTCGCCGCTGCCCGCGCCGAAGGAATCATCGGCCGCGGACGCCTCGTTGCCAAGCACACCCGGCAGCAGCCGGCAGATCGCCTCGATCATGACCAGAACCGCCGATTCGCCTCCGGCCAGCACGTAGTCGCCGATGCTCACCTCGTCGACCGGCACCCTGGCGCGAGCCTCGTCCATCACCCTGGCATCGATGCCCTCGTAACGGCCGCAGGCGAACACGAGATGCTGCACCCCGCAGTAGCCGACCGCCAGATCTTGCGTGAACGGCCTGCCGCTCGGCGAGGGCACGATCAGCCTGGCCGGCTGAGCGGCGGCGGGTGGGGCCGCCGGGAGCACCCTGTCCAGAGCCTCACCCCACGGTTCGGGCTTCATCACCATGCCCGGCCCGCCGCCGTACGGGGTGTCGTCGACGGTGTGGTGAACATCACGTGCCCATGCCCTCAGGTCGTGCACGGCGAATTCGATGTCGCCGCGTTCGGCGGCCTTGCCGATGAGGGACATGCCAAGCGGCGTGAAGTAGCCGGGAAAGATCGTGATGATGTCGATACGCACGCGGCGTCCTTCCGGCCGCTGTCCTTCCGGCCGCTCAATGCTGATCGTTGGCTCGCCTTCGGCTCAAGGCTCCAGCAGTCCCGGGGGCGGATCGATGACGAGGCGGCCCGCGGCCACGTCTACCTCAGGGACGATGGCGGCCACGAACGGGACGAGCAGTTCGGTATCGGCCGGTGACTCGATCACCAGCAGGTCCTGGCCCTGGTGGCGCACGTCGGTGACCACGCCCACCGGCTCGCCGCCAACAGTGACGGCGGCGAGACCGATGAGCTCATGGTCGTGGAACTCGTCAGGGTCGCCGGTGGGGCCGAGGTCGGCGGAGTCCATGACCAGCCAGGTACCACGCAGATCCTCGGCGGCGGTCCGGTCCTCGACCCCGGCGAACCGCATCAGCAGCACACCGGAATGCCAGCGGGACGCCTTGACCGTCAGTGGGCCGTGGTCGGCCGGGTCGGTGGCCAGCGTGGCCCCCACGGTGAACCGGCCGCCGGGGTCATCGGTACGGACCTCGACGGTCACGTCGCCACGGACCCCGTGCGGCCGCCTGATCCGGCCGACGACGAGCTGCATGAGGTCTAACGGACCTCGCTGGCGTCCACCAGGTCCACCCGCACGTACTGGCGGCCGGCCAGCGAGCTGATGACCGTGCGCAGCGCCCGGGCGGTCCGGCCGCCGCGCCCGATAACCTTGCCCAGATCCTCAGGGTGGACCCTGACCTCGAGCACCCGCCCACGGCGCAGCCCGCGGCTGGCCACCTGGACGTCATCCGGGTGCTCGACGATCCCCTTGACCAGGTGCTCGAGGGCTTCCTCGAGCACCTCAGCCTCCACTTCCCGATTCAGCGGTGTCGCTGGCCGTTGCCTCGGCGGTAACCTCGGCGTCCGCGCCAGCCTTGCTGTCCGCAGGCTTGCTGTCCGCAGGCTTGCTGTCCGCAGGCTTGGCGTCCGCAGGCTTGGCGTCCGCGACCTTGGCGTCCGCAGGCTTGGCGTCCGCGACCTTGGCGTCCGCAGGCTTGCTGTCAGCAGCCTTGGCGTCCGCAGCCTTGGGAGCAGCAGCCTTGGCGTCCTTCTGCTCAGCCTTTGGCGCGCTCTTCTTGGGCCTGGAGGACTTGTCCTCTTTTTCGGTGCCCCCCGGCTTGGCGGAGCCGGCCTCGGACTTCTTGGCCCGGCCGCCACCCTTCGGCGTGGTCTCACCACCGGCGGGACGGGACCCTACCACCTCGGCAAAACGCTCGGCCCTGGTCATCTTCGGCGCGGCCGTGCGCAGAGTGCCCTCCGCGCCTGGCTCGCCGCGGAAGCGCTGCCAGTCACCGGTGATCTCGAGGATCTTGCGCACCGGGTCGGTCGGCTGCGCGCCTACCGAGAGCCAGTACTGAGCCCGCTCGGACTCAACGTGAATGAACGAAGGGTCGGCCTTCGGGTGGTACTTGCCGATCTCCTCGATCGCCCGGCCGTCCCGCTTGGTGCGGGAGTCGGCGACGACGATGCGGTAGTAGGGCGCACGGATCTTGCCCATGCGCTTGAGCTTGATCTTGACAGACACGGGTGCGGTCTTCTCCCAGATACTCGGTACGGGTGGCGGCCGTGGCGAGCCGGGTAGGGACCGGCCGGGCCGCTCGCTGGCGGCCCGCAGGGGAGAGAGGGCCCCGCGAAGCCGTGCAGTCGCGCTCACATTGTGCCAGACCTCAGCCCCAGAGTCGTAATTACGCCCAGACGTACCCGCCACACCGGGCCCTATCCATCAAGCCGAAAACCTGTTGTCGCTATCACCCACCCAGGTCTTCAAGATCTTCCTGGGTCCGTCCGCGCACGGGAGGAGTGGGAGGCGTGTGGCTGATGGGACGCACGGGGACAGAGCCAGGGTGGAGGGGCGCGCGGGCGGGCCGTGGGCTCGGGCCGTGGGCTCGGGGTGGGGGTGAGGGTGGGGGTGAGG
>DATAWQ010000051.1:0-17528 GCA_036267135.1 Streptosporangiaceae bacterium | reverse complement strand
AGGTCACGCCGTGGTCGGACGACGGAGTACGGACGTTCATGGAGCAGGCGCGCGAAGACTGGCTACACGCGGTGTGGCGGCTCTCGCTGCTGGCACTGCGGCCCGAGGAGGTCGCAGGGCTTCGCTGGGACGCGGTTGACCTCAAGGCGGGCACGCTCACAGTCGCCAGAGTGCAGGTCATCGTGGCGGGCAAGGTGATCGAGCGCGAGACCGCGAAGACGCCCGCCGGCGAGCGGACGCTACCGCTCGACGAAGGCACCGTGAAGGCGCTGCGGAAGCTGCACAGCACCCAGCAGAAAGAACGGCTAGCCGCCGGCGAGGCGTACCAGGTCGGCAGTCACGGCGGCTACGTCGCAGCCGATGAACTGGGCGACGGCTACACCACACCGCGACTCCGCACGATCTTCTACCGGCTCGTAGAGGCGACCGGAGTCCGCAAGATCACCTTCCACCACGCCCGGCATTCCACGCTGAGCTATCTACTCAACTCCGGACAGGTACCAATCGCGATCGTGGCAGCATGGGCAGGCCACGCCGACGGCGGCGCGACCGCGCTCAAGCACTACATCCGCACCCGACCGGGAGACCTAGAGGCCGCCCGCGACGCCATCGCCGAACTACTCGGCGCGTAAAGCAATTGTGAGAAATTGTGAGATTCCGGCCCCCAATGGCAGATCATGAGAGGCCCACGCTGACTGGGAAAACCGCCGCTGACCTGGCGTTTCTTCTGAGAGCGGGTGACGAGAATCGAACTCGCGCTATCAGCTTGGGAAGCTGATGTTCTGCCATTGAACTACACCCGCATGGGGACCGGCACCGGCCGCGAGGGCCGCCACGGCACCATCATGTTGTGTTCGCCCCGACATCGTACCGGAAACGGTAGGTTGCCAGCGTGCTGCTCTCTGATCGCGACATCCGGGCCGAGATTACCTCCGGCCGGGTCAAGCTTGATCCCTTCGACGCCGAGCTCGTCCAGCCTGCCAGCATCGACGTCCGGCTGGACCGCTACTTCCGGGTGTTCGAGAACCACAGGTACCCGCACATCGACCCGGCGACCGAGCAGGCGGACCTGACCCGCCTGGTCGAGACCCAGGGCGACGACTCGTTCGTGCTGCACCCGAACGAGTTCGTGCTCGGTTCCACCTACGAGGTCGTCTCCCTCCCAGACGATATTGCCGGTCGGCTAGAAGGGAAATCGAGTCTCGGAAGACTGGGGCTGCTGACGCATTCCACGGCGGGCTGGATCGACCCGGGCTTCTCCGGGCACGTCACACTCGAGCTGTCCAACGTGGCCACCCTGCCGATCAAGCTGTGGCCGGGCATGAAGATCGGCCAGCTCTGCCTGTTCCGCTGCAGTTCCCCGGCCGAGCATCCGTACGGCTCGGACGTCTACGGCTCCAGGTACCAGGATCAGCGCGGCCCGACCCCGTCCCGCTCGTACCTGAATTTTTTCCGCTCGACCATCTGATGGACAACTCCCTGAACGTCGAACGGCGCTCGATCGACCACATACTCGACAGCGAGCGCCACGGCTCGGTGCGGAGCCCTTGGTCAAGCACCTCGGCGGCGCCGACATCTCCTGGATCCTCGGCCTGATCGTCGCCTCGGGCCTCTACTACGGCCTCATGCGCCCGGTGGTCCGCCACGCCAGATGACCCTCGTCTTCCTTCCTGTTACCGTCGGGTATAACCGGGAAGTAACTTAAGCAAGACAAGGCCGCAGCGCCTAGGGAGGCCGGCATGACCCACGTCGACGAGCGCCAGGCAAGGAAGGTCGCCGAAGAGGCCAGGGAGCAGACGTGGCGCCAGCCGAGCTTCGGCAAGCAGCTCTTCCTCGGCGACCTGCAGCTCGACCTCATCTACCCGCACCCCCAGCCGACCGCCGAGGCCCGCCGCCGCGGCGAGGAATTCTGCGCCAAGATGATGGACTTCGCGCAGACGCACATCGACGGCGCCCTCATCGAGCGCGAGTCCCGCATCCCCGACGAGACCATCAAGGGTCTGGCCGAACTCGGCGCGTTCGGCATGAAGATCTCTACCGAGTACGGCGGCCTGGGCCTGTCCCAGCTCTATTACAACCGGGCGCTGATGATCGCCGGGTCGGCCTCGCCCTCGATCGGCGCGCTGCTGTCCGCGCACCAGTCGATCGGCGTGCCCCAGCCGGTCAAGCTGTTCGGCACCGATCAGCAGAAGCAGGCTTTCCTGCCCAGGTGCGCCCGCGGCGAGGTGAGCGCGTTCCTGCTCACCGAGCCGGACGTGGGCTCCGACCCGGCCCGGCTGCGCACCAGCGCCGTCCCCACCGAGGACGGCAAGCACTACATACTCGACGGCGTCAAGCTGTGGACCACCAACGGCGTCATCGCCGGCCTGCTGATCGTGATGGCCCGGGTGCCCAAGAGCGAGGGCCACCGCGGCGGCATCACCGCGTTCGTGGTGGAGGGCAACGCCGAGGGCCTCACCGTGGAGCATCGCAACGCCTTCATGGGCCTGCGCGGCATCGAGAACGGCGTGACCAGGTTCCACCAGGTCAAGGTGCCGGCCGAGAACATGGTCGGCAAGGAGGGCCAGGGCCTGAAGATCGCCCTGACCACGCTGAACACCGGCCGCCTGTCGCTCCCGGCCAGTTGCGCCGCCGCGGCGAAGTGGGCGCTCAAGATCGCCAGAGAGTGGTCGCGCGAGCGGGTCCAATGGGGCCGACCGGTCGGCGAGCACGAGGCGGTGGCGAAGAAGATCTCGTTCATCGCGGCGACCGCTTACGCGCTGGAGGCCATGGTCGACCTGACCAGCGCGCTGGCCGACGACAACCGCAACGACATCAGGCTCGAAGCGGCGATCGCCAAGCTGTTCTGCTCGGAGATGGGCTACACAGTGGCCGACGAGCTGGTGCAGATCCGCGGTGGCCGCGGCTACGAGACGGCCGCGTCGCTGGCCGCGAGGGGCGAGCGCGGCGTGCCCGCCGAGCAGGTGCTGCGGGACATGCGGATCAACCGCATCTTCGAAGGCTCCAGCGAGATCATGCAGCTCTTCATCGCCAGGGAGGCGGTGGACGCGCACCTGTCCGCGGCGGGCGAGCTGATCGAGCCCGGCGGCGACCTGCAGGCCAAGGCCAAGGCGGCGGCTAAGGCCGGCCGGTTCTACGCCAAGTGGCTGCCGACCCTGGTGGCCGGGCAGGGCACGGTGCCGACCGCGTACGCCGACTTCGGCTCGCTCGCGCCGCACCTGCGCTACGTCGAGCGGACCAGCCGCAAGCTGGCGCGCGAGACGTTCTACGCGATGGCCCGCTGGCAGGGCAAGCTGGAGCGCAAGCAAGGCTTCCTGAGCCGGATCGTGGACATCGGCGCCGAACTGTTCGCGATGAGCACCGTCTGCGTTCGCGCCAAGTCTGACGCGGCCGAGGGTGGGGCCAGGGGCGAGAACGCGACCGACCTCGCCGACGCGTTCTGCCGGCAGTCCCGGCTGCGCGTCGAAGACCTGTTGCGCGGGCTGTGGCACAACACCGACGCGCTGGACGTCAAGGTGTCCCGCGGGGTACTCGGCGACAGCTACACCTGGCTGGAGGAGGGCGTCATCGACGCGTCCACGCCGGGCCCGTGGATCGCCCCGGCCGACCCGGGCCCGTCCGAGCAGGAGAACATGCACCGCCGGGTCATCTGACTCTCCCTGACAGGCGCAGCTCGGCGATGAGCGCGTCCCGTTCGGCCAGCGCGGCGTGCAGGGCTTCCCGCTCGCCCTCCAGCTCACGAACCCGTTGTTCGAGCTCGATCACGCGGCCGATGGCGGCCAGCGTGAGGCCGTCCTCGACCAGGCGGAGCACGTAGGCGACCCTGGTCACCTCGTGCCGGGTGTACCGCCGCTGGCCGCCGGGTGACCGGGACGGCCGCACGACGCCGAACTCGTCGAGGCGGCGCAGGAACGCGTGCTGCACCTCGAGCGTGGTGGCGACCTGCCCGACCGTGAAAAGGGCGCCGGCCGGCAGTATGAGGTAAAGAAGAGTTGTCTAGCCGATCCGCTCGATGATCGTCGCGTTGGCCTGGCCGCCGCCCTCGCACATGGTCTGCAGGCCGTACCGGCCGCCGGTCCGCTCGAGCTCGTGCAGCATCTTGGTCATCAAGATCGCGCCGGTGGCGCCGAGCGGGTGGCCGAGCGCGATCGCGCCGCCGTTCGGGTTGGTCTTCTCCAGCGAGGCGCCCGTCTCCTTGGACCAGGCCAGCAACACGGGGGCGAAGGCCTCGTTGACCTCGAACACGTCGATGTCGGCCACGTCGAGCTTGGCCCGCGTCAGCGCCTGGCCGGTCGCCGGGATCGGGCCGGTCAGCATGAACACCGGGTCGGCGCCGGTCACCGCCAGCGTGTGGATCCGGGCCCTAGGCGTCAGGCCGTGCCGGTGCACCGCCTCCTCAGAGGCGATGAGCAGCGCGGCCGACCCGTCAGAAATCTGCGACGCGGTGGCCGCGGTGAGCTCCCAGCCCGGCCGCAGCGGCTCCAGCGTCGCCATCTTCTCCCTCATCTTGGCGGGGTCACGGCGCGGGCCCTCGTCGGCGCTGACGCCGGCCAGTTCGGTGATCTGGCTGGCGAAGTAGCCCTCGTCGATCGCGTGCACGGCCCGCGCATGGCTCTGCAGCGCGAAGTCCTCGAGTTGGGCGCGGGTGATCTCCCACTTCTCGCACATGAGCTGGGCGCCGCGGAACTGGGAGATCTCCTGGTCGCCGTAGCGCTTCTTCCAGCCTTCGCCGAACGGCAGCCCTAGCTCCATCGGCAGCGCGACCGACGAGCCCATCGGGACCTGGCTCATGCTCTCCACACCGGCCGCGACCACCAGGTCCTGCGTGCCGGACAGCACGGCCTGGGCGGCGAAGTGCACGGCCTGCTGGGACGAGCCGCACTGCCGGTCCACGGTCACGCCGGGCACCTGCTCGGGCAGGCCGGCCGACAGCCAGGACTGGCGCGCGATGTCCAGGCTCTGCGGGCCGATCTGCGAGACGCATCCCATGATCACGTCGTCGACGGCCGCTGGGTCCACACCAGTCCTGGTGACCAGTTCGGACAGCACGTGCGCGGCCATGTCCACCGGGTTCACCCCGGACAGCCCGCCGTTCCTCTTCCCGACCGGGGTACGGACCGCCCCGACGATGTACGCGTCTGCCACTACGTCCTCCCACTGCCTAAGGCTTGCCCAGAAACCGAGCGCCGTTCGGTTTACTACTACAGAGTAGCGCGCGTCATCGGGAACCGGCTCTGGCCCATGCCTGAGCGCCTAGCGTAAGGTTGACGCAAGGACAGCGTACGGACGCCGACCGTAGCTACACAGGCCAGGAGGTGGGCAGGTCATGGAAACTGGGCTGATCCTGCTCGCCGCCATCTCGGTGCTGTGCACCGTGCTGTTCGTCAAGGGCCGCCGCAAGATGGGCCTGGGCGTGACCAGCAAGCACTGGGTCATCGCCTTCCTCGTGGTGTTTTTCCTGATCCTCGTCATCTGGGCCAACGGCCACACCTGACGGCGGCTTCCCACGGAAAGGGCGTTACTCCGGCTTAGCCGTGGTGGCCGGGATCTCGAACCAGACCGCTTTGCCGTCCCTGGTCGGCCGCGAGCCCCAGCGGGTCGCGAGCTGGTCCACCAGGTACAGGCCGCGCCCGCCCTCGTCGGTCTCGCCCGCGCTGCGGATTCGCGGCAGCCGCAGGTCGGGATCGAACACCTCGACCCAGATCGCCGAGCCACCCCGGCGCAGCCGCAGCGTCACTTCCTTGGCGGCCGGCCGCAGCATGTCATCCAGCCGGTCCTCCCAGGACGCCGCCAGCATCGCCGCGGCCGGCGCCGCCGCCCCGGCGGTCTCGAACGCGAACTCACGACGCGGGCTTGACGTGGCCGCCGCGTGCAGCACCGCGTTGGTGACGACCTCGGAGACCAGCAGGCAGGCCAGCTTGACCTGCTCCGGATCCACGCCCCACACCTGCAGCGTCTGCTGGGCCGACTGACGGGCCTCGGACACTCTGATCGGCTCGGCCGGGAAAGACATCTCCCAGGACGCCAGGTCCACCGGGGAGGACTGGACCACGACGATCGCCATGTCGTCGTCGATGTCGCCGGGCACCGCCTCCTCGGCGGCCTGGGCGACCGCCTCGACGTCCTGGCCGGCCACCCGGCCGACCGCGATGCGCAGCATTTCCAGCGCCTCGTCGGGGGTGTAGTGGCCGAGCCCGTCCGCCCGCGGCCGCCGGTCGGTCAGCCCGTCGGTGTAGAACACCAGGGTGGCCCCGGGCGGCAGCAGCACGGTTTCCTCGCGGAAGGTCGGCAGCCCCGCGATGCCGCGGCCGCGGACGCCCAGCAGCACGCCCTTGTGCGCGATCTCCATCTCGCCGACCTTGCCGTCCACCACCATCAGCGGCGCGTCATGGCCGGCGTTCGCGTACGACAGCTCGCGCGACCAGGGGTCATACACCAGGTAGGTGCAGCTCACTATCGGCGATTCACGGTAGTCGTCCCTGGGCGAGGCGGGCGCGGGACCGAGGGTCCGGCACCAGTCGTCCAGCTTGCGCAGGATCTCCGCCGGGGGCTTGTCGTCCTGGGCGAAAGCCCGCAGCGCGGTGCGGAGCTGCCCCATGATGGCGGCGGCCCGGGCGCCCCGGCCCTCGACGTCGCCGATGACGATGCCGACCCGCCCGGCCGACAGCGGGATGATGTCGTACCAGTCCCCGCCGACCTGGGTCTGGATGCCCTGCCCGTGGATCTCCAGCGGCTTGGCCGGCACGTACCGCCAGGCGACCCGCAGCCCGTCCAGGTCGGGCAGGCTCTGCGGCAGCAGGCTCTTCTGGAAGGCCAGCGCCGTGCGGCGCTCCTCCTCGAACAGCATCGCGTTGTCGATGGCGATCGCGACCCGGCTGGCGATCGCGCTGAGGAAGTCACGGTCGTAGGCGTCGTAGTGCTGCTCTTCGCGCTCGGTGAGCCGGGACAGACCCAGGCACATCACGCCGAGCAGTTCACCGCGGGCACACAGCGGCGCGGCCACGAAGGACACGGCGCCGACCTCTTCGCACGCCTCCAGGCTGCCCCGGCTCGGCGCGGGGTAGCGCTCCTCGGTCAGGTCAGACACCAGCACCGCGTCCAGCCTGGCCATGGCCTGCTGGCAGAAGTGACCCTCCGGGTACCTGATCTGCTCGCCCACCGCGGCCCAGGTGCCCGGCTTCGGTATCCAGCCGCGGGCGTGCACCGCCGCGCGGCGGATCAGCTTGTCGGCCTGGAACAGGTCGATGACGCAGTGGTCGGCGAACTGCGGCACCAGGGTGTCCGCCACCTGGCGCAACGTGACACTGAGCTCAAGCGACCCGGCCAGCCGCTCGCCGATGCGCTCGAGCAGGCCGATCCGCTCGCGCTCGCGCTGGCTGCCCCGGCGGGTGGCTTCCCTGGCGAAGATGACGATGCCGTCGATGGCGCCGGACGGATGCCGCAGCGGGACCGCGCTGGCCCGCACGAACACACGCGACCCGTCGGACCGCCTGCTGGCGATCGTGCCCTCCCACGCCCGCCCACGCAGCACCTGCCTGGCCAGCTCGATGGCTTTGCCGAGGTCTTCCACCTCGAAACCGAGGGACAGGATGGGGCGGCCGACCAGGTGCTGCGCGTCCGTGGACACCCCGAAGAGCACCTGGGCATAAGCGTTCGCGTACAGCAGGTTGTTGAGCCGGTCGGTGACGACAACCGCCGTCTCGACCTGATCGAGAACTGTCTCGGCTGGCAGGTAGGAGGGATAGCCGGAGTCTCTCCAGCCGGTCATGGCCAACTAATCACCTCAGTGTCTACCGGAGGTGTCGGGGGCGCGAAAGGCGTCGGGGACACATACGAGTTGCACGCTTCATCGCCGGGCGACGAACACGTGCGTGGCGACGTCGCGGGATAGCTCGGCCGTACCGCCTTCCGAGTAGTCATCACGCGTCACCCGCACGCCGTCGTGGCTGGCCGCGAGAGTTACCTCGCGTCCGGGTTGTATCCCGATGTGCCTGAGTCTAAGCATCAAACCGGCATCGCTTTGGACTTGCTCGCTTATCCGTCTGACCACAAAGCGGCCGGCGTGCATCCCCACGGCGTCCGTCATGGCCTCGGCGGGCTCGGGGCCGACGGCCCGCACGCGTTCTTTCGCCTCGGCCGGGATGCCCAGTTCGTCGAGCCCGGGAATGAGATTGCCGTGCGGGCAGTGCACCGGGTAGTCGAGCAGTTCCACCAGCCGGCGCTCGACCTCCTCGGAAATGACGTGCTCCCACCGGCAGGCCTCGATGTGGACCTCTTCCCAGGGCAGCCCGATTACCCCGACCAGCAGGCACTCGGCCAGCCTGTGCTTGCGCATGACCCGGGTGGCCAGCCCGCGCCCGGCCAGCGTCAGCGCGAGCTGGCGGTCGCCGGTCACCTCGAGCAGCCCGTCGCGCTCCATCCTGGCCACCGTCTGGCTGACCGTGGGGCCGCTTTGCGAGAGCCGCTCGGCAATGCGGGCACGCAGCGGAACGATGCCTTCCTCTTCGAGTTCGAAGACCGTGCGAAGGTACATTTCCGTCGTGTCGATAAGCCCGTGCGCTGTCAACGGTCAATCCTCCTCTACCGATGCTATGCCGGCGGGCGGTAATCGAGGACGTTTAACGAACCGCGAAGTCAGGGTGACAGCCGTTCGATGACCCAGCCCCGGTCCTCGCGGGAATAGCGCAGCCGGTCGTGCAGCCGGTTCGGCCGTCCCTGCCAGAACTCGATCGTCTCGGGCACCAGCAGGTAGCCGCCCCAGAAATCCGGCATGGGCACCCGTTCACCCGGCGGCCAGCGCCGCTCCAGCTCGGCGTAGCGGTCGTCGAGGTCAGCCCTGGACGCCAGCACCGACGACTGCCTGCTGGCCCACGCGCCGAGCTGGGAACCGTACGGGCGGGACCGGTAGTAGGGCTCGCTGTCCGCCCGGCTCATGGCGTTCGCCGTGCCCTCGATGATGACCTGGCGGTGCATCGCGTGCCAGGGGAACATCAGGCAGGCCTTCGGCTGGGCGGCCAGGTCACTGCCCTTGCGCGAGGTGTGGTTGGTGTAGAACGCGAAGCCGCGCCGCCCGTGCTCCTTGAGCAGCACGGTTCTGGCCCGCGGCTGACCGGCCGCGGACACGGTGGCCAGCACCATCGCGTTGGGCTGCGGCAGCCCGGCGTCGGCCGCGGCGGCCAGCCAGGCCGAGAACTGGGCGAACGGATCCGGGTCGAGCATGTTCGCTTCGAGTCCTTCGCCCGGCCCGATCACGTAGGGCGCGGCCTCGTGAGTGTGTTCCACGGCTATTGATCCTCACACATTCCGCGGCGGTCGGCAGAGCCGGCCGGCACGCCCGGGCCGGCCTGGCTACCAGGAAGTAAGCCGGGCGCGATTGAATAGGTCGGCCAGCTACCGCGCCTCGCCGCAGACGGAGGAACACATGTCCGATTTCAAGCCCGGACTCGAAGGCGTTGTCGCGTTCGAGACGGAGATCGCCGAGCCGGACCGGGAGGGCGGGGCGCTCCGGTATCGCGGCGTGGACATCGAGGAACTGGCCGGGCACGTCACCTACGGTCACGTGTGGGGCCTGCTGGTGGACAACTCATTTTCCCCGGGGCTGCCGCCCGCCGAGCCGTACCCGATCCCGGTGCACTCCGGGGACATCCGGGTGGACGTGCAGAGCGCGCTGGCCATGCTCGCCCCGGCCTGGGGCATGCGCCAGTTGCTCGACATCAGCGACGACGAGGCCCGCGACGACCTGGCCCGCGCCTCGGTGATGGCGCTGTCGTTCGTGGCCCAGGGGGCCCGCGGGCTCGGCCTGCCGATGGTCCCGCAGAGCCGGGTGAACGAGGCCAACACCATCACCGAGCGGTTCATGGTCCGCTGGCGCGGCGAGCCCGACCCCAAGCACGTCAAGGCCGTCGACGCCTACTGGGTCTCCGCGGCCGAGCACGGCATGAACGCATCCACGTTCACCGCCCGGGTGATCGCCTCCACCGGCGCGGACGTCGCCGCGGCGCTGTCCGGCGCGGTCGGCGCGATGTCCGGGCCGCTGCACGGCGGCGCCCCGGCCCGGGTGCTTGGCATGATCGAAGAGGTGGAGAAGAGCGGCGACGCCGACGCCTACGTCAAGGCCGCGCTGGACCGGGGTGAGCGGCTGATGGGCTTCGGCCACCGGGTGTACCGGGCCGAGGACCCGCGCGCCCGCGTGCTCCGCCGGACCGCGCGCGAGCTGGGCGCGCCGAGGTTCGAGGTGGCCGAGGCGCTGGAGCGCGCGGCCCTGGCCGAACTGCACGCCCGCAGGCCGGACCGGGTGCTGGCCACCAACGTGGAGTTCTGGGCGGCCATCGTGCTCGACTTCGCCGGGATACCCCCGCACATGTTCACCTCGATGTTCACCTGTGCGCGCACCGCCGGCTGGGCCGCGCACATCATGGAGCAGAAGCAGACCGGCCGCCTGGTGCGCCCGAGCGCGCGCTACATCGGCCCCAAGCCCCGTCTGGTGTCCGACGTACCCGGCGCCGGTGAGGTGCTCGACCGCGAGGTCTAAGCCGCTTTCCACCCCAGCCCGTATGAGCAGTGGGGGTCTCCCACCCCAGCCCGTACGGTCGACGGGTTTATCTTTCCGGCCCAAAAAGCAGAGCCGGCGGGTTAATCTTTCCGGCCCAGTAAACTCAGTCCAGTGACTGGTATCGACATACCCGCAGACATCAAGCCAGCCGACGGCAGGTTCGGCTGCGGTCCTTCCAAGGTCCGCCCTGAGCAGCTCGACGCCCTGGCCACCTGGGGCAGCAGGTATCTGGGCACCTCGCACCGGCAGTCACCCGTGCGCGCGGTGGTCGGCCGGATACGTTCCGGGCTGTCCGAGCTGTTCTCCCTGCCCGACGGCTACGAGGTCGTGCTGGGCAACGGCGGGACCACCGCGTTCTGGGACATCGCCGCGTTCGGCCTGGTGCGCGACCGCGCCCAGCACCTGACGTTCGGCGAGTTCTCGTCCAAGTTCGCGAAGGTGACCGCGGCGGCGCCGTGGCTGGCCGAGCCGACGCTGATCGAGTCGGCGGTGGGCACACACCCGCGGCCGCGGGCGCAGGCCGGTGTGGACACCTACGCGCTCACCCACAACGAGACCTCGACCGGCGTGGCCATGCCGATCGCGCGGGTGCACGGCGCCGATCCCGGCGCCCTGGTGCTGGTGGACGCGACCAGCGGGGCCGGCGGGCTGCCGGTCTCCGCCGGCGAGACCGACGTGTACTACTTCGCACCGCAGAAGTGCTTCGCCGCCGAGGGTGGCCTGTGGCTCGCGCTGATGTCGCCGGCCGCGCTGGAAGTGGCCGGGCAGATCGCGGCGTCCGAACGCTACGTGCCCGAGTTCTTCTCGCTGCCGACCGCGATCGACAACTCGCGCAAGAACCAGACCTACAACACCCCGGCGCTAGCCACACTGGTGCTGATGGCCGACCAGGTGGAGTGGATGGTCGGCAACGGCGGCCTGGCCTGGACCACCGCCCGCACCGCCGACTCGTCGTCCCGGCTGTACACCTGGGCGGAGAAGTCGCCGTTCGCGACGCCGTTCGTGGCCGACCCTGGGCAGCGCTCACAGGTGGTCGGCACGATCGACTTCGCCGACACCGTGGACGCGGCGGCGGTAGCCGCCACGCTGCGGGCGAACGGGATCGTGGACACCGAGCCTTACCGCAAGCTGGGCCGTAATCAGTTGCGGATCGGCATGTTCCCGGCCGTGCACCCGGCCGACGTGGAGGCGCTCACCGCCTGCATCGACTACGTGGTCGAGCGCCTCTAGCCGCCCGCCCGGCCCGCTCAGCGCACGATCGCGCCGATCACCACGGCCAGGATGAGGACCGCCAGCACGGTGGGCAGCAGCCAGCGGGGCGCAAGGTTCACGTCAGGCAGCCTACGCCGCCGGCTCGGGCGCCCGGAGCGGCCAGCTCCCGATCGACTCATACCAGGGCTTCGGGCCCAGGTGGCTGCGGATCAGGTGCACCCGGTCGGCCGGCCAGGTGCTGCCGCAGAAACCTTTCAGCTCGTCCACCAGGCCGGTGACGCTGACCGGCTCGCGGCAGCGGGCCACGGTGATGTGCGGCCGGAACCGCCGCCCCTCGTCCGGCGGTGGTGCGCCCGCGCGCCTGGCTCCGGCCTGGACCGAGCTGGCGATCACCTCCAGCTTGGGCAGATCGCCCCGGATCCCGGTCCAGAGCACCCGGGCCCTGGGCGCGGTGGGGAAGGCGCCGCCGCCCGCGATCTGCAGGTCCAGGCCGGGGTGCCTGCCCGCGGCGCGCTCCAGCCGCACGGCCAGCCTGGCCGCGATCTTCTCGTCCACCTCACCCAGGAAAGCCAGTGTGACGTGCCACGACGGCGGGCTGCTCCAGCGCAGCTCAGACCGGGCGGTGCGCAGCGGGGCGAGGGTGGCCTCGAGCTCGTCGCGCGCCATCGCCGACGGTGTGATGGCGACGAACAGTCTCACGTCACCATGGGTATCAGAGCCGGCGGGGTGCTCAGGCGGTGGCCCGCAGGGCGGAAGGGCGCAGATAGTCACGGACCCGCAGGCTCCGGCTGTGCGCGAGCAGGAGCGCGACCGCCGCGGCCGCGGCGGCTGATATCACGCCGCCCGCGATCAGGCTGACCCGCGGCCCGAAGGCCTGGCCTACCCATCCCACCAGCGGCGACCCGAGCGGCGCGCCGCCCAGGAACACCAGCAGGTACAGCCCCATCACCCGGCCGCGCATGTCGGCCGTGGTGCCGAGCTGAGTGGCCGAGTTGGCGGCCGTGGTGAACGTGAGCAGCACCACGCCGATCGGGAACAGCACGGCCAGGAACGTCCAGAACGACGGCATCAGCCCGTTCAGCACTTCCAGCGCCCCGAACACGAACGCGGTGATGATCAGCAGCTTGGAGCCCGGGCTCTTCCTGCGGGCGGCGACGAGCGCACCCACCAGGGCGCCGGCCGCGAACACGGTGGACCCCAGCCCGAACGCCCCCGCACCGACGCCGAACTCGCCCCTCGACATCAGGGCGATGGTGACCTGGAAGTTCATCCCGAATGTGGCCACGAAGAACACCAGCACCATCAGCGACCACAGGGCCGGCCTGGCCCTGACGTAGGCCAGCGCCTCCCGGGTCTGGCCCTTGGCCCTGGGCTTGCGCTCGGCCGGGCGCAGCTCGGCCGGGCGCATGAGCTTCAGTGCGATGATCACGGCGGCGTACGAGGCCGCGTTGACCAGGAAGGCCGACGGGGTGCCCACCACGCTGATCACCAGGCCCGCTACCGCGGGACCGAGGATCCGGCCCAGGTTGAACACCGCGCTGTTGAGCGCGATCGCGTTCGGCATGTCGGCCTTGCCGACCATCTCCACCGCGAACGTCTGCCGGGTCGGGTTGTCCACCACGGTGACCATGCCGAGCGCGAAGGCAAGCGCGTACACATGCCAGATGCGCACCTCACCGGTCAGCGCGAGCACGCCGAGTACGAGAGCGAGGCCACCCGCGATCGCCTGGGTGAGCATGAGGATGGTCCGCTTGGGGTACCGGTCGGCGATCACGCCGCCCCACAGGCTGAACAGCAGCAGCGGCAGGAACTGCAGCCCGGTGGTGATGCCGAGCGCGGTGCCGCTGCCGTGGGTCAGGTCGAGTACCAGCCAGTCCTGCGCGACACGCTGCATCCACGAACCGGTGTTGGAGATGACCTGGCCGGTCGCGAACAGCCGGTAGTTACGGACGCGCAGCGAGCTGAACGTGGTGGTCAGCGAGCGGCGGGCTAGGCCTGACTGAGCTTCTCCAGCACCGGCGCCGCCGCCCGCAGCACCGCCCGCTCGTCCGGCGTCAGTTCCTTCAGGCGTTTCGCCAGCCAGGCGTCCCGGCGACGCCGGGCCTGGACGACCAGCGCCCGGCCCTCCTCGGTCACCGACAGCACGACCTGGCGCCGGTCGGTTGGATGCGGTGCCCGCATCACCAGTTTCCGCTCTTCCAGCACCGCGATCACGCGCGTCATGGAGGGCGGCTGCACCTTCTCGTGCTCGGCCAGTTCGCCCGGGGTCATCACAGTGTGTTTTTCCAGCACGGCGAGCGCGGCGAGCTGGGTGTCGGAGAGCGAAGCCAGGCCCTCGGCCTGGCGCTCGACCCGCAGCCGGCGAGCGAGCCTGCTCAACGATATCCGCAGGGCCGTGGCCAGGCCCGCATCTGACCTGGTCTGGGTGGCAGTCATGTTCATTAGCCTGAGTCATTACTCTTGCTAACGATATGCGGTGATCATGTATTCCGCAAACCATTAGCCACGCGAAGGGGGCGGGCGCCGACGGCGCCTGCCACAAGTACACCACGACTTGCGGCGCATCTCACCCCATCGCCGGTACGGGCTTAGGCCTAGTCTGGGGCTATGGACCGGCAGCCGGGTGATCAGGGACGCGAGCGGCAGGAGCCGCCTGCGCCGCTGGAGGCTAACGATCAGCTTGTGACGGGTGCGATCACGGCCGGGTGGGCGATCGCGCTGGTGGTGCTGCTGATCGTGCACGGCGACCTGGCGCCGAAGGAGCGCTGGTGGCTGTGGGTCACGGTGGCCGGGTTCGGCCTCGGGCTGTTCGGGCTGCTGTACGTCCCGCACCTCAAGCGTAGCCGGACGAAGACGGCGCAGCGCCGAGCCGAACGGGCCGGTTCCTAAGACCTCTAAGTCCCGGTCAGCTACGTCCTGGTCAGCTACATCTTGGTCAGGCGTGGTCGAGGTTCTCGAAGACCGTCTCTTCCACCGAGACGCCCGGCTGATCGACCAGGTCGTACCCGAGTTCGTCGATGATGGGCGGAGCCGTGCGCTCGGGCCCTGGCCCGCCGGTGGCCTCGGAGTGGGCCCCGCACCCGTGGTCGAAGGACACCACCCGCCCGTCCTCGGGCGCGTACGCGTTCGCGCACACGCCGAACACGGCGCCGAGCGGCCCGCCCAGCCGGACCAGAAAACCGCAGGTCGCGCACTGGGCCGGGGCGGAGCGGGTCAGCGCGGTGTCCGGGCCGTGCGCCCCGGTGTACCAGCGCTCGGCGGTGTCGTCGCGGCCTATCGCCGACAGCACCCGGACCTGGCCGGCCTCCGGCTGCCCAGGCAGGCCGGGCAGGCTGGGCTCGTCCACCGACGGCCAGTCCTGGAGGCCGTCATCGCCCTCGCTCGCCACCACCGGGACCAGCCGCTCGTCGTCGGGCTGAGCCGGGAGCAGGTCGCCGACGCCGAGGTCACCGGGCAGCACCCGGTCACGCCAGGGCACCCACTCGGGGGCCAGCAGCGCGCCGGGGCCGGGCAGCAGAACGACCTCGCTGACCGTCACCAGCTTCGAGCGCGACGCCCTGGCCACCGTGACCGCCCAGCGCCAGCCGACGTATCCGGGCTGGAGGCACTCGAACATGTGGGTAACCACCCGGTCGCCGTCGGCCTCGATGCCGGTGTGCTGGCCGACGTAGTCCCAGCCGGCCATCTCGGTGGCCGCGGCACGGGCGAGGTCGCTGGCCATCACGCACATGTCGTCGGGTTCCTTGGCGCGGGCCCGGATCGCAGGAGTCACCTAGACATTCTTACTCACCCAGGGATCTGCCGTGTACACCAAGCCGGAACTCAGGCCGATTACCTAGGCCCCGGCTGGTCAGGACTCGACGTCGTCGGCCACGGCCCGCAGCACCGCCGCGATCTTCTTCGCCTCCCGGCCGTCGGGGTGCTTGCCCCGCCGGTAGGCGTTGGAGACCCCGTCGAGCAACTTGATCAGGTCCTCCACCAGCACGACCATCTCGTCCGGATCCTTACGGCTGGCCCTGGCCACCGTGGGCGGCGGCTCGAGCAGGCGGACCTGCAGGGCCTGGGCGCCCTTGCGCCCCTCGGCGATCCCGAACTCCACGCGCTGGCCCGCGCGCAGGCCAGCCGTGCCGGATTGCAGCGCGGATGAGTGCACGAAGACCTCACCGCCGTCGTCGCGGGTGAGAAAGCCGAACCCCTTGTCGGAGTCATACCACTTCACCTTGCCAGTGGGCACAGACGGGACCTCACGTGATGAAAGGGAATTGACCGCTCCGGCGCCGCGAGGAGTCCGAAGCCACGCAATAAGGCTATCGGTACCGCGCCGGGAGCGGCAGACACGATTTTGCCCGGGCTAGATAGTGACGTGGTCCCGGGATTAACCGGGACCACGTCCTCCGCGGCCTCACACGTACGGATGGTGCTGGGACGGGATCGCGTGCTCGGCCGGGAAATCAGCGGCGGTTGTTCGCGCTGGGCGATACGGCCGCACCAGGTTGTATACCCGCCTTAACCCTGCGCAATCATCTAACTCATCGCTTAGTTACCTTGCCGTCACCGTGCGTACATCGCAAGCCTCGGCCGCGGCTTCGGTCAGGCGCCCCGGCCGCGGGTGACCTGGTGCCAGGGCGGGCCCCGCCGCGGCCGCCGGCCCTGCCGCACCCGCCAGGCCAGGTAGACCGCGCCGAGCACGGCCCCGGCCCTGATCAGGTCCCAGCCGTCGGTGTGCACGCCGTGCGCGTAGCCGGACAGGCTGGCCGACCGCGCCGTGACGCCCGCCAGCATGAGGCCGCCCAGCAGTGCGATCACCATCGGGACCGCCACCGCGGCTAGCTTGTCCCTGGTGTCCCACAGCCGTGAGACGAGCACCGCCAGCGCCCCGAGCACCCAGAGCGGAAACGGGTCGATCAGCCCGCCCACGCCGAGCACCGCGACGGCAGCGCACTCGAGGGGGTGCCTGCGCACCAGCGTGATCAGCCCGTCCAGCCAGTTCCCCGGCGTATCGGAGCCGGCCAGGCCCGGCGTCCGCGGCGGGTCGTCCCGCGGCCCTGGCCAGTCACCCGAGCCGGGGCCCTGGCCGGCCCGGCGGGGTGCGACGGGCCAGCGGGGCATGGTCGTCAGCACCGGCGGGTCCGGGCGAGGGGGATCGGGCAGGTCGGCCCCTGGCCGCCACCGGGCATTGATCGGCCGCTGCAGCACCGGCGCGGCGGCGGGCCGACGGCCGGAGAGCGCCGGAGCAGGGCGGCGACGGCCGGGTCCGGCAGGCGGCCGTCCGGCCCGGTCCGGCCGGGTCCGGTGCCGCGGCCCGGCCCGCTCGCCGGTACTGGTCTCGCCGGTACTGGCCTGACCGGCGGTGGCCTGATCAGGGCTGGCCTGAGCGGTGGTGGCCTGGCCGGGGCTGGCGTTCGGCTCCGCGGGTGGGGTGCCGCCCAGCCGCTGCCGTTCGGCCGTGGCCAGTTCTTGCGGGTCGCCGAACTGGCGGAGCAGCCGCTCCAGGTCGTGGGGTTGCTCCGCCCGGGTCTCACCGACCTGCCGGGCGATGGCGGCACGCGACCTGGCCAGGAACGTCTGCCGCTGCTGCGGGGTAAGTTCCTCCTGCGCCGCGTCCCCCAGCAGACGGAGGTAGTCGAGCACGATCTGCTCGGCGCGGGCGTCCATGCGCCGATAATCCCTCTTCAGACCGCGTCGCGCAGGCGAAACGGCAGGCATCGCGCAGGTGAACGGGCAGAACCTGGGACACCAGGAAAGCCAGCGGGCGGCCCCGCTT
>DATAWQ010000050.1:0-42363 GCA_036267135.1 Streptosporangiaceae bacterium | reverse complement strand
CGAAGGCAACCGCCTCCTGCACATCATGTCGGGCAGCCTCGGTTACCAGATCGAGCACCACCTGTTCCCCGACCTGCCCTGCAACCGCTACTCCGAGATGAGCGTGCGGGTGAAAGCGCTCTGCGAAAAATACCACCTGCCATATACGACCGGCCCCCTGCACCGGCAATACGGCCAGGTACTGCGCACCCTGATGAAACTCAGCCTGCCCGGCAAGCCAACAGCACCTTGACCGCCAATCCGGATTGGCCGGTGAAGGCTATGGGACCGGTCGATGTCGGTGCCGCGGCGCAGCAGCTTGGTGGTGTAGATGGTGCCGTAGCTGAGCCCGCGGGAGACCGCGGTGGCGATCGCGACGGCCAGGATAACCGGCAGCGCCAGCGAGAAGTCGCCGGTCATTTCCAGCACGCTGGCCACCGAGGTCAGCGGCGCTGCGGCCGCGGCGGTGAACACCGCGCCCATGGCTCGCCGCCCTCGATGAGGGGTGCGGACGGGTCAGGCACCGTGGGAATGATGGCGCTGGTTCCGCACGGGGCGGGAAGCGGGGCCTGGATGGCCACCGCCACCGCCCTGCGACATGATGATCTTGACGGCGACATGGGCGAGCAGGCGGTCCTCGGGGCCGGCTAGGTCGAGCGAGGTGAGCTGCTCAATGCGCTGGACCCGGTAGGCGACGGTGTTGACGTGCACCCGCAGCACGCGGGCGGCCTGCTTGGGGCTCTCGTGGTGGCTGAGGTAGGCGGACAGGGTGCCGATCAGGTCGGCTTTGTGCACGGCGTCGTAGTCGATCAGCGGCCCCAGCACGTCCTTGGCGAACCGCCAGAGCTGGTTCATGTCGCCAATCTGCAGCAGGAGCCGGTAGATACCGAGATCTTCATACCTGATCAGCTGGCCTGCCCGGCCCAGCCTGGTGCCGAGTTCGATGGCCTGCTCGGCTTGCCGCAGCGCTTGCGGGGCCAGACCGGGCTCCGTGGTGGCCTCGCTCACACCGCAGGTGATCTCCTGCCCGGCCGGGCTACCGGCGAGCAGCCGGGCCAAAACCGCCAGTGGTGTCTCGATGCTGCCAGGATCCGCCGGGCGCGTGGCCTCCCGCGGTTCTGGCACGATCATGACCAGCTCCGCGCCGCGCAGGGCCGATGGTGACTGGGCGGAGGCGGCCAGCCTGCTCATCAGCTGTTCTGCCTCCCTGTCATCATCGGGTGAGGATGCTGCCGGTGATGTTCCATCGCGCTGGAGGCGGGCCACGGCCACATGGAACGGCTGCGAGTCACCGATGCCGAGTTCCGCTGCCTTGCGCCGCGCGTCTTGCTGGTCAAGGAAGTGGCCGCACACCAGTGAGTCGACGACGGTGCCCCGGTAACGCAGCCCCAGTTCCAAGGTGGTCTGCTCGCGGGCCAGGGTGAGGGCGAAGAGGGTGGCGGCGTAGCTGGCAATGATCAGATCGCCGTCGTCGGGGTCGGCCGTGTTGGTTGGGTCCAGCACAAGCAGGTAGCCGAGCATGGCCTGGCCAGCGGTGACCGGCATGGCCAGGCAGCCGTGCGCCAGCGCCGAGCCGGGAACAGGCGGCACCCGCACAGGCCGACGCTCCAATGCCAGCATCCGCAGCAGCCGGGCGACGCTGGCCTCGCCTGGATCCCAGCGCGGGGTGGTGGCAGCTGGCTCGACGGCCGGGGCGTGCGTGCGCAGCCCGAACTCCGGGTCCAGCAGCAGGACGGTCTTGCCGATCATCTGCGCGAATATGGTGGCCAGTTCGGTTGCGCCGGCACCTCGAAGCACGGCGTCCGCTATCCGGTCGCAGACCGAGGTCATCCGCCGGTAGACCGAGTTCCGGCGGGACAGGCCTGTGATGATGTCTTGCCGGCCGCTGGCGCCGCGGCCAGAGCCGCCCGGCCGGGCGTGCGGCGGGAAGCCGACGCCTGACCCCGTGTGCTCCCCTATTCCCACCGCGCTCACGGCCCCTGCCGTGACTGGCCCAGGAAGGTCATAAGCCTGATCACCCGGTCATCGGGCCGGGCCGGCACGTGGATCAGCACGCCAGAGGCCAGGTCGCGTAGCTTGTGCACCGCATCCAGGGCGGAGTTCACCGGGTCCGCCGGATCGTTCCCGCTGCGCAGTGCCATCAACTCCGGACCCATCAACTCCGGAGCCATCAACTCCGGAGCCGCGGGAGAGACTTCAGCCACCTCGTGCCGCCGCCTGAGGATCGTGCGCGGGTCGTCGAATGGCGCGAGCGCCACGATGACCGGTACCGCTATGCCGCGATCGCGCAGCGCCGCCAGGACACGGGCCGAGCCGTCGACGTCGTCGATGACATCAGTCAGCAGGAAATGCGCACCCGCCCTGATCTTCTCCTCGACCCGGCTCAGCTCCTGGCCGGTGTCTGCCGCCGAGGTGTCGAGCGACGCGCCGATGACGAACGAGGTCCGGTCGGGCGTCATCACCCCGCGCCAGTCCACACCGTGGTTCAACCCCGACAGTGCCCCGATGAGGCGGACCGAATCAACGTCCCACAGCGAGTAGGAGTCGGGATAGTCGCCGTGCACCCGCGGCAGGCCGCTGCGGCAGACCACCGTCTGCACCTCCAGCGCGTACGCGCCGAGCAGGTCGGCTTCGAGTGCCGCCAGGCTGCGGTCGGCCGCCTCCATCTGAAGCACCACGTCGGCCCCCAGGCGTTCCCGCAGGACCACCGCGGCGGCGATCGGGTTGACCCGGGCCGCCGGTGTCTGCCTGTCGGTGATCGCCAGCATGTCCAGACCCGCGGACATGAGCCGGGCGGCCCAGGCCACGAACTCGGGCACCTCCTGTCCTCGCGGCACAGTCAGTCCCGCCATGATGACGAAACGCCCCGCATGCGGCCACCTGGCCGGCGGACGCTCGTCCGCCCGGGGCGGGACCAGACGCACGAGCGGCCGGGCCGGGCGAGCACCAGCGCTGGCCGGCGGCCGGCTCGGTTCGAGGCCCGCTACCGACCGGGCGACCGCTCTGATGTGAGCCGGGGTCGTCCCGCAGCACCCACCGACCACGGTCGCGCCGTCCGCGACGAACATCCGTGCCGCCTGCGCGAAGTATTCGGTGTTGTGGGCATACCGCAGCTGGCGTCCCAGGCGCCTGGGCATGCCCGCGTTCGGCTGCACGGTCACCGGCACCGGGCACTGCGCAGCCAGCTGCCGCACCACATCATGCAAGGCAGCGGGCCCGACCGTGCAGTTGACCCCGATCGCCGCCACATCCAGCGCAGACAGCACCGCGGCCACCTCCGCGGGCTGCTCGCCGCCAAGGGTCTTGCCGTCGTCGCCACAGGTCATCTGACCGATCACCGGCAGATCGCACTCAGCCAGAGCAACCTCCACCGCCTGAGCCAGGGATTCGGCGTCGCCGAATGTCTCCAGCATGATCACGTCGACCCAGTCCGCCAGGGCGGCGATCTGCTCAGCCAGCACCGGTCCGCGGGCACCGTCCGGCAGCCGCGATACAGCCGCGCTCATCACCGGGCCGACACTGCCAGCTACCAGGACGGGCGAGCCCAGATCCCTCGCAGCCTCGCGGGCGAGCCTGGCCCCCGCGATGTTGATCTCCGCGACCCGGTCCTCCAGCCCCACCCTGGCCAGCCGCAGCCGGTTGGCATCGAAGGTGTTCGCCTGCACGATGCGCGCCCCTGCCGAAAGGTAGGCCGCATGCAGGTCGCGGACGAGCCTGGGCTGGGACATGTTCAGCTCGCAGACCGGACGGTCCAGCGGCACACCGGCCGAATGCAGCATGGTCCCCATCGCGCCATCGCAGACCAGGACGCGATCGCGGAATGCGGGATCCCATATCCGGCGGGCCGCGGGCCGCGGGCTGTCACCCATCAGCACCACCCAAGGTCGCGGTCTGGCCCGTCCCGTCTCAAGCCTGGCTGCCGTCCCTTCTCACGGCCCGGCGCCGACACGAGACAGGCCGGTCTCTCTCAGAGAATAGGACGGCCGCACCGTGGCCGCCAAGACCTGCCAGGAAATATTCCCGAAACACGCGCTGGCTGCGCCAGGCCCCGCCCGCCGCCCGGTAGCCACACACCTGCCCCGGCTGGCAAAAGTTCAGGGCGTCAGCCCGGCCATGCACGAACAGGCCCAGGCTTTGGGGTCAGCCGCGCTCGGAGCGCCGCGCCGTGGACACCGCCGCGCCCGCCGGCGGCCTGCCTGGGCAGGCCCAAGCGCCATCTGTGAAATACATGCGTAACACACCGTTGACCCATGGCTAGCCGGGGTCTATTGTCCGGGAGTAACAACAGTGAGACAGGCCGGTCTATCTCTCTAACGTCATCGTGGCGAACGCCCGCGTCATGGGCTGCAAGCGTCCGTCCTGCCAAGCATTGTGGGCGCCCGGTCCGCGCCGGGTGGATGGCCCAGGTCACGTCCGGCTGCGCTGGCTGCGTTGCACCGGCCCGCGGCGCGTTGCCTTCGACTCCAGGGAGAGAGGCGTTCATGACCGACTACGACCCAAGAACCGGTACCGGGATCCCCACCGAGCCTGTTGGCTCGATGCCCCGTCCCAGCAAGCTGCAGGAGACCTACGCGAAGTACGACGCCGGCGAGGTCAGCCGTGAGGACCTCGAAACCGAGCAGGACGCGGCGGTCCGTGACACGATCCAGCGTTATGAGGCCACCGGGGCGCCGATCATCTCCGACGGCGAGCAGCGCTGGTCCAGCTTCGCCACCTACGCGATCACCGACACCCTGGCGGGTACCGGGCTGGCTGACAGCCTGGCCGGGGACGGCGGCCAGTATTTTGCCATCTTCGCCGACGGGCACCGCAGGCAGCTGCCCCGGCTGGCCCGCGGGCCGTTCCGGTACAAGACCTACGCGGCCGACACGCTGGCGAAGTCGATCGGGCTGGCGCACAAGCCGATGAAGCAGGCGGTGATCGCCCCCTCGATGCTCGCGCTGCTTTACCCGCTGGACAGCGCGGTCCCCGGCTACTCGCGTGAGCAGTTCGAGGCGGACCTGGTCGATGAGTGCGAGAAGGACATCAGGAAGGCCTTCGAGGCCGGAGCCGCCAGGGTGTCGGTCGACTTCACCGAAGGCAGGCTCGCGACCAGAAACGACCCACGCAACCCGTGGACGGGGCGGAACATGCTGCCGCACTTCATCGAGCTGGACAACCGCGTGTTCGCACGGTTCACCGCCGACGAGCGGACCCGCATTGGTGTGCACACCTGCCCAGGCGGTGACCGCGATTCCGTGCACAGCGCCGACGTGGACTACAACGACCTGCTGCCGAGCATGTTCCAGCTCGACGCCGGCTACTTCCTCATCCAGCTCGCCAGCGAGCGGGACAAGGACCGGGTGTACGGGATTATCGGCCAGAGCATCCGCGGGGACGCCAAGGGTGTGACGCAGATGGCTTATATCGGCGTCATCAACCCGCTGAACCCGCGGGTCGAGAGCCCGGAAGAAGTCCGTGACGCGCTGATCAGGGCGTCTAACTTCATTCCGAAACAACAGCTCGGCTCGACCGACGACTGCGGCTTCTCACCGTTCAGCATCGACGAGAAGCCCAGCCACGGCTCGCCCGACGCCGCCCGCGACATCGCCTTCCAGAAGATCACGAACAGGGTGGAGGGGACGAAGCTGGCCGCCGAGAAGCTCGGCATCAGCTGATCTCGCGCTTGGTGTCAGCGGGCGGGCCGCCGCGCAAGCCGGTGGCGGGCCCGCTGACACTGGGGCGGGCCACCCGCGGCCCGCGGTCAGCTCGACTCGAGGAGCAGCTCGCCGATCTCACGGGCCCGGCTGGCCGCGGCCGTGTCACCCTCATGCGCGGCCATGATGGAACCTTTCATCAGGATGTGCCACTTGCACGCGAAGGAACTGGGATCGCTGATTCCGGCCGCCCTAGCCAGATCCTCGATGTAGCTCCGGATATTGGCCAGATGTGACACCGCCGCTTGGTGGACCGGATGGTCCCGGTCGTTGAACTCGACCATCGTGGTCAGAAAAGAGCAGCCCTCGAAATCTGGGCGCCTGAACCATTCGGAGAAGACGTCGAAAATCGCCAGCAACTGATCCCTTGGCGTATCACCCCGGCGCTGGCTCTCGGCCTGCAGCCACTCCCGCGTCCATAGCTGCTCACGGCGCCGCAGGAAATCTAGGATCAGGTCATTCTTGGACGGGAAATTACGGTACAGCGTCATTTTCGCGGTGCCAGCCCTGGCAATGACCGCATCGACGCCCACGGCCTGGACGCCTTCCTTGCTGAACAGCTCATAGGCGGCCCGGCTCACCCGCTCGCGGCCGCTGTCCTGCTGGCCCTTGCCTGACCCTTGCGCGATCGTCATCGTCACCGGTTATCGCTCTGCTGACAGGTACCCCAAAGTATACCGTGCCTACCCAACGCCCCTGGCCCGGGTCCGGATCGAGGCGCTGGCCACAGGGTCGCGGCCGCACGTTGCCGGGCTGGGGAGCGGGGCCGGCCAGACGGCGCCGGCATGTCCGGCCACTGGGCACCCAATACCGTGTTCTGTGGTGCGGCCACAGAAATGGCGGGCGGAAATTAGTGCTGGAATACGATTGCCTGCTTGCCTTTGCCGCCGCATCATTGACATGGGCGGGCTTGCGCTGCCGGCAGGGCACCAGCCGCTCATGGGAGTGCCGTGGTGGATGAACAATCCGCATGCCCTTATTGCGGCTTGCCGATACCCGTGGCTGAGCAGCCTGATAATGCCGAGCAGGCTGCGGTCATCGAATCCATGAAGCGGGAGATCAGGCAACTGCGGGAGACGGTCGCGATGCTGCGCGGCAGCCGCGCCTGATAACCACGCCCGGCGGCCGGAGATCTGCACTTCGAAACTCGTCGTCACTGCAATCAGCATGCACTGCTTGCGCCTGGCGAGCGGCGCCTTGTGATGAGAACACAAGGAAATGCTGCCTTAATTTGTGTCACAAGTCGGCTGTTGCGCGGTTCGCGGCAGCGGCAGAATAGCGAGAACAGAAGGAACAACCAACCGGAGACTTCTATGAGCGTAACGTCAGTCCATGGCCGTTCGGATCTCACATATTCTCCGTCGTTTACCTGGCCGGGGGGATTTGCGCGCATTCCGGACGAGGAGTGGACGCGGCAGCCGGTGGACCAGTTCGGGCTCAACTATGACAGCGTGGGCGGGCACGGCTGGTACAAGAACCTGGAGCCAACGGTCGCCCAGGTGCTGGCCGCCCTCGACCCGGGCAAGCTGCTCATCGACTACTCCAGTGGCACCGGCATCCTGGCCCGCCGCCTCCTGGCGAAGATTGACTATCCGGTCGGCATTCTGAACGTGGACGCGTCGACCAAGTTCCTCCGCGTCGCACTGGAGAATTTTGCCGATGACGAGCGGGTGGCCTTCCGCCTGCTGCGCTGGCTGAAGCAGGAAAAGCGGCTGGAAAGGCTCGATGAGGTGGTCAGCCCGGACCTGTTCTCCCCCGGTGCCGACCTGCTCACCTCGACCAACGCCATCCATCTGTATTACGACTTGGACGACACGCTGACGTCATGGGCCCGCGTGCTGCGGCCCGGCGGCCTGGCGTTCGTCTGCTCGGGGAACATGCACAACCCGGCCGCGCCCGCGGAAAACTGGATCATCGACGACACGGTCGCCAAGGTGAACGAGATCGCCGCCGAGGTCGTGGCCAGCCACGCGGCGTTCGAGGAATACCGGGCAACGCTCGATGACAGCACGCTCATGACCCGGCACCGCCAGCTCAGGGACAAGGTATTCGTCCCGGTCCGCCCTCTCGACCTGTATGTCAAGGCGTTCGAGGAGGCCGGCTTCACTGTCCTGCACGTGTTCGACGAGACGATCTCGGCCGGTATCGACGACTGGTATCAGCTGCTGACCACCTACAACGATGGGGTGCTGAGCTGGGTCGGCGGGTCGCAGAAGGTCGAAGGGACCGCCCCGACCGAGGCGGCGGTACGGGACAGGCTGTTCCTGATCAGGTACAGCCTGGACAAGCTGTTCCCCGGCCAGGACTCTTTCCCCTGCGCGTGGACCTACCTGACCTGCCGCCGGTAGGAGCCCACGATGGCGGCGATGCGGAACGTCTATGTGGCCGGAATCGGCATGACCCGGTTCGCCAAGCAACCAGAACGGACCCTGAAGGACCTCACCAGCGAAGCGGTGAGCGGTGCGCTTAAAGACGCTGGCGCCACCGCCGCCGACGTACAGCGCTGCTATTTCGGCAACGCGGTGGCGGGGTCGATGACGGGCCAGGAGATGCTGGCGGGCCAGTTCTGCCTGCGGCCACTCGGCTTGGGCCGGATCCCAGTGGTCAACGTGGAGAATGCCTGCGCATCGGCGTCCACCGCATTCCACCTGGCCTGGCAGAACGTCGCGAGCGGCCTGCACGATGCGGTCCTCGCGGTCGCCGCGGAGAAGATGACCCACCCGGACAAGGCCCGGTCGTTCGCGGCCATCGGCGGATCGGTCGACGTGGAGACCGCGTCAGCGGATCAGCCGGCCGGCCGGTCGTTCCTGATGGACATGTACGCCGAGTCCGCGCTGCGTTACATGGCGGCCAGCGGGGCCACCCGTGAGGATCTCGCGGCGGTTGTCGTGAAGAACCAGCGGCACGGCCTGCTCAATCCAGCCGCCCAGTACGGCGGCGAGCTCAGCATCGCCGACGTACTCGGGGCGCGGGAGATCGTCTGGCCGTTCACGCTGCAGATGTGCTCACCCATCTCCGACGGGGCAGCCGCGGCGCTGCTTGTCAGCGAAGACTTCCACCCGGCCGCGGCCGGACCGTGGGTCGCTGTGCTCGCCTCCGCCCTCACGTCCGCACCAGCGGACAGTTCGGCCAGTGTCACCAGCCTGGCCGCCCGGGCCGCCTACGAGACCGCCGGGCTGGGCCCCGGCGACCTCGACTGCGTGGAGGTGCACGACGCGGCCGCCTCAGCCGAGCTGGTGATCTACGAGCAGCTCGGCCTGGCACGGCCCGGTGAGGGCCCGGCCCTGCTGCGCAGCGGGCAGGCAGAGCTCGGGGGCTCGCGGCCGGTCAACACCAGCGGCGGCCTGCTGGCCCGCGGGCACCCCATCGGCGCGACCGGGCTGGCCCAGATCGTCGAGGCGGTCACCCAGCTCCGGCACGCCGCCGGGCGCAGGCAGGTGACCGGCGCACGGCTGGCGCTGACGCAGAACGCCGGCGGCTGGCACGGCAACGACAACGTAGCCAGCGTCGTGCACATCTTCGGCCGCCAGGCGGCGTGACCTGGCAGCCACTGGCACATGACGGATGCGCGTGAACACAGAACCTGGAGACCGGGAACGGGAAATCTCACCGTTAACCGCGGCCACATATAACGTCCTGGCCGGCAATGTCCCGGCCGGTCTTCCCGGCAGAACACGAGGCGAATGGCATTCCGCTATGCCTAATTCGCGTGACACCCGCTGCCGTCACCGGCAGCGCGGCGGAAGGAGTTACTTAACAATGAGCGCCACCTTTGACGACAATGAGTTCTTGTTCACTTCCGAATCGGTGACCGAAGGCCACCCTGACAAGATCGCCGATCAGATATCGGACGCGGTGCTCGACGCGGCCCTAGCCGCCGACCCCCTGTCCCGGGTGGCCTGTGAGACCATGCTGACCACCGGCCTGGTGCTGGTAGGTGGTGAGATCACCACGTCCGCCACACTGAACATCCCGGAGATCGCCCGGTCCACGATCCGCGATATCGGCTACACCCCGGCGTGTGGCTTCGACGGTGATTCCTGCGCCGTGCTGACCTCGCTGGACCGGCAGTCGCCGGATATCGCGCAGGGTGTGGACATGGCGCATGAGGCGCGCCGCGCGGACAGCGACGACGAACTCGACCGGGTCGGCGCGGGCGACCAGGGCATGATGTTCGGCTACGCCACAAACGAGACGCCAGAACTCATGCCGATGCCGATCGCGCTCGCGCACCGGCTGGCCCGCCGGCTGGCACAGGTGCGCAAAACCGGGGCCCTGCCCTATCTGCGGCCGGACGGCAAGACCCAGGTCACGGTGCGCTACCGAGATGGTGTCCCGGTGGCGGTCGAGAAGGTGTTGATCTCCACCCAGCATGACGAGGGGGCGGAGGAACGGCTGCCCGCTGACCTGTGGGAAGCGGTGGTCCTGGACGTGATCCCGCCGTCGCTGTGCGACGCGGCCGAGCTTCGCCGGAACTTCTTCGTGAACCCGACCGGCCGGTTCGTGGTGGGCGGGCCGGTCGGTGACGCCGGCCTCACCGGCCGCAAGATCATCGTTGACACCTACGGTGGGTTCGCCCGGCACGGCGGTGGCGCCTTCTCCGGCAAGGATCCCTCCAAAGTGGACCGGTCCGCGGCCTACGCCGCGCGCTACGTGGCGAAGAACCTGGTCGCGGCGGGGCTGGCCGACCGGGTCGAGATCCAGGTCGCCTATGCGATCGGCGTCGCCCGGCCGCTGTCCCTGCTGGTCGAGACATTCGGCACCGAGCGGGTCCCAAAGCGGCGGATCCTCGAGCTGGTCAACGAGCACTTCGACCTGCGGCCCGCGGCGTTCCGCGGCTACCTGAGGCTGCACCGCCCCATCTACGCGCAGACCGCCGCCTACGGTCACTTCGGCCGCGACGAGGAAGATTTCACCTGGGAGCACACCGACAAGGCCGACGTGCTGCGGGACGCCGCCCACCTGGTCACCGCGGAACGGTGAGCCGGGATGCGCCAGATCGTCACCGGTTCCATCGCCACTGACCACCTGATGGTCTTCCCCGGCCGGTTCAGCGAGCAACTGGTGGCCGGGCAACTAGACAAGGTCTCACTCTCATTTCTTGTGGATGATCTGCTGATCCACCGCGGCGGCATCGGCGCCAACATCGCGTACGGCATGGGGCTGCTCGGCCTGCGGCCGGTCCTGGTCGGTGCGGTGGGGGCCGACTTCGCTGAATACCGCCAATGGCTGGAAGGCCACCAGGTGGACACCAGCCACGTGCACGTCTCGCAAAGCCGCCATACCGCGCGGTTCCTTTGCACCACAGATGCCGAGAACAACCAGATCGCCTCCTTCTACGCCGGCGCGATGAGCGAGGCCCGTGACATCGACCTAGCCGCGATCCTGGCCGCAGCCGGTGACTTGGACATCATCATCATCTGCCCGGATGACCCCGAGGCGATGCTCAGGCACACGCGGGCCTGCCGGGCCAGCGGCCTGCCGTTCGCCGTGGACCCCTCCCAGCAGATCGCCCGCATGGAGGGTGCCGCCCTCAGGGAACTAGTGGACGGAGCCGGCTACCTGTTCACCAACGAATACGAGCAGGGCCTGCTGCTGCACAAGACGGGCTGGACGCAGAACGAGATGCTGCGCCACGCCGGGACCTGGGTCATCACGACCGGCCCGAAAGGCGCCGTCATCGAGTCTGCGGGCCAGCCCGCCATCACGGTCAGCGCGGCCGTCGAGCGGTGCAAGGTAGATCCGACCGGTGTCGGCGACGCCTTCCGGGCCGGATTCCTGGCCGGAATCTCCCAGCACCTGGCCCTGGAGCGGGCGGCCCAGCTGGGCTGCGTGATGGCCGCCCTGGTTCTGGAGACGGCCGGCACGCAGGAGTACAGCGTCGACCCCCGCGATCTGCATGCCCGGCTTACCGAGGCCTACGGTAGCGCCGCAGCAGCCGAGATCGCGGCAAGCATGAGTGCCGTATCACCTACGCCGGCCCAGGCCGCCGGGCTGGTTAAGGAGAAGGTATGAAGCCCGATGACTTCAAGGTCGCCGACCTCTCGCTCGCAGAGTTCGGCCGCAACGAGATCCGGCTGGCCGAGCATGAGATGCCTGGGCTGATGGCGGTGCGGGAAGAGTACGCACGCTCGCAGCCGCTGCGCGGCGCGAGAGTCACCGGCTCGCTGCACATGACGATCCAGACCGCCGTGCTCATTGAGACACTGGCGGCGCTGGGCGCTCAGGTCCGGTGGGCCAGCTGCAACATCTTCTCCACCCAGGATCACGCCGCCGCTGCCGTGGCGGTCGGCCCAGACGGGACGCCGCAGAACCCGGAAGGCATCCCAGTTTTCGCCTGGAAAGGGGAGAACCTGCAAGAGTACTGGTGGTGCACCGAGCAAGCGCTCACCTGGCCCGGCCAGCCAGGGCCCAACATGCTCCTGGACGATGGCGGCGACGCGACACTGCTCGTGCACAAAGGCGTCGAGTATGAGGCGCTCGGCGGTGTGCCCTCCGCCGCCGAAAGCGACCCGGAGGACCTTCAGGAGCTTCTCGGAGTGCTGCGGCGATCGATGACCGCTTCCGCGGAACGGTGGACGCTGATGGCTGAGGGCATCAGGGGCGTCACCGAGGAAACCACCACCGGGGTGCACCGGCTGTATGAGATGGCCCGCAACCACACCCTGGCGTTCCCGGCGATCAACGTCAACGACTCGGTGACCAAGTCCAAGTTCGACAACAAGTACGGCTGCCGGCACTCACTGATCGACGGTCTCAAACGGGCCACCGACGTGCTCATCGGCGGCAAGGTCGCGGTCGTCTGCGGCTACGGCGACGTCGGCAAGGGCTGCGCGGAGTCGCTGCGCGGCCAGGGCGCCCGCGTCATCATCACCGAGATTGATCCCATCTGCGCGTTGCAGGCCGCCATGGACGGCTACCAGGTCACCACGCTGGAGGAGGTCGTCAGCCATGCCGACATCTTCATAAGCGCCACCGGCAATTACAACATCATCACCGCTGACCACATGAGCCAGATGAAGCATCAGGCCATCGTTGGCAACATCGGCCACTTCGACAACGAGATCGACATGGCCGGGCTTGCCCAGATCCGGGGAGTCCGCAAGGTCATCATCAAACCGCAGGTGGACGAGTGGGCCTTCCCAGACGGGCACTCGGTGATCGTGCTGTCGGAGGGACGGCTGCTCAACCTGGGCAACGCCACCGGCCACCCCAGCTTCGTCATGTCCAGCAGCTTCACCAACCAGGTCATCGCCCAGGTTGAACTGTTCACCAGGGCCGAGGACTACCCGCTGGGTGTGCACGTGCTGTCCAAGCACCTGGATGAGAAGGTGGCCCGGCTGCACCTGGTCGCCCTCGGCGTGAAACTCACCACGCTGACCAAGGAACAGGCCGGCTACATCGGCGTGCCGGTCGAGGGCCCCTACAAGCCCGACCCTTACCGCTACTAGGCAGTGCCACTGGACCGGGCAGGAACGTGTCGGCTCAGGGCCGTGTTTGCTCCGTAACAACAAGAATGATGTTTTAAAAGTCACCTTACGAACAGCTTGCGTGTTCGTTTCGGGTGGCGTTCAATCGTGGTATGAGCAACGCGGACCGGCACCGACTGATCGCCCAGGCTGTGAGGGACTCGGGCAGTGCCACGGTCCCAGAACTAGCCGTGCTGACCAGCGCCTCGGAGATGACCATCCGGCGCGATCTGGACACCCTCGCCGCGCACGGCGTCCTCGAACGATTCCGCGGCGGGGCGCGCACCCTGCTGCTGCGGGGCGAGGAGCCGCCCTTCGCGCTGCGCGCCCACGAGGCTGTCGACGCCAAGCGCCGGATCGCCGCCGAGGTCTGCCAGCTCATCGCGGACGGCGAGACCGTCCTGCTCGACAGCGGCACCACCTGCCTGGCGGTCGTCCGACTGCTGAACGGCCGGCAGATCACCGTGATGCCCTTGTCGTTGCAGGCCATCCACACGCTCAGCGACGCCCCCACCCCGACCACCCTCATGGTGCCCGGTGGACGGCCCCGCAACGGTGAGGGCGCCCTGACCGGCCCCCTCACGCTCGCCTCCCTCGCAGCGCTGCGTTTCGACACCGCGGTCCTTGGCTGCTGCGGCCTGAGCGCCGCGGAGGGTTTGACCGCTTACGACCTCGACGACGCGGCGGTGAAAAAGGCGATCATCACCTCCACGCGCCGCACCATCGCCGCCGCCGACGGCAGCAAACTCGGCCGCACCGCCCACGCCTACGTCGGCCCCTCCACCCTCGTGCGCACCCTCGTCACCGATACCACCGCGCCCGCCGACGAAGTAGCAGCGCTCGAAGGAACCGGCACCGTCGTCAAAACCGTCTAGATTCGCGGGGTCTCCTCCATGCCATCCGCACTCGCCGCTGCCGAGGTTGCGACCACCCCGTCCGCGGTGCGCTCGGTCTTGGCCTCGCCGCTCTACCGCGGAGCGACGGTCGCGCTGTTCCTCTCCGGGCTGGGGACGTCCGCCGCCGCGCCGCAGATCACCCTGTTCCTGGTCAACGACCTGCACGTCTCGCTGACGACGGCCGGGCTGTTCTACCTCACGAACATCACCGCACCGCTCGCCGGCTACCTGATCGGCACACGCTCGGACCGCTCCGGCAAGCGGCTCGGGCTGTTCCGGTGGTGTGCTCTGGCGGGATCCCTCGGGTGGGTCGCGATGGCCTTGGCCGACCAGGTGTGGATGCCCTTCGTGATCAGTACTGTCGTCCTGGCATTCTCCGGCGCCGCCGGCTCGCAACTGTTCGCCGCGGTCCACGACGACCTGGAAACGACCGCGAGCCCCGTGGCCGACGCAGTCGTCTCCATCGTGCGGATGGCGTTGACGGCCGGATGGGTCGTCGGCCCCGTCCTCGGCTCGATCCTGGCGGCTGCCGCCGGTCCGCGCGTGATGCTCGCGGCCACCGGGTCATGCGCCCTCGCGCAGATCGTCCCCATGGGCTTCGCGCGCACCGCGTCCGCGTCCGAACTGCAGGCCGGGCGCCTCGCGCAGCGCCCGAAGCTCCGGGAAATGCTGCCGCTGCTCGCGTTCACAGGGCTGTACGTGTTCGTCTACGCGGGTGAGCCCATCAAGTACGGCTACCTGCCGATCTACATGCGCGATGACGTGCATCTGCCGACGGCGGTCAGCGGCGCGGTCATCGGCATCCAGCCTTTGATGGAGCTGATCCTGATGCCGGTGGCCGTGGCCGTCGCCCGCCATATCGGCATGATGCGCCTGATGATCCTCGGCGCGGCGTTCGGCGTCGGCGCGAATCTCTGCTTCGCTCTGACCGGCGACGCCGCCGGAATGTTCGCCGGGCAGATCCTCATGGGCGGGGTATGGGGTGTGTTCGCGGCACTGGGCATCATCGTCGCCCAACGACTGCTGCCCCAAGCCGTCGCGACCGCCTCAGCCGTCTTCATAAGCTGCACGGCGATCGCCAGCGCTCTCGGAGGGCTGACCGGCGGCCTCGGCGTCAGTGTTCTCGGCCTGCCGCATGTGTTCTTCGCCCCGGCTCTTTACGGACTCATCGCCACCAGCGGGATCGCCGTCATGAGCCGCTCGCGGTTCGCCGTGCACTGACCCGGACGTCCAGCCGGTGCATGGCGGGATTCAGGCATGCAGGGTGGCGGGGTCCTGCCCGATGACCAGGGAGGTGGAGGTGTGCGGTGGCCTGAGTACCGCAATGGCCAGCCGGCTGGCACCTGGCGCCACAACGTCAGCTGCACCTTGGTCGTAAAGGCCAGCTCGGCGATCAGGCTGTCGCTGCTGGTCGGCCAGCCGAAGCTGATCAGGGCATCGCTGCTGAGCCAGGTCCCTGGAACGGCCATCAGGTGGCCGCTGGCCATGGACTCTAGCTCCAGTTGCACCGCTTGGCCGCCGTCGTCGGCCTCGGGGCTGAAGGCAGCAGCGGCCACCGACCTCCCCTCGGGCAGGCCGGCCGTTTCCTGCCGTCCGGTGGCCAGATTCAGCACCAGCACCCGGCAGCGTGTGGCGCATGACGGGGTCCAGGCGATCTGGGTGCTGCTCACGGCAATCACTGCCGCAAAGGTGCGGCTGGCCCGCACAGAGGCTGTATCCCACAACTCGTCGGCCACCGTCCCCAGCCGCGGGGCCAAGGGTGCCAGCAGCAGGCCGCGAGTGGTCCCCTGCTCAATCAGGTAGCCGGCCGGGAGCTTGAGCTGCGGCCCGATCGGCACCCCAGCGATGCTGACCTGCTGCGCCGTGCCCGCGGCAGTGCCTGGATCAGCGTCTGGGGGGTAGCGGGTCAGCCACAGCGCGCCATTGACGCCGGGCGCGACCGCATCCGCCAGCCCCACCTGGCTCACCGCCTGCGCGCGATCAGCCAGGAAGTAGACAGCGCGCGGTGGCCCAGCGCAACCGCCACAGCCGGCCTGGGCACCAGGACCGGCCTGGACTGCCCAGCCGCCCACAGCACGGATGAACTGGTAGCCAGACCGGTGTGGCGGCAGGCCACCGATTGCCACCACCTGGCCGGTGCCCGGCCACAACCACTCCGGCCGCTGGCCGGCCGCTGGCAGCCGAAGACCGTCAGGCCAGGACAAGGCAGGCACCTGCACGGGATCACCCTGCCGCACGGCTTCAGCAGCGCGGACGCCACTCCGGCGCTGCTATCCCACCTCCCGGCCACGGTGCACGCGGGTTTCGTCGCCGGGTACGCGGAGTCCATCCAGAGCGTGTTCCTCGTCGCGGTGCCCGATCGCCGCGCTTGCCTTCCTGGCCACCTGGCTGATCCCGCAGGTGGAACTCCAGCAGTGGACCGATCCCGGGCCGGGTGCGGCCCAACCGGACCTGACGGTGGCGGCCTCCGGCCAGCGCCGCCGCGACCGGCCGACCCGACGCCCGTCTTAAAATAACTAGAAAGATTCTTTACGGATAAGTCTTGACCCTACCGGCCTGTGGGCGTAGAAAGTGACCACATGACCGGTTTACCGGCTCATGTGGGGCGCCAGATCGCCTCAGCTCCTCTCCCCCCTGGAGGATTCATGCAGGCCGGACGACGAATTCTGCGCGCAGCTCTCATCGGTGGCTCGGCGCTCGGGCTAACCGCCGGCGGCTCGGTCCTCGCGCTGGCCCCCGGGCCCGCCGCGCAGGCATCCACCACATGCGCCGCGGCGTGGAATTCCACCACTGCCTACACCGGCGGCGAGCAGGCCAGCGAAAACGGGGTCAATTACACCGCCAACTGGTGGACCCAGGGCAACGACCCGGCGACCAACAACGGTGGCCCGGGCTCGGGAGAGCCGTGGACGTCCGACGGCGCCTGCACCGGCGGCGGGGGCGGCGGCGGCGGGGGCGGCGGCGGGGGCGGGGGCGGCACGGGCTCGGTGAACGGCCTGCTCTTCAGCCCGTACAAGGACGTCACCATCAACATGAACTGGAACACCGACGAGATGCAGTCGGCCGTGACCGGGACCGACCTGCCGGTGGTGGGCCCCGGCAGCCTGGTGTCGCAGTACATCCCGGACCTGCCCGCGATCACGCTCGCGTTCGCCACCGGAACCTGCGGCAGCGAGACCTGGGGTGGTGTCTCGGGGGCGGACTGGGCAGCCGAGAACGTACCGCAACTCCAGGCCGCCAACCTGGATTACGTGGTCTCGACCGGTGGTGAAGCCGGGACTTTCAGCTGCGGCTCGACGGCTGGCATGGAATCGTTCATCGCCCGCTACGCCAGCCCGAACCTGGTCGGCATTGACTTCGACATCGAAGGCGGCCAGAGCGAGTCGGATATCCAAAATCTGGTCGACGCGGCGGCGGGAGCACAGTCGCAGTACCCGAACCTGCAGTTCTCGTTCACGCTCGCCACGCTGGCAGCATCCGATGGCAGCTACGGCGGAGTGAACTCGCTCGGCAACGAGGTCGTCGAGGCGGTGCTCGGCTCAAGCCTGCAGAACTACGTCATCAACCTGATGACCATGGACTACGGCAGCGCGTCCAGCAGCGTCTGCGTCGTCGTCTCCGGCAGCTGCGAGATGGCGCAGTCGGCGATCCAGGCGGTGCAGAACCTCGAGCACAGCTACGGAATCGCGGCGAGCAAGATCGCCGTCACCCCGATGATCGGCATGAACGACACCTCCAGCGAGACCTTTACCGCCGCCGACGCGGACACGCTGTCGGCATACCTCACCGGCAACGGCCTGGCCGGGCTGCACTTCTGGTCACTGGACCGGGACACGCCCTGCCCCACGACCCAGACGTACGCGTCTCCCACCTGCAACTCGGTTCCCGGCACGTCAGCACTGGAGTACACCGACAGGTTCCTAAGCGACCTCGGGGACTGACGGAGGTCCGGGGGCGGGCCGGGCGCGGTTCTGCTGGACAGGGCAAAACTCGTGGATCCAAGTCCCGCCGACGCGCCTGCGGGCGTCTTGGCCGGGTGCCAGCGGCTGGCCGCAACGGCCGCAGCGCTGCCCGGCGGCACGGGCACCGTTACCCTCCCAGCCGGCCGGCTCAACACCGGCCTCACTGAGACCGATCGGGCCAGAGCCGGTCACGGGCACCCCCGCACCCCCCGGGCAAAAATGCTCCAGATGCGCCTGACATACCCGCTCGCCAATCGGCACCCGCGCCCCGCCGGGTGCCTGGGCGTTCCGGCGTTCACGCTCAGCCACCTTGTCTGGCTCCAGTCCCCGTACGCAGGCTTGCTTTCTCACCGAACGGCCGCTGTCATTTTACCGGCACGATGGACACCGGATCGTCGCAGATCCCGGCGTCCAGCCATCGTCGCTGGTCGCAGGGTATGGACGCGGCCACCGGTAAATGCGTTGCTGCCTGCTGGCGTGCAGTCTTACAAGGGTGCCTTATTGCGGAAGTGCAAGATACTGCGCGGAGAACGGATAAGGTTTACCGCCCGGCGTACCGCAGCGCGGGCCTACCGCTGCTCCGTCGAGGAGGAACTGCTGAGCGTGGCGGGTGCCAGACCCTGGAGGCAGGCGCGAACCTGCTCAGTTTCGGGCGCGGCGAGGCGCGCGTTTCGCAGGACTTTCCGGTGGCCACCGTTCTTTATCAATAATCTTTATATTAATTAATGGTGCCAGCGAACAGTTACCGTCACGCCTGACCGCGGTTCATCGGACCCGTTCGCGGCGAACGGTCGCGCTGCGGCCCTTGATGCGGGCGTGGCGGAGCGCCGCGACCACGTCGTCGGCGGCCGATTCGGGAACCTCCACGAGGGAGAACCGGTCGGCGATCTCGATCGCGCCGATGTCCCGGCCAGACAGCTGCGACTCGCCGGTGATGGCGCCGACAAGATCCCCCGGCCGGATCCCGGCGGACCGGCCGCTCCCCACGAACAGGCGTGTCGTGCTCCCCATCGCACGGCGGCCACGCCCGGTCGTCTGCCGCTGGTCGCGTCCGCTGGCCTGGCGACCGTCGCGGCGGTCGTCCGTCGCCGGCAGTTCGACCGCCGGGAGTTCTTCTTCCTCGCGAAGTGTTCCGCTCGCCTCATGCGCCAGCTTGACCGCGGCGAGCGCCACTTCGACGAGGCCGAACTCCGCACCGAGCTGCTCGACAGCGGCCCGGTAAGCATCGAGGTCATCGTCTTTGAGCAGGCTCTCGCGGAGCGCGACGCCCGTCAGCGCCAGGCGCCTGGCCCGCAGGTCTGCGACGGTCGGCAGCTGCTCGATCGTGATCGGCCGCCTGGTGGCCCGTTCGATGGTCTTGAGCATCCTGTGCTCGCGCGGCTCGACCAGGGTGATGGCGGTGCCTTCGCGGCCGGCCCGCCCGACGCGCCCGATGCGATGCACATACGACTCCGGCGCGCTGGGCACATCGTAGTTCACCACGTGCGTGAGCTGATCGATGTCGAGGCCGCGGGCGGCCACATCGGTGGCCACGAGAAGGTCGATGCTCTGGCTGCGCAGCCGATTCATCACCCGGTCGCGGTGCCGCTGGTCCATTCCGCCGTGCAATGCCTCGGCGTGATAGCCCCGGCCGTTCAAGGACTCGGTGAGCTGGTCCACCTCGTCCCTGGTACGGCAGAACACCAGCGTAGCCGTCGGCGTCTCCAGGTCGAGCACACGACCGAGAGCGGCGGGCTTGTGCCCGCGCGGCACGACGTAGGCAGTCTGCCGCACCAGCAAGCCGTCGGCTGACGCCGATGCCTGACGGCCGAGTTCGACCCGTACCGGGTTACGCAAGTGGCGGCGCACCATGCCGTCGATCCGCGGCGGCATCGTCGCCGAGAACAGCGCGGTCTGCCGCTGCTCGGGAGTGTGGCCGAGGATCTCCTCGATCTCCTCGGCGAAGCCCATGTCGAGCATCTCGTCCGCTTCATCGAGGACGACGATCTCAAGGCCGCTCAGTTTCAGCGTTCCCCGGTTGATGTGGTCGAGCGCACGCCCTGGCGTCGCCACCACGATGTCGACGCCACGTTTGAGCGCCCCCAACTGCCGGCCGATTGGCTCGCCGCCATAGACCGGCAGCACACGCGCACCCATGTCCTGCCCGTAGCTGTGCATCGCCTCAGAGACCTGCACCGCGAGCTCGCGCGTCGGGACGAGCACCAGGGCGAGTGGCCCTGTCCGCCCGCCGTCGGTGAGGATCCGCTGGAGGACGGGAAGCGCAAAGGCTGCCGTCTTACCCGTCCCGGTCGCGGCCTGCCCGACCAGGTCATGGCCTTCGAGCAGTGGCGGGATGGCGGCCCGCTGTATCGGTGTCGGCTCCTCATAACCGAGGCCGGACAGTGCGCGGCACAGTTCCGGGGCCAGCGTCAGGTCGGCGAAGCCGCTCGCATCGCTGCCGTTATCCCCGATCATGAACAACCACCTTGCACCAAAAGCACCTTTGACTCCCCACTGGTTTCTGCCCTCGGCCACGTTATGGCAGCGCGGCCGTCCGGGGCTCACCCAGCGGGACGGTGACTTACCCGTCACTCGCCACGGCGCAGCCACGGCACTGACATCGAACTCGGACACCGTCGCGACGGACACGACGCGGGCGTGGGTGCCGACGGGACCTGGGGCACCTCGAACTCGACCTGCTGGTTCTCCTCGAGGCTGCGGAAACCCTAGCAGTCGATCCCGGAATAGTGTACGAAAACGTCCGGGCCATCAGCGCGGCCTGATGAAACCGTAGATCTTCCCCGGGTTGACCCGCTTTGCACACAAGACAAGTACGACCTCATGCTACAGCCAATCGTGCGCCCACTTCATTCCCGGCCACCGCGAGCAGGTGGATGCGGGCGCCCGGCAGGCGATCACGTTCATTCGCGGCGCCTGAATGTCATAGCTGCCGGGCACTATGGACAGGCCGGCGGAGGCCGGCGCGGACCTGATCGTCGTGGTCTGTGCCCCCGCCCCCTCCCCGCAGTCCTGGGAACTGCTCGCCGACGTCCACCTTCTCCTAACGCAGTAGGAGCCTTGCCCGGCCCGGCTAGCGGTGCTTCCTGGTCATCGCCTGCCGGGCCAGTGCCAGGCCGGTTCGTCGAGGATGCCCTGATCGGCGACGAGGGTTCTGCCGTCCTCCTTGATGAGCTCGATCGTGTGAGCTGAGCCGTCTTGGAGCGCGGTGACCAGCGGCTGGGCATGGGTGACGACGATGATCTGGGTGCTAGCGGAGGCGGTGACGATGAGATTGGCCAGCGGGCCGATCAGATCGGGGTGCAGGCTGGTTTCCGGCTCGTTCAGCACCAGTAGCTCAGGCGGCCGGGGTGTCAGCAGACAGGCCGCCCACAGCAGATAGCGCAGTGTCCCGTCGGAGACTTCGGCAGCTCGCAGGGGCCGCAGCAGGCCAGGCTGGCGGAGGGTCAGCTCAAACCGGCCGCCATCCCCGGTGATCTCGATGCTGCTGCCGGGGAAGGCGTGGCCGATGGCGTCATCCATGGCCTGGTTGTCGCCGATCTCGCGGATCGTCTGCAGGGGCAGCCGGTCCCAGTCCCCGCTCCCCCTGCGGATCCGCACCGTACCGCTGGCGCCGCGATCGGCGAGCAAGGCGGCCGGGCGCAGCACCGGCCCGGCCCACACCGACTCGGCCTTGATCTCCGGATCGGACCCGAACATCGTCGGTGCCGGGGGCGGCAGACCCAGGTCCATCGCATACCCGAAGGCGTCCCCGGCAAAGCCCAGCAGCAGCCTGCGCTCGTTACCGCCCTGGACGAGCGGCCTGCCCTGCCGCAACGACCGGCCAGCCCCCGGTGAGCCAGCCCACAGCGTCGACGCCAGGCCGCCCTCACGCGCCAGTGCCGCCACCGCACCGTTGCGCGCCGAATCGGCCAGCAACCGCAGCGCCCGGTACAGGTTCGACTTCCCGCTCCCGTTCGCACCCGTCACCACGTTCAGCCGCTCCATCGGCAGCACCAGACGACGCAGCGACCGGTAGTTCTCCACCGCCAGCGCAGTGAGCACCCCGACAGACTAACCAAGAAACTCCTCGATGCCCGCCCACCGGGGTAGGCCGTGAACCGGCTCAGTCGCGCGTTCTGGCCGAACGGGCTAGACACATGCCGATATCGGAATATGATGAAGCGTGGCCAGAGCCGCTACAACGTCGGACGTCTTCAACGCGGTTGCCGATGTGCACCGCCGCGAAATCCTGGACGCGCTGATCACAGGCGAGAAGCCGGTCGGGGCAATCGTGAACGACCTGTCGATGTCCCAGCCTCAGGTCTCAAAACACCTGCGGGTGCTCAGCGAGGTGGGACTCGTCAGCTGCCGGGCGGAGGGGCGCCGCCGGCTGTACCGCCTGGAACCCGCGCCCCTCCAGCCGATGCACGCGTGGCTGGCCAGGTACGAGCAGACGTGGAACGACCGGCTGGACCGGATGGATGACTACGTCCAAGAGCTACAACGAAGGGAACAAGCACGATGAATGGCACGCGCCATGGCTCGGCCACGGTCGAGTTTCCTAGCGACCGTGAAGTCCTGGTCACCCGGCGGTTCGACGCACCCGCCGAGCTCGTGTTCGACGCGCTGACGAAACCGGAGCACGTGCGCGTGTGGTTCGGGGCCAAGGAGCTCGAGGTCTGTGAGATCGACTTTCGGGTGGGTGGGACGTACCACTTCGTGGGCTTGGTGATGGAGGGTGACACCGCGACCTGCTCCTTCCGCGGCACCTACCTCGAGATCGACCGGCCCGTACGTGGGACTGCACGACCTTGGCCCCCGGCTGGTCATGCACCGTTCCTGAGCAGCGGCGCCGGGTCAGTGGCCGCGGGCTATCCACTCGTCGAGGTGGGAAGCCTCGGCGTCAATGGTGGTGTCGTCTCCGTGGCCGGTGTGGACCACGGTGCCCGGATCCAGGGTCAGCAGGTGGTCGCGGATCGACGTGATGATGGTGCCGAAGTCGGAGAAGGAGCGCCCGGTCGCGCCCGGGCCGCCGGCGAACAGCGTGTCCCCGCTGAACAGCCAGTTCTGCTCGGGCAGGTGGAAGCAGACAGCGCCGCGGCAGTGGCCTGGGGTGTGCAGGACGGTGAGCTCGGCGTCGGCCACCGGAATTTTCTGCCCGTCGGCCAGGTCCCGGTCCGGGGCTCGGCCCGGGTAGGTCATGTCCCACAGTTCCCTGTCGGCCGGGTGCAGCCAGATCGGCGCCCCGGTGGCGTCGGCCAGGGCGCGCGCGGCGTCAATGTGGTCATCGTGGGCGTGAGTGCACAAGACAGCGGTGAGTCGCCGCGACCCAACCGCGGCCAGGATCGCGGCCGCGTCGTGCGGGGCGTCGATGACCACGCACTCGGCGTCGTCGCCGAGCACCCAGACGTTGTTATCCACGTCCCAGGTGCCGCCGTCCAGAGAGAAGGTGCCTGAGGTTACGAGGTGATCCAGCGCGACCATGTCACCGATCTTATGGATCCGCGCGCAGCATTACATGCCCCGGCTGCCGTCGATGGTCTCTCTGATGATGTCTGGCGGGAGATGGCCGCCTGCTCGTTGAAGTAGGCACCCACTGCTCGACGGTGTCACGCTCGCCGACGCGGAAGTCGTCGGTGTCCGTCTGCTCGCCGGACCCCGCCACCTCGGGCCACTCCCCCGGGAAAATCCGTCCCGCCACGATGATCTGGAACCATCTGCGCTCCCACAACGCGCAGTGCTTCAGTAGTCCCAGCAGCGACAGGGAACTCGCCGTCGGCACCCGCCGGGCGTCGGCATCGCTGACCCGTTCCATCTCTTTCATCTGGACCGCGGCGGGTTTACCGGCTGGCACTGGCTCAGGCCGGGGCAGTAGGGTCCGCTGTCGTGGAGCCAGCGGACAATACCCCGCCGGAGACGGGCGCATTTGCGGTGCGGGCCGCCACGGCCGGTGACACCGACGAGATCATCCGTCTGGCCGGGCTGATGTACGAGGCCATGGGCACAGACGCCTCAGCAGGCGACTGGCGGGAAGCAGCCCGCGCGAACCTCGCCACCCGGCTGGGCCGGGACGTCGCGGTGTTCGTGGCCGATGATCCTTGCGACCCCGGCAGGCTCGCCGCGACCGGGGCGGGGACGATCGTGCGCAGGCTGCCGGGCCCGGCCAATCCAGCCGCCCTGGCCGGTTACATCCAGTGGGTGTCCACCGATCAGCGGTGGCAGCGGCGTGGCCTGGCCCGCCAGATCACCGCGGCGCTGCTCGGATGGTTCGCCGCGCGCGACGTTCGGTCGATCGAACTGCACGCGACCGAGCAAGGTGAGCCGCTCTACCGGTCGCTGGGCTTCGGCCCGGGCGAAAATCCAGGACTGCGGATCCGCCTGGCGCCCGGGCCCCCCGGTGATGTCAGCGGCCAGGGTTTACGGCCACGTCGTGGAGGTTGCGGAAGTCCTTTGGGCGAGAAAGCGCTGGTTGACATCGGTGCCGTTGAGCCGGGCCCGGCCGATCGTGCCGTTGCCGGGCTTCGTGACCCGGCCGACCGTGTTGGACCAGTACAGGTAGCCACCGGCGGCCGCTGCGCGGCCAGTCGCCGGTGCTGCGCCGGCGGGTGACGCCTCAGACCGGGGCCAGCAGCGCCGTGGCGGCGACGCCGGCCAGAAGGCCTGCCCGCACCCGGGCGCTCCGCTGGGTGATCATTGCACGGCGGGGGGCGTGTGGATGAGCTTCTTGTTGACGAACTCGTCGATGCCGAGCGGGCCGAGTTCGCGGCCGACGCCGGATCGCTTGGTGCCGCCAAAAGGCAGCTCCGGGCCGCCGAGTTCAGCGGTGTTGACCCAGGCCATCCCCACGTCGAGCCGGTCGGCGACGTCCACGGCCAGCTTCTCGTCGCTGCAGAAGACGGCTCCGCCGAGCCCGAACGCGCTGCTGTTAGCCAGTTCCACCGCCTCATCAGCGCCGGCCACCCGGTAGACGACCGCGGCCGGGCCGAACAGTTCCTCGTGGTAGGCGCGCATTTCGGGGGTCACGCCCGATAGCACGGTCGGCTGCACGAATGCGCCCGGCCCGTCGATGCGATGCCCGCCGAGGTGGACCGTCGCGCCCTTGCTGACCGCGTCGTCGATCTGGGCCATCAGGTTGCGCGCGGCCTGCTCGGAAGACAGCGGCCCGTAGCTCGTCGCCGGGTCGGTCGGATCCCCGGTCACGTAGCCGGACATCGCGTCCGTGAACTCGCGCAGGAAGTCGTCGTAGACGGTGTCGGCCACGATCATCCGCTTGGACGCGTTGCAGGCCTGGCCGCCGTTCTCCATCCTGGCCGCTGCCGCTGTCCTGGCCACTACCGGCAGATCGGCACCGTCCAGCACGATGAAGGGATCCGAGCCGCCCAGCTCCAGCACAACCTTCTTCAGGTTCTGCCCGGCCACGGCGGCCACGGCCGACCCGGCCCGCTCGCTGCCGGTCACCGACACCCCGGCGATGCGGGGGTCCGCGATCATGGCGGCGACCTGCTCGTTGGTGGCGAAGATGTTGACATAGGCATCTTCTGGCAGGCCGGCGTCACGGAACAACTGCTCCATGGCCAGGGCCGACTCCGGGCATTGCGGCGCGTGCTTGAGCACGATGGTGTTGCCGATCATCAGGTTCGGCGCGGCGAACCGGGCGACCTGGTAATACGGGTAGTTCCACGGCATGATGCCCAGCAACGCACCCACCGGGGTCTTGCGCACCCACGCCGTGCCCGGCAGGTTAGAGGCCAGCGGCTGGTCCTGGAGGAGCTCCGCCCCGTTGTCGGCGTAGTACTCGTAAATGGCCGCGACGAACTTCAGTTCTCCCTTGGCGGCCTTGGTGACCTTGCCCATCTCCCTGGTGATGATCGCGGCCAGCTCGCCGGAACGGTCACGGTACAGCTGGGCGACCTGGCGCAGGATCGCGGCGCGTGCTTCCAGCGGAGTCCGCCGCCACGAGGCATAGCCTCCTTCGGCTCTCCCCAGCACGTCACTGACCTCGGCGTCCGTCGCCGTCGGGTACTCGCTTTCGGTCTTCCCTGTGGCCGGGTTCACTACCTGATACATCATCGAGCCGCCTCCACACCGCATCGGGTCCGTCCATTACACGGCAACCGGCGCGCAGCGGAACCAGCGGGGTTCCTACGGAGGTGACGGGGCGGTAGCTTTCGTCAATGGCATGTCGTATCAGTGAGGTCGTGCTCGGTTGCCGTGACCCCGAGGCGCTGGCGCGGTTCTGGTGCCAGGTCCTGGACTTTGTGGTGCTCGATCGCGAAGAGGACGGCACCCTCGAGATCGGGCCGCGCGAAGGGTTCGGCGGCCCGCAGCCGACGATCATCCTCAGCCGCAGGGACGAGCCAGAGCGGGGGAAGCCCCGGCTGCACATCGACGTCAACGCCACCGACCGCGATCAGGACGCCGAACTCGAACGCCTACTGAAGCTCGGGGCGCGCCTGGCCGACATCGGCCAGACCGGCGCGGAGTCCTGGCACGTTCTTGCCGACCCAGAGGGCAATGAGTTCTGTCTGCTCAAAGCCCGCCTCGACCCGCTGTGACGGCTCAGGTCTGGCTCGATCGAGAGCGCGGCCCGCAGCGCCGTTTCCCTGGGCTGGCCGTGTTTATAGGAGAGCGGCCAGCGCCGGACCACTTGGGCGCGCACCGCGACGGGCAGAAACTGCGCGCCGGGTGCCAGTGCGGCTCGACGGGAAAGTACCGGTACGGTGTCTGCACCCAGTAGGCGCCGGACAATTGATGCACCGTGTCGGCGAAGCGCTCGCGGCGCTCATGACCGCCCACATGTTCGATCAAGGAATTGGAAAAGACCAGATCGTAGTGGCGCAGCGAACCCCGGAGAAGGCCGATCGCGGCATCGCCATCCGGCACGGCGTACACGGACACCCCGGTCCCGCGTGCGGCGGCGGCCATGGCGTCCGGTCCTTCGCCCTGGCCCACCGCCACGAGGACGTCGAGGCCGAGCGCGCCCGCCAGCGTGCCGATGGCCTCGTGCTGGCGGGCCGTCCCCTCGGCCTGGTGCATCATCTCGCCGATAACGGCGATCGTGCGGCGGCCGGCGGCCATCGTGGCGAGCGTGCGGATCGCCGCCTGGGTGGAGGAGGGGTTCGCGTTGTAGGCGTCATCGATGACGGTGACGCCGTCGGGACGTTCTTTGATCTCGAACCGCCCCGGCGAGCGGGGCACCGCACTGCTCAGAGCGTCCGCGATCCGGTCGGCCGGGACGCCGACGGCACTCGCGGCGCACGCGGCGGCCAGCGCGTTCGCGACCTGGTGCTGGCCGGGCAGGCACAGCCGCACCGGGGCTTGCGCCCCCGGCGTGTGCAGGGTGAACGACGCGTGGCCCGCCGCGTCGAGCGTCACGTCCCGCGCCCGCACGGCGGCGTCCGCGCCGGTCCCGTAGAACGTCACCGCCGCGCGGGTCTGGCCGGCCATGGCGGCGACGCGCTCGTCGTCGGCGTTGAGGAGCGCCACCCCGCCCTGCGCCGCCGCGGGGAGGTCCCGCACCATTTCGCCCTTCGTCTTCGCGACGCCGTCGATTCCGCCCATCGTGAGCACGTGGGCCGGCCCGACGTTGAGCACCAGGCCGATCCGCGGCCGTCCCACCCGCACAAGGTGGGTGATGTCACCCGGCTTGGCGGCGCCCATCTCCAAGACGAGGTAACGGGTCCGCCGGCCGACCCGCAGGATGGTCAGCGGGAGCCCTATCTCGTTGTTGAAGGAACGGGAGGTGGCGACGGTCGGCGCCTCCCCCTCGAGGATCTGGGCGAGCAGGTCCTTGGTCGTGGTCTTGCCGACCGACCCGGTGAGCCCGATGACGACAGGGCTCAGCCGGTCCCGGACGAATCCGGCCAGTTTGGCCAGCGCGGTGACCACGTCGTCCGCCACCACGCACGGACCGTCGACGGGGCGGGAACCCAGCACCGCGATGGCGCCGGCGGCGTACGCCGCCGCCGCGAAGTCGTGGCCGTCGCTGCGCGCTCCCGCGATGGCCGCGAACAACGCGCCCGTCGTCACCTCGCGCGAGTCGATGACCACCGGGCCGGTGACGGTGCGGCCGGGACCGGCGGCCCCGTACACCGTCCCGTCCACGACCCGGGCAATCTCCGCTAGCCCCAGGGGGATCACCGTGCCTCCCCGACGGCGGGCGCGCAGCGGCGGGCGCGGTCACGTCCGCGCGTGTGGCGGGCCAAGGCGAGGCCGATGAGGCGGTCGAGCCGCTCGATCACCGCTGCCGGGGACCCGGAAGCGGCGAGGCGGCCGCCTCGCCGAAGCTCGACCTGGACACCCTCGGCGGTCAGCCGGTCCCGGATGGCCGGCCCGTCCGGCCTCGCGGCCACCGCATCCTCGACCGTGCGGGCCGGGGGCAGCCGCCAGCGCCCGTCCCTGCCTATCCCGATGGCGACGGGACGGAACCGGGTGGCGCCGAGCCCACGCACCACGGCCAGCGCCGAGGCGGCCGACACCTCATGCTCGGCGGACGGCCCGCCGAACACCACGCCGACGCACGTCCGCCCCTCCGGCGCGCCCGGTGCTGACGGAGCTCTCGTGTCGGGCATAACCGCGACAGTGCGGCCTCGCTGTCTCGGCTGCGTCGTGAGACTGTCACGAGCCTGTCACAGATCATCATCCTGAACGGTGGCCAACGCAGCGACGGCGGTTCGATGGCCACCGTTCATTATGAAAAGACATCGGGGGCAGCCGCCGGACTGGATTGTGGTCTGGTGGGTTCAGCGCCCGCTGCGGCCGAGCGCGTGATCCAGGGCGAGCACTAGTATGCGGCCGGCCTGCAAGGCGTTGGGCAGGATGGTCTGCGCGGTGCCGGGCTGCCCGAACGTGGCCGCGACGATCAGGGTGTTGTGCGCACCCGTCCGGTGCCAGGCCGCGACGAGAACGCATCCGCCGGCGGCCTGCGTGCTGCCGGTCTTGAGACCGGCGATCCCGTCGCGGCCCAGCAACGTGTTGTAGTTGCGGACCACGCCGGCCACCGGAACGACGGCCCTGGGCATCGCCGCGATCGAGGCCAGCGCGGGCACTCGCATCGCCGCCAGGCCGAGGCGCACCTGATCGGCCGCGGTGCTGGTGGTGGACGGGTCCAGGCCGGAGGGATCGGTGTAGCTGGTGCCGGTCAGGCCCAGGCGGTGGGCGGTGGCGTTCATCCGCGCCACGAACGCGGCCTGGCTGCCGGCGTCCCACCGCGCGAGTATCCAGGCCATGTTGTCGGCCGAGGGCAGCAGCAGCGCCTCCAGCGCCTGGCGCTCGGTGAGCAGCTCACCCGCGACGACAGGTACCAGCGAGTCGCCGTCGCGAACCTGCGACGCATACGCGGCGGCCTCCGGCGGCTGGACTGTGATATCGGGACCCGATCCATGCGCGGGCAGCGGATGGTCGTGCAGGACCACGTACGCGGTCATCACCTTGGCGACGCTGGCGATAGGCACCGGCCGGGCTGCGCCCGGGCCGGCCAGCACGCCGACGCCGCTGATGTCGGCGGCCGAGACCCCGTCGGCCGGCCACGCAACCGCGGCCAGCCGCTGCTGGCGCGAAGCGGCCGCCCCGGCCCCCGGCGGGACCGTTCCGGCCCCCGGCGGGACCGTTCCTGGGGGCGACGCCGCCGACCGGGAGGGAGAGATCCTCAGCGCCACCACGGCGAGACCAGCCAGGCAGGCGAGTGCGGCCAGCAGGGCCAGGACTCCCCTGCGCCGTCGGTAACCGGGTCGTGCTTGGGCCGGCCCGCGCGCGGACCGGGCGCTCGTCGGATGCATACCCGCGACGCTGCGATACCGGTTTCACCGGTATGTCCGGCTAGTGTCACAACCGTGTCATAACGGTCGCCGCCGGCCGCCGAAGGGGCGTTCCGCTCGGGCCCGGCGACATAATGGCAGGTGATGGCTACCGTACTGCTGGTCGAGGACGATCCGGCCGCCCGGCAAGGTCTGGAGCTGGCTTTGCGCCGTCTCGGCTACGGGGTGCACGCCGCCGAGACCGGCGAGGCGGCGCTGCGCGACTTCCGCGACGCGGCCGCGGACGTCGTGGTGCTCGACGTGATGCTCCCGGGAGTGGACGGCTTCGAGGTGTGCCGCCGACTGCACCGCGGCAGCGACGTCCCGGTCATCATGCTGACCGCACGGGGCGACGACCTGGACATCGTGGGAGGCCTGGAGGCCGGGGCCGACGATTACGTGGTGAAACCGGTGCAGCCGCGCGTGCTCGACGCCCGGATCCGCGCCGTGCTGCGCCGGACAGCCCGGACCGGCTCGCCGGCGGAGACCTACGGTGAGCTCATGATCGACCGCGGCTCGCTGATCGTCCAGCGGGCCGGCCAGGACGTCCTGCTGACCCCTACCGAGTTGAGGCTGCTGCTGGTCCTCTCCGGCTCGCCGCGGCAAGTGTTCTCCCGGGAGCAGCTTCTCGACCTGGTCTGGGAGCACGACTACCTGGGGGATTCCCGGCTGGTCGACGCGTGCGTGCAGCGGCTGCGGGCGAAGATTGAAGCTGACACCTCCCAGCCACGCTATATCCAGACGGTTCGAGGCTTCGGCTACCGGTTCGGGCCGGTGTAACCACGGACAACCCGGTGTAACCACTGACAGGAGGGACATCCTGTGCGCAGGCGCCTGATCGTCGCGTTCATCGGCATCGCGCTGCTGTCGGCCGTCGCCGCGTCATGGTTCCACACCTTGATCGGGGCTTATCGCCTCCCCGCCTGGCTGGACACCGTGATCTTCGGGCCCAGCTGGCTGCAGAACCTGGTGCACACCGCTCCCGGGCAGGCCCGCGACCCGGTGCGCCATACCGCTCTGCTCTTCTTCGTGGTGGCGGCCGGGCTGCTGCTCGCGATGATCACCGCTGTGGCCGTCGCCGCGTCCCGGCCGGTCCTGCTGCCGGTGCGGCGGCTGGCCCGGGCCGCGCAGCGGATGACCGGTGGTGACCTGACGGTCCGGATCCAGCCGCGCGGCCGGGACGAGCTCGCTGCGCTGGTCACCTCGTTCAACCGGATGGCTGTCGCCCTGGAGGGCCAGGTGGGTGAGCTGGAGCAGATGGAGGCGCGCGCCCGGCAGTTCGCCGGCGATGTGTCCCATGAGCTGCGGACTCCGCTGACGGCGATCACGGCGGTGACCGACATCCTGCACGAGCACCCGGGACTGACCGGGGACGCCGCGGCGGCCGCGCGGCTGGTCCACACCGAGGTGCTGCACCTCAACCGGCTGGTCGAGGACCTCATCGAAATCTCCCGCTTCGACGCGGGCACCGCCCAGTTGGTGACCGATGACACCGACGTCTCGACCGCCGTGGGCCGGTGCGTTCACGCACGGAACTGGGCCGGCGTATCCGCCGACGTGCCCGCCGGGCTGACCGTGCGGCTGGACCGGCGGCGCTTCGACGTCATCCTGGCCAACCTCATCGGCAATGCCCTGCGTCATGGCGCCCTCCCGGTGACGGTGACGGCCGGCCTGCGGCCAGACGGCCAGGGCGGCACGCGGCTGACCGTGGACGTGCGCGACCACGGCGATGGGCTGCCCCCCGCCGCGATCCCGCACCTCTTCGACCGGTTCTACAAGGCCGACACCGCGCGGGCCCGGTCCGAGGGCAGCGGCCTGGGCCTGGCGATCGCCCGGGAGAACGCACGCCTGCACGGCGGCCACATTGACGCGGGCAACCACCCCGGCGGCGGCGCGATCTTTACCGTCAGCCTGCCGGTGACCGCCGGCGCAGGCCCGGTGGCTGGCCCCCGCGATCCGGTTCTGCCCGTCGGCGCGTCGGCCCTGGCCTCGGGCCGTCAATTATGAAGATTTTCGCTTAAGGGCCGTCAGGGCTGGAGGTTCTCCAGGTCCTCCAGCAGGTGCGGGTGGGCCGGCTGCCAGCCGAGGATTTGCCTGGTGTGGGCGCTGGAGGAGGGCTGGTCGGTGGCGAAGATGGAGCCGAGCGGGCCATACGTCTGCGCGGGGACGGACTGGACCGGGAGCCCGAGCCGCCGGCCGATGACCGCGGCGATGTCGCGCACGGCGTCGCCCTCGTCGTCCACGGCGTGCCACGCGGTGCCGGCCGGCGCGTTGTCCAGGACCAGCCGGAACAGCACGGCTGCGTCCAGCGCGTGCACCGCCGGCCAGCGCTGGGTGCCGTCGCCGGGGTAGCCGGACACTCCGGTCTGGCGCGCGATGCCGGTCAGCAGGCCGGCGAATCCGCCCGTGCCCTGGTTGTGGACCGTGCGGGGCAGCCGGACGGCCGCGCTGCGGACTCCGCGGGCGGCCAGGTCCAGGACGGCCATGACGGAGCGACTGCGGCCGCCCACCGGCCCGCCGGTCGGCAGCGGGTCGGCCTCGGTGGAGGCGCGGCCCGGCACGGCCGGCGTGCCGGCGACGGTGAGGAGCGGGCGGCCGCTGCCGGCCAGCTCATCGCCCAGCGCCGCCAGTGCGGCGCTCTCCTCGGCGACCGCGTTCGCGAGGGCGGTGGGGCTGCTGAAGTCGTTGGCGAAGGCCAGGTGGATTACCCCGTCGGCCTTGGCGGCGCCGGCCCGGAGCGCGGGCAGGTCGGCGAGGTCGCCGCGCACGGGCTCGGCCCCGGCGGCCTGGAGGCCTGTCGCGGAGGCGCCCGAGCGGGCGAGCGCCAGGACGGTGTGGCCGTGGCCGAGCAGTTCGGCGACGACGGCGGAGCCGATCAGGCCGCTGCCGCCGGTGATGAAGACGCGCATGAGACGCTCCCCCGGAAGTGATGGGATACTTGTCTCATCACCGTACCACGCGATGGGACTATGGTCCCATCACCTAGGATGACCTCATGGCACGATGGGAACCGGGCGCGCGCGAGCGGCTCGTCCTGGCCGCGGTGGATCTGTTCACCGAGCAGGGGTACGACGCCACGACGGTCGCGCAGATCGCCGAGCGCGCCGGGGTCACCAAGAGCACCTTCTTCCGGTACTTCCCCGACAAGCGCGAACTGCTGGTGGCCGGGCAGCAGACGCTGAGCCGGCTGCTGACCGAAGGGATCGCCGAGGCGTCGGCCGGGGCCAGCCCGCTGGATGCGGTCGCGGCCGGCCTGGAGCGCGCCTCGGCGGCGATGGGCCCGATGAACCGCGAGCTTGGCCCCCGGCTGAAGGCGGCCGTCGCGGCCAGCGCCGAGCTTCAGGAGCGCGACGCCCTCAAGAGCGTGGGCCTGGCGGCCGCCATGACGAACGCCCTCGCCGCCCGCGGCGTGCCGGACGTGGCCGCGCACCTCGCGGCCGAACTGGGCGTTCTCGCGTTCAAGCGGGGCTACGCCGACTGGGTGGAGGCCGCCCACGACGCCGACGGCGGGCTGACGCCCTACACCCTGGCGGCCCTTCAAGACCTACGGGCGGCGAGCCAGTCACTCGGCTGAGCAGTTCGTACGGCGGGCGGGCGGTCTTGTTTCCCCGCCCGCCCGCCGGATGCTCGCAGCCATCGATCAGTTGACGCAGCCGCAGCAGACGGTGGCGGGAGCAGCGCCGCCCACGATGTCATCCAGCTCAGCCTCGCTGAGCTGGATGTCGGGCTCGACGGCGGCTTCGATGGTTGCCATGGTCATCACCTCCTTTCTGTGGCGTTGTCGGGGATCCGGACCGGTTTGTGCCCGTTGAGCTGCGCGGCCACCAGGGCGGCGTACCGGCCTTGGCGGGACAGCAGCTCGGCGTGCGGGCCGGCTTCGGCGATCGTCCCGTCGTGCAGCACCATGATCAGGTCGGCGTCGCGCACGGTGCTGAGCCGGTGAGCGATCAGGATCTGCGTGCAGTCCAGGGACGACAGATTGCGGTAGATGGCCGCCTCGGTGACCGTGTCGAGGTGGCTGGTGGCCTCGTCGAGCAGCAGCATGGCCGGGTGGCGGACCAGGGCGCGGGCGATGGCCAGCCGCTGGCGCTGCCCGCCGGACAGGCCGCCGCCCCGTTCGGCGAGCCGGGTCTGGTATCCCTGCGGCATCGCCATGATGTCGGCGTGCAGGCACGCCATCGTGGCGGCCCGTTCGATGTCGGCAGCCGGGACGGCCGGATCGTACAGGGCGATGTTGCTGCTGATCGTGCCGGAGAATGCGAACGGGTCCTGCAGGACGGTGCCGGTCTGGGCCCGCACCGTCCGCGGGTCGAGCGTGGCCAGGTCGGCGCCGTCCAGGTGGATGGTGCCCGAGTCCGGCCGGTACAGACCGAGTATGAGGAGCGCCAGGGTGGTCTTGCCGGCCCCGGACGTCCCGACGATCGCGACCCTGGCTCCGGCCGGGATGGCGACGGTGACGTCGCGCAGTACGAGCGGACTGGCCGGGTCGTAGCGGAAGCTGATCTGCCGCAGCTCGATGGGCCCGGCCGCGGGGATTCGCTGGGGCCCGGGCCGGTTACCCAGGCCGGGTGCGCCATCCGCCGTGACGGTGGGCCGCTCGGGCGGTGTGTCGAGCACGTCGGCCAGCCGCTGCATCTGGGCGCCGGCCAGTTGCAGCCGCTGGGCGTTGCTGGCCAGCACCGCCAGCGGCACCACGACGGCGGCGGCCAGCCAGGTCAGCGCCATGGCGGTGCCCAGCGGCAGCCGGCCGTCCAGCACCGTGCTGGCGGTGAGCCACAGCACCGCCAGCGGCGTCAGCATCCGCAGCGCGCCGGAGACGGCCTCGGCCGCCGCGGTCACCTGGGCGCGGCGCAGGGTCGCGTGCATCCACGCCAGGAACAGCCGGGTCCACTCGGCCAGGGCGCGGTCCTCGGCGGCCGACGCTTTCAGCGTGGTGATGCCCTCGATGGCCTCGGTCAGGTGGCTGTAGGCCTGGGCCTGCGCGGCGAGTTCGGCGGACATCCGGTCCCGGGCTTGCGGCAGGGTGACCACGAGCAACGCCACCTGGGCCGCGATGACGGCCGCCACCACGAGCGCCGCCCACAGGTCGGCGGCGGCCATCACGGCCACGTACAACGCGATCATCATCAGGTCGAGCGCGGCGGTGAGGATCTGGGCGGTGAGCAGCTCGCGCAGCAGGCTGATGCTGTTGGCCCGCAGCATGATGTCGCCGGTCTTGCGGCGCTGGAAGTAGCCGAGCGGCAGCCGCAGCAGGTGCCCGCAGAACCCGGTCATCGCGTAGGTGTCCAGGCGTCCCTGCAGGTAGATGATCAGCGCTCCGCGCAGATAGCCGGTGATGAGCTGGGCGGCGACCAGCACGATGATGCCGCCGCCAATGACCTGCAGCACCGAGGTGGCCCGGCCGGGGACCACCCGGTCGATGATGATCAGGACCAGGGCGGGCACGGCCAGGCCGAGCAGCTGGACGATGAAGGACACGCCGAGCAGTTGCGCGAGCGGGAACCTGGTCCCCGGTATCCGCAGCAGCGAGGTGGCGTAACGGCGCCAGAACGGCGCAGTAGTGGCCGGGCGTCGGGTGAACTCCCCGCCCGGGCGTGCGGTGATCACCACCCGGCCGAGACCGGCCTCGAATTGCGGCCACGGCAGGCTGCGGTGGCCGCGGCCGGGATCGGCGATGCGCACCCGGGCCCGGCTGGCGTGTTCGACCACCACGTAGTGATCGCTGCCCCAATGGGCGATCGCGGGCAGCGGGATCTGTCGGACCAGGCCAGGGGCCGGCCGGTAGGCGACCACGGCGAGACCGAGGCCGCGGGCGGCGCGGGCCAGCGCGGCGGCGCTGGCGCCGTCCCGGCCGGTGGCGCAGGTGTCCCTAGCCTGGTGCAGCGTCAGGTGGTGCCCGTGGTGAGTGGCGATCATGGCCAGGCAGGCCGCGGCACATTCCACCTCGCTGCCCTGCAGCACCAGCGGCACGCGCCGGCGGATCATGACGGCATCCCGCTGGCGGCGGCGATCAGCAGCCCGGCCGCGACCGCCAGCACCGCCAGGGCCAGCCACAGCAGACGCAGGAACGCCGGCCTGACCGAGGGCGGGAACAGGTCGTACTCCCCGTCGCCGGACCCGTCCGGCCGCTCGTCCCCGAACATCCCGGACCGCTCGCCGCGGGTCACGGCACGCTCGCTGACAGGCCAGGTCGCACGGACCCCGGCGGCCCATGCTCAGGCGGCCCATGCTCAGGCGGCCCCGCGTCAGGCGGCCCGGACCTCGGCTGGGGCGGGCGGAGGCGGGTCAGCGTCGCCCCGTCCAGAGCCACCTCCGCGGGGAGCCGGTGCCCGAGGAACCCGGCCGGTGCGGCGCTGAGACCGTAGGCGCCGGCGTCGGGAAAGGCCAGCACGTCCCCGGCCCGGAGCGGCGGCAGCGCCGCGCCGTAGGCCAGCACGTCCCACGGCAGGCACAGGCAGCCGAGCACGGCTGTGGCCGTGGTCCCCCTCCTGGGCGCCCCGAGCAGCAGCGGCGGCGCGGCCCGGCGGGCCAGATCCAGCCCGCACAGGTCGGGCCGGTGGTGGATGCCACCGTCGACGACGACCGCGGGCCTGCCGTCGAACGTCTGCTGGTGCACGACCCGGGTCACGTACCAGCCGGCCCTGGCCACCAGGTAGCGGCCGAGTTCGAGCACCACCGCCGTACCGGGCGTCCGGGCGGTCAGGGCGCGCAGCGTGGCCGCGGCGGGCGCCAGGTCGAGTTCGCGCCCGCGCTCGTCGTAGGGCACCCCGAACCCGCCGCCCAGGTTGACCACCTCGGGCACCACGTCCAGCGCTGCCGCCGCCCGCATGGCCAAGTCGTAAGCACGACCGAGGCTGCGCGCCAGCGCGGCGGGATCCAGGATCTGTGACCCGCCGTAGACGTGGAACCCGGCGCAGCCTGCCGCCCGGGCCAGCTCCCCCGCCTCGCCGCGGAGCTGCCCGGCCGGGATGCCGAACCGGTCCGGTGAACCCGCGCCCATCTCACCCGCGGACGGGTAGTCCGGCCGCAGCCGCAGCACGGTCCGCGGCCCAGGCCAGGCCGCGAACTGGCGCAGCTCGCTGAGCGAATCCACCGAGACCAGCAGCCCAGTTAGCGAGCCGGCCAGGCGCAGCAACTCCTCGTCCTTGTAGGGGCCGCTGACCAGAATCTGGTCCGGCCGGAACCCAGCCTCCAGCGCGAGCTCGAGCTCCGCCGCCGACGACACCTCGGCGCCGAACCCGGCAGCCGCGATCACCTGCCCCACCGCCGGGCAGGGATTGGCCTTGACCGAGTACCTGACCCCGATCCCCGGCGGCAGCGTCCCGTCCAGCTCGTCCGTCCGCGCCCTGATGCGGGCGAGGTCGTAGACGTAAGTGGGTGTGCCGTAACGGGCGGCGGCCTCGGCCAGCGCCTCAGCCACCACAGCCTGGGCCGGTGCAGCCGGCATCGGCGGCCTCCTTGCCTGCCGTGGGCGCCCCGGCGCCGTCCAGCCCGCAGCTGTAGACCCGCGAACCGGAGGTGTCACCCGGGAACGTGTCGTCCGGTGGGGTGGGGGTGAATCCGGACCGGTGCAGCAGCGTTGCGGCGAGCGGCAGCCTCGGATCGGTTTCCGAAACCACCGTGCTGACACCGGCCCGCGCGAACGCGGCGAGCTGGGCGGTCATCAGGGCCGACCCAATGCCGCTCCGGCGCTGTTCGGGCCGCACTCCGAAGCAGCACACGTACCCGGTGCCGCCGTCGGTGAACCCGAGCATCAGCCCCCGGCCCGGCAGGTAGACCCCGGCCGGTGTGCCGCGCTGGTACTCCGTGGCCACCGTGCACTCCGCCTCGCGCAGCGCCTCGTCGGTGGGCAGCTCGCCGAACATGATGTCGGCCACGTAGTCCACGGCGAGGCGGCGGCCGTCGGCAGCGGGCAGCCAGGCCAGCGACAGCACCTCGTGCCCGCCGGGGACCGGCCGCGTGGCGTCGGCCGGGCTCACCGGCCTGGTCCAGCGCTGGCACCGTACCGGGGCCAGTTCTACCGAGATGCTGGCGGCGGCCCAGGCCAGCGCATCCTCGACCTGTTCGTGGGTGTCCCCCGCCGCGCCGATGAAACCCACCGCGTAACAGGCCTGCTCGGGGAACGGGACGATGACATCGCCCGGGCAGCCGTTCTCGATCACGTCGGTGACGCCGGGTACCCGGCGGGCCCGGTCCAGGCCGTGCAGGGCGACCAGCCGTCCCTCGCCCGGCACCGGCAGCATTAACGCCGCCGCGGGCCTGGCCGGGCCGGCCGCGGGTATGTCGACGTCGTCGCCCATGGCCAGCCGCAGCAGCAGGGGGTGGATGTCGGTCCCCAGGCAGTCGCGGAACACCCGGGCGCACGCCCCGCCCAGGAGCCGGCCCGCCACCTCGAGAACGTAAAGCCCGTCATCGCAGATCCGGATCTCGCAGTGCGCGGGCCCGTGCCACAGGCCGAGCGCGAGCGCCGCGTCACCGGCCAGCGCCTCGGCTGCGGCCCGCACGCCGGGCGCCAGCCTGGCCGGCGTCAGGTAGACGGTCTCCTCGAAGAAGGGGCCGGTCAGCGGCCTGGGCTTCTCGAACACGGTGGTGACCCGTGGCCGGCCCCGGTCGATCACCAGCTCCACCGAGATCTCCGCGCCCGGCAGGTACCGCTCCACTAGTTGCATCCGGTTCGGCCGGCCGCCGGTGTCCAGCCCGTAGTCGCGCACGATCCGCCGCAGCCGCCGGTAGTCCCGCCGCAGACCAGGCTCGTCGTCGGCGCGCATCACGCCCTGGCTGGCGCCGCCCCGGCAGGGCTTGACCACCACCGGGTAGCCCACCTGCCGGGCGAACGCGACCGCGTCCTCCTCGTCCGCGGCCACCGTGTGCCGGGCGATCGGCAGGCCCGCGGCCGCGAACCGCTCCTTCATGAGAGGTTTGTCCACCGAGGCGACGACCGCGTCCACGGGATGGCCGGGCAGGCCGAGTTCCGCGGCGATCCCGGCGGCCAGGATGTTCACCCCGTCCTCATAGCTGACGACCGCGCTGAGGGGCTGCTCGGCGTGCTGCTTGCGGGCCAGCCGGACCGCGTCGGCGGGGCGGCTGGCGTGAATGACCTCCACCTCGTCCATCAGGCCGGCCTCCTCCCCGCAGCCGGGGGCCTGCGGCGCGAACACCAGCGAGCGGCAGCCAAGCCCCCTGGCCGCCCGCAGCGGGTCGGCGGGAACGCAGGTGTGCTCGCCGAGCACGAAGAGGATCCGGCGCTGCATCACAGTCCTCCCTACGGCGCCCCGCCTGCCTGGCCCGCGAGTTCGCGGATGGGGCCGGGCACGCTCATCACGGCGGCCAGGCTGGCCAGGGCGGCATGGTCGGCGGAGTAGTAGGCCCACTTGCCGCGCTGCTGGCGGTACAGCAGGCCGACGTCCACGAGTTGCTTGAGGTGATGGCTGACCGTGGACTGCGCCCACCCGGTCGCCGCCACCAGGTCGCACACGCACACCGGAAACCCGCTGCGGACCAGCATGTTCATGAGCTGGATCCGCCGCGGGTGCCCCATCGCGGCGAACCGGGCCGCGGTGGCCGCGGCCTCCCGATGGGAGAGCGGTGCCGACAGCGGCGGGCAGCAGGGCAGGTCAGATCGCCCGGCCACCCGTCCCGCCGCGTCCGGGCCAACCGCCATGACTTCTCCATCCATCGAAGAATCCGGGTTCTTATCAAATCAACTTTTATTGATTTGAATTTTAACTCCGTACGCTCGGTGACCACAAGGGGCCGGGGACGGGCTCTGTGCCTCTGGTCCCCGCCCCTTGGGTTCTCTCCCCCCGGGCGCGGCTGGTGCCGTGCTGATCTCAGCCGATGGCGGCCTTGTGCTCGGAGTAGAACGACCGCATCGCGGCGTTGGACTCGACCGTCCCGGCCAGGGCGTCGATGAACCCATCCAGGGCGCTGCCGGGGATCGCGGCCAGGTTCATGTCGTCACCGATCTCGGTGAAGGTGCGCATGCCGGCGCAGCCGAGCGACATGCCCGGCTGGTTGCTGTTCAGGGCCCGGGGAAGCGCGGCGCAGCCGGGCCGGCCGGTCACGTCCATCGGGGCCGAGGTCCAGGCGGCCCGGCCGGCCGCCTCGCTGTACAGCATGGCCTGGGCCACGCTGACCCACAGCACCACCACGTCCGGGGCCAGCGGGAACTCGTGCAGAGGCCCATAGACGATGCCGGCGCTGGCCCGGCCCACCGTAGGGATCTTGGCTGCCTCGTCCATGCTCAGGTAGCCCGCGTCGCACATCGACTTCACCAGCCCGCCGAGCTGCTCGCCGACCGCTTCGGGGAGTTCGAAGCCCATCACCATCGACCCGACCGGGCAGTTGAAGTGCTGTGCGGCGGCTGCGTAGAACGTTCCCTGCTCGGCCTGGCGCCAGAACGTGCAGGCCGACGGCACCGGCTTGGCCGCCTGGGCGATGCCGTCCGGCGACTGCCCCACGAAGGCTAAAGCGACCGGCGGGTTCTGCAGCGACAGCAGCGTGGACAGCCGCTGTGCGGCGGTGGCGTGATCCATCGGGTGATCCTCCTTGACTTACGGATGTACTAGACGGGCGGGGGGAGCTGGGATTGCGTTGGTTCGGCGCAGCAATACCAGGGTTCGCTGAGCTGTGGGACGGGCGGGCCGGCCGGCTCCCGGCGGCCGGGCCGGCGCTCGCCCGGGCGCCCGGCGGCCCGAGCGGCCAGTGCCCACAGGTCGCCGAAGAACCGCTCGCGCGGCGTCTGGTCGGCCACCGCCTGGGCGGCCAGCGCCAGCACGTCGCGCTGCAGCGCGTCGACGGCCGGGTCTTCGTGGACCCACGGGTAAGCCAGTGCTCCCGGGTCGAACGGCTGGACCAGCCCGGTCACCTCGGGCAGTTCCAGCAGCTTGGAGCCCTCCGGGATGAGCAGCCTGATCGCGTACTGGACCGGGGTGACGTTCGGCACCAGGCCCAGCTCGCCGATCTCGGCCAGGAACCGCAGGTACCCCGCCAGCGTGGTCCACGGCGTGAACGCGACGAACGTCGGGTTCAGCCCGATGCCGAGCCCACGCAGCGCCCGTACCGCGGTGATGAAGTCAGCGCGGGTGTGGCGCTTGTCGAAGATCTCCAGGATGTGCTCGTCCACCGACTCGACCGCACTGGTCAGCAGGACGCATCCGGTATCCCGCAGCACCGGCAGCCAGTCGCGGTGCCTGACCAGGTGCTCGACCTTGATCACGACGTCGTAGGTCAGTGTGGGGAACTCCTCGTGCAACGCCCGGACGATAGCCAGCGCGTGCGCGGGCCCGTTGAAGAAGTCCGGATCCCCGAACGTGATGTGCTCCGCACCCGCCGCCACCTGCTGACGGATGTCGGCCAGCACGACATCGCGCTGCACCACCCGGAACTGGCCGCCGTAGACCGGCACGATCGGGCAGTGCCGGCACAGGTGCTTGCAGCCGCGGGTGGCCTCGGTGTAGCCCACCGTGCGCCGCGCGCCGCCGGGCAGCGTCAGGAACGCGTACTCCGCCAGGGCGGGCAGGCCGGACCGGTCGGGGATCAGGAAGTCCTGCCGGCCGAGCGACACCACCGGCGGCTGGTCCTGCCGCGGTCCCGCCGTCCGCGGGCGCAGCTCCCGCACCAGTTCGGCCAGCGGCTCCTCGAACTCACCGCCGATGATCGAGTCGATGCCGATCCCCCGCAGCAGCTCGGAGTTGACCGGCGCGTACAGTCCGTAAGCACAAAGGTGAGCCCTGGGGTTGAACTCCCGCACCTGCGGCACCACGCCGGCCAGAATACGGGTCGCGGTGTGCATCGGCAGGTAGAACCCGATCAGGTCAGCCCCCCGCACTGCCGCCTCATCCAGCTTCTGCACCGCAAGATCAAGACAGGCCACCCGCGCTCCCCCGGCGGCCAGCCAAGCCGCCGGAGACGCCAGCCCGAACGGCTGGTGCCCGAGGTCGAACGCCGATACCAGCAGCACCGAGAGCCCGGCCGCCGTGGGCCGGCCTGCCCGGTCGGGCGTGGCCGCACTGGTCCGTTGCGTCATGCTCACATCTCCTGAGCGCACGATCGTGCCTCAGGCCCATCAGATGCCGAACCAAACCGTCAGGCACGCCTGTTAGATCGCGCTCCTTGAAACGTACTGAACATGCCGCCGGTGCACCAGATCCCAGCGGCCAGTTCCAGCACCCACGCCAGGGGCAGAGGCCGGCTCGGGCCTACCATCGTGATCGTGGCCCAGAATGCCGATCAGCCGCCGATACCCGGGGCGGTCATCCGCGCGCGCTGGTTCCGGGTGCTGGCCGATCCGACCCGGCTGGCCATCATCGAGCAGATCCTCACCGGGGCGTGCAGCGTCAGCGAGCTGGTCGCGCGGACCGGCCTGCCCCGCAGCCGGGTCTCCAACCACCTCGCCTGCCTGCGCTGGTGCCAGTTCGTACGGGCCGAGCGGCAGGGGCGCCGCGTCCTGTACACCGTCGCCGACACTCGGCTGCGCCGGCTCCTTGACCTCGCCGACCCGCTGATCGCCGACAATGCCGAGCACCTGGCCACCTGCCACCGCATCGGCCCCGACTGGATGTAGCTCCTACATCATGACCGGGCGA
>DATAWQ010000049.1:0-24123 GCA_036267135.1 Streptosporangiaceae bacterium | reverse complement strand
GGCCGCGGCCCACGTTGACGTACGGCCACCCAACGGGCACGACGTGGTCCTCGACGGCGGTCACACCAGCTAGAGCTCTTCCTGGTGACTGGTTCGAGCCTGTCCGTCACCGGCCTGGTCCTGAAGAACGGTGCGGCCACCGGGGCTGCGGGCCAGCACGGCGCGGCGGGCCAGGACGGCGCGGCGGGCCAGGACGGCGCCCCCGGCACCGGCGGCCAGGGCGGCAACGGCCACGTCGGCACGACGGGCGATTCCGGCCCCGACAGCAACGTCAGCTAGCGTCCTCGGCCCGTCCCGCCCCTAGCAAGCCCCGGCTTCCCGGGCTGCCCTGTCCTGCTCTCAGCGGACCGGTCGCGCAGCCAGGTATCGCCAGCGGCCTCGGCGGCAACGTCCGCTAGCGTCGCGGGTTGTCTCGGGCCGGAGCGCGTCCCGGTGTCGGCGTGGTCGGCTCTGAGTGGCCGGTCGCGTGGTAGGCGCGCTACCGGGCCTAGCAGCAGTGTCGGCTAGCGTCGTGGGCTGTCTCGGGCCGAAAAAGCATGGCCCGGCTTCCGGGGCCCGCCTAGCGGGCCTCTCAGCGGACCGGTCGCGCGGCGGATACCGTCAGTGGCCCCGGTGGCAACGGCCGCGAGCGGAAGCCCTGCGGGGACAGACTTTTCCGTCATCCCGGGGCAACGCGTGGTCATTATCACCTAACCAGCTTGACGAGGCGGAAGACACGCGCGTGTAATTCCACTAATGTAGTTTGAGTGCCTCGGGGAGAGAGGCGCTCGACCGCGGAGGCTCCGGGAGGGGGTAGGAGGTGCGCCGTGTCTGAAACCTTTGTTGTGTCGGTCCCCGGCGTCTTCGGTCTCAGTGAGGACGAGGGCGAGGAACCTGGCTGGCAGGAGCGTGCGCTGTGTGCGCAGACGGATCCAGAGGCGTTTTTCCCTGAAAAGGGTGGCTCGACTAGAGAGGCCAAGCGGGTCTGCTGTGGCTGCGAGGTCCGGGCCGAGTGCCTGGGCTACGCGCTCGAGCATGACGAGCGCTTCGGCATCTGGGGGGGCCTGTCCGAGCGTGAGCGGCGGCGGCTGAAGCGGCAGGCTGTCTAGCCGAGGCGGGTGTCGGCGATCACGTGGCGTCGTGCCTGGTCGGCCGGTCTGACTGTGCTGATCACGTAGCCAGACCGTGTTGATCAGGTAGCCAAGCTGCGGACTTTCCGGACGGCATCCCCTCGGTTCGCGTATTGTTCACGCGTACCAGCCCGCCAAGCCGGGCCCGGAGCGGACTGTCATATCCGGGCGGCACGGGCAGCGTCTCACCACCAAACGGAACCCTTGTCGCCGAACGATTCTTACCCTCAGCACATAGTCACGGCCGTCATCGTTGCCCATGATGGCGCCGAGTGGCTGCCCCATGTCATCGAGGCCGTGCTCGCTCAGACCCACCCGGTCCACCGCGTTGTGGCGGTGGACACCGGGAGCAGGGACCGCAGCGGCACGGTGCTGGCCGAGTTGCTCGGGCCCGGGGTCGTCTTCGGCATGGACCGCGACACTGGCTACCCCGCTGCGATCGCCAGCGCGCTGCGCCACCCGGCCGCGCTCACGCCGGTGTCCGGGCAGCCGGGACTGGCCACCGTGCACGGTGGGCGCGGCGGCCCGCCTGACACCGGTGACTGGGCCGCCCCGCAGTCCGGCTACGGGCCGGGGGACCCGCCGGCCGAGTGGATCTGGCTGCTGCACGACGACAGCGAGCCCGAGCCCACCGCCCTGGCCGAACTGCTGCGCGGCGCCGACGAGACGCCTGCCGCGGCGGTCTTCGGCCCCAAGGTGCTCGACTGGTCCGACCGGCGGGTGATCCTCGAGGCCGGGCTGGCCATCGACACGGCAGGCCGCCGGGTCAGCGGCACCGAGCCACGGGAGATCGACCAGGGCCAGCACGACGGCGACCGCGACGTGCTCGCGGTCAGCAGCGCGGGCATGCTGGCCCGCAGGGACGTCTGGGACACGGTCGGCGGCTTCGACCCCCAACTGTCCCTGTTCCGTGAGGACGTGGACTTCTGCTGGCGGGTGCACGCCGCCGGCTACCGGGTCAGGCTCGTCACCGGTGCGGTGGTGTACCACGTGGAGGCCTCGGCCCGAGGGCGCCGGGAGATATCCGCGGTCCCGCACCCCAAGAGGTCCGACCGCCGTAACGCGCTGATCGTGCTGCTCGGCAACCTGCCGGTGGCCGGCATGCTCACCGCGGCGGCCGGCAACGCGGTGCTGTCCGCGGCCAGGACCCTGTTCTTCCTGCTGGGCAAGCGCCCGGAGGCCGCCAAGGACGAGGCGGCCGCGGCCGGCTTCCTGCTCACCCACCCCGGCCTGCTCTACCGCGCCAGGCGCCGGCGCCGCTGGCGGGGCCGGCGCCGTGCCTACGGTGCGCTGCGCTCGCAAGTGCCCCGTGGCCAGTCGCTCCGTAAGCTGGCCGAGTTCGCGGCGCTCACGCTGTACCCGTCGTCGCGCGTCGAAGCCGTGGGCAGCCACCACGCCTCCGACGACCCATCGGACGACGAGTCACTGCTCACCGACTCGGGGCTGGTCCAGCGGGTCCTCACCAACCCCGGCGTGCTGGTGTTCACCGCCCTGCTGCTGATCGCGCTGGTGGCTGAGCGGTCGCTGCTGGGCGCCGGAACGCTGGGCGGCGGGGCGCTGCTGCCCTCCTGGGGCGGCGCGTCCGGGCTGTGGAGTGAATACCTGGCCGGCTTCCACACGATCGGCGTTGGCTCCGCCGCGAGCACGCCGCCCTACATCGCGGTCATCGCCGCGGTGTCCACGATCCTTGCCGGGAAGCCCTGGCTGGCCGTCGAGCTGATCCTGCTCGGCTGCGTGCCGTTTTCCGGGCTGGCCGCCTACCTCACCTCCCGCAGGTTCAGCGAGTACGTGCCGGTACGGGTGTGGCTGGCCGTCTCCTACGCGCTGCTGCCGGTGGCCACCGGGGCGGTGGCGGCGGGCAGGCTCGGCACAGCGGTCGTCTTCATCCTGATGCCGCTGATCGTGTCGACGGCCGGCCGGATGCTCGCCGAGCGGCAGCGCCGGGCGCGCCGGTTCGCCTGGGCGACCGGCCTGCTCATCACGCTGGCCGCGGCGTTCGTCCCGCTGGTGTGGGTGGTCACGGTCCTCATCGCCGCGTTCGCCGGGCTGGCCTTCGCCAGGACCCGCCGGGCGCTGGCCACCAACCTGGCCATCGTGGCCGTGGTTCCACCCGTCCTGCTGGCGCCGTGGACGCTGAGCGTCGCCGAACACCCGTCCGCGCTGCTGCTCGAAGCGGGCCTGCAGCAGCCGGGGCTGGCCAGCCGGAGCCTCCCGGCGAGTTCGCTGCTGCTGCTCAGCCCGGGGGGCCCCGGCATACCGCCGGCCTGGGTGACTGCGGGCCTGGTGCTGGCCGCGCTGGCCGCGCTGCTGCTGCGTGGCCGGGGTTTCAATGTCGCCGCCGCCTGGGGGCTCGGGCTGTCCGGGCTGCTGGTCGCGATCGCGATCAGCCGGTTCGTGGTGACCCCGCCCGCCGGCGGCGCCGCGGTGCCCGTCTGGCCCGGCGTGGCCATGATCTTCGCCGCGCTCGGCCTGCTGCTGGCCGTGGCGGCGGCCGGTAAAGACCTGTACGCCCTGATCGCCGCCGGCGGGCTGCGCCGGATCGGGGCCGCGGTGATGATCGCCGCCGCGTGCGCGCCGCCGGTGCTCGCCGCCGGGTTCTGGATGGCGCACGGGGTGACCGGCCCGGTCACCAGGGTCGCCGAGCCGGTCCTGCCGGAGTTCGTGGCGGTATCCTCCTCGGCCGGCGGGGCCCAGTTGCGCACGCTCGTGGTGCGCACCAACGGCCGCGGCGTGGACTACACGCTGCTGCGCGGCTCCGACCCGCCGCTCGGGGCGTCCGAGCTCACCGAGCCGCCCCCGACGGCCCGCGCGCTGCAGCGCGTCGTGTCCGCGCTGGCCGCCCCCAACGGGAGCCAGACCGGCAACCTGGGCGCCTCGCTCGCCCAGTTCGACATCGGCTTCGTGCTGGTGCCCGCTCCGGTCAGCCCGGCGCTGGCCAGCCAGATCGACAACGTGGCGGGCGTGCGCCCGATGAGCCGGACCGCCACCTTCGAATTGTGGAAGGTCCAGGGCACCGTGGCGCGGGCCACCGTGACCGAACCCAACGGCACTGAGGTGGCGCTGCCGTCCGGCGGGGTGAGCGTCACGGGTGCGGCCGCCCCCTCCGCCGGGGGCACGGTCGAACTCGCCGAACCCGCCAGCAGCAGCTGGCACGCCACGCTCGGCGGCCGTTCGCTCGCTCCGCTGCCCCAGCCGGTGGGTGGCTGGGCCCAGGGCTTCCGGCTGCCACCCGGCGGCGGCACGCTGACCATCGGCAGGGACGACTCAGGCCGCACGCTTGTGGTCGCGCTGGAGTTCCTGGTCCTGCTGGTCGTCGCGGCGCTGGCCCTGCCCGGGGCGAAGGAGGAGGCGCCGGTGGTGGAGGATGCGGCCGCCGCACCCGCCCGCACCCGCCGATCCGGTGGCCAGGGCCGGGCCGGCCGGGCGGCCACCGCCGTGCGTTCCCGCCGGGCCGGCGGAGCGAGCCCGGTGGACGAGCCCGCCGACGTGAACCTGGACGAGGACGAAGAGCCGGGCCGGGCCGGGCGGCGGGGCGTGCGCGGCCGCGAGCAGCGGCCGGCCGGGCCACGGCGGGGTACCCGCGGCACCAAGGCGCCTGGCCGCCGGCGCCGCACCGGTGTGGACGGGGCCGAGGCCAGCGGGCCGCACCGGGTGCCGGCCGCCGCGCACCGCCGCCCGGAGCCCGGCCAATATCAGGACGAGCCCGGCCCGTACCGCGACGGCCCCGTTCCCTATCAGGACGACCCCCGCCTGTATCAGGACGAGCCAGGCCAGTACCAGCAGGAGCCAGGCCAGTACCAGGACGAGCCAGGCCAGTACCAGGACGAGCCAGGCCAGTACCGCGACGAACCCGTTCCCTACCAGGACGACCCCCGCCTGTATCAGGACGCGCCCGGCCAGTACCAGCGGGAGCTCGGCGCCTACCAGGATCAGCGCGGCCAGCATCAGGACCAGCACGGCCAGTATCAAGACCAGCACGGCGCCAACCAGCACGGCGCCAACCAGCACGGCGCCAACCAGGACGAGTGGGCCAACCAGGACGAGTGGGCCGGCCAGGAAGCCGGGCCGCCCGGCCACGGCGACCGGGCGGGCGCGGGCTGGCCGCCCGGCGGGCACCTCGAGCCACTGCCCGGCCAGGACGACGGGTACGGTGCGGGCTGGCCGCCGGACGGGCGGATGGGCCGGCCCCCCGGGGACGGCAACGGCGAGTACGAGGCGGGGTGGCCGCCGGACGGGTCCTACAGCCAGGCCTGGGAGGGTGACCGGTGAGGCTTCCCGCGGTCAACAGGTACTCCCTGTTCGGGCTTGTCGTGCTCGCCCTGGTGGCGTTGTTCGCGGTGGCCTGGCTGAGCAAGCCGGTGACGCTGCCCGCCGCCCAGCAGACCCCGCCGCGGCCGCCGTCCGTGGCCGCGGTGAGCACCGGCGCGCGGGCCTGTCCCGCCCCCGGCACCCCGGGCAGCCACGGCAACGGCGTGGCACTGATCGCCGCGGCCCACCCGGGGAGCAGCCACCAGGGCGGCGCCCAGGCGGCCTCGCCGGGCCGGGCCACGATCACCAGGCTGGGCCAGGCCGGAGGCGCCACCGGCGCCTCGCTGACCAGCCTGTCCCAGCCCGGCACGCTGACGGTGTCCAGCGTCCCGGCCGCCGACGCGGCGGCTCGAACCACCACGGGGACGGGGACTGGCACATCGGGCAAGGACGCCAGCAAGCCGGCCGCGCAGCCCGGTGGGGTGATGATCCAGGCCACCGGCTCGATGGCGCAGGGCCTCGAGGCCGAGCAGACCGTAACCGGCGGCGCGGTAACCGGCGGCTGCGCCAGCCCGGGCACCGACTTCTGGTTCGCCCTGCCGGGCCAGCAGTCGGCCGGCGTGATCAAGCTGTACCTGATGAACACCGACAGCCAGGCCAGCAGCGTCAACGTCGACATCGTCACCGACACCGGCCCGCTGCAGACCGGCACGGACACCGGAATCGTCGTGCCCGCGCACGGCCTGGTGGTCCAGTCACTGGCCAGTCTCATCCACGGATCGCGCGCCGTCGGCCTGCACGTGCACACGGTCGCGGGCCGGGTGGTGGCGGCGGTCAGCGAGAGCAAGAGCACCCACCAGACCGGCCAGTGGGCGCCCGCCTCCCAGGCGCCGGCCAAGCGCCTGGTCATACCCGCCATGCCCAACACCCCGGGCACTCGCGAACTGTACGTGGCCGACCCCGGCGGCAGCGACGCCGCGGTCAAGCTGAGCGTGGCCGCGTCCGGCGGCACGTACGAGCCGACCGGCGCGGGAGCCATCGATATCCCGGCCGGGTCGGCCAGCCTGATCGCGCTGCCGTCGCTGAGCGGGATCTACGGCGCGGCGGTGCTGACCGCCAACGCCCCGGTCATCGCGGCCATGGTGGTGCCCGGCGGCCAGACCGACGGCCCCGGCGCCATGACCGCCGCGGCCCCGGCCCTGCGGGAACAGGGCGTGGTGGCGGACGCGGGACAGCGCGGGGAGACCAGCACGCTGGTGCTCTCGGCCCCCGACGGGGCGGCCAAGGTGCGCATGGTCACCGGGGCCAGCGGCCTGACGGCCGGCGCCGCTTCCGGCACATCGACCCAGGTGATCTCCATCAAGAGCAAGCACTCGGTGAAGGTCACCGCGCCCAAGGCATCGCACGGGAGCAGCGCCTACGCCATCCTGCTGACCCCGCTGCCGGGCTCGGGCCCGGTCTACGCGGGGCGGGTGCTGGCCGAGAGCAGCGGCCTCGTGCTGGACCTCCTGCCGGTGACCAGCGCCCTGACCACCGTCCCGCTGCCCGCCATTAGTGGCACGCTGATCAACGCCGCGCCCTGAACTGGCCCACGCTGAACTGGCCCACGTTGAACTGGCCCCACCCTCACTCCTCTTCGTCGTAGTCGGGGTCGATCGTCTCCGGCTCGACGCCGAGCAGTCGCGCCACCTCTTCGACGACCACGTCGAGCACCAGGTCGGCCAGTTCCTCGTCGTCCTCCGCCCGGGCCATCAAGGCCCGCCGGTACAAGATGATCCTCGGCCCGTGAGCCGGATCGTCTGGATCGGGCTCGCCCGGGTCCAGGCTGGCCAGCGGCACCGCGTCCGGCGCGTCCTCGGGCGGGTCGTGGTCTGGTACCTCCTGCACGGCGAACTCGATATGGGACAGTTCGGATTCCCAGCGCGGCTCGAGCCGCGCGACCGCCTCGAGCACCAGGTCGCCGAACTGCTCGGCCCGGCTGCGGTGCAGCGGCACCTCAGGGGGCGAGAGCGGGCCGCGCAGCCCGCGGCCGTGCCGGTCCCTGCGCCGTACCCTGGAGGAACCTGAACCGGGACCAGGGGTCGGCCCGGCGCTCGTCTCGCCGCTTAGCACAGGCCCGAGCGTAGACCCGTCAATGGATGCAAGACAGTAGCTCACGCAGACGGTCCATCGAGTCGGCCACAGCTACCGGCGCAGACGGAGGGTAACGCGGGCAATACGGGCTAAGACACGATCTCCGCGAGGGCCCCGGGTGATGGCTTTAGCGCCGCCGAATGGGTACGGTCAGCCGTTGTGAGCGACGCTCGCGGACGGCGCCCGACGGCGCGGACGGACCAGGCGACCAGCCTAGGCCGGGTCGCGGAGCCCGGGCCCCGGTGAGCGAACCCGACGAGATGGTGAGCGAGGTGGGCTGGTGAGTTCTCGCCGCTGCTCCCGGACCGGCTGCAAGCAGCCCGCGCTCTACACCCTCACCTACGTCTACCGTGAGTCCACGGCCGTGCTCGGCCCGCTGGCCGCCTACACCGAGCCGCATTGCTACGACCTGTGCGCCACCCACGCGCAGCGGCTGACCGCGCCGCGCGGCTGGGATGTGGTGCGGCTGCCCGCCGACCCAGTGGCCGAGCAGGCCGACGACCTGGAGGCGCTGGCCAACGCCGTGCGGGAGGCGGCGGTGCCGGCCTCGGCGGCCGAGCCGGTCGGCCAGGGCACCGAGGTCGGGCGACGGGGGCACCTGCGCGTGCTCCGCTCCGACCCAGACGCCTGACCCGCCCCGCCGCCGCGGTCCCGGTAGGCTCGGGCAGTGACTGATTTCACGAAGATCTTCAAGGCGTACGACATCCGCGGTGTCGTGCCGGACGAGCTGGACGAGAGCCTGGCCGAGACCATCGGCGCGGCGTTCGTCCGGCTGACCGGAGCCGAGGCCATCGTCACCGTGCACGACATGCGCACGTCCTCGGGCCCGCTGGCCGAGGCGTTCGGCCGGGGCGCCGTCAGCCAGGGGGCCAACGTGGTCTCGGGCGATCTGGGATCCACCGACATGCTCTACTACGCCAGCGGCAGCCTGGAGCTGCCCGGCGCGATGATCACGGCCAGCCACAATCCGGCCCGGTACAACGGCATCAAGCTGTGCCGGGCCGGGGCGAAGCCGGTCGGCCAGGACACCGGCCTGGCCGAGCTGCGGGACATGGCCGGGACCGGGGTGCCCGCCAGCGACCGCCCGGCGGGCACGGTCACCCACGAGGACCTGCTCGGCGGCTACGCCGGCTACCTGAAGAAGCTGGTGGACCTCTCCGGCATCCGGCCGCTCAAGGTGGCCGTGGACGCGGGCAACGGGATGGCCGGGCACACGGTGCCGAGGGTATTCGAAGGCCTGCCGGTCGACCTGGTGCCGATGTACTTCGAGCTGGACGGCACGTTCCCCAACCACGAGGCGAACCCGATCGACCCGGCCAACCTGCGCGACCTGCAGCGGGCGGTCACCGAGCACGGCGCCGACATCGGGCTGGCCTTCGACGGCGACGCGGACCGGTGCTTCGTCGTGGACGAGCGCGGCGGGATCGTGTCCCCGTCGGCGCTGACCGCCCTCATCGCCGTGCGCGAGCTGGCCCGCGAGCCTGGCGCGGCCGTCATCCACAACCTGATCACCTCGCGCGCCGTCCCCGAGATCATCTCCGAGCACGGCGGCCGGCCGGTGCGCACCCGGGTCGGGCACTCGTTCATCAAGGCGGAGATGGCCAAGGAGAGCGCCATCTTCGGCGGCGAGCACTCGGGACACTTCTACTTCCGTGACTTCTGGTACGCCGACTCCGGCATGCTGGCCGCGCTGCACGTTCTGGCCGCGCTCGGCGGTCAGGACCAGCCGCTGTCCGCGCTGCTGAGCGAGTACTCCAGGTACGCGGCCTCCGGCGAGGTGAACAGCGAGGTGACCGACCAGGCGGCGGTGACGGGCCTGGTTCGCGCGGAGTTCTCCGGCCGTCCCGGGGTGAGCCTGGACGAGCTCGACGGGCTGACCGTCTCCGGGCCCGGCTGGTGGTTCAACCTCCGCCCGTCCAACACCGAGCCGCTGCTCCGGCTCAACGTCGAGGCCGGCGATGAGACGGAGATGGCGGCGGTGCGCGACGAGGTGCTGGGTATCATGCGCGGCACCGAACAATCCGTTACCGGGAGAACTGGGGAGAAGGCATGAAGATCGATGACTGGCTGCTGGAGATCCTCGCCTGCCCGCAGTGCCATGCGCCGCTGCGCGCCGACGAGGAAGCTAACGAGCTTGTCTGCACCAGCACCGAGTGCGGGCTGGCCTACCCGGTCCGCGACGACATCCCGGTGCTGCTGGTGGACGAGGCCCGCCGCCGCGGGGTGCAGGCCGGCTGATGGAAGCTGGCCTCCTCGACGACCCAGCCAGGATTGAGGCGGCCGACCCGGCCGGCTTGCTGCGGCAGGTGGCCTCGTCGGCGGCGCAGGTGCGCGCCTCGCTGGCTGCCACCGGTGAGACCGACCTCAGCGACGTGCTCTCGGCCGGCCGGCCACGAGCCATCGTGGTGGTGGGCATGGGTGGTTCCGGCCTGGCCGGCGACCTGCTGGCCGCGGTCTGCGGGCCCGGCTGCCCGGTGCAGATCATCACGGTGCGCGGGCCCCGGCTGCCCGGCTGGGTGAGCGCCGCTGACCTGGTGATCGCCGTGTCCTCCTCGGGCTCGACCCAAGAGACGCTGTCCGCGGCCGAGGACGCGGTGCGCCGCGGCTGCCCGCTGCTGGGTGTCGGCGGCCTGGACTCGCCGCTGGCCGCCTTGGCCGAGCAGGCCAGGGCGCCGTTCGTACCGGTCCGCTCGGCCGGCCTGCCCCGCTCGACCCTGTGGGGGGTGGCCGTGCCGCTGATCGGGACGGCGGCCAGGCTCGGCCTGTGCGAAGCCGGCCCGGACGCTTTCGAGGCGGCCGCCGCGCTGCTCGAGGACGTCTCCCAGCGATGCAGGCCGGACCTGGAGTCGTTCGTCAACCCGGGCAAGGGCATGGCCCTCGACCTGGCCGGGACGCTGCCGGTGATCTGGGGCAGCTCACCGCTGGCGGCCGTGGCGGCGCACCGGTTCGCCTGCCAGCTCAATGAGAACGCCAAGTACCCGGCCATCCACGGTTCGCTGCCGGAGGCCAGTCACAACCAGGTGGTGGCGTTCGACGGGCCGTTCGCGCCCGGCCCGGCCGTGCCGTGGAACACCGGCGCCGACGACCTGTTCGCCGACGCCGACCCGGACTGCGACGGGCCGTCCGTGCCGCTGCGGCTGGTCATGCTGACCGACACCCAGGAGCACCCGCAGGTGGCCAAGCGCCGGGAGGCTTCGGTTCTGCTGGCGGCCGACCGGGGTGTCGAGGTGACGGAACTGGCCGCCGCGGGGGATCATCCACTGCAGCGGCTGGCGAGCCTGCTGCAGCTCATCGACTACGTCACGGTCTACCTGGGCCTGGCGCTCGGGTTCGACCCGGCGGCACCGGACACCGCGGCCACGGAGCTGAAGGCCAGGATCGCCTAGCGCCTTCCCGGCCCAACCAAGCCCGGCCCAAACGAGCAGGGAGAGCAGGCCATCAGCGAGGAAGGCGGCAGGAGGGCGGTAGTCGCCGCGCTCGGGGCCAACCTGGGCATCACCGTGGCCAAGCTGGCCGCGGCCCTGCTCACTGGGTCCGCGTCGATGTTCGCCGAGACGCTGCACTCGCTGGCCGACAGCTGCAACGAGCTGCTGCTGCTCATCGGGCGGCACCGGTCAGAGCGGGAGCGCACCGCCGAGCACCCGTTCGGGTTCGGCCGGGAGCGGTACCTGTACGCGTTCGTGGTCGCGGTCATGCTGTTCACCGTCGGCGGGGTGCTGTCCGGCTACGAGGGCGTGCAGCGGATCATCCATCCGGGGCGGGTGAGCAACCCGGTCATCGACTTCGTCGTGCTGATCGTGGGCATGGGCCTGGAAGGGTTCTCGCTGCGCACCGCGGTCATCAACGCGCGCGCCGGGCGCGACGGGCAGAGCTGGTGGACCTTCATCCGCCGGGCCAAGGCGCCCGAGCTTCCCGTCGTCCTGCTGGAGGACACGGCCGCGCTGACCGGGCTCGTCGTCGCGCTGATCGGGGTCACGCTCGCGGTCATCACCGGGAACGACGCCTGGGACGGGGCCGGATCCCTGGTCATCGGCGTGCTGCTCGGCTGCGTGGCGGTGGTGCTGGCCGGGGAGATGAAGAGCCTGCTGATCGGGGAGTCGGCGAGCACCTCGGCCCAGCAGGCCATCGTGGCCGCCCTGGAGGAGGGCCCGGAGGTGGAGCGGGTCATCCACCTGCGCACCGTGCACATCGACCCGGAGTCCCTGCTGGTGGCCGCCAAGATCGCCATCCCGCCCAGCTCGACGGCGGTTCAGATCGTGGCCGGCATCAACGCGGCCGAACGCCGGGTCAGGACCGCCGTGCCCGAGGCCGAAGTGATCTACCTCGAACCCGACATCTACCGGGCCGATCTGGCCGACGCGGCCGACCCGTCCGTCCGCGCCGCCCACCGCGCCCCGCCCGGCCCGCCCGGCCCCGCCGCACCGGCCCGCCCCGCCGACCCGGGCTAACGTCTCGCCCGGCCCGGTGAGGTTCGCCGGGCCCGGCCCGGGGTGCTGGACAGCAGCCGCAGCGCGCGTTCCTTCTCGAAGTCCAGCGCCCGCTCCGGCGGCGACGGGAGCCGGCCCACCCGCCGCCCCAGGTCGGTCACGGCGGCCCGCACCGAGGGATCCGCCAGCACCCGCAGCCCGAACGCGAGCTCCGCCGGGCTGATGTCGTACCGCTGCTCCAGCCGCAGCGCCGCGCTCACCGCGTCCAGTTCGGCCGGGCCGAACCGCCGGTGCCGGTGCCCTCCGCCCGCACCGCCACCCGCCGCCCCGTTCCGCAGCACCGGCCCCTCCCGCACGGCCGGCAGCAGGCCGAGCGATTCGCGGTACCGCAGCATCCGCGGCGAGGTTCCGAGCCGCCGGGCGGCCTCCGTGATGCGCACGACCCGAATTCTAACAATTTTGTGTCAGGAACAGCGTATTTGGCGTGCGATCGCCGCTGGCGATGCCCTACCGTCGGTGAGTGGCGTAGTGGAGCGGCCTGGAGAGCTGGGCCGCCGGCTGGCGCAGCCGTTCATTTAGTAATCGACAAGCAGTCAGGAGCATGCGGATGCCCGCGGAGTCTGTCCCCTTCAAGGTCGCCGACCTCAGCCTGGCCGAGTTCGGCCGCAAGGAGATCCAGCTCGCCGAGCACGAGATGCCCGGCCTGATGGCGGTGCGCAAGGAGTACCGCGAGGCCCAGCCGCTGCACGGGGCCCGGATCACCGGGTCGCTGCACATGACCATCCAGACCGCGGTGCTGATCGAGACGCTGGCCGAGCTGGGCGCGCAGGTGCGCTGGGCGAGCTGCAACATCTTCTCCACCCAGGACCACGCGGCGGCGGCGGTGGCGGTCGGCCCGGACGGCACGCCGGACAACCCGGCCGGCATCCCGGTCTTCGCCTGGAAGGGCGAGACGCTGGCGGAGTACTGGTGGTGCGCCAACCAGGCCCTGACCTGGCCGGGTGAGACCGGGGCGAACATGATCCTGGACGACGGCGGCGACGCCACCTTGCTGGTGCACAAGGGCGCCGAGTACGAGAAGGCCGGTGCGGTGCCGTCGGCGGCCGAGGATGACGCCGAGGAATGGCAGGTCGTGCTCGAACTGCTGCGCGAGGCCGCGGCCACCGAGCCCGGCAAGTGGACGGCGATGGCCGCGGACATCAAGGGTGTCACCGAGGAGACCACCACCGGGGTGCACCGGCTGTACGAGATGCACCAGGCCGGGGCGCTGCTGTTCCCGGCGATCAACGTCAACGACTCGGTGACCAAGTCCAAGTTCGACAACAAGTACGGCTGCCGGCACTCCCTGATCGATGGCATCAAGCGGGCCACCGACGTGCTGATCGGCGGCAAGGTGGCCGTGGTCTGCGGCTACGGCGACGTGGGCAAAGGCTGTGCGGAGTCGCTGCGCGGCCAGGGCGCGCGGGTGATCGTGACCGAGGTGGACCCGATCTGCGCGCTGCAGGCGGCGATGGACGGCTACCAGGTGGCTCAGCTGGAGGACGTCGTCGCGACGGCCGACATCTTTGTGTCCGCCACCGGGAACCGCGACGTCATCACCGCTGACCACATGGGTCACATGAAGCACCAGGCGATCGTGGGCAACATCGGCCACTTCGACAACGAGCTTGACATGGCCGGGCTGGCCCGGGTGCCGATGATCCGCCGGATGAACATCAAGCCGCAGGTGGACGAGTGGTTCTTCGGCGACGGCCACTCGGTGATCGTGCTGTCCGAAGGGCGCCTGCTGAACCTGGGCAACGCCACCGGCCACCCCAGCTTCGTGATGTCCAACAGCTTCACCAACCAGGTGATCGCCCAGGTCGAGCTGTTCACCAAGACCGGGGAGTACCCGGTCGGCGTGCACGTGCTGCCCAAGTACCTGGACGAGAAGGTGGCCAGGCTGCACCTGGACGCGCTCGGTGTCAGGCTCACCACGCTGACCAAGGCCCAGGCCGACTACATCGGGGTCGCAGTCGACGGCCCCTACAAGGCCGACCAGTACCGGTACTGACCCCCGTGCCCAGCGAGCGGAGCGAGCCGGATCGGCCCAGCGAGCGGAGCGATATCGCCGATCCGGCGCTGGCCGAGGCGGGGGACGCGCGGATCGGCTGGGCCCGCCGGGCCATGCCGGTGCTCGGCCTGATTGGCGACAGGTTCGCCGCCGAGCGCCCGCTGCGGGACCTGACCGTCGCCGCCTGCCTGCACGTCACCGCGGAGACCGCCGTACTGATCAGGACGCTGCGGGCGGGCGGCGCACGGGTCCTGCTGGCCGCGTCCAACCCGCTGTCCACCCAGGACGACACCGCCGCCGCGCTGGCCCGCGAGGCCGGCATCAGCGTGTTCGCCCGGGCCGGGGTGGACCGTGACACCTACTACGACCACATCCGCGCCGCCGTCGCGCCCGGCCCCGACCTGGTCGTGGACGACGGCGGCGACCTGGCCAACACGCTGCACACCGAGCGCCCCGACCTGCTGGCCAAGGTCCGCGGCGGCTGCGAGTCCACCACTACCGGCGTGATCAGGCTGCGCCGGATGGCCGCCGCCAGCGCGCTCGCCTTCCCGGTGGTGGCGGCCAACGACACCCCGGCCAGGCGGATGGTGGACAACACCTGCGGCACCGGCCAGTCGGTCGTGGACGGCCTGCTGCGCGCCACGAACACCCTGCTGGCCGGCAAGACCGTGGTGGTCGCCGGGTTCGGCGCCTGCGGGCAGGGCATCGCCAGCCGGATCCGCGGCCTGGGTGGCCAGGTGATCGTCACCGAGATCGACCCGGTGCGCGCGCTGGACGCGGTGCTGCAGGGCTTCCGGGTGCTGCCCATGGTGGTGGCGGCGGCTATCGGCGAGATCTTTGTGACCGCGACCGGCTCCAGGGACGTGATCACGGCCGAGCACCTGGTGATCATGCCCGACGGCGTCCTGCTGGCCAACGCCGGCCATTTCGACGTGGAGATCGACGTGCGCGCGCTCGACCGGCTCGCCGTCGCGGTCAACCCCGAGGTACGCCCGCACACCGACGAGTACGTGCTCGCCGACGGCCGCCGCCTGCTCCTGCTGGCCGCGGGCCGCGTGGTCAACCTGGTCGCCGCCGAGGGCCACCCCGCGGCGGTCATGGACCTGTCCTTCGGCATCCAGGCGCTGGCTCTGGCCTGGCTGGCCGGAGCCGGGCGGCGCAGCCCGGGCGCCGACGTGCTGCCCGGCGTGCACGAGGTGCCGCCGACGATCGACGCCGAGGTGGCCAGGCTGAAGCTCGCCTCGCTCGGCACCCAGATAGATGCCCTCACGCCGGACCAGCGCGAATACCTCGCCTCCTGGCAGCAAGGCTCGTAATGGGCACCGGATGGTATCCTTCCCGACACTCATGACACATAATCACAATGTGGACATACCGCCCCTGCGCTGGCTGGATCCTCCGGCCGGCCCCGCCATCGAGCTGCTCGACCAGACCAGGCTGCCCGCCACCGAGGCGGTGCTGACCTGCCGGGACACCGATTCCCTGGTCGACGCGATCCGCCGCCTCGCGGTCCGCGGCGCCCCCATGCTCGGGGTGGCCGGCGCGTTCGGTGTGGCGCTGGCGGCCTACCGAGGCGAGGACGTGGCCGCCGCGGCCGAGCAGCTCACCCGGGCCAGGCCCACCGCGGTCAATCTCGGCTGGGGAATCGCCCGAGCCCGTACCGCTTACCACAATTCCAATAATGAACGGCTGGCGCCAGCGGCCGCACTCGCCGAGGCGCGCGCGATCGCGGCCGAAGACGAGGCGGCCAGCGCGGCGATCGCCGAGCACGGGCTCACCCTGGTCCCCCCGAACGCCAGGATTCTGACCCACTGCAACACCGGCGCCCTGGTCTCCGCCGGGCAGGGCACGGCCTTCGCCGTGATCGCGGCCGCGCACCGGGCGGGCAGGCTGGCCAAGCTCTGGGTCGACGAGACCCGTCCGCTGCTGCAAGGCGCCCGGCTGACCAGTTACGAGGCGCGCCGGGTCGGCCTGCCCTACGCGGTGCTCGCGGACGCGGCGGCGGCCTCGCTGATGGCGGCGGGCCAGGTGGATCTGGTGCTGCTCGGCGCGGACCGGATAGCCGCCGACGGCAGCGTGGCGAACAAGGTCGGCACCTACTCCCTGGCCGTGCTCGCCCGCCACCACGGGGTGCCGTTCGTGGTGGCCGCCCCGGTGTCCACGGTCGACTTCGCCACCGGTGACGGCGCCTCCATCGTGGTCGAGCACCGCCCCGCGGCCGAGGTGACCAGTTACGCGGGCACGCCGGTGGCCGCGCCGGGCAGCGAGGCCTACAACCCAGCCTTCGACGTGACCCCACCGGAGCTGGTTACCGCCCTGGTCACCGAGCAGGGGGTTGCGCGTCCTGTTAATGCAGGTAATCTCCGTGTTCTGGGGGTCGCTTGCGGTGGCGGGGTTGAGCGACATGGCACCGCTGACAGTGTCCTTTCCGTTACGAGCGTGGAACGATGAGGCCCATGAGAGGACGTGTACTCGTCGTAGACGACGATTCGGCGCTCGCCGAGATGCTCGGCATTGTGCTGCGCGGCGAGGGATTCGAGCCGACGTTCGTCTATGACGGTGACAAGGCGCTGGAGATCTTCCGCGACACCCACCCGGACTTGGTGCTGCTCGACCTGATGCTGCCGACCGTCGACGGTATCGACGTGTGCAGGCAGATCCGGGCGGAGTCCGGGGTGCCGATCGTCATGCTGACCGCCAAGACCGACACGGTGGATGTCGTGCTCGGCCTGGAGTCGGGCGCCGACGACTACATCGTCAAGCCGTTCAAGTCCAAGGAGCTCATCGCCCGGGTCCGGGCCCGGCTGCGCCGGACCGACGAGCCCGCGCCCGAGATGCTCCAGATCCAGAACGTGACGATCGACGTGGCCGGCCACTCGGTCAAGCGCGACGACGTCCCGGTCAGCCTGACGCCGCTCGAATTCGACTTGCTCGTCGCGCTGGCCCGCAAACCGCGCCAGGTCTTCACCAGGGAAGTGCTGCTCGAGCAGGTCTGGGGCTACCGGCACGCCGCCGACACCCGGCTGGTCAACGTGCACGTGCAGCGGCTGCGCGCGAAGATCGAGAAGGACCCGGAACACCCGGAGATCGTGGTGACCGTGCGCGGAGTCGGATACCGCGCCGGGCCGGGCTAAGTAACCGCAGGCATCCATGCCGGGCTGGCGGTTAACCACATCGCGACCGCAGAAAGTGATCATGGAGGGGGCAGCGAACGGAGCACGCCAGGCCGGCGAGCGTAGCGCGCCGTCGGCGGTGAGCACGCTGCCCAACGGCGGACCCGCCCCGGCTCCTACCCAGCCGGGCCGGTCCCGCGTTCCTGGGCTCCGTCAAGCGGGGTGGGGACGGGCCCGGGTGCTGCGCCCGCCGCACGGCAGCGGCTGGCTGCCACCGGGAACCGCCGGGGTCGTGCACAAGTGGGGCGAGACCGCGTTCGGCCCGCTGCGCGCCCGCTGGCACCGGTCGCTGCAGTTGCGCGTCGTCGGCACTACGCTGGTCGCTTCCGCGGCCGTGATCGCGGTGCTCGGCTTTTTCCTGATGCAGCAGATCACCAGCGGCCTGCTGCAGAACACCGAGCGGCAGGCGACCGCGCAGACCCTGGCCGGCATGAACCAGGCGCTCAGCCAGCAGGGCATCACCGACCGGCCAGGAACCCAGGACGCGGTGGACGCCATCACCCACACGATCGGGCAGGAACTGCAGGTGGGCGGCAGCACCACCGGGGCGTCCTGTGCGGAGTACTGCGTGACCTTCGTGGTGTCGACCAGGCGAGTTCCCGTGGCCCAGCCCGGCTGGAGCAACGTGTCCTCTACGAGCCTTCCCGCCACGCTGGTGAACGACGTCACCAACGCGCAGGAGCGGGGCGACGACACCCTGCCGTTCGAAGGCCCGACCCGGATCGTCTACCAGAACGCGACGCAGGGTCCCGCCGCGCTGGCCGTCGGCGTTCCTGTCGGGCCCTACTACCAGCTCTACTACGTCTTCCCGCTGACCAGGGACCTGAGCGTGCTGCAGCTCATCCAGCACACGCTGATCGTGGTCGGCCTGGCCCTGGTCCTGCTGCTGGCCCTCATCGCCTCGCTGGTCACCCGGTGGGTGGTCATCCCGGTCAGGCAAGCGGCGTCGGCCGCCAAGCGGGTGTCGGACGGGAACCTCGACGAACGCATGCCGGTCCGCGGCAGCGACGACCTGGCCGCCCTGTCCAGCTCCTTCAACGAGATGGCGGCCGGCCTGCAGGACAAGCTGCAGGAGCTCGGGGACCTGTCCCAGGTCCAGCGGCAGTTCGTGTCCGACGTGTCGCACGAACTGCGCACCCCACTGACCACGATCAGGATCGCCGCGGACGTGCTCTTCGCGGCCAGGCAACAGCTCGACAGTGCCGCCTCCCGCTCGGCCGAGCTGCTGCAGAGCCAGCTCGAAAGGTTCGAGGTGCTGCTGGTCGACCTGCTGGAGATCAGCAGGCACGACGCCAACGCCGCCACCCTGGACGCGGAGCCGGTCGACATCTGCGACCTCGTCAGGGGCGCCGCCGACGACGCCCAGCAGCTCGCCGAGCGCCGCGGCTCCAGGATCGAGTTCCAGCTGCCCGCTCATCCGTGCGTGGCCGACGCCGACCCCCGCCGGGTCGAGCGGATTCTCCGCAACCTCCTGGTGAACGCCGTCGAGCACGGCGAGGGCCGGGGTGCGGTGGTCACGGTCGCCGCGGACAGCGACGCGGTGGCCGTGGCGGTCAGGGACTTCGGCGTCGGGCTGAAGCCGGGCGAGGAGCAGCTCGTGTTCGACCGCTTCTGGCGGGCAGACCCGGCGCGGGCCAGGACCACCGGCGGCACCGGTCTTGGCCTGTCAATCGCGCAGGAGGACGCGCACCTGCACGGTGGGTGGCTCGAAGCATGGGGCGAGCCCGGGCGAGGGTCGGTGTTCCGGCTCACGCTGCCCCGGGTCGACGGTCGGCGGCTGGAGGGCTCACCGCTTCCGCTGGCCCCCGGCGAGGGTGAACTGGCGTCCGGGCGCGGCGGGCTGGCCGTCGAGCTGCCGCTCACCGCGGCCGGGACCGCTCAGATCATCGTCAGAGGGGGCGGCCGTGCCGAGGACGGCTAACCCCCGGGCCCTGCTGGCGGCGGGCCTGGCCGCGCTGCTGGTGTCGGCCTGCGCCACCGTGCCGGACAGCGGCGTCGTGCAGTCGGGCAAGGTCACCACGGCGGGCCAGCAGTACCTGCTCCAGCCGGTCACCGTGGGGCCGCGGCGGAACTGGGGGCCTGGCGAGGTCGTCGCCGGTTTCCTCGAAACGCTCGACAGCTACGCCCACAGGTACGCGGCCGCCCGGCAGTATCTGGACGCCAGCCCAGCCAATGACATCAGGAAAACCTGGAATCCCAACCCGGGCTGGCAGGTGCGGGTGACCGGCCCGCTGACCAGGGACCAGATCCAGCTCGGGCCGCAGGTGAAGACCGGCGTCTCCGGCGCGTTGGATGCGACCGTCGTGGTCTCCGCCCAGCAGCAGGCCTACGTGACCGACGAGGGCCAGTACCAGGTCAGCCGGAACCGGCCCACCAGGAGCTGGACGTTCGCGCTCAAGAAGATCAACGGCCAGTGGCTGATCACGAGCATGCCGCCTATTCCGCCGCCGCTCTACGCGGCCAGCTTCCAGCGGGTCTACCTGCCACGGAACCTGTACTTCCTGGCTCCCAGCAACCTCGTCTCGATCCACGAGACCCTCGTCCCCGACCCGATCTTCGTCCCACTCCAGGCCACCTCGGTCGAGGTGGCCGAGACCCTGGTGAAGGCGCTGCTGCAAAATCCCAATGACTGGCTGATCGGCGCGGCGGACACCGCCCTGGACGGCGCCAGCCTGCTGGGCCGGGTGACGATCAACTCCGGGACCGCCACGGTCAACTTGGGCGGCCAGATCGTTTCCGCGAGCCGCACGGTCCTCGACCGGATACTGGCCCAGCTCGTCTGGACCCTGGCCAGCCCCTCCTACGGGCAGGCCGCGCTGGCTCAATCGGTCGAACTGGAGATCAACGGCCACCCGCAGAAGCTGGCGAGCTGGTCCGGTGGCCAGCCACAGCAAGGCGGGCGGTCCCTGCTCACCGTGCCGCAGGCGGCCGCGGGGCAACCGCTGTATGCCTTGGCCGGCGGGAACGTGATCGTGCGGCAGCCGGCGTCGAAGTTGCTGGCCGGGCTGGCTCCCTCGCCGGCTAGGTATCCCGTGCTGACCGGTGGCCACGGCAGCCAGCTCACCTCCATCGCGGTCTCACCCGATGGCCTGTATGTCGCTGGCATAAGCCAGTCGGGCGCGGTGTACTACGGCCCGCTGAAGCGCGGAGCCAAACTCACCGAGTACACGCGTCACGCCCCCTTTGTGTCGTTGAGCTGGGACAGCAACGGCAACCTGTGGGCGGTGGGCACCGGCGCCGTCATGTTGCTGCGGTCCGGCCGGACCCCCGTGTCGCTGGCCGGCCTGCCGTCCGGGTCCGTCGTCCAGCTGCGCGTGGCCGCCGACGGTGTGCGCGCCGCCCTGATCGTCAACGGCGGCGCACAGGGCAACAGGCTCTACCTGTACGCGCTCAACTACAACGCCGGCCCGCACGGCGCCATCATGAGCGCCGCCCTCGGCGCTCAGGTGGTGGCCATCGGCGCCGACGTGCCCGACCTCACCCAGGCCGTCTGGTACGACGCGAACGACCTCCTCGTGCTGTCCCAGTCTGCCACCAACCCGCTGCACGAGGTCCCCGTCAACGGCGGCAGCTCAACCGCTCTGATCCCGCCCGGCGACGCCCAGTCCATCTCGTCGCTCGGCCCCAATAACCCGCTGGCGGCCGGCCTCACCTCCAACGGCCTCGCCCTCGCCGACGGCCTCAACAGCAGCTGGACCACCCGCCAGAGCATCGGCGGATCCCCCACCTACGCCGCCCCCACCCCCGGCTAGCCCCGTCACGCCACATTTATCACTAAGTCATCACTTGTCCCACAGGCCCCAAATGGGACATGTGACGCTGGTGTCCGTGTTCGCTCGTGACGGAACGTGGTTGTCTCTGGCATCTCTCCCTACAGGTCAGCCAAGGTTTTTTTACGCTACGTGATCGATTGCCGACAATTCCCTCCTGACATTCGCCCAGTATCGAGCTAGCGTCATGTCATGGCACCCGCCCGGGTCCGTGGTTGCGCCGGGCAGGGCTCCCCAGTTCAGGGGCGCCCTCCCTGGCAAGCCGATGCCAGCCGCAGGCGAAACGGCCCACGTAAGGCGACTTCTCGTCGACCGATCACGGTGCGGCTTAGAAGTAAGTCCTGCCTCACCGGGAGATCCGGCGTCTCCCGTAACGAGAGAAGGGCAGTAGTGGCACACAGGCCGCGAACCCCTCTGCAGGCGGATGTGGGGTCGAAGACCAGGTCGGCCGGGCGGGTGCCGTTGTGTGCATCGAGCCGAAGGAGGTTACCGAGTGGACATCCTGTTCAAGGGTCGGCACACCAGCGTGCAAGATCGGTTCCGGCAGCACGCGACTGTGAAGCTCGCCAAGCTCGAGAAACTGGATCAGAAGGTGATCCGGGTCGACGTGGAGGTGTCGAAGGAGCACAACCCGCGCCAGAACGGCAGGAGCGAGCGGGTCGAGCTCACCATCAGATCGCGTGGGCCCGCGATCCGGGCCGAGGCCGCTGCGGACGACCGGTACTCCGCACTGGATATGGCGCTGGCCAAGCTCGAGTCGCGGTTGCGGCGCGCCTGCGACCGCCGGAAGGCCAAGCACGGCGCCCACAGCGCGGCCAGACCGGCGGGAAGCGTGGACGGGCAGGGGGCCGCACCACCCCGGCGTGCGGACGCCGCGCAGGGCGCGGCAGACGATGTGTCGGCGCAGCCGGAATTCTGGCCGGATGGCGCCGGGCCCGCGCTGACGCCGAGTGTGAATGGCTCCGACGGCGCGGTGCCCATCGAGATGGAGGGCGACGGTCCTCTGGTCGTGCGCCAGAAGGTTCACGCCGCGTCGCCGATGACGATAGATCAGGCCTTGTTCGAGATGGAACTGGTGGGACACGACTTCTACCTGTTCCGCGACAAGGAGTCCGGCTGCTCCAGCGTGGTCTACCGCCGGTGCGGCTACCGGTACGGCGTGATCCGCCTGGTGGAGGAGCACGTTCCCCAGCAGAACGGGCAGTTGGTCGTTTCCTAGCGGCACCGGGTCCGGGCCGGGCGACACCCCGGCCCGGGCTCGTGTCGCCCTCCGCAGCGCCAAGCCCCCTGACCAGGCCTGGAGCCGCCAGCGATGGATCCAGCACTGGACGCACTTGCGTAGCGTGGCCTGGTCAGCCAAAGTCTGATCGTGCGGCCGGCTCTGGGGACCGCACACGGGCTGGATACCCCAGCCCGTGTCAGGGCCACGGCCACCGGTCGGCAACGGCAGGTCATGGCGGGAAGCCGCCAGGCCTGGGGAGGAGTTCAGGGTGAGCGCAGGTCAGCCAGCCGCCGAGGGGGATCTGGGGGCTCGGCGGGGCCCAGAGCCCATCCGCGTGCTCATTGTTGATGATCATGCGCTGTTTCGCCGGGGACTGGAGATGGTCCTCGCCGAAGAGGACGACATCGATCTCGTGGGTCAGGCCGGCGACGGCGCCGAGGCCACCGCGATGGCGGGCGGGTCACTGCCCGATGTCGTGCTCATGGATATCCGGATGCCCAGAAGCAGTGGTATCGCGGCCTGCCGGACCATGAAGGAGGCGGCCCCGAGCACCAAGATCGTCATGCTGACGATCAGTGACGAGGAAGAGGACCTGTTCGAGGCCATCAAGGCCGGTGCCAGTGGCTACCTGCTCAAGGACATCCCGCTGGACGAGGTGGCCGAGGCCGTGCGCGCGGTGTACGGCGGGCAGTCGCTCATCAGCCCGTCGATGGCGGGCAAGCTGCTGACCGAGTTCGCCACGCTCGCCCGGCGGAACGAGGAGGAGCCACCGCAGCAGGTCCCCGCGCCCAAGCTCACCGAGCGCGAGATGGAGGTGCTCAGGCTCGTCGCCAAGGGAATGAACAACCGCGACATCGCCAGAGAGCTGTTCATCTCCGAGAACACCGTCAAGAACCACGTCCGCAACATCCTGGAGAAGCTCCAGATCCACTCCAGAATGGAAGCGGTCATGATCGCCGTCCGGGACAAACTCATCGAGTTCGGCTGACCCCGGGATCCAGTAGGCCGGAGGCTTGGTGCCGCAGGCTTGGGTGCCGCAGCCGCGCCAACCCTTCATCATGATGACGATTTCTGGTGGCTGTGGGGCGGGAGGAGCGCGTGGTGGACGACACAGGGCCGTGGACGCAAGCGCAGACGCAGGCGCAGACGCAGGCGGGGACGCGGGCGGGGACGCGGGCGGGGGCGATGTGGACGCTGTTCGAGCCGGTGCATGCGATCTGCTACTTCTCGCCGGAGGCCCGCTCGGCCTTCGAGGCGGCCGGGCTGCGTGGCTTCTGGCGGGGGTACTTCGCCGGCCGGGCGGCCCCGCTCGGGACCGTGAGCGCGGACGTGGTCACGGCGTCGTTCTACAACTTCGCCCCCTCCATGGTGGCTCGGGCCATCCCAGGAATCTGGGACCTGATCACCCCGGCCGAAGCGCTGCGGGCCAGGTCGGCCGGTGCGGTCACCGCGCTGCGTGGCCTGCTGACCGGGCTGGAACCGCAGGTCAAGCCTGCCGCGGACCGGCTGTGGGCGGTGGCCAGCGGGCTAGACTGCGCCGGGCGGGTGCTGGCCGCGGCGAACGCGGCGCTGCCGGAACCCGAAGATGACTACGCCCGTCTCTGGCAGGCCGCGACCACGCTGCGGGAGCACCGCGGCGACGGCCACTGGGCCGCGCTGGTGGCCGCCGACCTCGACGGCTGTGAGGTGCTGGTGCTGCGCAGCGCGCTCGACATGCGGCGCGAAGTCCTCCAGCCCATACGCCGCTGGACCGACGACCAATGGGACGCCGCCCGCTCCCGCCTGACCGAACGCGGCTACCTCACCGCCAACGGCGACCCCACCGAGGCCGGCCGCCTAGCCCACCGTTCCGTAGAAGAAGCCACCGACCGCGCCGCCGCCCGCCCCTGGGCCCAACTCGGCGGCACAGCCACCGCCGCCCTAACCACCGCCCTCACCCCCCTCGCCCTAGCCTGTGCCACAGTCATCCCCCACCCCAACCCCATAGG
>DATAWQ010000048.1:0-18966 GCA_036267135.1 Streptosporangiaceae bacterium | reverse complement strand
GGCTGGCACTGGGTGCCGTACCGGTACTCGCGTTTCGCCGAGGACGTGGACGGCGCCCCGGTCAAGCCGTTCCCCGGCTGGCTGGCCGACCTGGGCAGGCGCGCCGTGGCCGAGGCCGCCCCTGGCGAGTTGGACGCCGCTGGATACCGCCCGGACGTCGCGCTGATCAACTTCTACGACGGGGCGGCCAAGATGGGCATGCACGCCGATCGCGACGAGCAATCGCTGGCCCCGGTGGTCTCGCTGAGCCTGGGCGACACTTGCGTGTTCAGGTTCGGCCACCCCAGGGACCGGGGCAGGCCATGGGCTGACGTCTCGCTGGAGTCAGGGGATCTGTTCGTGTTCGGGGGGCCGTCGCGGCTGGCCTATCACGGCGTACCGAAGACGCTGCCGGGCAGTGGCGACCCGGACATCGGGCTGGCCAGCGGGCGTCTCAACATCACGTTGCGGGAGTCCGGGCTGGAACCGGACGGGCGTGCAGGCTGACGGCGTAACCGGCACCGGTGTTGATCATGCGGCAAGGACCAGGACCGCCACGGACCCTGGTGCGCCCGGGTGACAGCGGCCGGGTCCGCCACCCGTCCGGCCCGGCGACCTGCTCGGCCATCTCCCCCGCCACCAGGCAGCCCACCTGCCAGGCCTGTTCCTCGGACCCGTGCTCCTGGGATCCGTGCGGCTGGGATCCGGCACTGCGGTAACCGGGCGGCAGCACGAGCAGCCAGACCTCGCAGCGCGGGCTGGGCGCGCCGACCGCGACGTGCACCGGGTGCCATGGATCGAACCGGACGCTGTCCCACCAGCTCCGCGGGTCGGCCACCAGAATCCGCAGGCACGCGGCCAGGTAGCCGACGGTCGCGGGTACCGCCTGGCCGGACCCGGCCGGTTCCGGCGTCAGCCGCAACGGAGCGGTCAAGACGGCGAGTTCAGGGGCGACAGAGGTGTCGAGCTTCATGGGAGTCCTTCGGGAGCGGGGCGGCCCTGGCCCCGGGCGACGAGTTCAGCTAGCCGAAAATCGTCAGCGACAACAACACGAAGGACAGCAACAGCGGACAGACACCACGACAGCACCGCGCGAACCGCAGCCTGTGAGCATCCCCTGCGCTGGCATGGCAAGTAGCACACCGTAAACACGGAGCGTTGTCAAGCCCATCGCAGCGTCGTCGCTTCCACCGGCCAGCCGCCAGTGCCCGGTCAGCCGGTACCCGGTCAGCGGGTACCCGGTCAGCGGGTACCCGGTCAAGCGATGATGCCCGGTCGGCCGGTACCCGGTCAGGCGGGCGAGGCCTGATCGAGCGGGCGCAGCGCCGCGGCAGCCGCCTCAGCCGACACCGCAGGGCCGGACCAGGCGGCGGCCGCGAGCGCCCTGAGCCCGTCCATGCGGTCACCGGAGCCGGTCAGCTCGAGTCGTGGCCCCCCGCCAGCCTGCCTATCCCCCTCACCTCTCACGCCCTCGTCGCCCTTCACCCGGCGCGCCGTCCACCCACCGCAGCGGTACCCGCCGTCGGCGGCGCTCACCTCCGGGTGCGGGGTCAGCAGGCCTGCCAGCCCCTCGGCCAGATAGGACGGACGCTGGCCGGCGGCCGCGGCCAGGAGGTCGGCCGGCTTGGTCACCCCGGTCAGCACCAGCAGGCTGTCCGCACCGACGCGGCAAGCACCCTCGATGTCGGTGTCCAGCCGGTCGCCCACCACCAGCGGCCTGCGAGCACCGGTCCGCTGCACCGATTCGGCGTGCAGCGGCGGTTCCGGCTTCCCGGCGATCAGCGGCTCGACCCCCGTCGCATGGGCGATGACCCGCACCAGGGAGCCGTTGCCCGGCTGGCGGCCGCGGGATGTCGGCAGCGTGGCATCGGCGTTGGAGGCGACGAACAGGGCACCGGCCTCGACGGCGAGCGCGCCCTCGGTGAGGTGTGAGTAGCCGATGTCGGGTGAGTATCCCTGGACGACCGCGGCGGGCTGGTCGGCGGCCACCGTGACTGGGCGCAGGCCACGCTCCCTGACCGCCGTGCGCAGACCTGCGCCGCCGATGACCAGCACGGCCGAGCCGCGCGGCAGCCGTTCGGCCAGCAGCCTGGCCGCCGCCTGGGCGGAGGTCACGACGTCCGACGGGCTGGCGGCCACACCGAGCCCGGTCAGCTGGGCGGCGATCGAGGCCGGGGTGCGGTAGGCGTTGTTGGTGACGAAGGCCAGCCGCAGGCCGGCGGCCACGGCCTTCGCCAGCGCCTCCGCGGCTCCGGGAATGCCCGCACCGCCCAGGTAGACGACCCCGTCCAGGTCGAGCAGGGCCACGTCGTAGGCCTCGATGAGCGGTTGGGGGCAGCCTCGCGGCCCGGCGGGCGCGGGCTTCGGCGCTGTCATTCGGCCTGGTCGCGGGCGCGCAGCGTGGCCCGGACGGCGCGCAGCGCGCGGGTGTAGTGCGGCAGGTCCGGCCGCATCGCGGCGGCCAGCGCGAGATACTCGGCGGCCGCTGCGGCCGCACCGGAACGGGCCAGCGCGAGGCCGAGCCCGAAATGGGCGTAATCATCGGCCGGGCTGGCTTCCACGATCTTCCGGAAACTGGCCGCGGCGGCGTCGTACCACCCCGCGTCGAACTGGGCCCGGGCCAGAGCTTCGCGGACCATCTGCGAACCCGGCTCCGCGTCCGCGGCGCGCTCGAGCAACTGAGCGGCCGCGGCCGGGCTCCCCTTGCCGAGCAGATCCAGCCCCCGCCGGTACCACACCTGGGGGTCACCGTCCGGCACGCTCCCGCTTTCGCGGTGAGCGGGACCCGGGTCCGCAGGCGCCACACCCTCCCCCGCACCCGTCGGCTCCGGGCTCCCGGCCGGCGGTTCCGGGCTCCCGTCTGACGGCTCAGGGGAAGCGGCCGCGGGCTCCGCGGAAGCGGCTGCCGGGTGAGCGGCGGGCACATCTTCCCCGGGCCGGGAATCCTGGCCGCCGCGCCGTCCTTCTGTCATGTATGCACCACACCCTTCCGCCCGCCCGGCGGGCAGCAGCACCGGGACCAGCCGAACTTGTGCTTGCACCGTTTCGGGGGCTCCGCTATGCCCCGGACCGGGTAAGCGGCCTCGCCGAGGTCACCTCACCACCTTACGACGGCATCGGGTCTGGCTCCGTGCCCCGGCTGCTCGCCGCGGACCCGCACAACGTCGTCAGGCTCATCCTCCCCCAGGCCGATCCCGTGACCGGCGCGGACCCGGGCCGGGTCGCGGCGGACACGCTCAGCGCCTGGGTCACCCAAAGGGTGCTCGCCCCTGATCCCCGGCCCGCGATGTACATATACGAGCAGAGCACCGGCGCCGCGGGCGCACCAGGCCAGGTTCTGCAGCGCGGCATAATCGGGGCCGTGCAGCTCAGCCCGCCCGGGGCCGGGATCGTTCTGCCCCACGAGGACGTGGTGCCCGGCCCGGTCCAGGGCAGGCGTGAGCTGATGGAGGCGACCCAGGCAAATCTCGAGCCCATCTTCCTGCTGTATGACGGCAGCCCGGCCGGGCTCCGGGCCCAGGCTGCCGCTGGAGCCGGGACCACGGGAGCCGGGACCACGGGGGGCGTGGCCGCGGATACAGACCAGGGCGGGGCAGCGAGCGGTGATCACCGCGGGGCCACCATCCGGCTGGTGGACAAGATCGCGGCAGCGGCGCGGCCGCTGCTGACCGCGGTCACTGAAGACGGAATCACGCACCGGCTGTGGGCCGTCACCGACCCGGCGGAGCAGGCCGCCATCGCCGCCGACCTGGCGCCGCGCCAGGCTCTCATCGCCGACGGGCACCACCGCTACGCCGCCTACCTGGAACTGCAGGAACGCCAGCACGCCGCGGGGGCGCAGGCCGGGCCCTGGGACTATGGGCTCGCCCTTCTCATCGACTCGGCCGCCTACCCGCCGCGCATCGGGGCGATGCACCGGGTCATCCCCGGTCTCGCCCCGGCCGACGCGGTGGCGCTGGCTAAGGCGGCGTTCACCGTCCGGGCCCTGCCACCCGGCCTGCCCGCGGCGCTGCATGAACTGGCCCAGACCGGGCGGGACGGCGCCGCGTTCCTGCTCGCGGGCGGCGACGGCAGCCTGCACCTGCTAGACCAGCCGGACGCGGTCCAGGCGGCTCAGGCCATGCCCGCAGACCGGTCGGCCGCCTGGCGCGCCCTGGCCCCTTCCGTCCTGCAGGAACTCCTCATCAGGCAGATCTGGCAGATCGAGGACGCCAGGGAAGCCGTGCAGGTGGTCCATCAGGACGCGGTGGCCGCGATCAGAGCCGCGGCCGAGGCGGGCGGGACGGCGGTGCTGTGCAACCCCGTCTCCGCCGACGACGTCCGTGACGTGGCCGCCCGCGGCGAGCGGATGCCGCCCAAGTCGACATCCTTCGGCCCGAAGGCGCGCACCGGCCTGCTGCTGCGCCGGTTCGCCGACGGCTGACCCGCGCCCGGCAGGTCAGCCGCTGGCCGGACCGGCGCTGGCCGGACCGGCGCGCTGGTACAGGTTGGGCGGCACTCCCACCCCGCGGACCAGCCTGAAGTGCTGGAAGAAGTAGGCCCGCAGCGAAGGCGTCCAGGCGATACGCCTAGCCTCGGTGCTGTCGAGCTGGGAGGACAGCAATACATACTGCGCCGCGCGCAGTGCCTGGGACCAGACCGCCCGCACCGCGGGCACCTGCCCGGCGCCGTCGACGCCGTTCTTACCGCCGCTGAGCGCGAGATCGGTGCCCAGTCCGTCGACCACCTGCGGGCAGCCCGGCCGGTCGGAAAAGAACCGGTCGGCCGCGATCGTGAAGGAGACCTGATCGGTCAGCACGCAGGCACCCGGCGGTATCACCTTGTCGATGGCGGCGGCCGGGTTGAGCGACGCCCTGGCCGTGGCCTCGTGAATCGCCTGCGACACGGTCATCGCCGCTACCAGCACCACGGCCAGGCCCAGGGCGATTCTCAGCGGGCTGCCTCCCCAGGCCGGCCGTGGCCAGGCTGCCGCGAGCCTGGCCACGGGCAGCGCCACACACAGGGCCAGGAACGGCACGAGGAAATCCGTGTAGTGATAGTAGAAATCGGCCGGCCACATGAAGGCTGCCACCACGAGGACGGCGGTGACCAGGGCGAACGTGTCCAGTACCGGCGGCGGCTGATGGGTGACCAGCCAGCCGCCCAGGTAGGCCGCGGCTATCAGCACGGGGATGGCGATCGATGCGATCAGCACGGTCTGGTTGCTGACCGGGGACAGGCCGTCCACCCCGGTCAGTGAGGCCAGCCGGGTCCACACCGGGATCCGCGCGTCGTCTCCCCTGACCAACTGGGCCACGATGACGCCTCTGACGAAGATGCGGGGGCTGAGCGCGGCGAACGGCAGCACGGGAACGAGGAATCCGGCCGCGGCCCCGGCCAGGTAACCCGCGGCCTGGCGCGGCCGCCGGGCGAGCAGCACCGCGATCACGATCACGGGGAAGACCGCCCATACCTTGACCGCACCCGCGAGCCCGAAGGCCACCCCGCCCCAGACGAGCCGCTTCTGGCTGCTGGTCAGGTGATCACCGTCGAACACGGCGACCGCGCCTGCCAGGCAGCACAGCACCAGCCAGGGTTCCTGCAGCACCGTCACCGACGCGGCCACCGCGTCGGGGAAGACGGCGAGCAGCCCACAGGTGATCACGAGCGCGAGCAGGCCGCGGTGGCGGACCAGCCGCCCGGCCAGCGGCACCGCCGCCGCGCCCGCGCAAGCCGTGAGGATACGGGCGACCGCCATGGCCAACTGCGTGCCCGTCCACTTGGCCAGCGCGGCCACCGGCGTCATCGCCAGCACCACTCCGGGCGGCTGGACCAGCACAAAGTTGCGATAGGGCAGCACTCCATGGACTAGCCGCAAGGCGGCGCCCAGGTAGACCCCGTCGTCGTACCCGGTGATTCCCAGCAGATGGCCGGGGCTGCCGATCTGGAGCAGCCGCAGTCCGAGAGCCAGCGCCGTGGCGGCGGCGATCACCCAGCCGGCCGGGGTAAGGCGGCGCCATCCACGGGGGGCATCCTGGTCCGCCGCGGGCTGCCCCGGCGGGGCGGCCGCGCGTGGCAGCGGGGCCTGGCTCATGGCCGGCGGATCCGATCGGCGCTCACTGCTGACCTGCTCCCTGGCTTGGGTGAGAGTACAACCGGAGCCATATGCCCCCGCTGATGTACCACCGGTGCACCAGCGTGAAGTCCAGCCCGTTCAGCATGGGGACGTCCTTGGTGTCCCCGCCCACGGCCCACAGCCTGGTCACGTTGGCCAGCCGCTGGCGCTGCACGGGCACCGGCGCGAACGTGCCGCCGATCGTCACCGACCGCACGGCTGTCTGCCCCCGGCTGACGTCGGGCAGCCGCCTGAGCCCGTAAGGGTACCCAATTTCGAAGGCCCGCTCGTAGTCCCAGGCGGCCAGGTTCAGCACGGCATCGCCGGGGCGCTGGTCGCGGGCCACGATCCTGTCCACCCGGCGGATGTCGAAGCCGTGGCCGTCCTGTGCCCGCTGGCTGATCTGCTGGGGCAGCCCAATGAGCATGATCACGATCAGGCCGATCACGGCGATGACCCGGCCCAGGGCAACGAGGGCCGTCCCGGCCAGCAAGGCCAGGGCCGGGATGCAGCAGGCGATGTATCGGTACGTGTAAACGGGGTCGAAAACGGAGATGAGCAGCAGCAGGGCCGGCGGCAGCACCAGCCAGGGCAGCGCCAGCGACACGAGGGGCCGGGGCCAGCGCGTGTGCCGCCACTCCCGGCTGATCAGGGCGCCCGAGATCACCGTGATGAGCACGATCACGACCACGGCCCAGAACAGCGGCTGGGAGCCGGCTACCCGCTCCACGCTGCGCACGTCGCGAAGCGTGAGTGGCCCGATCCAGTTGATCTGCCGGTTCTGCGCTTGCCCTGCCACGGCTACCGGGCTCACCGCGATCACGGCGGCCACCACCGCGGCCAGCCAGCCTGCGACGAAGCCGCGGCCGATGCGGGGGGCGCTGCCAGGGTCGCTGCGGGCCCGGGAGGCCAGTGTTATCGCGTGCGCCGCAATGATCAGCAAGGCGAACAGGTTGGCCAGGCCGAGCGCGGCCAGGGCCACCCCGTACGCGATCAGCCAGCGGCGGCGCCGGGCGGTGGCATCCATGGCCCGGACCAGGATGTAGGTGGCCGCCACGGCCAGCGCGGTCACCACGGCGTAATCGCGGGCGTCTTCGGCGAACCAGCTCACCGATGGGAGGACCGCGAACACGAGGCCAGCGGCCAGCCCCGCATCGGTCGAGACGAGGCGCTGTCCCAGCAGGACGACACCGCCCGCCGCCACCGCCATCGCCACCGCCGACGGGAACCTCATCACCAGCTCGCTGGTGCCGAACAAGCGGCTGACCGCCCAGATCAGCGAATAGTAGGCGCCGTGTACCACGTCCACGTTGCCCAGCATGCTGACCAGTTCGGGGAACGTGCGGTGCACCGCCAGCAGCGTCGCGTCCTCGTCCTCGGTGAATGAAGGGCCCTGGATCTGAAAAAGGCCGACGCCGAACGTGAGCAGGGCCGGGATCAGCGCGAGCCATTCCCGGCGCCACCCCCGGCGCCGCGCCGGCGTCGCCGCGTGCCCGGGCGCATCGGGCTCAGCCACAGGGGCCTCCGGTTCAGCGCCATGGCTCATTCGTCCCACCCCGATCTGGCCACTCCGCTGCGAACAGGTGCCACCGTACCGGCTCCGCGGGAAAGTGGCTCATTTCGGCGTTCTGGCATATGATCCGGGCCCGTCATCAGCTGCTCTATTCTTGCGCACATGCTCCAGCGACCGGGGCTGGACGAGGGAGGCTGCGGGTTGAGCGGCATGGTAGACGCGGGCACAAGCGATCCTCAGCCGCCGGACGGTGCCTCCCCGGCCGGCGTGGACACCGAACAGGTTACCTCCGCCCAGGACCAGGACCCCCCAGCGACTGGGCTCCGCCCCAGGCAGGCGAGGCAGCACCTGCTCGCCCTGCTGGTCTTCGCGGCCCTCAGCCTGCTCATCCTGGGCCCGCGCATTCTCGGCCGGATGTCCACCGCGTTCCTGTCGTCCCAGCCTCAGGACGGCTCCATCTTCGTGTGGATGTTCCGCTGGTGGCCGTATGCGCTCGGGCACCACATCGACCCGCTGTTCACGTCGGTGGCCTGGGCGCCGGGCGGGATCAACCTGGCCTGGGTCACGTCGGTGCCCGCCCTGGCCGTGCTGATGACCCCGGTCACCCAGGCGTTCGGGCCCTTCTTCACCTTCAATGTGGTCGAGCTCGCGGCGCCCGCCCTGGCGTCCTGGACCTGCTACCTGCTCTGCCGCAGGATCACCGGATCCTTCGTCCCGGCGCTGCTGGGCGGGCTCTGCTTCGGCTTCTCGCCTTTCCTGATGGGCGAAGTCGGCCAGGGACATCCCAACCTCGCCCAGGAGTGCCTGGTCCCGCTGGCCGCGTACCTGGTGCTGCGGCGGCTCGAGGGTTCGCTGCGGACCCGGTGGTTCGTGCCGTTGCTCGGCCTCCTGCTCGCGGTTCAGCTTTTCCTGAGCACCGAGGTCTTCGCGACCATGACGCTGATCGGCGGCGTGTTCGCCGTGGTCGCCCTGGTCCTGGGGGGTGGCACCTGGCGGCAACGGCTGTGGCGCCGGGCCGCGGGCCCAGCAGCCGGCGCCTACGCGATCGCGCTCGCGCTCGGTTCCCCGCTGCTGTACGCCGCCTTCAACCGCCCGCGACCCTACAAGCCGGTCTATTTCCCCGGGCTCACGCGGGGCGCGCAGAGCGCGGCGGACTTCCTCGGCTACGTCATCCCCGGCCGGTTCAGCATCTTCGGCGAGCAACTCGGGCACCGCTGGGGCCGGGATGGGAACCCCTGGTATATCGGCATCCCGTTGCTGCTGCTGTTCATCGGGTTCGTGATCGCCGAGCGCCATAGACGGCGCACCTGGGTGATGGCGGTGGGCCTGGTGCTCACGCTGGCGCTCTGCGCCGGCAGCACGCTGGCGGTGTTCGGCGTTCATATCCTGCCCTGGCGGCTGGTGTCGGCGCTGCCGGTGCTCGACCAGGCTCAACCGGGCAGGCTGGTCAGCTACGCGTTCCTCATCCTCGCGGTGGCCATGGCGATGTGGCTGGCCGCCCCCGGACGGCGCCCGCTGCACTGGGCGCTGGCCGTGCTCGCGCTGCTCGTCATCGTGCCCAATGTGACCAGCAACGTATGGGTCCGCCAGGTGCCCGAGCCGCCACTGCTGGCCTCGGGCGCCTATCACCGGTACCTGACACCGGGCGAGACGGTGTGGGTGGTCGATCCCTCGCACAGCCGGCAGATGATCTGGCAGGCCGAGACGGGCTTCTCGTTCCGGCTCGCCGGCGGGTTCTTCGGCGTAACGCCGGCCGGGCTGCGGCCCTCCCCCGCCGTCCAGGCCCAGCTCGGCACGGGCTCGGTGACCGGAGTATCGGCCGCTGGCATCCGCGCCTTCCTGGCCAGTCACCACGTCGGCGCCGTGCTGATGGCCGAGGAACCCGGCAGCGAAACCGCTGTGATGACCCAGGCGACAGGCGCCACCGGCATCCGGCAGGGCGGCATGGTCGTGTTCCGGCTGCCCTAAGGTTGCGGAATGGCCGGTGCCCGGGCGTGTCCTGGATGCCTGGTCGCCACGGAAGGAGGCGGCGGTGAGCCTGGTACGGCGGGAGGTGGAGCCAGCCCAGGACGGCGAAGGGCAGGCTCTGCGCGGCAGGCGAACAGCCCACTGGGTGGTGCTGGGCTGTTACCTCGCCGCCGCCGTGCTGCTCACGTGGCGGCTGTGGGCCGACCCCGCGGGACGCGCGCAACTGCTGGCCGGCCGCGTCTGGCACGACGTCGACCTGTTCGCCTGGTTCATGCGCTTCGACGCCACCGCGGTCGCCCACGGACGGCTCCCGGCCCTCGTCACGACCGCCCTGAACGCACCACAGGGCATCAACCTGATGTGGAACACCTCATTCCTGCTGCCCGGAGCGGTGCTCGCCCCCCTGACGCTGCTGGCCGGCCCCCAGGCCAGCCTCACCGTCATGCTGACGCTGGGCTTCGCCGGCTCGGCGGGCGCCCTGTTCCTGGTGTTGCGCCGGTGGGGCGCCAGCCTGGGCGCGGCCGCCCTCGGAGGTGCGGTCTACGGGTTCTCCCCGGCCCTGGTGGATGCCGGGGCCGCCCACTACCACCTGCAGTTCGCGGTGCTGCCGCCGTTGATCATCGACGCGGCGCTGGGGATCCTCACCGGGCGCGGCCGGCCAGTCCGCGGCGGCGTATGGCTCGGCCTGCTGGTGGCCGCGCAGGTATTCACCGGCGAAGAACTGCTAGTGGACACCGCTGTGGCCGGCGCACTGCTCGTGCTGGTGCTCGCGCTGAGCCAGCCGCGCACGGTGCTCCCCCGGCTGCGTGGTGCCGCGGCCGGCCTGGCCACCGCCGCCGGAGTCGTGTTGCTGACGTGCGGATACGCCCTGTGGGTGCAGTTTCATGGCCCGCTTACCGAGCACGGCAGCCCGTGGCAGACCGCTCACTTCAGGAACCATCCCACTGATTTCGTGGTCCCACCCGGCGGCCTGCTCTTTCATGATCACGCCAGCGCGGCCGCCCTCTCCCATCAGCCGCTGCGCCTCGGGGAGTACCTCGCCTACCTGGGCTGGCCGCTGCTCGCCGTCGTCGTGGTCGCCGCGATCTGGTTCTGGCGGGATCGGAGAGTCCGCGTCGCGGCGGTGACGTTCGCGATACTGGAAATCTTCAGCCTGGGAAGCCGCACGATCGTCTTCCATCAGCATCACTACCCGGGTGGCCTGCTGCCCTGGTCCTGGCTGCAGCATCTTCCTGTGGTCAGCCAACTGCTGGTGGACCGGTTCTCGATTCTCGCGGACGGGGCAGCAGCCGCGGTGCTGGCGTTCTCCCTAGACCTGGCCCGCTCCGCGCGACCGCAGGCCGCGACGTGGCGGCGCTGGGTGCCCGCGACGGTCGCCGTCCTCGCGGTCCTGCCGCTCGTCCCGCTGCCCCTCCAGGCGGGGGCGGTCACGCCGGTCCCGGCGGGCTGGAGCCTGGTCTTCACGCGCCTGCACCTGGCGCCAGACGCCCGGGTGCTCGTCGTCCCGGTCCCCGTCGTCTCCAGCCAGCCCCGTGCGTTGCGCTGGCAGGCGGCCAGCGGCGAACCCGGCGCACTGGTCGGCGGCTATTGCGTCGCTCCCAGTTCGACCGGCCAGGCCGAGGATTGCGCGACCGGCGACGCCCCGACCAGTGCGTACCTCAATGCGCTCTGGAACGGATCGGCAGCGGCGCAGGCTCCGTCGCGGGCCCAGATCAGCACCGATCTGGCCTACTGGCGGCCCGCGGCCATCGTGGCGGTCACCAGCCTCGGCTCACCGCTTGGCCAAGCCCTGACCCGGCTCTTCGGCCCGCCCACGGTCCAGTCTGGCGACGTAGTCGCGTGGCAGCGGTTGCGGTTGCGGCCCTGATTCTCACGGGCTAAGGTCTCTACCGGCCTGATCATGTGGTCATTCGCGCGTCGGGGCCCGCTCATATCCACCGTCCAGGTATAAAAGACCGTAGGTAACAGAAGCGTGGCCGCTACCGGTCGCCGAACATTCCCGGCAATCTCGTAGAGAGCGACAAAACGTGAGCGCAGCGTCTGTGCGGCCGACTTCGGGCGTATCGCAGAGTGAAAACGCCGTGGGAGGCCGTGGCAGACGGCTGTTCACCCCGGTGAACATCACGATCGCGGTCATCACCGCACTGGCCCTGAGCGTACGGTTCTATCAGCTCGCCGGGCCTGGTTACCTGCTCGGTGTCACCGAGTACGACGACGGGTCCTACCTCGGCAGCGCCCTCCACCTGGTCGACGGCTTCCTGCCTTACCGAGATTTCGTCTTCGTGCAGCCGCCCGGGATTACCGTGCTGATGACGCCGTTCGCCCTGCTGGCGAAGATCACGGGCAGCAGCGTCTGGGCCATGGCCATCGCCCGGATATTCACCACCCTCGCCAGCGCGGCGGGGGTCCTGGTGGCCGGCCTGCTGGTGCGGCACCGCGGACTGCCCACCACGATCTTGGCCTGTGGTCTGCTGGCCATCTACCCCGACTCCATCACGACGGCCCGCACCGTGCTGCTCGAACCGTGGCTGGCCCTGTTCTGCCTGCTCGGCGCTCTGGCGATCTTCAACAAGGACCGCGTGACCGACAGCAGGCGGCGGCTGATCGCGGGCGGTCTCGCCCTGGGTTTCGCGGGTGCCATCGAGGCGTGGGCCATCATGCCGGCGCTGATCATACTTGTGCTGCTGCTCCCCCGCCTGCGGCCGATACTCAACTATCTGGCCGGGCTCGCCATCGGGTTCCTCGTCCCCGCCGTGCCCTTTGCCGCGACCGCGCCGGGAAACTTCCTGAAGGACCTGATCGACGCGCAGATCGGGCCGAGGGTCAACTTCCCAAGGGTGGGCATTTGGTACCGCCTGCGGGAGATGTTCGGGCTCAGCAACATCTCGGTCGACCACCACGAACTGCTGGTCGCGACCGTGGTCATTCTAGGCTTCGCGGTCGGCGGGTTTGCCTGCCGGTGGCTGATCACACGGCGGACACCGCCGGCGCTCGAGTGGTTCGTCCTGGGCACGGCGCTCCTCGTGCTGCTCTCCTTCCTGTACCCGGACCAGTTCTACTTCCACTTTGTCGCTTTCCTGGCGCCGTTCATGGCTCTAGCCGTCGCCATGCCAGTATCGGGGCTGGTGAAGGCCGCCGAGCCGCGCGCGGTCAAGGCGGGAGCGGATCACCTGCTGCACCGCTCGGTCGCAGTGCTGACGGCCCTGGTGATCTTCGTCTTCGCTTTCTCGACGGTCGGCGCGGCGTACCGGCAGCAACACAACAAGTACGTCATCAACGCGGCCAGCGCCCGGTCGAATATCGTCTCGACCCTTCAGCGGATCGCGCCGTCCGGGGCCTGCGTCCTCACCGACCAGGTGTCGTACACGGTCGCCGCGGACCGTTTCGGCTCCTCCGTGCCCGGCTGCTCGCTGGTGGATGACGGGATCGGCGCTGACCTCGGTCTCTCCCACGGTCGGACGCCGGCCAGCGGGGCGGCCAGCTATCCCGCCGTCGCCAGCATGTGGTGGAACGCGTTCCGGCACGCCCAGTACGTACTGCTCAGCGGTAAAAGCTACAAGCGGGTCGCCTGGCCCACCGGGCTCCGGACGTACTTCCGCACCGATTTCCGGCTGGTGACGGAGGACTCGATTGGTGACCGGCTGTACGTGCGCAACGGCATCCAGCCGCACTGAGAACGCCCGGCGAACATGTCTGCTCCTCCCGGCGCACCGGAGATCACCGATCTCGGTCACGACGTCTTCCAGATCGACACGAAGATGGCGGGCTACGACGGCATCACGGCCGGCTACCTGATCCGCGGCAGCCGCCCTTGCCTGGTCGAGACCGGGACCGCCCCGTCCGCCCCCGTGGTCAGCGGCGCGCTCACCGCACTCGGCGTCGGGCCCGATGAACTCGCCACGATCGTCGTCACCCACATTCACCTGGACCACGCCGGCGGCGCGGGAGACATGGCCGCCCGCTACCCCGGTGCCGAGATAGTCGTCCACGAGCGGGGAGCGCGGCACCTGGCCGATCCGTCCCGGCTCATGGCGAGCGCCCGCCAGGTGTACGGAGACGCTCTGGACAGCCTGTTCGGCGTGCTGGCTCCGACCCCGGCGGAGCGGATCAGGGCGGTGGACGAGACCGGCCGTATCGACCTGGGCGACGGGCGGTGGCTCGGCAGCCACTACGCGCCCGGTCACGCCAAGCACCACGTCGGGCTGCTCGACTCGGCTAGCGGCGACCTGTACGTGGGGGACGCGGCGGGCGTCTACCTGCCGGAAACCGGTGACCTGCGCGCGGCCACGCCACCACCCGACTTCAACCTGGACCAGGCGCTGGCCTCGGTGCGGATGTTCGCGGCGCTGGGACCGTCCCGGCTGCTGTTCAGCCACTACGGTCCGGTGGACGCCGTGGACGAGACGCTGCGCCGGTCCGCCGATGAGATCCTGGTCTGGGTGGACGAGACCCGCCGGGCGCATAGCGGCGGCCAGGATCTCGATCACGCGGCGGCCATGGTGGCCGAGCGCACCAAGCACCGGTACCAGGCCCTGCGGGACGACGCTGATCCGGTCAACGCCCAGCGCATCCACCGGATCAGCAACACCTCGGCGAACGTGGCCGGGATCATGCACTGGCTGGACAAGAACAGTCCCTCGGACACCCACACCTGACCAGGACGGCCCCCCGCCCGGATGATGAGCGTCCTGCAAGCGCCAGGCCGGTATCTCCGTTCCGTCCCCCCGGCGATCAGGCTTCTTTCGGTTGGCGTCTTCCTCAACCAGCTCGGTGCCTACGTCGCCGTCTTCCTCGCCTTAATACTCGCCGTCCGCGGTTTCGACGCGCGGCACATCGCACTGGCCCTGGTCCTGGTCAGCGTGTTCGGAATCCTCGGCTCCAGCGCCGGCGGGGTACTCGCCTCCCGCATCGGCACCCGCCGCACCATCGTTGCCACCATGGCGGGGTCGGCGTTTTTCACCGTCTTTCTCGCCCTGAACGGGTCATACCTGAACACGGTGGTCTGTGCCTGCTTCATCGCCTTCTTCAACCGCGGCTGCCAGCCGGCCTCGATAGCCACCGTCGGCGAACTGGCCACCGCCGACCAGCGAGTGCCGATGTTCGGCTTCTATCAGCTCGCGCTCAACCTGGGCGCCGCGGCCGGCCCGCTGATCGCCGGATTCCTGCTCACCCGCTCGCTGGTCGCGTTGCTGCTCATCGACGCCGCCACCAGCCTGGGTTTCGCGGTGGCCGCGCTCCGGCTGCCCCGTCAGAAGGCAGCCGGTGCGGAACCCGCACGGGGGGAAACAGGCGGCGAGGATACCGATGGCCAGCGCCGCGGGCCTCGGGGGTCCTGGTGGGCCCGGCGCACCGTGCTCGCCGACCGCCGGTTCCTGGTGCTGTGTGTCGGCTTCGCCCTGGTCGCCGGGTGCTACGGGCAGCAGGCCGGCGCGTTCCCGCTGGAACTGCGGGCGCACCACTACAGCCTGGAACTGCTGGGCGGCATGTTCACCGCCAACGCCATCGCGGTCATTCTCTTCCAGGTGCCGGTCGCCATCGCCGTCCGGCGGCTGCAGGCCCGGATCCCGCTGGCCGCGGCCGCGGCGCTGATGGGCGGCGGATACGCCATCTTCCTGCTCGGCATGTCGGTGCCGACGATCATCGCCAGCGTCTGCCTGTGGACCGGCGGTGAGCTGCTGATGGCGCCGACCGCGCCGGCGGTCGCCATGAACATGTCCTCGGCCGGAGCGCACGGCCGGTACCAGGGCGCGCTGCTGGTGGCCAGGACCACCGGGCAGACCCTGGGCCCGACCGCCGGGGTGTTCGCGTCGTCGTTCAGCCCCGCACTACCCTGGTGGGGCTGCGGCCTGGCCGGGCTGGCCGCCATCTCGATCTTCGTGCCGCTGCTGGGCAACGTGCCCCTGACCCCCGGGACGGCCCGGGGTTAGCCACCGCCCCACATGGTCCAGCCGGGGCCGGCCAGCACCGGCGAATCGGGCCCGTACCGGCCGGACCACTCGCCCACCGTCTTCCGGTTCCAGGCCAGGTCGGTGGCACGGTCCGAGGCGGCAGGACCCGGAGCGGTGCCGTCGAAGACCGCCAGGCTCCACAGTGGCGCGAGCACCGCGCCCCGGCGCACCTTCGCCTCGTACGCGGTCGGCCCGAGGTGCAGCCGCCGCAGGCCGTTGCGGTACGCGTACTGGAGCGGCAGGTAGTAGCCGAGGTTAAAGTACTCGAACGCGTCCTGGAGTGCGTCGTAATCGAACCCGCACCGGCGCATGTACAGCGTCCCCCCGAACGGATAGCCCAGGGCGAAGCCGACGAGCGCGCCACGCCGCCGGGCGCTGAACACCACACCTCGATGGCCCAGCAGGCGGGCCATGTGATCGAGCTCGGACCGCCACTTCTCGTCGTCATCCACGTGGCCGTAGCGGTGTTGCAGGTTGCAGACCAGGGACTTGGCCTCGGCCAGGCAGTCGGTCAGCCGCTCTTCCGCGACCTCGTATCCGGCCTCACCGAACACCTTCATCTCACGGCGGACCTTGCGTCTGGCGTGGGACGGGATGGACCGCACATAGTCCTCCAAGCCGTCGCCGGGCACCTCGATCGCGGCGTCCACCAGCGTCAGCAACGGGAGCCCGGTGAACTCACCGGCCGCGGCCTGGCTCATCTCGGCCGCGGCCTCGGCGGTCAGGTGCAGGAACAGCGCGCCGTCCGCCCCGCTCGCCCCGACCCTGTCCTTGACCACGGGCAGCAGGGCCCGGAACGCCTCCGCGCGCCGTTCGCCGGGCAGCCCAGGATCCACGAGGAAGCCGTTGAGGAATCCGCGCCTGCTGCCGGCCAGCAGGTACCGTCCCCGCCACCGGCCGTCCGCCAGCCCGCTCGGCCGGTACAGGCCGAGGTTCTCGATGTGGACGTCGTACAGCGGGAGCACGGCGGCCAGCCGGTCACCGTCGTAGCCCAGCAGATACTCGGCCGTCGCCGAAGGGTCGGCCGCCACCAGACGCAGCCACTCGTGCGACAGATAGAAGCCACCAGCGTCCGCGGCCGTATCCCATTCGGCCGCGCCTATCTCTTCCAGCGAACGTACCGTTCGCACGACTAACAAGATCCGCACCTCTATCCGCAGGAGCCAATAGGCTCATGCTTCCCCGAGGTCCTCCAGGATCACATGGTCGACGTCATTTTCTTCGAGCCGGCCGCCGAGCTCTTCCGGCTCTTCTTCGGCAAGATCGTCGAGGTCTTCCAGAACTACGTCGTCGAGCTCATCGAATCGGTCGGCCGCGTCGGTCTCCCCGTCCACGTCCTGGCCGGCGGCCCGGCTGAACCAGTCCCGCGCCTCGTCCCGGCGCCCGAGCCCGAGCAGCGCGTCCGCGTAGGCGTAGGACAGCCGTGCGGACCACGGGCGGCTGCGCCCGTCGTTCAGCTCGGGAACCTGCAGGACGATCAGGGCGGCGTCGTCCAGGCCCTGATCCCTGCGGATGCCCGACTCGACGATCGTGAGCTCGATCTGGGTCGCGCGATCCAGCGTGGGCTCCTGCGGTGCGTGCACGAGGGCCAGTGCCTTATCCAGCCTGCCGAGTGCGCGCTCGCTGTCCGCGATCATCGGCAGGCTGCTGTTTCGTCCGGTCAGCCGCCTGGCCGCGCGCAGTTCCGCGATCGCCTCCGCCCACTGCTCCGCATGGTAGGCCGCGATCCCGTTGGCCTCCCGCACGACGCCGACCCGGGCGGCGAGCCGCCGCGCCTCCTTGGCGTACCGGTAGGCCAGGTCCGGATCCTCTTCAAGCCCGGCGGCGACCAGATAGCGGGCCACGGTGTCGGCTAGGTCGATGGGCAGGGTCTTCAGCTCAGCCCGGGCGACACGGTCGAGCATGTCTGGGGTGATCGCGTCCGGGACCCGCGGCCCCGGCGCGGTCCTGGGTGGTCGCGAGGTACCTGGCCGCTCCCCCGTGGGCGGACGCGACGGATAAGCCCCCCGCCGCGCGGGCCGCTCCGCACCCGAGTCACGCCGGTCTGCACCCGAGTCACGCCGCGCAGGCCGCTCGGACCCCGAGTCGCGGCGCGCAGGCCGCTCGGAGCTCCACTCACGGCGGGCAGGCCGCTCGGTACCTGAATCACGCCGCGCAGGCCGGTCAGAACTCCGCGCAGGCCGCCCGCTATCCCCGTCACGACGCGCTGGACGGGCAGAATCCCGGTCACGGTAACCGGGCCGCTCGTCGTTGCGATCGCGCCGTCCGCCCGGACGCGAACCGGTGCCGTCTTTGGCCTGACCCTGTGGACGCCGGGCCGGCCGCTGCTCGCCTCGCTCACCTTGATCGTCCCCTGGGCGCGACCACTTCCGCTGCCCGCCGGCCCGCGCGTCTTCCCTACGTCCAGGCGGCGGTCCACCAGGCGCACCGCCGCGCCGGCCCGCGCCCGAACCGGACCCACCGCGGGATGCACCACCCGCACCAGTCCGGGCGCCGCCGCCAGCTCCGGTGCCAGCACCCGCACCAGAGCGCCGCGCGGCACCGCCCTCGCCCCGGGGACCGGCCCCGCTCCGCGAGCCCGCACCGGTCCCAGTGCGCGATCCTCCACCAGTGCGCGGGCCCCCACCGGCACGCGATCCACCGCCGGTACGCGGTCCTCCGCCTGACCGAGGGCCTCCCCCGGTACGCGGGCCACCGCCGGCGCTGGAGCCGCCCATGCGGCCACTGGGCTTGCCGGCACTGGGCTTGCCGGCACTGGGCTTGCTGGCACTGGGCTTGCTGGCACTGGGCTTGCCGGACGAGGAGGCGGCGCGTCGTGGCCGCGCGGCCGACGGCTTCCGGCCGCGGCCTCCGCCCTGATCAGTGGGCACGATAATCCTCCAGGCACACCACGGGGACCGCGGGGGTTCCAGAGGGTCGCTCCCCTGGGCCAGCAGAGTCCATCAGAAAGAATCGCACATGCGTTAAGGGCCGCCCACCTTGCGGTGGCGGCCCTTAACGGAAGATGTCCGGCGGCGTCCTACTCTCCCACGCGGTCCCCCGCGCAGTACCATCGGCGCTGAAGGGCTTAACTTCCGGGTTCGGAATGGGACCGGGTGTTTCCCCCTCGCTATAACCACCGAGACTCTATGGAGATATCGCCAGGAAAAGTCCCGACCGTATCTCGGGAACTGCACAGTGGACGCGACGCAAATGAAGAATAGAAGCCAAGCCTCTCGGCCTATTAGTACCGGTCAGCTACACACGTTGCCGTGCTTCCACTTCCGGCCTATCAAAACCCAGTCGTCTAGCTGGGGGCCTTACCAGGTTAACCCTGAGGGAGTCCTCATCTTGAGGCGAGCTTCCCGCTTAGATGCTTTCAGCGGTTATCCCTTCCGAACGTAGCTAACCAGCCGTGCTCTTGGCAGAACAACTGGCACACCAGAGGTTCGTCCGTCCCGGTCCTCTCGTACTAGGGACAGCTC
>DATAWQ010000047.1:0-1853 GCA_036267135.1 Streptosporangiaceae bacterium | reverse complement strand
GGCGAAGGTCTCGGAGAGCACCTCTTCGGCCTCGGCGGCGCCCGGCGCGACCTGCCTGGCCAGGATCCGTGCAGCGGCGATGTGCCGTTCGTGCAGGGTGGCGTAGGCCGCCGCGTTGCCCGATGCCACCGCCTTGATCAGTTCGGCGTCGCTGCTCGGCAACGCTCGGGAGGCCGGCTCGTCCGACTCACTCATCGCGCATCGTCCTGTTCTGCCCGGAGTGCCCTGCTTCCCAGCCCGCATCATCTCGTGTTCCGGGCCAGGGCGTGGCGGCTTCGCCGGACCCGATCCGCCCCCGCAGGTCACGGCCTTCGAGAGGGGCGCATCCCGCGCGCCGCCCCCGCAGGTCACGGCCTTCGAGAGGGGCGCATCCCGCGCGCCGGCCCACCCGAGCCACCCCGCCAGCCGAGCCGCTGCCATCCCCACCCCGCCACCCGAGCCGGGCCGCCACCGGAGCCACCGCGCGCCCGCGCGCCGGGGCCTGCACGCATGAGCGGTTTACTTTTGTCCGGCTATAGGCGGACAAAAGCAAACCACTAAGTTCTTTTCGTGCCGGTACGGTGAGCGGTGGGGCAGGGGGGCCAGGTGATGCCCGCCGGGGTGAGCACGTGCAGGGGCAGGACCGGGTGCGCGACCTTCTCGCTGGACGCGTCCGAGATCATGACCGCCGAGTCGGACCCGGTCGCGTCGCCGTACTGCTGCGTCACCTGGACGTAGCCGCCGGTCCGGGTGCTTGCCACGTAAGTGGCGGCCGTCGTGGTCCAGGCGAGCGTCCCCGGGCTCATGGCCAGCGCCGAGAAATAGTCGCCCGATGGGAGGCTGAGCACCTCCCTGGCCGGCGCGCCCTGCGCTGGCGAGTAGAAGAGGCTGGTCATGCCCGGGTTCAGGTACGCGGTCCGGGTGCCGTCGGTGACGACGAACTCGGTCCCGTGCACCGGGCGCAGCACCGTGGGCAGCGCCATGGGCTTCATGGTCTTGAGGCTGAAGGCGTGCAGCGTGGTCTGCGCGCCCGGCCGGTCGGACTCGGGCCACACGACCAAGTTCCCGTCGAAGAACGGCGGCTGGGTGTGGCCCTGGCGGATCACCCGTACCCGGCCGGTAGCCAGGTCGGCGAGGCGGATCTCGACCACACCGCCCGGCCCGTACCCCTGGGCCCACGCCGCGTAGTCGCCGCTGACCGCGGGCGGGTGCCAGGGGCTCGGCCAGGGCGAGTTGTTCGGGCCGTTCAGCGAGTGGCCGAGCGTGACCAGCCGGCCGGTCGCCGAGTTCCAGGCGTAGACGGTGAATTTATCGAGGGTGGACAGCGAGTAGGTTTCCTCCCAGGCCAGCCATTGCCCGCCGGACGCGCCGTCGGCCTGGTCCTCCTGCGGGTTCCTGAACCGCTGGATGTGCCGGACGCCGCCGGTGGCGAGGTTCAGCGCGGCAACCCCGGAGAAGCCGGACGTCCAGGTCGACACGAAGGCGGTCTTGCCGTCCGCCGACATACCGAGCGGGATCACCTCGCCGTTGAGCGACGCCGGCACCGTCCGGCCCAGCGCCGCGGTGAGGCTGGCGGTCGGCTGGACCGGGCACAGCGTCGACCAGGCAGGCCACGCGGCCGCGGCGTGACGCTGGCCGGACCGCGTTGCCTGCGGTGTGCCGGTGCTGCACCCGGCAAGCGCAATCGCACCGGACAGGACGCCGCACGCCCCGAGCGCCCGCCACCGCAGCGTTCGGGCTGTGCGCCCCCAGCCGCGAATCGTAGTGGCTACCCTACGTGGCCGACCTGTCGCTTTAAGCACCGCACCATTCTTGACCTGCGGTACTGCTATTTGCAGTCGCTAATCGTCATTGGCCAGATAGTGCTCTTTTGA
>DATAWQ010000046.1:0-1588 GCA_036267135.1 Streptosporangiaceae bacterium | reverse complement strand
CGTCTCCGCCAGCGTGCCCGGGTCGTCGATCAGCGAAAGCTCAACGAGCTTGACGGCAACGGGCCTGTGTGTCGCCATGTCCCGGCCGCGCCAGACCTCACCCGATCCGCCGCGGCCTAGCGGGACCTCCAGCTCGTAACGTCCGGCAAAGACCCGGTCCATCGGTGAAAATCGCCCCCATTCAGGCACGCACAAACATAAGCGAACCCGCGCGTCCACATAGTAGGTGAAACCGCGATCTCTCTCCTAAATACAGGGACGAACATCAAGGGCGTTCGGTTCGCTGCCAGACTCAGTTTTTTTGCGCGTCAGCCAATGCCGTTCACCGAGGCGCTCCCTGCCTCCGGGCCGGGGCCCGCGCGTGCCCGTTCTGTCCGGGTTGTCCGGGTGGTGCCGCGTCCCGGCCCGCGCGCCGCGCTCACGGGCACCGCCCGCCACTGAAGTGAACGGCACCGGGTAGTACGCGGTGAAGCTCCGCAGCCGATTGCCGCGCTACCACCACCTATGACACCAGCGAGGCCCGCGCCGAGCTTGGCTGGCAGCCCCGCACCTCCGAGCAGGCCGTGCGCGAGTGCCTGCCCAACCTCGCCGACCACCGGCAAGTCATCGCACCTGCGCACGAGTAGCGGGCAGGACAACGTGTTAGATGCTCCAGAGCGCCTGGGTGGGTGACAGGCGGGCGGCGCGGATGGCGGGCAGCAGCCCGGCCAGGGCGCCGATGATGACCGCGGCGGCCAGCCCGCCGGCCCAGGCGTCGAGCGGGATGACGACGGCCTGGCCGTGGGTGCGGGCGTAAGCGGTGACGGCGGCGGCGCCGACGATGACGCCGAAGGCGCCGCCGGCCAGGGACAACATGATGGCCTCGGCGAGGAACTGGACACGGATCTGGCCGCGGGTGGCACCCAGGGCGCGGCGCAGCCCGATCTCCTGACGGCGCTCAAGCACGGAGATGATCATGATGTTGGCCACCCCGATCGCGCCGACCAGCAGTGCGACCGCGCCGAGGCCGAGGAATAGGGTGTCGAGCGCGCCCCTGACGTCGGCCTGAGCGGCGAGCGCGGCCGACGGCTGGGAGACGTTGACCTGGCCGGGGTTTTCCGGGCTGGCCTGCGCGGCGAGCAGGTCGTCGACGGTGGTGGTGACGGCCTGGTCATTCGGAGTGGTGCGGACGTAGATCGTCGTCGGGTGCCCGTCGAAGTTCAGGTACTCCTCCGCGGCAGGGAAACCGACCAGGACCGCCGAGTCGATCTCCGGTGCATAGGTGGCCGGGCTCGGGCTGAGGATGCCTGCCGCGTAGAACCACTGGCCCTCCGCCGGGCTCGGGCCGACCCAGATCCGCATCCCTGGCCGGATCCGGTCGATGCCTAGCAGCTGCGCGGTGGTGGCACCGAGCACCGCGACGGGCTCGCGGGCGGTGGCGGCGTTGAGGTACTGGCCCTGAGCGATACTGGTGGCCGCGACGGCCGGCAACTCGAGCGTCGCGGCGTCAACGCTGATGGCGTTGGTCTCGACCGAGGGGATGAGCGGGGACTTGTAGACGTTAGTCCCGCTGACCGTGCCGGTGTCCTGCACCGCGGTGACGCCGGGC
>DATAWQ010000045.1:0-2816 GCA_036267135.1 Streptosporangiaceae bacterium | reverse complement strand
GCCCGCCCACCACCTGGACTTCCGCTCCCGCGGCGGCTACATCCTGGCCCCGCCCTCCCGGGTCGACGGCAAGCCCTACCACCTCATCCGCACCGTGGACGCCGACGGCGGCCTGGACTGGGCCACCGTCACCGGACTCCTGGAACCCCAGCGGCAGATCGCCCGCCCCCAGCCGCGCCCCGCCCCACATCGCGACCTGAGCCACGTGGCCCGCTGGGTCGCCAGCCAGCACGTAGGCAACCGCAACGCGGGCCTGTTCTGGGCCGCCAACCGCGTCCTGGACGCCGACCCCGCTGCCGACCTCAGCCCCCTCGCCGCCGCCGCCCGTCAAGCCGGCCTGGACGACAAGGAGATCACCCGCACCCTGGACTCCGCCCGCCGAGGCGGCCAGCCCCGCCCGCTGGCACCGGACTACCAGGCCGAGGCAGGTGATCAGACGTGACCGCCCCCGCCATCCCGCCGCCTGGCCAGAACCCCGCCGCTCCCGGCCTGCGCCAGGCCGCCCGCGACCACGTGACACAGCTTCGGCAGGACGGCGGAACCTACCGCTCGATCGCCGCCGCGGCCGCGCTCTCCCCGGCCACCGTCAGCGCCCTGGCCACCGGCCGCAGGAGAGCACAACCCGCCACCGCCACCGCCGTACTCAAAGTGACCAGTCCCGCCCTGTCCAGGTCACGAGTGGACGCTGGTGGCACCCGTCTGCGGCTGCGCGCCCTGCATGTCATGGGCCACGGCTCAGCCCGCATCGCCCGCGCCGTCGGCGCCCACCCCAGGACCATCCGCAAGCTCCTCCGCGGCGACACCACGACAATCAGCCCGCGGCTGCGCGACGCCATCACCGCCGTCTACGACGCCTGGTGGGACAAACGCGCCCCTGCCCACACCCCGGCCGAGCGCAGCGCGGCCACCGCCGCCCGCAAACGCGCCATCGCCGGCAACTGGTGCGCCGCCGCCGCCCTCGACGACGACCAGCTCGACACCCCCGGCTACCGGCCCAAGGCCGGATGGAAACCCGCCACCGGCACCGGCACCGCCCCCGACATCCACCCGCCCACACGCCACCGCCAGCCAACGCCGGCTCAGTCCCGTGCACCCCGAACACGGCGGGCGTCGGCATGAGCCAGCACAAGGACAGCGAACCCAGCCGCGCCAGCGGCAGCCGCAGGCCCCCCGACTACGTGATCGTCGTCGCCGCCAGCGACTGGGTCAAGGAGCACTTCCCAGCCGCCGCGGCCAACCTCACCGACGCCTTGCGCGCCGGCCACGACCACCACCCCGACCCCGAGCCCGACCTGGAAGCCGAACCATAACCCCGACCCGGAAGTGACCGCCATGAGCCTGACCATCACCGACACCACCATGACCAGCGACCATTCCGCCCATACCGCCCGGCACGCACCCGGCGGCCAGCAGCGCTGGGAAGTGTCCTGGCTGCCCGGCCAGATCCTGGACCGCAACTCGGCCATCACCGCGATGATCCTGGCCGACACCACCGCGGCGGCCGACCCGCACGAGGGCCACCGGCTCTGGCCCCACATCCAGGGCTGGGCGGCCGAACTCGGCCTGACCGCACCCGACGCCATCGCCCGCGTCTCCCAGCCGCCCGGCGACAGCACCCGCCAGCAGGACCAAGCCAGCCGGCAGCCCGATCGCGAGGCAGCCGATTGAACGCGAGACCCAGCACCCAGACCAGCCGCACCGCCACGTGGCACGTGCCCAGCTCCCCGTCCAGCGGAAACGCCTCATGACCCATGTATGAGACCGACAACGGCGCAGCGCCTCCGGCGGCACCCGGCTACCGGCTGCCCGAGCGCGGCCCGCTTCCCGACCTCCGGCTGTACGAGCGCCTCATCGACGACGGCATCGCCGCCGCCGACAACCGCGGCACCATCGTCGACCACGTCACCGCCCGCCGCCTGGCCATCTGGCTGGCCGCCCGCCCCCAGGACCCAGACTTCGCCCGCGGCCTGGTCCGCTTCGTCCAGACCGGAGCAATCCACCCCCACCTCAAGACCGAGCTGCGCAAGCACGCTCTCTCCGCCGCCTACCCCGACCACCCGCAAGCCGCCCGGCTGCTGAAGTACTGCCTGCACCGAGGCACCGAACTCGGCCCCATCGGCGAGAACTTTGCCGCCGCCTGCGACCAGATCGACCGCGCCGACGTCCTCCTCGCCGATTACCGCGACCGGATCCGGCAAGCCCGCGTCCACCCCGACCACGCCTGGCCCGAGACCGACGGCCCCCGCATCCTCGCCCTGGCCCGACGCGACCCGGACACCCAGACCGTCACCCTCGTCCTCGACGCCACCACCGCCAACACCGCGCTCTTCGCCATCGCCGCTCACGCCGACGAACGCGAAGCCCACGTCCGTGAAGTCGAACGCTTCGGCCGCACCCTGCCCGAAGACTCCTACGGCCGCCGCAACCGCCAGGCCATCGCCGCCCGCGAGACCCGCGTCGCCGCCCGCCTCCGCGCCGTCGAGCAGGCCTACCGCACGGCCATCGACCCTGACACCACGTACGGACCACCCGAGCCCACCCGCGCACCCCGTCATCCCGAGCGTGAGATCAGCAGGGACATCGAGCTGGAGGCCGAGCCGTGAGCGTGGCCATCAACGGCGGACGAGGCGACAACGACACTGAAGGGCGGCCAGTCCCGCCCCAAGGCCCCTACTGGGACCTCGACCTGCTCACCCCCGACGATGTATGCGCCCTGCTGAAGGTGAAAAAGAGCTGGCTCTACGACACCGTGGAGACCGGCGCACTCGAGGCCATCCGACTAGGCAAGCAACTCCGGTTCCGCCCCTCAGCGCTCG
>DATAWQ010000044.1:0-9844 GCA_036267135.1 Streptosporangiaceae bacterium | reverse complement strand
TGGGAGCCGGTGACCGGCTGCTGGAATGTGCGCCGCCGCGGCGAAGACGGCCCGGCCACGAGCGTGGGCCAGGGCGATTACACGATGGACCTCGCCTGGCCGCCGCCGGACCCGGCGCCGGTGACCACGATCGCCTGGCGGCTGGCCCACGTGATCGTGGGGTGCTTCGGGGCACGGGCCGCGTCGCACTTCGGTGGCCCGCCAATCGACTGGGACACGTTCGGCTACGCGGGCACGGCGCAGGAGGCGCTGGCTCAGCTCGACCAGACGTACGGCCGGTGGATCGCGGGGGTGCGGGGGCTTGGCGCCGACGGGATGGCCCGGCCCTGCGGGCCCGCCGAGGGCCCGTTCGCCGACTCGCCGCTGGGCGCTGTGGTGTTGCACATCAACCGCGAGACGATTCACCACGGCGCCGAGATCGCCCTGCTCCGCGACCTGTACCGGCACCAGGACGGCTGGGTCAGCCGCCGGAGGGCTCAGTCGCCAGACGGAAGGGATTCGTAGATCTTCTTGCAGTCCGGGCAGACGGGGAAGCGCTTCGGGTCCCGGGACGGGACCCAGACCTTGCCGCACAGCGCCACCACGGGGGAACCGCTCACCGCACTGTCCACGATCTTGGTCTTGTCCACGTAGTGGGCGAACCGCTCGTGGTCGCCGTCGCCGTGGGACAGATCGGGCCGGACGTCGGTGCTGGTGCCGGTGCGGCTGTCGGGAAGGATCTCAGTGCTCACGGGCACCGAGTTTAGTTGAGCCGCGGGTCGTCGGGGTACGTGGCCACCAGCGCGAGCTCGCCACCCTGCCGGCGCAGCACGTCGTGCCAGAGCCGCTGCGGGTCGGCGTTGAACGGGTCGGCGGCCTCGGCAGGCAGCACGTACCAGGCGCCCTCGCCGATCTCGGATTCGAGCTGGCCGGTCCCCCAGCCCGCGTAACCGGCGAACACCCGCAGCGACGCGATCTCCCCGGCCAGCACCTGCGGCGGGGCCTCCAGGTCGACGAGCCCGATACGCGACATCTCCGGACCGCCGTCGAGCGCGCGCCAGCCGAGCGGATCGCCGTCGCCGCAGGCCCGGGCCAGCGCCAGCGCGCTGGTGGGCGCGACCGGCCCGCCGGTGAACACCACGGAAGGCCCGGTGGCCAGGTCGGTCCACGGCTCCAGCACCTGCCCGACGGCCACCTCGGTGGGCCGGTTCAGCACCACGCCGAGCGTGCCCTCGCTCGGCTCGTGCTCGACCACCAGGACCACGGTGCGGCGGAAGTTGGGGTCGGCCAGCGATGGCGTGGCGACGAGCAGCCGCCCCGCCCTGGTCGCTTCAGGCATGGGGAATCGTCGCTGGTTGCTCGTGGCCGGAGGCCTCCTCACGAACCGCGGCGGCCACGGCGGAGGCCACGTCCGCATGGAAGACGGAAGGGATGATGTAGTTCGGCCCGAGCTCGGCGGTGGACACCACGCTGGCCAGAGCCTGGGCCGCGGCCAGCAGCATGTGGTCGGTCACCGTCCGGCTCTGCGCGTCGAGCAGCCCGCGGAAGACCCCGGGAAAGGCCAGCACGTTGTTGATCTGGTTCGGGTAGTCGCTGCGGCCGGTGGCGACCACGGCGGCGTGCTCGATCGCGGCCTCGGGGGCGACCTCGGGATCGGGGTTGGCCAGCGCGAACACGATCCCCTGCGAGTTCATGGTGGCGATGTCGGCGCCGGTCAGCAGGTTGGGCACGGACAGGCCGATGAACACGTCGGCGCCGCGCAGCGCGCCGGGCAGGCCGCCGTCGTAGCCGTCCTGGTTGGTGTTCTCCGCGATCCAGCGCAGGCTGTCGTCGAGGCCGGGCCTGGCCGCCCGCACCGCGCCCTTGTCGTCGAAGACCACCACGTCCTTGGCCCCGGACAGCAGCAGCAGCCGCAGCACCGCGGTGCCGGCCGCGCCCGCGCCCGTCATCACGATCTTGATCGAGCTCATCTGCTTGGCCACCACGCGCAGCGCGTTGGTCAGCGCGGCCAGCACCACGATCGCCGTTCCGTGCTGGTCGTCGTGAAAGACCGGGATGTCCAGCAGTTCGCGCAGCCTGCGCTCGACCTCGAAGCAGCGGGGCGCGCTGATGTCCTCCAGGTTGATGCCGCCCCAGCCGGGCGCGATCGCCTGCACCGTGGCGACGATCTCGTCGGTGTCCTGGGTGGCGAGGCAGATGGGCCAGGCGTCGATGTCGGCGAACCGCTTGAACAGCGCGGCCTTGCCCTCCATCACCGGCAGCGCGGCGTACGGGCCGATGTTGCCCAGGCCGAGCACGGCCGAGCCGTCGGTCACCACCGCGACGCTGTTGCGCTTGATGGTGAGGCGGCGGACGTCCTCGGGGACGGCCGCGATGGCCAGCGACACCCTGGCCACGCCGGGCGTGTAGGCCATGGACAGCTCGTCCCTGGTGCGCAGCGGCACCTTCGACCGCATCTCGATCTTCCCGCCGAGGTGCATGAGGAAGGTGCGGTCGCTGACCTTGTGCAGGGTGACGCCGTCGATCGCGCCGAGCGTGGTCACGATGGCCTCGGCGTGCCCGCTGTCGCGGGCCGCGCAGGTCACGTCCACCCGCAGCCGCCCCGGGCTGGCCGCGGTCACGTCCAGCGCGGTGACGATCCCGCCGGTCTGCTCGACCGCGCGGGTGAGCTCGCTGACGGCGCGGCCCTGCGAGGCGACCTCCAGCCGCACGGTGATCGAATAGGACACGCTCGGCGCCATGCTCACGTCACGTCCCGCCTCTCCTCAACGCGTACCCTGCAAGGGTGGCACACGGGAGGACCGCCGCGGTCCCGGCGGCGCTCGACGGCGAACCGCCGGTGATCGACGCGGCCAGGCTCCGGCAGGCGATCGCTCGGCTGTCCCGCAGGCTGCGCCGCCACCAGCAGGCCGGTCTTACCCCGACGCAGCTCGCCGCCCTGTACACCGTGGAGCAGGCGGGGCCGCTGCGGCTGAGCGACCTGGCGGCGCACGAGGGCATCGCCCCGTCCACGCTGACCAGGCTGGTGGCCGTGCTGGAAGAGCGCGACTACGTGCAGCGCTGCGCGGTGGAGGGGGACGCCAGGGCCAGCATGCTGACCGTCACTCCCGCCGGGCATGAGGTGCTCGAGCACATCAGGCGGGAAAGCACGACCGCGCTGGCCAAGAGCCTGGCCCTGCTCAGCCCCGAGCAGCGGGCGGCGCTGGCCGCCGCGATGCCCGCGATCGAGCAGCTCGCCGAGAGCGTCCCCAAGGACCCCACCACCCGCTGACGCCAGCAGGTGGCGTCAGAACAGCAGGCTGGAGAGCGTGCCGCGGGCCTTGGCGACGCGGGGGTCGCGGGGCGGGAAGATGTCGAACAGGCTGAGCAGGTGCACCCTGGCCTGGTTGCGCTCCTCTCCCGTGGTCCGCCTGATCGTGCCGAGCAGCCGGTCGAACGCCTGGTCGATGTGACCCACGGCCAGGTCGATATCGGCGACCCGGCATTGCGCGGCCACGTCGCCGGGGTGCTCGGCGGCGTCCTTGCGGACCTGCGCCTGGTCGTAGCCGTTCACCCGGCGGATCAGCTCGACCTGGGCCAGCCCGAGCCTGGCCACCGGATCGTCGGGCGCGGCGGCCAGCATCTCCTTGAACGCGGCGGCGGCGCCGTCCAGGTCGCCGGCATCCATGGCGCGCTGGGCCTTCTCGAAGGCGGGGTGCGAGGGCATCCCACCCGGGCCATCCGGCCGCGGCATGGGCTCGCCCTGCCCAGGCTCGGCGGCCTCACCCGGTGCGGCCGTGCCCTGCTCCTCACCATCGGCCGCCTGGGCCGCGTCGTCCGGCGCGACGCCGAGTTGCTCGGCGGCGGCCAGCACCTGACCCAGCCACTCGCGGACCTGCGCCTCCGGCAGCGCGCCGAGGAAGCCGTCCACCATCTGGCCGCCGATCACGGCCACCACCATGGGGATGCTCTGCACCCGCAGCGCCGCGCTGAGCTGAGGGTTGGCGTCCACGTCCACCTTGGCCAGCACCCATTGACCGGCCGCCTCGGTGGCCAGCTTCTCCAGCACCGGGCTGAGCTGCTTGCAGGGGCCGCACCACTCGGCCCACAGGTCAAGGATCACGGGGACGGAGCGGGACCGCTCCACCACGTCGACGGCGAACGTCTCGTCGCCGGTGTCGAATACCGCGCCGCCCGCAGCGGGCGCGGGGCCGTCGCCCGAACGCGCTTCCTGCTGCTGCCTGCGCTGGGCGGCGGTCTGGCGCGCGCCGAGATCGGCCGCGCCGTAGAGGGAGAACTGCTGAGGCTGCATGCCTTTATCCTGCCCGATGCCTGCTGATGCCGTCGCCTGACCTTCGTCGTCGCAGACGGCGACTTACGTCATCAGAACGCCGGCGCCTCGGTGTAACTTCCCCATTCGTCCCGCAGCGCTGCACAGATCTCACCCAGGGTGGCCTCGGCCCTGGCCGCGTCCAGCATGGCCGGGACCATGTTCGCGCCCGACCTGGCCGCGCCGATCATTGCCGCGATGGCCGCGTCCACCGCGGCCTGGTCGCGGGCGGCCCGCCGGTCGGCCAGCGTCGCGTTCTGCTCCCGCTCCACCTCGTGGCTGACCCGCAGGATCTCCAGCGGCTCCTCGACGCTGCCGGTGTGGACGTTGACGCCCACCACCTTCTTGTCGCCCTTCTCCAGCTTCTTCTGGTAGGAGAAGGCGGCCTCGGCCGTCTCGGCCATGAACCAGCCCTCCTCGATGCCGCGCAGGATGCCGCCGGTCACCGTGTCGTCCGGGCTCATGGCCAGGATCCGGCCGAAGATCTCCTCCGCCTCGGCCTCCAGCCGGTCGGTGAGCGCCTCCACGTACCAGGAGCCGCCGAGCGGGTCGGCCACGTTGACCACGCCGGTCTCTTCCATGATCACCTGCTGAGTGCGCAGCGCGATCTCCGCCGCCTTCTGGCTGGGCAGCGCGAGCACCTCGTCCAGGGCGTTGGTGTGCAGCGAGTTCGTGCCGCCGAGCACCGCGGCCAGCGCTTCGACCGCGGTCCGCACCACATTGTTGTCCGGCTGCTGCGCGGTCAGCGACACCCCGGCCGTCTGGGTGTGGAAGCGCAGCCACTGGGCGCGCTCGGTGCGGGCGCCGTACCGGTCCCGCAGCCACCTGGCCCAGATCCGGCGGGCGGCCCGGAACTTGGCGATCTCCTCGAAGAAGTCGATGTGCGCGTCGAAGAAGAACGAGAGGCCGGGCGCGAACTTCTCTATGTCCAGGCCGCGGGACAGGCCGAGCTCCACGTAGCCGAACCCGTCGGCCAGGGTGAACGCGAGCTCCTGGGCGGCCGTGGAACCGGCTTCCCTGATGTGGTAGCCGGAGACCGACAGCGGCTTGTAGGCGGGAATCCGCTGCCCGCAGAACTCCATCAGGTCGCCGATCAGCCGCAGGTGCGGCTCAGGGGCGAACAGCCACTCCTTCTGGGCGATGTACTCCTTGAATATGTCGGTCTGCAGGGTGCCGTCCAGCTGGCCGATGTCGGCGCCCTGCCGCTCGGCGGCCGCCAGGTACATGCAGAACACCGGCACCGCGGGGCCGCTGATCGTCATCGACGTGGTGATGTCGGCCAGCGGGATGCCGTCGAACAGCACGTCCATGTCGGCGGCCGAGTCGATGGCCACGCCGCAGTGACCGACCTCGCCGAGCGAGCGGGGGTCGTCGGAGTCCCGGCCCATCAGCGTGGGCATGTCGAACGCTACCGAAAGCCCGGCGCCGCCGGCCCGCAGCAGCATCTTGTACCGCTCGTTGGTCTGCCGGGCGTTGCCGAACCCGGAGAACTGGCGGATCGTCCAGGCCCTGCCCCGGTAGCCGGTCGGGTACAGACCGCGGGTGAACGGGTATTCGCCGGGCCAGCCGACCCGCTCGAAGCCGGGTGGCTCGTGACCGGGTTCCGGGCCGTACACCGGCTCGACCTGCAGCCCGGACAGCGTGCTGAAGTCGGCGTCGCGCACCTTGGATTCGTCGTACCGGCGCTGCCAGCGCTGCCTGCCGCCGGACATGGCCCTGCTGTCCGGTGTATTCGGGGTACCCACGACCGCGTCCTCCCGGTGCTAGCTGGCGCGGAAATAGTAGGACGCCCTACTATTTCCGCTGCCGCTCAGTGTACCCGCTGCGGCCCCGGACCTGGCTGTGGACGGCCGGGGCGACGCCTGGGGCGCTGAACTCGAACTCCCTGCACTCACCTCTGCGGGCGTGGTCCCGTCCGCAGGCCGGTGACGGTGGGTCGAGCCCGTTCATTACGAATTGCGTTTCCCCAGCTCAGCGCGGGTAATGAGAAGCGAGCAAAGATCATCCCCAACCAAAGGGGAGGCTGCGGCGTCTCAGCAAGTGCCTGGGCGTGACGGGGGTCCGCCCTGGCGGCCTGGCCCCGAACGTACGGCAGAATGTGGTGGGGAGACTCGTGCGCTGCTACCCGGACGACGCCGCCCAAGCGCAGGCGTGCGTGATGGTGGTGCCGGAGCGGCGGACCTCACCCCGCAGGCTGAGCACCAGCAGGGGAGACCCGGTGGGCCGGTTTCGCGGTACCGACGCCGTCGCGGCGGAGGAGCTGTTCAACAGCTGTTACCCCCGGCTGGCCGGATGGGTCAGGCGTCTCGTCGACGACGACGAGACGGCGCACGAGATCGCTTCCGAGGCGTTCACCCGGCTGCTCGCCAGGTGGTCCGCCCTAGACAATCCGCAGAGCTACCTCTACATGATCGCAACCAACCTCGTCCGCGACCACTGGCGCAAGACCGAACGGGAACGGCGGGCGATGCGCACCGTCACCGCGTCGGCATCCAGCGACCACGTGCCCTCTCCCGCTGGAGACGTGGACGTGCGCCAGCTCATCCAGGGACTGCCGGTCCGGCTGCGCAACGCGTTCCTGCTGCACTACTACGCGGGGTTCGCGGTGCGTGAGGTGGCCGTGATGCTCGGCCGGCCGGAGGGGACGATCAAGGCCGACCTGTTCCAGGCGCGGGCGAAACTGAAGGCCAGCATCGGGGGGCGCTCGTGACCGAGCCCGACGACCCCTTCGACACGTGGCTGCACGGGCAGGTGGATCCGTTGCGCCCGCCGCCGGGCACCTTCAACCAGATCAGTAAGCGCGCCCAACGGCGCAAGATGCGGCGGGCCGCGATGTCGGCCGCTTCGGCGGGAGCGGCGGCGGCCTTGATCGTGGTCGCCGTCGTCGCGGTGCCCAAGCTGGTTCCCTCGCTGCACACGACGCCCAAGCCCGCGGCCGACTCGGTCATGAGCCCGCCGAAGCTCAGCCCGAGCCAGCGCCCGGCGACGACGCCGGTCACCAAGACCCCGATGTCGTCGGCGGCGACCAGCACCGGGACACCGGGTGTGGCCGCCGACTTCGCGCCGTCCTCGGTCACCTTCATCACCCTGGACACCGGGTACGTGATCGGCCAGGCCCCGGACTGCGGCGCCGCGGACTGCACGTCGATGGCCGAGACCGGCGACGCGGGCAAGACCTGGGCGAGCGTGCCCGCGCCGCAGACCGGGGCGCCGGACGGGAGCACGGGGGTGAGCCAGGTCAGGTTCCTCGACACCGACCACGGCTGGGCGTTCGGGCCGCAGCTCTATCAGACCGGCGACGGCGGCCAGAGCTGGCAGCCCGTCGACACCTTCGGCCTGCGGGTGACCGGTCTTGAGACGGTCGGCAACATGGCGTACGCGGTGTTCGCCCAGTGCTCGGGTTCGGGGGCGAGCTACGGCGCGGACTGCAAGCACGTCTCGGTGTACTCCTCGCCGGTGGGCAGCGACACCTGGACGCCCATGACCGGGCTGCAGAGCCTCGGGTTCAACCAGGGCTACGTGTCGGGGAAGATCGTGCTCACCCACGGCGAAGGGTACTTCTACGCGCCGGACGGCTTGCTGTACGGCGGATCTACCTCCCAGGGTTCGGCCTGGACGCAGCTCGGCACGGCCGCGCTGCCCTGCCAGCCTTCCAACGGGTCGGCGGACGGGGGGCCGACCGGCGGGCAGCTCGCCGCTTCGGCGGCCGGGCACCTGGCGCTGGCCTGCCCGGGCACCTCCGGCAGCAATCAGGAGGACATCTACACCTCGATCGACAACGGGCTGAGCTGGCAGGAGCTGGCCGTGGTCACGGTGGCCGGAAGCCCGACGTCGCTCGCGGCCGGCACCAGCGGGGTGCTGACGCTGTCCACCACCGGGGGGATCTACGCATCCCAGGCCAACGGGGTGAAGTGGTCACAGGTGCTGCAGGGGCCTGCCGGTGGATTCAGCTACGTGGGGCTGACCAGCGCGACGCAAGGGGTCGCGGTGCCGGCCGAACCCGCCCAATCCAACTCGGTGTGGTTCACCTTCGACGGTGGGAGCGGCTGGACCCCATCGTCGATCAAGAAATCGTGAAGTCACCGCCCGGGGGGCCGGGGGCGTTCGGGGCGGTGAAGTCACCGGCGGCCAGGCGGAGGGCGCGGAGCAGGTCGAAGATCTCCGCTAGCTGATCGGGGTCGTATCCGGCCAGGGCGAAGTCCGACTTCATCAGGTCGTCGGTGGCGCGGGCCACCACGGCCCGACCCTCGCCGGTGATCTCGGCCAGCGTGCCCCGGCCGTCCTGCGGGTTCGGCTTGCGGACCACCAGGCCCTGCTTCTCCAGGCGGCGGATCGTGTTGGTGACGCTGGTCGGGTGCACCATGAGCCGCTGGCCGATCACCCGCAGCGGCAGCGCGCCCTGGCGGCTGAAGCTGAGCAGCACCAGCGCCTCGTACCTGGCGAAGGTGAGGCCGTACGGGCGCAGTATCCGGTCGAGGTCGGCGAGCAGGATCTGCTGGGCTCGCATGATCGACGTGACGGCGGCCATGGCGGCCGACGGGCCGAACCTGCGCTGCCAGATAACGGCCGCCCGGTCAATCGGGTCGAAGGGCAGCTCAAGCGGCTTCACCACACCGACACCGTAGCGCGGGTGGCCGGGGATGATCGCGGCTGAGCGTAGGCTGCGACCGTGGACTGGAGCCTGCTGGGGTGCGGGCGCGGGGGGCACATCACGTACGCACCCGACGAGCCTGACCTGCGCCGTCAGATGAGCGCGAGCACGGCCGCCGCGGTCGCCGCGGGCGCCGGGGCTGGCGAGGGTGCGGCGTGGCAGTGCTTGCGGTGCGGGGCGTTCGTGCCTGGTCCGCCGGATGGGAGCGGGCCGGCGGCGGCCGCGCCGTCGGTGCGCCGCGGTAAGGAGGTGCGCAGCGCGCTCATCCTGCGGATCTTCGCCATCGAGCGGTTCCTGCGGGCGCTGGTGTTCGGTGTCGCCGCGTACGGCGTGTGGCGGTTCTCCCGGGACCGCTCGTCGCTGCAGCGGGCGTTCAACCACGACATGCCGGACGTGCGCAGGCTGTACGAAGACCTCGGGTTCAGCTTCCAGCACTCCAAGCTCATCGGGCTGGTCCAGCACGCGCTGCGGCTGAACTCGCGGACCCTCGGCTACCTGGCCATCGGACTGGCCGCTTACGCGGTCATCGAGATCATCGAGGGCACCGGGCTGTGGCTGCTGAGACGGTGGGGCGAGTACTTCGCCATGGTGGCGACCTCGGTCTTCCTGCCCTACGAGATCTACGACCTGAGCAGCAAGGTCACCGCGCTGCGGGCGGCGGCCTTCGCGGTCAACCTGGCTCTGGTGATCTACCTGGTGGTCACCAAGCGGCTGTTCGGGGTGCGCGGGGGGAGGCGCGCCTACGAGGAGCGTCTGCGCGAAGGCTCCATTATCGAGCAGGCCGCCGAGGCCGCCGCAGCTGAAAAAGCCGAGGCCGCCCCGGGCGAAGCCGGCCCGGGCGAAGCCGGCCCGGGCGAAGCCGGCCCGGGCGAAGCCGGCCCGGGCGAAGCCGGCCCGGGCGAAGC
>DATAWQ010000043.1:0-18903 GCA_036267135.1 Streptosporangiaceae bacterium | reverse complement strand
CCCGGCGAACCCGAGGTCCTGCACTGGCTGGAGGTTCCCGACCCGGTCGCCAGACCAGGCGAAGTGGTCATCGACGTCGCCGCCTGCGGTGTCAATCGCGCCGACCTGATGCAGCGGCGCGGATTTTATCCGCCGCCGCCCGGCGCACCGCCGTACCCGGGCCTGGAATGCTCGGGCCGGATACGGGCCGTCGGCGACGGGGTTACCGGCTGGCGGCCCGGCGACGAGGTGTGCGCGCTGCTATCCGGCGGCGCCTACGCGGAGCAGGTCGCCGTGCCCGAGGGGCAGCTGCTGCCGGTTCCCGGCAACGTGGCCGTGACCGCCGCGGCCGCGTTCCCCGAGGCCGTGTGCACCGTCTACTCGAACGTCTTCCAGCTCGCCGGGCTGCGCGAGGGCGAGATGCTGCTCGTGCACGGCGGCGCGAGCGGCATCGGCACGATAGCGATCCAGCTGGGCAGGGCATTCGGTGCCCGGGTCGGCTGTACCGCGGGGTCGCCGGAGAAGCTGGCCCGCTGCCGCGAGCTCGGCGCCGAGATCGCGATCGACTACCGCAACGAGGACTTCGTGGCGGTCACGCTGGAGGCCACCGGCGGGCACGGCGCCGACGTGATCCTGGACATCATGGGCGCGAGCTACCTGGAGCGCAACCTGGCCGCGCTGGCCACCGGCGGCCGCCTGGTCATCATCGGCCACCAGGGCGGCACCCGGGCCCAGATCGACCTGGGCACCCTGGCGGCCAAGCGCGCGAGCATCCACGCCACCACGCTGCGGTCGCGGCCGGCGAAGGAGAAGGCGGCGATCGTGGCCGCCGTCCGGGACAACGTCTGGCCGCTGATCGACGCGGGGAAGGTAACCGCCGTCATCGACCGGGAGCTGCCCATGTCGCAGGCGGCCCAGGCGCACCGGGTGATGGCCGGCAGCGAGCACGTCGGCAAGATCCTGCTGCTGCCGGACTGACCCCGTTTGCGATAGCAGCCGGCCGGATCGGCCAGACTAAGGGGATGAACCCAGAGTCACAAGACCACCCGCAGGTCCTCGTGGTGGGTCCCGACGGGATCGCCATGGCAGGAGAGCAGTCGGGCGAGGGCGAGCACGAGCGCCCGGTCACCGAGATGGTCGAGCAGCCGGCCAAGGTCATGCGGATCGGCAGCATGATCAGGCAGCTGCTCGAGGAGGTCAGGGCAGCGCCGCTGGACGAGAAGAGCCGGGCCAGGCTGAAGGAGATCCACTCGAGCTCGATCAAGGAGCTCGAGGACGGGCTCGCCCCCGAGCTCGTCAACGAGCTGGAGCGGCTGTCGCTGCCATTCGACGAGGCCGAGGTGCCGAGCGAGGCCGAGCTCCGGGTCGCCCAGGCCCAGCTGGTCGGCTGGCTTGAGGGCCTGTTCCACGGCATCCAGACCACGCTGTTCGCCCAGCAGATGGCGGCCCGCGCCCAGCTCGAGCAGATGCGCAGGGCGCTGCCCCCCGGGGCCATGCCAGCGGGGATGCCGCCGATGGACGAGCCGCCGCAGCCGCCACGGGGATCCGGGCAGTACTTGTAGTCAGGCCTCTATGAGGCTCGCCCTGGTTTACTGAACGGTGGCCACCGGGGCCATTGCGCTCCGTTACACCCGGCCGTAACGGAGTCTGCCCAGCCACGCCGCGGACGCGGCGAACTCGGCGTCGGAGGTCCCGGCGCGGACCTGCGTCTTGCCGCCGTCGCTGCGGGGATAGCTGCCGATGAACCTGACGTCCGCGCACACCCGGCGCAGCCCCATCAGGGCCTCGCCGACCCTGGCGTCGTCGATGTGGCCCTCACAGTCGATGCAGAAGTAGTACTTGCCGAGTTCGTCGCCGGTCGGCCGGGACTCGATGCGGCTTAGGTTGATGCCACGCACGGCGAGCTCGGTGAGCAGCTCCATCAGCGCACCGGGATGGTCCTGCGCCAGGAAGGCCGCCAGCGACGTGCGATCCGCACCGGTGGGGGCGGGCAGCGGCCCCGGGCCACCGACCACCACGAACCTGGTGACCGCCCCGGCGTGGTCGTGGACCTTGTCGGCCAGCACCGACAGACCGTACCCGGCAGCCGCGAAGGCGCCGGCCAGCGCCGCGTCCAGCTCGCCGGAGGCTACCTGCTGGGCCGCCATGGCATTCGAAGCGGCCGGCCGCCACCCGGCGTTCGGCAGGTGACCGGTCAGCCAGGCCCGGCACTGGGCCTGAGCCTGCGGGTGACCACCCACGGTCGCGATCTCGTCGATCTCGGTGCCTGGCCTGGCCAGCAGGGCGAACTCGATCGGCAGCAGGATCTCGGCGCGGATCAGCAGCTCGCCGCCGGTGGCCAGTTCGTCCAGGGTGGCCGTGACGGCGCCGTCCACCGAGCTTTCGATCGGCACGACGGCGGCGTCCGCCGACCGCTGGCGCACGGCCTCGAGCGCGGCCTGGATCGTCGTGCAAGGCACCAGTTCGGCCTGCCCGGCATCCGGCAGGGTGCGCAGGGCAGACTCGGTGAACGTCCCAGTCGGGCCGAGATAGGCGTACCGCACCATCGGATCAGGATGCCATGCTCACGCCGACGGCGTGACGGCCCTGGCCTTCCGCTCCTGGCGGGGGGCCCTGGCCGAGCCGGGCCGCCCTGACCGACTGCTCCTCTTCGGGCGACAGCTCTTGCGCGCCGTGGCCGCCGACAATGATCTTGGCGTAGGTCCTGGTCTCCGACCGTCCGTTGATGGACGTCATGACCACACCGTCGCCGAGTGCGTTCAGCAGCGCCACCGAAAATGACAGCTGACCGGACATCTCCTCGAGCGCGTCGTACCGGACGATCGCCATGTCGCGCACCGCCCTCGGATCCACCCCGGCCACCCCGACGTTGCCGCGAACCAGTGCCGTGCACTCCTCGACAGCCTTGGCCGCCCGGCTTCTGGCCGTCAGGGCCAAAGCGACGCCGCAGGCGCCGACGAGAATCCCCACCCATGCAATTGCAACCGATGTCACACGGCGCACTATAGCGGTTACGCAGAGCCCGTCGCGGGTACTGCGCGGTTTGTGACCTGCTGCGATCTCAAGGTGATCACCAGCAGCACCGCGACGATCAGCAGCAGCGAAGGTGTCACGCCGCGGCGGACGATCGTGATCAGCCAGCCCGTCCCGGCCGGCATGGCGACCGTTCTGGCTGGTAGATAGCCCACCGCCAGCGACGTGGTTCTGGCCAGCACGAACCAGTCGATCGCGGACCAGGGCAGCAGCGGCAGCAGCGCCCAGGCCAGCGCGTCGTACCAGGGCAGCACGTACGGCCCGGCGGTGAGCCAGGCCAGCGCGAAGGCCAGCGCACCCCGCGCCGCCAGGCTGGCGGCCCGTGAACCGGCGTCCCACGGGTCAGCGCCCGGGCCGCCGATCCGCTCCAGCGGGGTCAGCCGAGCCGGGCCCGGCAGCCTGTGCAGCATCAGCCAGGCCAGCGCCAGCACGGCCACGACCGCCGCGGCCTTGACGATGTCGTCCGCGGCGGTCTCGCCGGAGGCGAGGCTGATCGCCGCGCGCACCCAGCGCCAGGGCGTGCCGATGGCCACGTAGCTCCCGGCCGACAGGGCCGACCGGACAGAGGTGAGCCCGCCGATGGCCACCGCCACCACGGCCACCACGGCGAACCCAACGGTCAGGCCGGCCAGCAGAGACACGGCCGGCGCCCGGAACCACCCGGTGCCGCGGCCGGCGGCCCCCTCGGCCGGCCGCTGGCCGGCCTGGGCTGAGTTGGCCTGGGCTGGATTGGACCGGGCTGGGCGGGCGAACAGGCAGGCGGCGGCCAGGCCGACCGGAACCAGGATCAGGCTGAGCTTGATCGCGAACGCCAGCCCGGCGAAGGCTCCCGCCGCGGCAGCAGGCAGCAGGCAGCGGCGGGCACCCGCACCGGCCGCGGACCGGCGCAGGGCCAGCCCGAAGGCGGCCACGGCGCCTACTCCGAACACGATGGCCTGGCTGTCCACGTGCTCGCCCGCCACCAGCACCTGCAGCAGCAGCGGATTGCAGGTCCACAGCAGCGCGGCCCGAAACTGGCGGGCCCGGTCCCCCCCCGCCAGCCGGTGCAGCAGCAGCCCGGTGCCCGCGAACCCGGCCAGGTTGAGCAGGGAAAGCACGAAAACGGTGAGCCGGACCGACGTGCCACCGATCAGCGAGGCCACCGCCTGCGCGCCGGTGGCCAGCACCCCGTAGACCGAGGGGCTGGTCTTCCAGTCCTCGACCGCCTTGGCCACCGGGTCGCCCAGCCGGGCCACCATGCTGGGCGAGGTGAGATAGGGGTTGTGCCCGGTGACCAGCATCCGCCCGTAGGCGGCGTAGCTGAGGTGGTCCGAACTGCCGAACGGAGGCAGGAAGGCCAGCACCGCGGCGGCCAGCAGACCCAGGCCAACCACCAGCCGCGGCGAGACGGTCCAGCCCCGCCGGGCCGCGCGCATCAGCAGGGCGAGCCCGAGGGCCCCGGCGATGATCGCGGCGGCGGTCAGCGCCACGACCAGGTAGCCGGACGGGTGGGCCACCAGTGACCACGGCGGCTGGCCGCGGCGCCCAGGCAGCGGCGGTTCCATCACGGATGGGCCGAGCGCGGCGACGACGATCGTCGTCACGATGCTCACCGCGGTCGCGGCCACCCCGGCCCTGGCCTGGATCAGGACCCCGGCCGGGCTCGGGGCCCCGGCCGGAGTCTGGGCCGGGGCCTCGCCGCGGGCGCGGGAGCGCAGGGTCATAGCCGGCGGGCCAGCGCCCTGCCCACATCGGCGAACTGGTGGGCCCGGTGCAACTGAGCCCGCCAGTCGGTCCCCGTGGCCCGGTGGGCCATCGGGACCTCGACCTCTATGACCCGCAGGCCCTTGCGCAGCAGGTCAATGGTGAGCGCGGTCTCCGCCCCCCAGCCGCCCGCGATCGGCCTGGCGGCCTCGAAAGCCGCCCGGGTCAGGCAGCGCTGGCCGTTGAGTGGCTGCGTCGGCTGCCAGCCGGTGGCGCGCTTGATCCCGGCCGCTGACAGGCTGACGACAAAGCCGTGCCCGCCCAGCTTGACGGTGCCGCTGAACACCGCGATGGTCATGTCCGCCTCGCCCCGGCGAACCGGCTCGGTCAGCGGGCCCGCGGACCCGGCCGTGTCACCGAGGTCGGCGTCGAGGAACAGCAGGTGCCTAGGGGCGGAACGACCCTCCTGGCGGTCCAGCAGGCGCACCGCCTCGGCCCCCGTCTCCAGCGCGGCCCCCTTGCCGCGCGCCCTGGGGTGCCTGACCACGGCGGCCCCGGCACCCTCGGCGGCCGCCCTGGTGCCGTCGCGGGATCCGTCGTCCACCACAAGAACCAGGTCCACACCGGGCAGCACGCCAGCGGCCTTGACGGTCGCCTGGATCCGGTCGGACTCATCCCGTGCCGGTATGACGACGGCAATACCCGCCTCGCCGGAGAGACGCCCTACGGCATCACCGTTTGCAGACATGGCAGGATCCTAGTGCGGCCAGCGCGTTCCCCCGCCCGGCCAACGGCGAAGCGAGGTGGCGCGTTACTGGCCGGCTACCGCCGCCGGATCATCGAGCACGGTGAACACGGACTCCAGCCCGGTCACCTGCAAGATCTTCCGCACCGCGGGGCGCGGGGCGGCCAGGACCAGCTCGCCGCCGCGTTCACGGGCCCGGCGCAGCGCAGCGAGCAGCACGTTCATGCCGGTTGAATCGCAGAATTCGACCCCAGCCATGTCAACGACCACTCGGGGCAGACCCTCACCAGCTACCGCTGCCGCAAGTTCGCTGTGCAACCGGGGCGCCGTATACAAATCTATCTCTCCGGCTACGGCCACGACGGTGCTGTCACCCTGAGATTGGCTTGAGACCTTAAGCTCCACCTGGGGTACCTTACCGGCCTGAGAGGCGGGCTACCAGTCCGTCACTCAGCGTACTCGAAGATTTAGCTTCCGATACGCTCCGTTGTGCGTCAAGCTGGTGGTGTGCGCGTTTTCAGCTCTGAGCGGAGCGCAGGCTATGAACACATCGGGTGACAACGACGAGGATCTGGAGTTCCTCGCGCAGGGTCTGCCGTTGTCAGCGCCGGTGGCCGCCGACATGGGGCAGAGCCGGACCTCTCACCCCTACCTGCCGCGTTCCGCCGGGCCTGCCGCCCAGTGGGGCTCGCCCGCAGCCGCCGCGGATGCCCCGGTCGGGTATCCGTACCCGTACGCCGCCGACCCCGCGGCCGTGCCGCCGCCCTCCCCGCCACCGGCCGCCCGGCCGCCGGTGGCCGAGCCTGCGATGGCCCGTCCGGCGCCCCCTGCGCCCGCGTCGGCCGAGGAGCCCACGGCCGCCGGTGAGCCCACGGCCGCAGAGGAGCCAGCGTCTTCGGACGAACCCGAGGTCAGGGACGAACGGCCCAGCAGCGAGCGTGTGGCCGGCGAAGAGCGCACGTCCTGGGAAGCGCGCACCTTCTGGGACGGGCGCAGGTCCAGGGACGGACATGCGGCCAGGGATGGACACGCGGCCGCCGTGGGGCGCGGTGGGCACGAGCGGGCGGCGCAGCCGCCGTCGCATACCGACTACCTGTTCTCCGGCGGCGCGTCCGGCGAACCACCCGAGGACCCGAACCGCGTCATTTTGCGCAAGCAGCTCGACGCGCTGCGGGTGCGGGCGGCCAACGCTGCGTCGTGGCAGGAGGCTAGCCAGCACTACGCCCGGCTGGTCAACAGCGACGGCGTGGTGCCGGTCACCGCCCGGTTCAGCCGCGACGACATCGAGTTCCTCGGCCGGGCCAGGGAAGAGGTGCTCGGCCTGGCCGAGCTGGGACTGCGTCTGCTCGAACTGCACGCGCCGCTGGACGCGGGCGGAATCTCCACCGACCCGTCCAGCCCGATCATGCGCTGCCGGAGCTGCATGTGGCGCTGGCCGTGCCCGACGTTCAGCCTGCTCAGCGAGACTGTGAGCCAGCTTCCGCACCCTGGATCACCGCTAGCCCGCTGACCCGCGGCCCACCCGGCTTGGTCAACGGCGTGGTCAACTCGGTAAACACTGAGGAAGTGGCGTGGCAGCACTCAGGTAGTAGCCGTACTCTGGAGACATGGGACGACTGATCCTTTTCCTCATTGGCGCGTTCTTCGCGGTCATGCTGCTGCTGTGGATCGTGGCCAAGCTGGTGGCCTTCTTCTGGATCGCGGTGTTCATCGCGGTCGCGTTCTTCGTGGTCAGGTTCGCCTTCTCGGCGGCCCGACGGTCGAACAGCAAGTCGGAGAGCTAGTCAGCACTACTGGTTGGCCAGCAGTAACGGGTTAACCAGCGGGCGGGCGCGCCTGCGCCCGTGCGGGTGACCGGCGGGGCCGGCGCTGAAGGCTGCCGTTCGCGGTGGTCGGCAGCACGGCCCAGACCGTGGTCTCCTGTTCGTCGCTGCGCACCCCCCAGCCGCTGGACAGGTGCTGGACGATGGCGAGCCCGCGGCCGCCCAGGGCCGACATCGAGCGCCTGACCTGGTGGGGCCTGGTTGGGCTGCCCCCGTCGCTGATCGCTATCTCCACCGTTCCACCCTGCAGCGACCAGGACACCAGGACCTGGCCGTCAGGCAGTGGGTGCGCGTGCCTGATCGCGTTGCTCACCAGTTCGCTCAGCACCAGGATCGCATCGCCGACCGTGGTCTCGGGCACGCCGTGCGCCCTCAGGTCCGCGCCCAGCCTGCGGCGGGCGACGCTGACGCTGGACGGTGCGTGCGGGAGCAGAAGGACGCTCGACGCACTCACCTCCCCGGTGCAGGCCGACACCGACGCGTGATGATCACTAATCCGATACGAGCGGAAATGCCCGGAAGTACGCCTCAGGAAACCGCCGACACCACCCTGATGTGAACAATTCACTGGCGCGTCACCTGAATCCCATAACCCGCGAGAGCCAACGCCCAGGTAGGAGGGCCACGCCGGGGCTCGGGCAGATCTTCGGGTCAGACAGACAATTCAGTGTCGCCGAGTATCCCCTCGGCCACCAGGCCGCGCAGCAGACCGCCCAGGCCGGCCGCCAGCCCGGCCCGCTCCGCGTCGGTCAGCGAGGCGAGAATCCTGGCCTGCCTGGACTGCCAGGACTGCCAGAGCCTGGCTGCGATCTCCGTGCCGGCCGGCGTGAGGTAGAGCCGCACATAGCGCTGATTGCCCTCGTCCCGGCCGCGCCGGATCCAGCCCTTCTGCTCCAAGCCCGCCGCCAGACGGCTCACGGTGCTCTTCTCCAAGCCGAGCAGGCCGGCCAGCTCACCCTGGGCGATTCCGCGCGAAGCGAGCAACTGGACGAGCGCGCGGCCCTCCGACACGGATACGCTGAACCCGGCCGCCGTTTCCGCGGGCGGAGCACCACCAGGCGGCGCAGCAACAGGCGGCGCACCTGCGGGCGGGGTCAGGACGCGGAGTAGCTGGATCAGGAGCTGCCCCAGCTCCGGGGCACCATCGGCGTCGTCCGAACCGTTCGAGCCTGTCACACCAATAGTTGTACCGCACAACTATGAGAGTGGTACATTCTGCGCGTGATAGTTGCGCTCTACAACTCACGATCCGGCGGTGAGCGGCGCGTGCTCCAGCCAGCCAACAGCCGGTTTCACCGAACCCATCGCCTGTCCGACACCGCCCCGGGCAGTGTCGCTCATCCGGCCGATAGGGCCGGTAGTAGTGCCATCCGCCCAATAGGCTCTCTGGCATGAGTGGCTCCCGCAACGGCGACCGCGGCCAGCTCAGCGGCCCGGGCGCGCTGAGGGGCCGGGGAACGATGAGCGGGCCCGGCGGCCTCGCCGCCCCCGGCTCGCTGACCGATCAGGCCGAGCCGGGCGCGACCGCCGACGGTGCCTTGACCAGCCAGAACACCATGATCCCCGAGGGCGATCTGGCCGAGCTGGCCAGGAGCTACGGCCTCAAGCCGAGCGCGGCCAGACCGCCGCTGATCGAGTACATGAAGCGAGTCTGGTCGCGCCGCTACTTCATCACCGGCTTCGCCACCGCCCAGAACGTGGCCATGTACACCGAGGCCAGGCTGGGCCAGGTCTGGCAGATCCTGACCCCGCTGCTCAACGTGGCTGTCTACTACCTGATCTTCGGCCTGATCCTCGACACCAAGCGCGGCGTGCCCGACTTCATCGCCTTCCTGGTCATCGGGGTCTTCGTCTTCAACTTCACGCAGCGCTCGTTCATCATCTCCTCGCGGGTGATGTTCGACAGCCTGCCGCTGATCAGAGCCCTGTACTTCCCCCGGGCCTGCCTCCCGCTCGGCTACGTGCTGATCGAACTGCAGCAGCTCGCCATCTCGCTGGTTGTGATCTTCGCGACCGTGCTGGCGGTCGGCCAGCCCGTCACCTGGGACTGGCTGCTGATCATCCCGATCCTGGTCATGCAGACGCTGTTCAACGTCGGCGCCGCGTTCATCCTGGCCCGGTTCGGCGCGGGCTTCGACGACGTGAGCCAGTTGCTGCCGTTCATCGTCCGGACCTGGTTCTACGCGTCCGGCGTCATGTTCAGCATCCAGACCTTCAAGAACCTGTCCCTGCATCCGACGATCGCGAAGGTTCTGCAGTACAACCCGGCGGCGATCTACATGACGCTGGTGCGGGACGTGCTGCTCAAGTCGCAGCGGCAGAGCATGCCAGGCACCCAGCCGTTCAACCGTCTCCTGTGCACCCAGTACTACGATCCGCCGGCCTACTCGGCCACCAGATGGCCCACCAGGGCGGCATACGACAAGTTCCTCAACGCGAACCTGTTCAACAGCGCGCACTGCCACGCCGTGGTCAGCATGGACAACCTGTGGTTGTTCGGTGCGCTCTGGGCGGTCGTCATCCTGGTGGTCGGTTTCATCTTCTTCTGGCGGGCGGAGGTGCAGTACGGCCGTGGCTGATCCGATGGTGGTCGTGGACGACCTGCACGTGGTGTACCGGGTGTACGGCGCCGGCGGGGACCGGGGCACCGCTGCCACCGCGATGCTGCGGATGATGCGCAGGCAGCGCCGCCCGTCCGTGCGCGAGGTGCACGCGATCAGGGGTGTCTCCTTCGTGGCCCACCGCGGCGACGCGGTCGGGGTGATCGGGCGCAACGGCTCGGGCAAGTCCACCCTGCTGCGGGCCATCGCCGGCCTGCTCCCGGCCGAGCGGGGCGCGGTCTACACCGACGGCCACGGCGCCCTGCTGGGCGTCAACGCCGCGCTGCTCGAGGACCTCACCGGCGACAAGAACGTGATACTCGGCTGTCTGGCCATGGGCATGAGCCGCCAGGAGGTCAGGGACCGCTACCCGCAGATCGTGGACTTCTCCGGGGTCGGTGACTTCATCAACCTGCCGATGAAGACCTACTCCACCGGCATGGGCTCCCGGCTCAGGTTCGCGATCGCCTCGGCCAAGAGCCACGACGTCCTGCTCGTGGACGAGGCCCTGGCCACCGGGGACGCGGAGTTCCGCCAAAAAAGCCGCCGCCGCATCGACGAACTGCGCGGCCAGGCGGGCACGGTGTTCCTGGTCGCGCACAATCTGGCCGAGATCGAGGAGAACTGCAACCGGGTGATCTGGCTGGAGAAGGGCGAGATCGTCCAGGCGGGCGACGACGTGCCGGCCATTATCGACGCCTACCTGCTGGCCTCCGGGGGCGAGCCCCGCGTGCGCGAACCCGCCCAGACCTCACCAGCACAGGCTTGATCAAGCCTGTGCTTGATCAAGCCTGTGCTTGATCAAGCACGGGCCTGATCAAGCACGGGCCTGAAAGCCTGCCTCAGGTCAGCAGGTCAGGTCAGAGCCCAGATCTCGCCGGTCTGGCCGTAGCAGTCCTCCTGCACCAGGGCGGTGCCCTCGGTGGTGTTGTTACCGGGATCGTCCAGGCACCGGCCCGAGTTCACGTTGATCAGCTCGCCACCAACCCCTGCGACCCATTGCTGGTTCGTGGTGGCGGCTGGGCTTGCGCAGGGCTCCAGCACCGCCTTGGCCCCGTCCAGCAGGGTGCTGCCGGTCACCGTGAGGCACTTGCCGCCCAGCCGGAGCGTCTCGTCCGGCTCGCTGGTCCACTTCTGCGCGGCCGATCCGTTGCAGACCCAGACCTGGACCTTGTTGCCGTTCGTCGTAACGTCCCTGTTGTCGTCCACACACATGCCCGTGACACCGGACTGCACCGGGCTGGCCGACGGGATCCAGGCCTGGTAGGAGTCGACTTTGCAGACAGAGGTTGTGACCTGTGTGCCGTTCTTGGTGCTGCCGTTCGGGTCGGTCAGGCACAGGCCCGAGGCCGGGCTGTAAAGCCAGCCGGCCGAGCTGGGGATCTCCCACTGCTGGGTGCTGGCGCCGTCGCAGGGCTCGAGCACGACCGGCGTGCTGGACGCGATCGAGCCGCCCTTGAGGTCCAGGCACCGGCTATTAATCACGAACGTGCCGCCCTGCCCGGGCTGGCCATCCGGCTCGAACTCCCAGTTCTGCGCGCCGGTCCCGTTGCAGTGGTACTCGTCCACCACGGAACCGGCCTTGGTGAGGCCGTGGTAGTCGTCCAGGCACTTGCTGTCCAGGTCCAGATCCACCGGGCCGGACACGCCGTGGTAGTGGCTGGCCAGGGACGCCATCACGGCGATGGTGAACGTCATCGTGCCGATCGCGCCGGTGGTGTCCTTGGCCTTCACCGCCACGTTGTACGTGCCCGTCTTGCTGCTCAGTGTGCCGGTGATGCGGCCGCTCTTGGGGCCCATTTTCAGGCCGGGCGGCAGCCCGGTGGCGGTGTAATTCAGCGCCAGGCCGGCCGAGTCATTGCCTTGCATCGCCACGAACACCGCCGTGCTGGCCTGCAGGTCCTGCGTGCCCGGGTCGGTGAGTGTCACGACGTTGCCGGTCGCCGAGTTCGTGAACGCACCGGCGCCGTCCGGGGTACCGAGGCCGGTCGGCCCGTCGTAGCCTGTCTCAGCGTTGCACAGGTACTGCCGGTTCGTCTCGCAGCCTCCGTTAGAACCGGACGTCACGTCGTACAGGTCGGCCGCGTGCCCGCTCTGGTACGGGTAGGAAGCCGGGTACGTGGCGGCCGACGGCGGTCCGGCCAGCGCGTACACGGCCGCGATGACCGGCGCGGCCACGCTGGTGCCACCGGCCTCAGTCCAGCCGGTGCCGCCGTCGTAGGTGTCGTAGATGGCCACGCCGGAATCCGGGTCAGCCACCGCGGCCACATCGTTCTCCGTCCGGTTCAGGCAGCCGGCCGGGGACGTGTCGTCCACGGTCTGCCAGGGCGGCTTGGGCTCGATCATCGAGCAGCCCGAGCCGGTGCCGTGGCCACCACCGTCGTTCCACACCGTCTCGGTCCACCCCCTGGGCACCCCCGGGTCCTGGGTCAGTGTGGTGCCGCCGACCGCGGTCACGAACGGGGAGGACGTCGGATAGGTGGTGCCGTAGTCAAGCAGACTCGCGGCGACGGTGATGGCCACGCCCGGGTGGTTGAAGTAGCCGTCCAGGGACCTGTCGCCGGAGAACTCGCCACTGTTCCAGCTATTGGCCACGAACGCGGCGCCGCTGCTGGCCGCCGTGTTTTCGGCCGGGCCGAGGTTGCTGATGTCGGAGGTGTTGGACTCGATCATCAGGATGTGGCAGTTCGGGCAGATCGCCGAGACCATGTCCAGGTCGGCGGATTCCGTCGAGGCCCAACTGGTCCCGCCGTTGGGCTCGATGCCGGGCAGCGGCGTCGCCTGGCCTTCCTGGTTCTCCTTGGTCACGCACCCGGCCCCAGTGCTGGGGTTGCAGGCCGGCAGGCTGAACTGGGCCCGGTACACGGCCAGGTCGGACACGGCGTTCGGGTCGTCGTAGGCGGACACCACGGCCACCGTCTCACCGGTGCCACCGCTGCTCGACGCGTTGGTCAGGTTGTAGGCGCTCTGCAACTGGGCCGGGCTGTAGCCGGCGACGGTCTGATTCGGGACCAGCCCGAGATAGTGCTTGGTGTTGGTGCGGAGCAGGGTCATGCACTCCATCTGCCCGGCCCGCTGCGGCTGCGGGCAGGCCTGGCGCACGCCGGGGGGCTGCTTGACCGGCGGCGGCTGCCCCAGCAGCCGCTGACCCGGCAGTGGCATCGGCCGGGCGGTGAAATGGCGGGCTGGGTGGGCGCTCGCCGTGGCCGGGGCCGCCCCGAGACCCGCCGCCACCAGGCCGGCTGCCGCGATCACCGCGGCGGTCCGTGGCGCCCGGAGCATGCCGAGGGGGGCGCTGTCGCGCCTGGAAAAACGCAAAAGCATGGACCAATCCTCCCGTGATCCATGAGCCCCTACCGGCAGGCGAGGTAGCCCGACCCAATTATCCGGTGACGCCACACCCTCCCCGGCGCCCCCTTGGGCAAGTTATACCAACTCGTGCGCAGATAGCCAGGATGGTTGTGGAGTGCCCACAAATAGCAGGGCCAGAGGGCGATGAGATGACCATTCCGTTATGTGGAGTGATACAACTTCGGGCCGTTCGGGGACGCGTTCGGTACTGGTGTAATGAACGGCTGCGCAAGCTAGGGAGCCAGGTCGGCCCGGCGTAGCCGGAATTTCATCACCGTGCCACCCTCCGGCCGCGACTGCGCCGTCAGCTCACCGGCCTGGGCCCGCGCCAGCCGCCGCGCGATGTACAGCCCGAGGCCGATGCCGCCGAACCGGCGGCGGTCGCCGGTCTCCCCCTGCACGAACCGCTCGAAGATCCGCTCGTGGTCACCGGGGGCTATGCCGATGCCCTCGTCGGCCACCGCGACCTCGATGTGGTCGTCGCAGACGGTCGCGCACACGCTCACAGTGCCGCCCTCCGGCGAATACTTGTAGGCGTTCTCCAGCAGTTGCCCGATGACGATGTCGGTGGCCAGTTCGTCCCCGTACGCCGACGGCATCGGCTCGGGTATGTCGGCCACGAGCTGATGCTTGTCCGACAGCGTGCGGAACGCCGAGGCCGATCCGGTCAGCATCGCGGCCAGGTCGAACGGGCCGTTGCTCACCGCGAGGTGCTCCGCGCCCGCCCGGGAGCCGAGCAGCAACTGCTCGACCAGGCGGCCCAGTGAGCCGGCCCGTTCGGCGATCGTCTTGACCGCCGAGTGCCGGTCGGTGTCGGGCAGCTTCTCCCACCGGCGGGCCAGCGTGCTGGCGAAACCCTGTACCACCGTGATCGGCGTGCGCAGCTCGTGGCTGGTGGTGGCCAGGAACAGGTCCTTGGCCTCCTCAAGCTCCTTGGCCGCGGTGACGTCACGGAAGTCGAGCACCCGCTCGTCGCTGCCGTCGAGCCGGTTGCACAGCACGTCCAGCCAGCGGCCGTTCCTGAGCCGGTGGGTGAGCTTCTCGCCGGGCTCGGGCAGCGGGAACGGCGGCGGCCTGCCCGCCACCTGGCCCGCGGTCACGCCGGTGAGCCGGTCGGCGGCGGGGTTCCACTGCAGCACGTAGCCGCCGCCGTCGAGCACGGCGATGCCGTCCGCGCTGCCGTCGATGACCGCACGCTCGTGCGCTCGCTGCCGCACCACTTCCTCGAAGGCCATGGCGTTGCCCAGCGCCACCCCGGCGTGCCCGGCCAGCAGTTCGAGCAGTTCGAGCTCGACGTGGCCGACCTTCCGCTTGCTGTAGAGCGCGTACAGCGCGCCGTAGGGGCGGCCGCCGATGTGCGACAGGCTGAGCGCGATCGTGTGCAGGCCGGGCAGCGCGGACCAGATCAGGTCGTCGAAGCCGCCGGACTCGCCGGTGGTCATCATCACCGTCTTGTCCGACTGCATCAGCTCGCCGACCAGGCTGCTGCGCAGCGCGGCGGTGCGCCCCCGCAGGCTGACTGGGAGCCCGTCCATGCTGACCAGCCGGAGCACGCTGTCCTCGATGATCACGAACCCGCCGGCGTCGGCGCCGGTCAGCTCGCGCAGGCTGGCCGCGATCCGGTCGAGCACCGAGTGCAGGTCACGCTGGGCGTTCATGTCGGCCACCACGTCGCCGAGCCTGCGCACCACCCGGGCGCGCTCGGCCATGTGGTGCCTGGCCACCTCGTCCTCACCGGTCCGGTGGAACACGTTGACCCAGCCGATCACTTGCCCGCTCGGTGCGCTGAGCGCGCTGGTGTCGATGCGCACGTCCGCCAGGCCGCCGTCCTTGGCCATCCGGCGGGTGGCGAACGAGATCGGGCCGCCGGTGCGCACCCGCTCGAGGACGGCGTTGTGCTCGGCCTTCAGCTCCTCGGGTATGAATTGCGGCTCGATCCCGACCACCTCGGTCGCGGCCCAGCCGAACATCCGCTCCGCCGCCGGATTCCACAGCAGCACGGTGCGGTCGGTGTCGAACGCGACGATGGCGTCAGCCGCGGACTCGATGACCGCCCTGGCCGTCGCGTCCACCCGTAGCTGCCTGCCGATCGGCGGCGTGTCCAGACCCACCTGCACATCGTGCCACCCGAGCTCTGCTCGTTGGGCCGGAAAGACGAACCCTCCGGCAGGAGCACACCCGTTATTTGCGGGTAACGAATGAGCTTCGGTTATTGCAGCAACACGCCCGGATTGAGCAGGCCGGCCGGGTCGAGGGCCGCCTTGACCGCCCGCATGGCGGCGATCTCCGGCTGCGAACGGCTCAGGTGCAGCAACGCCGCCTTGGCCCGGCCGATGCCGTGCTCAGCCGAGATCGTGCCGCCGTGCGCGGCCGCCAGCCGCATCACCGTCTCGTCCACCGCGGCGTCGCCGGAGTCCGGGCCGATCACATTCACGTGCAGGTTGCCGGCGCCGATATGGCCGAACACGAACACCCGGGGTGTGGCCGGGCCAGCCGCCGCGGCCCGCACGGCCTCGTCCAGTTCGGCGCGGAACGCGGCCAGCCGGGCCAGCGGGACGGCCACGTCCATCTTGTGCGGTATGCCGACGGTGCTGATCGCCTCGGTGTGCCGTTCGCGGTACGCCCACAGGGCGGAGCGTCCAGCCGGGTCGAAGGCGACCGCCGCGTCCGACAGCTCCGGTAGGGGCGCCAGCCGTTCATTATCTTGCTCGGTTCCGGAGAGCTCGGTCAGCAAGTAGGCGGGGGCCGGCCTAGCCAGCGGGGCGGGCAGCCCGGTCAGCCCACGGACCAGGTCGACCCCGGCCGCCTCGAAGTATTCGGCGGCGCGCAGGCCGGGGGCGAGCGCGCGGATGCGGGCGTGCAGGGCGGCCGCGGCGGCGATCCCGTCCACCCCGGCCAGCAGGGTGACCGCGTCCGGCTCGGCGGGCCACAGCCGGAGCCTGGCCGCCGTGATGACCGCGAGCGTGCCCTCGCTGCCGGCCAGCAGCTGGGCCAGGTCGTAGCCGACGTTGTCGGCCGGCAGCCCGGACAGGTGGGACACGACGCTGCCGTCGGCGAGCACCGCCTCGACGCCGAGGAGCTGGGACCTGGTGGAGCCGTAGCGGACCGTGTTGATGCCGCCGGCGTTGGTCGCGATCGTGCCGCCGACGGTGGCCGACTCCCGTGACGCCAGGTTCACCCCGTAGTCGAGCCCGGCCGCCGCGGCGTGCGCGCGAAGCTCCGCGATGGTCACGCCCGCGCCGGCGGTCACCTGGGCGGCCAGCGTGTCCACCTCGCCGATATGGCGCAATCGGCGGGTGGACAGCACGATACTTTCTGGGCCGGAAAGACACCCGACGGCCGTACGGGCTGGGGTGGAAGTTGCATCGGCTGAGCCGCTGCCGCTGCCATTGGCCTGAAGGGGGAATGCGGAGGCGGGTGGGGGGACCGAGCCGCCGACCAGGCCGGTGTTGCCGCCTTGGGGCACCAGCCGCGCGTCGTGCGCCCGGCAGGCCCGCAGCACTCCTGCCACCTGCGCCGCGGAACCCGGCCTGACCACGCACAGCGCGTCGCCGTGGTAGCGGCGGGTCCAGTCGGTGGTGTAACCGGCCACCAGGTCGGCGTCGGTGAGCACATGCTCCTCACCGACCTCTTGAGTGAGCTCCTGTATCAAACTGGGCACTTGTCCAGCCTGCCATGGCGCCGGTCCCCGCTGCGTCTGCGGGCTACTTGAGCAGCCGGGACAACCTGCGGTCGGCCAGCGGCTTGCCGCCGGTCTGGCAGGTCGGGCAGTACTGCAGCGAGGAGTCGGCGAACGAGACCTCGCGCACGGTGTCGCCGCAGACCGGGCACGGTTCGCCGGTCCTGGCGTGCACCTGGAGCCCGGCCTTCTTCTCCTTCTTCAGGTCGCCGGCGGCCAGTCCCGCCGAGCGCAGCACCGCCTCACGCAGTGTGGTCACGATCACCTTGTGCAGCTCGGCCACATCGTCGGCGGTGAGGCTGGAGGCGAGCCGGAACGGCGACATCCTGGCCGCGTGCAGCACCTCGTCGGAGTAGGCGTTGCCGATGCCCGCGATGACCGCCTGATCACGGAGCAGCCCCTTGATCTGGGTACGGCGCCCGGCCAGCAGGCCCGCCAGGGTTTCGGTGGTGAAGTCGTCAGCCAGCGGGTCGGGGCCGAGCCTGGCCACCCCCGGCACCTGCTCCGGATCGGTGACCAGGTAGACGGCCAGCCGCTTCTTGGTGCCTGCCTCGGTCAGGTCGAAACCCGCCCCGCCCACCAGCCGCAACCGGAAAGCCAGCGGGCTCTTGCCGCCTGGCCGGACCGGCCCGTCGGGCAGGCTGTCGCGCCAGCGCAGCCAGCCGCCCCTGGCCAGATGCATGACGATGTGCAGCGGATCTTCTTGCGGCCCGGCAAGTATGTCGATGAACTTGCCGTGCCTGGTGGCGCCGGTGATGGTCCGGCCAGCCAGGGCGGAGACGTCCGGCTGGTAGGTCTTCAGCACCGATATCGCGGCCACGTCGGCCCGCTCGATCACCTGACCGATGGCACGCTCGCGCAAGAACGCGGCCAGCGACTCGACCTCAGGAAGCTCGGGCACGGTATCGAGTCTATTCGGCCGCAGGTCATCCGCCCCTTGCCCGCACGGTCGGCCACTTGCTGGGCGCGGAAGGACACCCTGCGGCGGGGGTTACTGGATTAGTTGCTTAATACAAACTAACGTAGTTACTAAGAAGAAAAGTTGCGGGTAGCAGCATGACAGTCGGGCTCATCCGGACTACCGTGCGGATGAGCGGGATTACAGCCCGCTGGGAGCGTTGGTTCCCGCAAGGACGAAGCATGGCGCAGGCAGAGTCACAGCCAGCACCGGGTCAGCCCGAGGGGCGTCGCCGGCCGCTACGGCACGGCCGCCAGGAACGGCCACGCCGGCCCGGCGACGGTGCCCAGCCGCGTGCGCCCGGTAACTGCGATCAGACCGACGTCCTGGTCGAGCACCCGGTGGTGGTCGGCTACGACGGCTCCGAGTCGAGCAGGCACGCGCTCGCGTACGGGGCGGGCATGGCCAGGCGCCTGGACCGCACCCTGTTGATCGTGCACGTGTGCCCGGCCGGCGTGTACTGCGAGCCGCTGACCGGCCAGGTCGTCGGCATGCAGCGGGACCGCGACGAACTCGACCGCTGGCTGCTCACCGAGTTCGACCAGATCGCGGACAGCACGGGCCTGCGGGTGTGCGTCCTGACCAGGCGCGGCAGCCCGGCCAGGGAACTCGCCGCCACCGCTGCCGAGTACGGCGCCGACGCCCTGGTCATCGGTGCCTCGACCCGGCTGTGGCACCAGGTCGCCGGCTCGGTCCCCAGCTGGCTGGCCCGCCACGCCCAATGCCCGGTCATGGTGGTCCCCTAACCACCACCACGCGCACGTTGTGGCAACGAAACCCCTCTTGGGTCCACGTTGTCGCAACCACGCCCTCAACGAGGGGTGATGAGGAGGGACTGGGCGCCGGTGCCGATGGGGCCCTCGCGGTCGGAAAGCACCGAGGAGGCCAGGCCCGCGCCGCCGGTCGCGATCGTGGTCCAGGCGGACAGGCAGATCCACTCGTCCACCGCGTCCCGGTACAGGTGCACGGTCAGTTCGGGGTTGATGAACTGCCACTTGCGGATGTCCAGCTCGTTGGCCAGGCCGTTGCCGCTGTCGGCCACCGCGAGCACC
>DATAWQ010000042.1:0-15261 GCA_036267135.1 Streptosporangiaceae bacterium | reverse complement strand
TACCCGGCGGCCTATCGCACGGCCAACGGCGAGGAGATGCTGGGCGTGGCCATGGCCAGCGCGAAGCCGGGGCAGCGCTGGCCGGGGGTGGGGCGAGACGATCAGCCTGGTGCTGTCCGCGCTCCGGAGGCGAGTGGGTGGCCTGCTGCCGGATGTGCACAGCCTGGCGTGCCCGCCGACTCGACGGTTTTCGTCGTCCATCTGCTCTACGTAGCGATCATGGTGCTCGCGTTCATCCTGCTGACCGTGACCTCGCGCCTGGAACCCACGGTCCGCCGGCGCGTGTTCGCCCTGTCCATCGCGCCGGTGGTAGCGGCCGCGCTCAGCGGGGTGGTGTTCGGCGGTGGCATCTTCATCTACGGCACCAGGCCGTTTGGACTGCCCTCGCTCACCTGGCCGGAGTGGGTCGCACTGCTGCTCCTGCCTGCCCTGGGCCTGCTCGCGGCGCTGGCCTGGATCGTCCGGCGCGAGCGGCCCCGGCCCCCGGCCACCGCAGTCCCGGCAGCGGTAGACAACGATTGACCCCGGCCCGGGTGACGGCGCGGGTAACGTTGCCCAGGTGATACCTCCTTCCCCCGCTGTGGTTTCCGCTGAGCTGGCCGTGGCCGCGCTGGAGTCCCCGGCGCTGGACTACGCCCGCAAGCTGGCGGACTGGGTCGGGCCCGGCCGGGATCTCACCACGCGCGGAGTGCCGCGCCCGGCCGAGGCGGTGCAGGCGTGCCAACTGCTCGGCATCGAGCTGCCCGGGCCCCGGCTGCGCAGCGCGCTCGACGTGGACGAGCTGATGCTGGCCTGGGTGACGGCCATACAGGCCGGGCTCGTGCTGCTCGACGGCCGCCGGGCCGTGATGGCGCCCGCCGCGGCGGCGCTGGACACCGGCGGGGCGCGGGCGCACCCTCAGGCCATGCTGGATGCCTGGCTGGCGGCGGCGGCCGCGGATCTCGGGGTGCCCGACGAGCCGTGCGCCGGATGCCTGACGGTGCTGCACGAACTGCGTGCGGCCGACCGGCCGCTGGGCTTGGGTGAGCTGGCCGACGCGGTGGCGGCCAACCGCGGCGAGCCGGTGGCGGGCGAGCCCTGTCCCGACTGCGGCGGGATACACGTCCCGGTGGGGTTGCTCCCGAACAGCGATGTCATGGCCAGCTTCCTGGGGGCGGACGACGAGGACGACCTGGAGCATGCCGGGGGCGCGGCGTCGAACCTGATCGCGTTCGGGGCCGCCGCCGCCAGCGGCGGCGGGGTGGAGCTGACACCGCTCGGCTCGATGCTGGCCGCGTCCGTATTCGACGGGTGCGCCCCGGCGCCGGACGCCGACGCGAAGACCCTGCTGGCCGTGGTCAGCGAGCTGGCCCCCCCGGTGGCGGTGCTGATGGCCGAGCCCTGGCTGGGTGCGCGGACGGCCGACGCCGCGGTGCGCGAACTGCTCGCCTGCGCCGAGCCGGCCACCGGCGCCGCCCGGGTCGCCGCGCTGGCGCTGGCCAGGACGCTCGGGCCGGAGCCGGTGGGCGCGTGGCGGGAGTGGGCCAAGCGGCCGGGCTTCGGCGCGTACGCCCGGCAGTGGCTGGCCGAGCACGGCAAGCCCGTCGCCGTGCACCCGGAGGACGAGGCCTGGCTGGTGGTGGACGCGTTCAACAGCATGCTGTCCGGGCTGGGAGATCTGCCCCCGCCGTTCCCGCTGGTGCTGGCGTTCCAGCAGCTCGGCGACGACGCGCGCGAGGTGCTTGGAGTGCTCCGCGCCTCGGGGCATCCGGCGGCGGACGAGGTCGCGGCTGCACTGGCTGGGCCGGCACTGGGTGGGCCGGCACTGGGCGGGCCGACACTGGGCGGGCCGGCACTGGGGCTGGCTGGCCTCCCCGCTGGGGAGAACCGGCGCGCGCTCAGCGCGGCCAGGTCCACGGCCGGTGCGGACACCGTGTACCAGCTCCGGGTCTCGCTGCGTTACGTGGACGGGCCGCCGGTGTGGCGGCAGGTTCTGGTGCCTGGCGACTTCACGCTCGGGCAGTTGCACGACGTGATCCAGCTCGCGATGGGCTGGGAGTTCTCGCACCTGCACGTGTTCGAGACCAAGTCGGCCCGGTACGGCACCCCCGACCCGGACCTCGACTTCGTCGACGACACCGCCGCCTCGGTGGCCCAGGTGCTGCCCAGGAAGCGCAGCAAGCTGCTCTACTCCTACGACTTCGGCGACGGCTGGGACCACGACGTCGTGGTGGAAGACCGGCGGCCGGTGACCCCGGACGACGTGGTGCCGTGCTGCCTCGCGGGTGGAGGCGCCTGCCCGCCCGAGGACTCCGGTGGGCCGTGGGGTTACGAGAACCTCAAGGAAGCCGTGGCCGACCCGCGCCACGACCAGCACGTCGAGATCATGGACTGGCTCGGCCTGGACGAACCCGGCCAGTTCGACCCCGCGGCGTTCTCCCCCGACGAGGCGAACACGAGGCTCGGCGTGCAGGTCTGAAGCGCTGGTCTGAAGGGCCGCTGTCGGCGATCGGCCGTAGGCTCGACCCGCAACGGGACCGGAACCAACGGACGGGGAGGGATCGACGTGGCCGATGGCGGCGAGCTTGGGCTGGTGGTGGGCACCGTCCCGGCGACCCCGCTGCAGTTCTCGGTGGGCCTGGCTCCGGGACAGTTCGTCCAGCTCGACGACATTCTGGTGACCCACCGCGACCTGCCCGGCCATCCGCCGGTGACCATCGCCGGGGTGGTGACGGAGATCGAGGCGGTGCACGAGGGCGCCAGGTTCGCCTCGGACGTCTTCCTGATCGAGCAAGGTGCGCTGCCCGCCGAGGTCTGCGAGGTGGCCACGGTGGCGGTGACCAGGGTCGAGCCGGAGATGTACGTCCCGCCGCTGCCGGGCGCGCCGGTCAGCAGAGCCCAGGGCGCGCAGCGGGACAGCGCGCTGTACTTCGACGAGATGGGCGCCTTCAAGGTGCCGGTCGGATTCGGCCGCGACGGCCAGCCGGTGTACATCAACTTCGAGTTCCTGGACGGCACCCGCGGCGCGCACGTGTCGATATCCGGGGTGTCCGGGATCGCGACCAAGACCTCGTTCGCGATGTTCCTGCTGCACTCGATCGCGAACTGCGGCGTGCTGGCCGCCGAGGCCCATAACACCAAGGCGCTGATCTTCAGCGTCAAGGGCGAGGATCTGTTGTTCCTCGACTACGCGAATAGCCGTCTCACCCCGGAGCAACACGCGCGCTACGCGAAATTGGGTCTCCCGGCGAAGCCGTTCATTAATGTTCGGGTTTTCGCCCCGCCCCGACGTGGCGACGCGGCCGGGACCCCGGATGTGTCCGCCCGCGATCGCGCCGTCAGCCCGTTCTACTGGACGCTGGCCGAGTTTTGCGCCGACGAGCTGCTGCCGTTCGTGTTCGCCGACGCCGAGGACGAGCGGGCCCAGTACACAATGCTGATTTCCCAGGTCGCGGCCAGGCTGCGGCGGGACGCGGTGCCGGCCGGGGACGACGGCGCGATCCGGGTCAAGAACATCGGCCCGGCCAACGACCAGATCATCAGGACCTTCGACGGCCTGATCACGCTGCTCGAAACCGAACTTGGCGACGAGGAGACGCGCCGGGACTGGGTGGCGGGCAGCGCGGTCACCGGCAGCGTGAACGCGCTGCTGCGGCGGCTGCGCTCCTCGGTCAAGCCGCTGTCGGTGATCATCCGGGGTGACCTGGCGCACCGCGGCGAGCGGTCCATCACCACGTCGCGGGCCCAGACCACCGTGGTTGACCTGCACAATCTCCCGGACCGGGCGCAGCGCTTCGTGGTCGGGGTGACGCTGCGGGGCGAGTTCGCGCGCAAGGAGCGGCAGGGCACGGCGCGGCCGCTGATGTTCGTGATGCTGGACGAACTGAACAAGTACGCGCCGCGCGAGGGGGACAGCCCGATCAAGCAGATCCTGCTCGACGTGGCCGAGCGCGGGCGGTCGCTCGGGGTGATCCTGATCGGGGCGCAGCAGACGGCCAGCGAGGTGGAGCGGCGCATCCTGTCCAACTGCGCGATCCGGGTGGCCGGGCGGCTCGACGCGGCTGAGGCCGAGCGGCCCGAGTACGGGTTCCTGCCGCCGGCCCACCGCGCGCGGGCCACGCTGGCCAAGCCGGGCACGATGTTCGTGGCCCAGCCGGACATACCGGTGCCGCTGGCCGTGGACTTCCCGTTCCCGGCCTGGGCCACCCGGCCGAGCGAGAAGGGCGAATGGGCCGGGCAGGACGACGGGCCGGCCAAACCGGCCGACCCGTTCGCCACTATCCCGGGTGTGGACGACGACCCACCCCCCTTCTGACCCGCACCCCAGCGTCACCCCTGCCCGGCGACGTGCCAGCGCACGATGCAGAAACCGTGGCGCAGCGCGGCGTCGAGCACGGCGGGGTCCAGGCGCCCGTCGGGACCGCGCGGGATGGGGATGAACCTGGCCGCCCGCGGATTCTTTTCGGCGATCACGCCGAACAGTTGCTCCACCTCGGCGGGATCGGTGATCAATTCCGGCCGGGCTGGGGTGTCGTGGCCGCGCAGCTTGAGCCGGGCGTCATCGGTCTGGTTCCTTTCGGTGAGCGGGCCGGTCAGCGGCCCATGCGGGCGTAGATGCGGGCGGCGAGGAGGGCGAACACGACCAGCAGGCCACCGCTCCAGGCCAGCGAGATGAGCACGTCGTGCGCGGCCGGGCCGCCGAGTATCAGCGCCCGCTCGGCGTTGACCAGGGCGTCGATCGGCTGGTGAGTGCCGAACACCTGCAGCCAGCCGGGCATGTCGGTGGACGGCACGAACGCGGCGGAGGTGAAGACGAGCAGGAACGTCACTGGCACCGCCGCGGCCTGGGCCGCCTCGGGGTCGCTGACCCGCAGGCCCAGGGACGCGAAGCCCCAGGACAACGCGTACCCGAACGCGACCACGAGGCCGAGCGCGGCGAACAATCCACCGGCGCCGCCCGGGCAGCGGAACCCGACGGCGAAGCCGACCCCGGTCATGACCGCGACGACCAGCAGGTTGCGGGCCAGGTCGGCGACGGTGCGGCCGCCGAGCACGGCGATCGGGGCCATGGGCAGGGTGCGGAACCTGATCAGGAGGCCGGTGCGCAGGTCACCGGACAGCCCGACCGCGGTGCCGACCGCGCCGAAGGCGACCGTCTGCGCGAAGATGCCGGGCATCAGGAAGTCCACGTAGTTGGTGCCGGGCACGTGGATGGCGCCGCCGAACGCGTACCGGAACAGCAGGACGAAGATCACGGGCTGGACGGTCGCGAAGATCAGCGCCTGCGGGGTGCGCACCAGGGTCAGCAGGTTGCGCCAGGCGACGTCGGCGGTGTCCGACAGCGCGCTGGTGACGATGGCGAGCGTCGCCGTGACGCGGCGGCCCGCGGCCTGGCGCGAGGGGATGGCGATCGTGCTCATGCTGCTTCACCTCCATGGGTGAGGGAGAGGAATACGTCGTCCAGGGTGGGTTCGCGCACCTGCACGGACACCGGGTCGGGGGCCCGGCCGTCCAGGGCGCGCAGCAGGCCGGCCAGCTCGCCGGACCCGGAGGCGGACCGGACCTGCAGGCCGCCGCCGTCGCGCTCGGGCCGGTAGCCCGCCGAGGCCAGCGCCGTCTGCGCCGCTTGCGCGGCCTGCGGGGCGCCGAACCCCAGGTGGAAGACCACCGAGCCGAACCTGGCCTTCAGTTCGGCCGGGGTGCCGGTGTCGGCGGCCCGCCCGGCGGAGATGATCATCACCTGGTCGGCCAGCGCGTCGGCCTCTTCCAGGTACTGGGTGGTGAGCAGGACGGCGGTGCCGGACCTGGCCAGGTCGCGCACGGCGTCCCACAGCGCGAACCGGCTCTCCGGGTCCAGGCCGCTGGTGGGCTCGTCGAGGAACAGCACCGGCGGCCGGTGCAGCAGCGCGGCGGCCACGTCGAGCCGGCGCCGCATCCCGCCGGAGTAGCCGCGCACCAGCCGGTCCGCCGCCGCGGTCAGGCCGAACCGGTCCAGCAGATCGTCGGCGCGGATCCGGGCCTGCGCGCGGCCGACCCGGGACAGCCGCCCGATCAGCCGGAGGTTCTCCCGCCCGGTCAGGTTGGCATCGACGGCCGCGAACTGGCCCGCCAGGCCGATGACCCGGCGGACCTGCGCGGCCTGGGTGACCACGTCGAGCCCGGCGACGATCGCGCGGCCCGCGTCGGGGCGCAGCGAGGTGGCCAGGATGGACACGGTGGTGGTCTTGCCGGACCCGTTCGGCCCGAGCAGCCCGAGCACGGAGCCCGCGGTCACCGCCAGGCTCAGCCCGTCAAGCGCCCGCACCTCGCCGTAGGACTTCCGCAGGTCACAGGCTTCAACTGTGGGTTGGCTCATGGCACACGCCCCTTCTTCGTCTCGTCGGCGGCGGCCCGTCGCCGCGGCTGCCGCTACGCACATAACTTAGATATCTAAGAGTTAGATGTCAATCCCTTAGATGTCGATGCTTTGTGTTACGCTGGCGGACATGCCAGCACCGTTCCCGCCCCCGATCGGGCTCCGCCTCAGCCAGACGACCCGCGCCGTGGAGCGCGCGTTCGACGAGGCGCTGGGCGAAGCGGGCGGCACCCTGCCGGTCTGGCTGGTGCTGCTCAACCTGAAGATCCGCAAGCCTGCCAACCAGCGCGAACTCGCCGAGGCGGTCGGGGTGCGCGAGGCCACGCTGACCCACCACCTGAACGCCATGGACACCCGCGGCCTGATCACCAGGACCCGCGACCCGGCCAACCGGCGGATCCATGTGGTCGCGCTCACCGAAGCGGGCGAAGCGGCGTTCACGCGCCTGCAGCAGGCCGCGGTCGCCTTCGACGCCAGGCTGCGGGCGGGCCTGGCCGACGCCGACCTGGCCACGCTCAGCGACCTGCTCGGCCGGCTCGCCGCCAACGTCGGCGCCGGGGAACCCGCCATGCCCTGGGCCGGCCTGGCCGACCGCCGCCCCCGGCGGGAGCCCGCGTAGACCCGGCGATTCGGGACCGCAGTGTCGGCGCCTGGGCCTAGGCTCGGACCCGATGAAAATCCTGCATACCAGCGACTGGCACGTGGGCAAGGTTCTCAAGGGCCGGGACCGGTACGACGAGCACGAGGCCGTGCTGCGCAGCCTGGTGGCGACCGCCCGCGCCGAGGACGTGGACGTGGTGCTGGTCGCCGGGGACATGTTCGAGACGGCCGCGCCGACCGCGAAGGCACAGGGCCTGGTCATGCGCAGCCTGCTGGCGCTGCGCCAGGACGGCCGGCTGGTCGTGGTGATCGGCGGCAATCACGACAACCAGGCGCTGCTGGACTCGCTGTACCGGCCGGTGCTGGCCGAGCTCGGCCTGCACGTGCTCGGCACGCCGAAGCGGCCCGACGGCGGCGGCCTGCTCAGGCTGCACACCCGCGGCGGCGAGGCGATCAACGTGGCGGCGCTGCCGTTCCTGTCGCATCGGTACGCGGTCCGCGCCGCCGAGGTGATGCTGCACGAGGCGTCGCAGCACAGCCACGACTACGCCGGGCACGTCACGGAGATTGTGCGGCTGCTGACCAGCGGCTTCACCCCGGACGCGGTCAACGTGATCACGGCGCACGCGACGCTGCTCGGCGGCCGGCGCGGCGGCGGCGAGCGGGACGTGCAGACCACGCTGGACTACGAACTGCCGTCCAGCATGTTCCCGCCCAGCGCGCACTACGTGGCGCTCGGGCACCTGCACCGCCAGCAGGAGATCCCGGGCCCCTGCCCGGTCTACTACTGCGGCGCCCCGCTGAACATCGACTTCGGCGAGGAGGCGAACCAGCCCGCCGCGCTGGTCGTCACCGCCACCCCGGACATCAGGGCCGACGCCAGGCCGGTCCCGGTCACCGGCGGGCGCCGGCTGAAAACGCTGCGCGGGCCGCTGGACCAGGTCATCGCCGAGGGCGAGCAGGCGAGTGACGCCTACCTGCGGGTGGTACTGGCCGAATCGGCCCGGGCCGGGCTCGGCGACCTGGTGCGGGAGAAGCTGCCGAACGCGCTGGAGGTGCAGCTCGACGAGGAGCACCGGCCGCAGGCCCGCGACGGCGGGGGCGGCGGGACGACGCGGGCGGGCCGCAGCCCGCTGGAGCTGTTCGGCGACTACCTGACCGAGCAGAACGTCGACGACCAGCGGATACCCGCCATGTTCGCTGCTCTTCTTGACGAGGTCACCACGGGCCTGGACGAGGTCACCACCGGCGGGGAGGCCTGATGCGACCGCTGCGGCTGCTGCTCGACGGCTTCGGCTCCTACCGCCAGCCCGCCGAGGCCGACTTCTCCGACGTCGAGTTCTTCGCCCTGGTCGGGCCCACCGGCTCGGGCAAGAGCACGCTGATCGACGGCCTGTGCTTCGCGCTGTACGGCACGGTCCCCCGGTGGGGCAAGGAGAACGCGATCGCCGACGCGCTCGCGCCCGCCGCCAACGCCTGCCGGGTCGGCCTGGTCTTCGAGCTGGCCGGGAAGCGCTACGCCGCGGTCCGCGCGCTCAGCCGCGACAAGCAGGGCCGGGTGCACACCAAGGAAGCCAGGCTCGAGCTGCTGGACCCGGCCATCGACCCCGGCGCGCCCATCGCGGACCTGCTGGCCGCCAGCACCGGCAAGCTTGCCGAGGGCCCCGACCTGGTCACCGCCGGGGTCGAGGAGCTGCTCGGGCTCAGCTACCAGCACTTCATCCAGTCCGTGCTGCTCCCCCAAGGCCGGTTCTCCAGGTTCCTGCAGGCCAGCCCCAAGGACCGGCAGAAGGTCCTGGTCGAACTGCTGGCCTTCGGCGTCTATGAGAAGGTCGGCCAGCGGGCCCGCGAACGGTCCAGGGTCGCCGCCGAGCGTGTCAAGCACGCCCAGCGCCAGCGCGACGATCTGACCGCCGCCACCCCCGAGGCGCAGGCCGCCGCGAAGGCCCGGGTCGAGGCGCTGACCAGCCTGGCTGCCACCGTCGAGACCACGCTGACCGCCCTCGACGCGCTCACTAAGGACGCCGAGCAGGCGGCGCAGCAGGCCTGGCAGGGTGGCGAGGAGGCCAAGCTGCTGGCCGCTGTGTGCACTCCGGCTGAGGTCTCCGGCCTCGCGGAACGTATTGGCTTGGCGGACGATCTTGTAACTGAACGGCTGCGCGAGGCCGAAGAGTCAGCCCGGCACGCCAGCGCCGCCGCGGAGGCCAGGGACCGGCTGCCCGAGCAGGCCACGGTGGAGCAGCTCCGCTCCGCCTACGGGCTGCGCCGGGAACTCGCCGCCGACACCGAGCGGCAGGAAAAAGAGCTGGCCGCCGCCCAGTCCGCCGAGATCTCCGCGTCGCAGACGCTGACGGTGGCCGACGAGGAGCTGACCGCGGCCCAAGAGGCCGTCTCGGACGCGGGCCGGGCGCACGCCGCCGCCTTGCTGGCGCAGACCGTGGAGGTCGGCGACGACTGCCCGGTGTGCCAGCGTCCGGTCACTGCCGTCCCCCACCACGCCGAGCCGCCCGGCCTGGCCGCCGCGCAGGCCCGGGTGGGGGCGGCCACGAAGGCGCAGAAGCAGGCGGCCCAGGCGCACGCGGCGGCGGCGCGCACGGCCGCCGGCGCGCAGGCGACCGTGACCGCGACCAGGTCGCGCCTGGACCGCGGCGCCGAGTTCCTGGACGGCGCGCTGCCCGAGCCCGAGGTGACCGCGGCGCTGGCCGCGATCGCCGGGGCCGACGCGGCGTCCCGCCAGGCCCGCAAGGAGGCGGAGGCCAGGCGGTCTGAGCTGACGACGGCCACCCAGGGCCGCCGCGCCCTGGGCGACGAGGAGAAGCAGGCCTGGGCCCGGCTGCGGGCCGCCCGCGACTCGGTGGTCACGCTCGGCGCCCCGGCGGTCGAGCACGCCGACCTGGCCGGGGCCTGGGCCACGCTGACCGCCTGGGCCACGGCGCAGCACGAGGAGCGGGCCAAACGCCAGCCCGGCCTGGACGAGAACGCCGCGACGCTGCGGCAGCGGGCCGCCGACGACACGGCCCGGCTGATCGGGCAACTGGCCGAGCACGGCGTCACCGGGGTGACCGAGCCCGCCCGCGCCGCGGCAGCCCTGGCCACCCATCAGGCAAGGGCGGACAGCGAGCTGAAATCGGTGCGCCAGGCGCTGGCCAAGGCCGCGAAGCTGGACACCGAGCTGCGGGCTGCCCGCGAGGAGGAGCAGGTCGCGGCGATGCTCGGCCAGATGCTGCAGGCCCGCAGGTTCGAGGGCTGGCTGTGCAGCGAGGCGCTGGACTCGCTGGTGGCCGAGGCGTCGGTGACGCTGCGGGAGCTGTCCGGTGGCCAGTACGAACTCGGCCGGGACGAGCGCAACGAGCTGATCGTCATCGACTTCGCCGACGCCGGTTCCAGCCGGCCGGTGCACACCCTATCGGGCGGTGAGACGTTCCAGGCCTCGCTGGCCCTGGCCCTGGCGCTGTCCCGGCAGGTGGTCGGCCTGTCGGCCGGGATGCGCGATCTGAACTCGATGTTCCTGGACGAGGGCTTCGGCACCCTGGACGAGGACACGCTGGAGACGGTGGCCATCACGCTGGAGCGGCTGGCCGCCGACTCCGACCGGATGGTCGGCATCATCACCCACGTGCCCGCGCTGGCCGAGCGGGTCCCGGTCCGGTTCGTGGTCAGCCGAACCGGCACCAGTTCGGCGCTGCGCAAGGAACGCGTCACATGACCGAGCCCAGCCCTGGCGCTAGTCCTGGTCCCGGTTCTCGCCCGGCGCCCGCGCTCGGGTCGTTCGCCGTGGACCCGTGGGATCCCGGTTACGGCATGGCGCTCGGCGACGACCTGGACGGGGGCGGCGCGAAGCCGCTGGAGGCGTCCAAGGCCGAGCTCGACCTGGACGTGGAGCTGCCCGCGGACCAGTGGCGCCCGATCACGCCCGACCCGGCGGTCCGGGTGCCGGGCACGCTGCTGTTCCTGGACGGAGTGCGCCGGATCGAGGCCAGGATCTGGCTCCAGGGCGACGGACCGCAGCCGTTCACCGGGATCGCCGCCTCGTACGCCGCCGGGCTGGTCCGCTGCGACGGCGCGGCCCGGATGGCCGGGGTCAACGTGGAGCGCGGCCTGTTCACCACCTACAAGGACGCGCCCGGCATCATCACCCGGCACGCCCGCTACCCGGCCCGGGTGGCCGCGAAGGGGGCCGCGGAGGCGGCCGGGGGGATCGACCAGCTTTCGCTAGCCTTGCAGCGGGCGCTGAGCGACGCGGAAGTGCAGCTCGCGACCTCGTTCCGGGCCCAGCACGCGGCCGACGACGATCTACTGATCGTGGACGGCCCGCTGCGCGGCCGCACCCACCTGCCCCGGGTGGTCGGCTACGTCAAGACCCACCAGTCGTCTTACCTGCAGGGCGAGCAGGCGGCGGTGGTCGGCCGGCTGGCGCCGGGGCAGCGGACCCCGGTGTTCACGATGGGCACCTCGTGGCGGCGGAACTCCTGGTATCTGCAGTTGCCCGCCGCGGCGGGGGTGCCGTGGTCCGGGGTGGTGCGGCTGGAGTGCTCCGCCGATCTGCCCAGGCCCGAGGTGGTGGCGCTGGCCGACCTGACCGCCCGCCTGCTCCCCCGGTTCGCCAGCACCCCGCACAAAGACCCCCGCGCCCCGCAGAACCTGGTCCCCATCGGCGGCCTGGAACGCGAACTGCGCCGCCGCCTGGGCGATCAGCAACTCCTCTACCGCTCCCTGCGCGCCGCCGCCCGCGCCTGACGCCAAAACGCCGCCCGGGGCTGACGGGCGGCGTCCGGGCCGGGGTTAGCCGACTTCAGCGGCTGCGGTGTTGTTGTTCATCGGCTGGTTGCCGACGAGGTGGGCGGCGAGGGCGGCGACCGGGCCTGGGGCCTGGCGGCCGGGCAGGCGGGTGGCAGCCAGGGCGCCGAGGGCGCAGACGGCCGCGCCGGCCAGGCAGGCGACGGTGAAGGCGGTCATGAACGAGGTGGACACGGCGTGGGTCAGGGCGGGCGCCGCGGTCGCGGGGGCGTGCTGGGCGATGGTCATAGCGGCGGCGACCGAGCCGCGGGCGGCCTGGGCGGCCGCGGCGGGCAGCTGAGCGACGGCGGTCCCGGCCAGGTGGTGGACGTAGATGGAGCTGAAGATGGAGCCGATGACCGCGACTCCGAGGGTGCCGCCGGCTTCCCGGGTGGCGTCGTTGACGGCCGACCCGACGCCGGCCTTGGCGGGCGGCAGGACGGACAGGATCGACTCGGTGGCCGGGGTGGTGGTGAGCCCGAGCCCGGTGCCCATCAGCACCATCTCGGCGGCGATCTCGGCGTAGGGCTGCCCCTGGGCTGAGAAGGCGATCCAGGCCAGCGCGGCGGCGAACATCAGCAGGCCGGTGACGACGATCCCGCGGGTCCCGTAGCGGGCGACCAGCCTGGGCGCGAACGCCGACCCGGCGCCGATCGCGGCGGCCACCGGCAGGATGCGCAGCCCGGTGGACAGGGTGTCCCAGCCGCGCACGATCTGCATGTACTGGGTGACCAGGAAAATGAACCCGTACAGGGCGAAGAACGAGATGGTGACCGAGGCGCTGGCCGCGGAGAACGCAGGCACCTTGAACAGGCTGACGTCGATCATCGGGTGCGCGCTGCGCCGCTCAATGGCCACGAACACGGCGGCGGCCACGGCGGTGGCGGCGAACCCGGCCAGGCTGGCGGCCGACAGCCAGCCGCGGCTGGGAGCCTCGATCACGGTGTAGACCAGAACGCCGATGGCGGCCGACGAGGCGATCAGGCCGGGCAGGTCGATGCGGCCGGCGGCGGGGGCCTTGGATTCAGGAACCAGCCAGGCGGCGAGGCCGGCCGCGATCGCGGCGACGGGGACCAGCGCCCAGAACACCGACTCCCAGGCGAAGTGGGCCAGCAGCAGCCCGCCGGTGACCGGCCCGGCGGCCACCCCCAGGCCGGTGACCGCGCCCCACACGCCGATGGCCTTGGCCCGCTCGGCCCGGTCGGGGAACGCGTTCGTGATGATCGACAGGGTGGTCGGGTAAATGGCGGCGGCGAAGGCGCCCATCACGAACCGCCAGACGATCAGCTCACCGGCGGTGCTCGACAGGCCCGCGCCGACGCTGGCGGCAGCGAACCCGGCCAGCCCGGCCAGCAGCATGGGCCGGCGGCCGAGCCGGTCGCCGATCGAACCTCCGGCCAGGACCAGCGCGGCGAAGGCCAGGGCGTAGCCGTCCACCACCCACTGCATGGTCGCCGTGCCGGCGTGCAACTGGCGGGACAGGCTGGGCAGGGCGACGTTGACGATCGTGGTGTCCAGGTTGATGGCCAGCACGGCCAGGCAGACCGTGATCAGCACGGCGGTCCGGCGGCGGGGGGTCAGAGTGGGCATCCCGCTCTCCTCGGTACTAGGTTGAATCGGTGCTAATGTGGACGCTGTCTACATGGCTAAGGTAGCGAGGAGTGTGGACAGTGTCAACATCTATTGGAGAAAACACCGGCAAGCGCTACCATCACGGTCATCTGCGCGAGGCACTGGTCCAGGCCGGCCTGGCTACCGCCCGGGCCGAGGGTCCCGGCGCGGTGGCCCTGCGGGCGGCCACCCGGGCCGCCGGGGTGTCGCCCAACGCCGCCTATCGCCACTTCGCCGACCGCGACGACCTGCTGCAAGCCGTGGCCGCGTGCTGTCAAGAGCGGATGGCCGCGCTCGTGCAGACCCGGCTGGACGAGGCCGGGCCGCTGCCCGGACCCGAGGGCGCCTGGCAGCGGCTGCGCACGGCCGGGCGCGCCTACGTGGAGTTCGCGCTCGCCGAACCAGGCTGGTTCGCCACCGGGTTCGCCATCCCGCTGGACATGCCGCCGGACGGCCCCACCGACGACTTCGACCTGTTCGCGATCCTGGTCAAGGTGCTGGACGAACTGGTCAGCTCGGGCGCCATCGCGCCCGAGGCCAGACCGGGCGCCGAATACGTGGCCTGGGCGGCCGTGCACGGCATCGCCACCCTGCTCACCGAGGGCTCCCTGCGCAACCTCCCGCCCACCGAGCGGGACGCCGCCATCGACCGCGTGATCAACGCGGTGGCCTTCTGACGCCTGCCCCGGAATCATTGGCGGCGGCCGAGGGTTGGCGCGTCCATGACAACTGTGGGTTTCATCGGCAGCGGCAACATCGGCAGCACGGTCGCACGGCTGAGCGTGGCCGCCGGATACGACGTGATCATGAGCAACTCGCGCGGGCCGCAGACCCTGCAAGAGCTGGTGGCGGAGCTGGGGCCACGGGCGAGAGCGGGCACCGGCGAGCAGGCGGCCGGCGAGGGGGACCTGGCCGTGGTCACGATCCCGCTGAAGGCCTACCGCACCATCCCGGCCGCCGCACTGACCGGGAAGACCGTCATCGACACCTGCAACTACTACCCCGAGCGGGACGGGAAGTTCGCCGAGATCGACGATGGATCGATGACCAGCAGCGAGGTGATCCAGCAGCACCTGGCGGGCGCGCACGTGGTCAAGGTGTTCAACAACATCTTCTTCAAGCACCTGCTCTCCCTCAGCCGGCCACACGGCGCGGCCGACCGGACCTTCCTGCCCATCGCCGGGGACGACGCGGGCGCGAAGGCCGAGGTGACGGCCTTCCTCGACGCCATCGGCTACGGCAGCGTGGATGTCGGCCCGCTGAGCGAGAGCTGGCGCCAGGAGCCCGGTACCCCGGCCTACGGCACGCCGTACGGACCGTTCAGCGATCCCGCCGGAATCCCGGCAGACGAGGCGACCGTGCACGCGGCTGTCGCGGAGGCCGCCAGGTAGCTTCTGGCCCGGCGCGGCGGGGCGGGGAATGTCGGTGGTGCGGCATAGTTTGTCCGCCTGAGCCTCCCGTCCGCCAACCCCCCGGAGCCCGCCATGCTCGGCCGTGACCATGCCCTGTCCGGCGCGCTGGCCTTCGCCGGTGTCGCGCCGTTGCTGCACGTGTCCGGCCTGCACCTGGCCGCCGGGGTAGCGCTGACCGCGGGGGCGGGAGTGCTGCCCGACATCGATGAGCCCGGGTCCACGATCGCCCGCACGTTCGGCTTCATGACCGCGGCGTTCGCCTGGATCGTGCACAAGATCAGCGGCGGCCACCGCAAGGGCACGCACAGCCTGCTCGGGATAGCGCTGCTGACGGCCGGCGCCTGGGCGGCCGGGTCCTGGCAGCGCACCGCCTGGACTCACGGTGGCCGGCTGACCGAACCCTGGCACCTGATCCCGGCCGCGGTGATCCTGGCCCTGCTGTTCTCGGCGGGCCTGCGGGCGCTGCACATCGGCGGCCATCACGGCGACGCGGCCGGGATCGCGCTGGCCGCCCTGGTGGTCTGGAAG
>DATAWQ010000041.1:0-32058 GCA_036267135.1 Streptosporangiaceae bacterium | reverse complement strand
CACCGAACGCGCCGAAGGCGAGCGACCGGCTAGCACCGAACGAGCCGAAGGTGGGCGACCGGCTAGCACCGAGCGAGCCGAAGGTGGGCGAGCTGCCGGTCACCCCGTCGCAGACGGTGGGCCCGTTCTTCGCCATCGGGCTGCCCTGGCCCGACGGCCCCGACGTGGTCGCCGACGGCACCCCGGGCGCGATAACGATCACCGGGCGGGTCACCGACGGCCACGGCGACCCGGTTCCGGACGCCCTGGTGGAGACCTGGCAGGCCGCGCCGGACGGCAGCTTCGGACACCCGGACGACCCGCGCACGGGCGCTCGCGCCAGCCCCGGCCCCCCGGCCTGCCGCCGGTTCGGCCGCTGCCCGACCGACGACGACGGCCGCTACCGCATCCGCACGCTCCGCCCGCCGCCGCTGCCCACCGGCGACGGCGGCGCCGAGGCGCCGCACATCGACGTGTCCGTCTTCGCCCGCGGGTTGCTCGACCGCCTCGTGACCAGGATCTATTTCCCTGACGAGGAAGCTGCCAACGCCGCAGATCCTGTCCTGTCACAACTAAATGAACGGCTGCGCCGGGCCACCCTCGTCGCCCAGCCCCAGTCGCCCGGCGTGTTCAGGTTCGACATCAGGCTGCAGGGCGAAGGAGAGCACGGCGAAGGCGAGACGGTGTTCTTCGATGTCTGAACCCACCGGCACCGTGCTGCCGCTGGAGGCCTCGCTGGACGGCCCGGCCGGTAAGCCTGTGCTGGTGCTCGGCAACTCGCTGGGCACCAACCGGACGGTCTGGGATCCGCAGGTGCCCGCGCTGGCCGAACGGTTCAGGCTGCTGCGCTACGAGCTTCCCGGGCACGGCCGCACGTCGGGCGGCACCGCGACCCCGCCCGGCCCCTACAGCGTCGCCGACCTGGGCTTGAGCGTCCTGGCCCTGCTGGACACGTACGGCCTGCACCGGGTGCACTACGCCGGCATCTCCATCGGCGGCATGATCGGCATGTGGCTGGCCGCGCACGCGCCGGAGCGGATCGCGGCGCTCGGGCTGTGCTGCACCTCGGCCCACCTGCCGCCGGTGTCCGGCTGGCTGGCCCGGGCCGAGCAGGTGCGCTCGGCAGGGATGACGTCGATCACAGAGCAGTCGCTCGGCCGCTGGTTCACCGAGCCGTACGCGGCGGCCTGCCCGGCCACCGTGGCGGCCTGCGCGGCCACCCTGGAGGCCGTCGATCCGGAGGGCTACGCCGGCTGCTGTGCCGCCATCGCGGCCATGGATCTCTGCCCCGTGCTCGGCTCGATCACCGCGCCGACCCTGGTCATCGCCGGGAGCGATGACCCCGCCACGCCGCCCGCGCACGGCGCCCTGATCGCCAGCCAGATCCACGGCGCCCGGCTCGTCGTGGTCCGCGGCGCCGCGCACCTGGCCAATATCCAGGCCGCGGGCCCGGTGACCGCCGCGCTGCTCGGGCACCTGCGGGCCCACTCGTAGCGGCCGCGCGGGCCGGATGCCCGCGAGCGGGTCATCCCGGTCTGTGACCGCTGGGTATCAGTGTGGCTTATGCCCTAATGAGATGTGTGTGTCACGGCTGGGTGCGTCATGGTAAAAATCGCCACTTCTGTGGTTTCCCGACCCAGCGTCCATCGTTCGTTTCGAGTTCGTCCCCCGCATCCGAACACAGTGATCGAACAGGAGCAATCGGCGATGACCTTCTCTGTCTCACCCCGTCTCGGCCGCGCGCTGGCGGCGACCGCCACGCTTACGGCCGTCCTGATGGGCTCGGTGCCCGCCGCCACCGCGTCGGCCAGCGCGCACGCCCCTGGGCGCCCCGCACCGGGGGTTGTGCAGCCCATCTTCACCCATGTCATACCGGGCGCGACCCTGCGGAACAGCCACTGGTCCGGCTACGACGCCACCTCCGGCGGGTACACCGCGGTCAAGGCGAGCTGGACCCAGCCGTCGGTCAACTGTTCCCAGGGCGGCGATGTGGTGTTCTGGGTCGGCCTGGGCGGCGGCACCGCCAGCAGCGACTCGCTGCAGCAGAACGGCACGTTCGTCCAGTGCGAAGGCAGCACCCCGGTCTATTCGGCCTGGTGGGAGACCTACCCGTGCAACGACATCACGAACTACGGCGGCACGGTCAAGGCCGGTGACAAGATCACCGCGTCCACCGTCAACCTGGGCGGCAACAAGTACCGGCTGACCGTCACGGACACGACCGAGGGCTGGAGCGTCGATCCCACCAAGACCGGCTGCAACGGTGGCACGGAGGCGACCGCCGAGGTGATCACCGAGACCCCGGGCATCGGCGGCGGCCTGGCCGACCTGCCCAACTTCGGGACGGTGAAGTACACCAGCTCGACCATCAACAACGCCGCGCTGGCCAACGCGAACCCGAGCAAGGTGATCATGGCCCGCAGCGGGGTCGTCATGGACCAGACCAGCAAGATCACAGGTGGTAACAGCTTCGTCAACACCTGGAAGGCCCACTCCTGAGCCCAGCGCGCTGAGTTCAGCGCCTGGGGCCCCCAAGCACGGGGCTCCGGCGCGGGCGGTGACGTGGGCCGGGGCCGGTTCAGCCGGCCTCGGCCCCCACGTCGGCCGGGCTGCCGAGGGCCTGGTCGATGGCGGCGCGGCTCTCGGGATGCTCGTTCCACCAGCGCCGCAGGTACTGCGGGTTGCGGTCCAGCGTGCTCAGGTAGCCGCGGGCGGCCGCGCGGAACAGGTCTTCCGCCGTCTCCGTCGGGTCTGCGAGCCGGGTCGCGAACATGATCTCGCAGGTCAGCGGTTCGCCGATGAGCGGCCGCACGGTGATGCCGTCGCCCGGCCGCGACGCCGCGTCGGCCAGCGAAACCGCGCCGTGGCTGGTGAGCTGGCGGGCCGTGGACGTGTCGTTGGTGAAGTGCCGGAGCCTGGGGGTGAACCCGGCCTCGTTGCAGGCGGCCAGTAGCCGGCGCCGGAACGGGTTGTCGTGCGGCGGCGGCACCACCCAGTCACAGTCGGCCAGGTTGGCCAGGTCGACCGCGCCGCGGCGGGCCATCGGGTGACTGTCGGCCAGCGCGATGAGCACGGGTTCGCGGGTCAGCGTGCGCAACCGGATGCCGGGGACGTCGTTCGGGCTGGCGTCGTCGGACCGGACGCACAGCGCCACGTCGATGCGGCTGGCGGCGAGCAGTTCGAGCACGTCCTGGCTGGACGGCTCGACCAGGGTGGAGATCTGGCCGTACCCGCCGCCGCGGTGCAACTGCTTGACGAATCCGGCCAGCATCAGCATCGGTGTCGCGCCCACCCGCAGCGCCGGCCGCACCGCGATGCCCGTCACCTCCTGGCGGGCCGCGCCCACCAGGGCGTCCATGTCCGCGAGCAGGGCCACGGCCCGCCCGACGATGAACTTGCCCAGCGCGGTGGGCTCGGCCCCGTGCGGCCCTCGGTCGAACAGGGTGCCGCCCAGCACCCGCTCGATCCTGGCGAGTTGGGCGGTGAGCGCGGGCTGGCTCACGCCCAGCCGGGCGGCGGCCTTGGTCAGGCTCCCGGTGTCGGCGACGGCATTGACCACGCGCAGGTGCCTCAGCTCCAATTCGGCCATAACGTCAACTTATGCCCTGGTAGGAGGTTTTTGCCAGTGGATGACCTGGGCCTGAAAGGCGCTGCCCGCGCCACGCCCCGGTCAGCCGGCCCGCCGGCCCCGGATGAGCGAACGCGCGGCGGACTCGATCGCCTGCTCGGACAGCAGCACCGTGGCCGCCGCGTCACCCAGCGGGATGAAGCTGTCCTCGCTGGTCACTCGCGCCACGTAACCGGTGAAACCCTCGTCGGCCAGGGCGGTGACGACGGCCTCGGACACGCCGCCGGTGCGCCGCGTCTCGTCGGCGACGAGCACCCGCCCGGTCGCCGTCGCCTCGCGCAGCAGGTCGGTCACTGGCAGCGGCGCGATCCAGCGCAGATCAAGGACCCGGCAGCGGATCCGGTCGGCGGCCAGCCGCGCCGCCGCGCGCAGGCTCAGCCGCACCCCATTGCCGAACGTGACGATCGTGAGGTCGGCCGGGGCCGGAGCGAGTGTCGGCCTGGCGCTCGCGCTGGACCCCCCGGCCGGGTCGTACACCCGGGCCCGACCCAGCGGCACGTGCCCGGCCGCCCAGTCCGGCGGCGGCGGGTAGGGGTCCAGCCAGCCGGCGTCGCCGGCCGCGAGCGCGTCCCTGGTGTGGTACAGCGCGATCGGCTCCAGGAACACGGACACGGTGCCGTCCGCCTCGGCCGCGGCCAGGCAGGTCCGCAGCATCGCGGCGGCGTCGCCGGGCCGGGCCGGAACCGCGATCACGACGCCGGGAATGTCGCGCAGCGCCCCGACCGCGTTGTCGTTGTGGAAGTGCCCGCCGAAGCCCTCCTGGTAGGCCAGCCCGGCCACGCGCACCACCATCGGGTTGCGGAACTGGCCGGTGGAGAAGAACGGCAGCGTGGCGGCCTCCCCCCTGATCTGGTCGGCGGCGTTGTGCAGATAGGCCAGGTACTGGATCTCCGGCACCGGCAGCAGCCCGGCCAGTCCCGATCCCAGGGCCAGGCCGAGTATGGCCTGCTCGTCCAGGAGCGAGTCGAACACCCGCGCGGCGCCGAACCGGCGCAGCAGGCCCCTGGTCACCCCGTACACGCCGCCCTTGCGGGCCACATCCTCGCCGAACACCAGCACGCCAGGCCGGGCGGCCATCGCGTCGGCCAGCGTCGCGTTGATCGACTGGGCCAGGGTGAGCGGGCCGGCCTGCTCGGGCAGCCGCCCGCCGAACACCCGCTCCCGGCCGGCCGCCGGTGCGGCCACGCTCGCCCGGGCCGCGACCACCGCCGGGCGGCGCGGCGCCAGCGGCGCCATCACCCGCGCGGCCATGCCGAGCCGCGGCTGGCCGCAGACCTCCTCGGCCAGCCCGAGCACTTGCTCCTTTGACCGGGCCCGCAGGCCGGCGATCTCGTCGGGGGTGACCGCGCCCGCGTCGACGAGCAGCCGCTCGGTGCCGGTCAGCGGGTCCCGCGCGGCGGCCGCCGCGATCTCGGCCGGGCTGCGGTACGCGGTCTCGGCGTCCGAGCCGGCGTGCCCGCCGAGCCTGGTCACCGACAGGTGCAGGAACGCCGGAGCGCGCCGCTCGCGGACGTGCCGCACCGCGGCGGCCGCCGCGTCGTACACGCCGGCCAGGTCGGCGCCGTCGGCGCGGAAGTACGCCACCCCGGTCCGGCCCGACTGCGCCGCCTGCACCCACCCGGGCGGCGTCCGCACGCTGATGCCGAGGCCGTTGTCCTCACAGACCAGCAGCAGCGGCAGCGGCAGGCCCTGGTAGGCGCAGTAGGCGGCGGTGTTGAACGCGCCGGCCGCGGTGGAGTGGTTCACCGACGCGTCGCCGAACGAGCACACCACCACCGCGTCCGGCGGCCAGCCAGGTTGGGTCCAGCCGCGCCAGGCCGCCGTGCCAGGACCGGTGGTGTCTCGATCCGGGCCGAGCCGGTGCGCCCGATCCAGCGCGAACGCCAGGCCGACAGCGCGCGGCAGGTGCGAGGCGATCGTCGAGGTCTGCGGGATCACCGCGAGTTCGGCGCGGCCGAACACCTTGTGCCGCCCGCCCGCGATCGGTTCCGCCGCGGCGGCCACCAGGCCGAGCAGCACGTCCCGCACCCCCCGCTCGAGGCCTTCGCTGGGCCCGCCCGCCTGGCACGCCCTGGCCAGGTAGAACGCGCCCGACCTGTAGTGCAGCAGGGCGGGATCGCTCACCCGCAGCGCGGCGGCGACGGCCGCGTTGCCCTCGTGCCCCGACGACCCGATCGTGTAGAACCCGGCGCCGCGCTCGCGCAGCCACTGTGCCGCCAGGTCCAGGTGCCTGCTGCCGAGCTGGGCCCGGTAGAGCTCCAGGGCCAGCGAGACGCTGAGCGCCGAGCCCGGCCTCACCGGTGTAGCCGCGACAGCCAGACCCGGTACCCGCGGGCCCGCAGCCGGCTGGCCTGCGACCGGCTGGCCCGTAGCCGGTGTGCTCCTGGTCGGCTGGCCCGTGACAGGTGTGCTCCTGGTCGGCGGGCCGTTGTCTGGCGCGCCTGTGAAGGCGCTGACGTGGCCTTGCTCTGTCATCCGCCGATTCCTCTCCCCGCCTGGTCGCTATCTTGCCGTGCGATGCAACCGGCCGGGGCCGGTCAGCGTCAAAGCCGGCATGAGCAAGCCAGGTCAGCCGTGCCGCCGCCGCCGCGGCAGCAGCACCACCACCACCCCAGTCGCCGCCGCCCTCGCCCTCGCCACCGCGGTCACGGTCGCTGTCGCGACCGCGGCCTGCGCGGGTCCGCAGGCCGGTTCCGGCCGTGCCAACCTGCTCGCCAAACCTCCGGTAAGCCGCGGGGTGGCCACCCGGATTGCGCCGGCCAGCCCGCGGCCGCTCGGCGCGGCCGACACCGGCTTCGGGCTCGATCTGCTCGGCGCCTGGTGCCGTAGCCAGCCGCGGGCCAACATCGTGTTCTCACCGGAGAGCCTGGCCGCCGGGCTCGGCCTGGCCTACCTCGGCGCCAAGGGGCCCACCGCCGCGGCCATGGCCCGGGTGCTGCACCTGCCTGCCTCCGGCGCGGTGCTGCCTTTGCCTGCCTCCGGCGCGGTGCTGCCTTTGCCCGCCTCCGGCGCGGTGCTGCCCTTGCCCGCCTCCGGCGGGACGGAGGGAACGCTGGCGGACATCCGGGCCCGATGGGCGGCGCTCGGTCGGCTTTCCGGTCCCGGCGTCACGTTGACCGGTAGCAACCGGGTCTGGGCCGACCCGTCGCTTCCGCCGTTGCGCGGCTACCTGAACGCGGTAGCCACGGCCTACGGCGCCGGGCTTTCCCGGGTCCCGCTGCTGAAGAATCCGGCCCAGGCCGAGCAGGCCATCAACGCGGCCATCGCCGCCGACACCCACGGCCACATCCCTGACCTGCTGCCGCCCGGCGCGCTGACCGGTGACGCCTTCGTGCTCACCGACGCCCTCTACCTGAACGCGGCCTGGGCCACGCCGTTCCAGGCCAGCCAGACCCAGCCGGGGCCGTTCACCACGGCGCCGGGCAGCACCGCCACCGCGCAATTCATGTCCGGCGACGGCTACCGGTACGCCACGGCCGGTGGCTGGACCGGGGTTAGGCTGCCCTACCGCGGCGGCAAGCTGGCCATGACCGCGCTGCTGCCCCCGGCCGGATCCACCGGCTGCCAGGTGCCGGCCGCGGCCGGCCTGACCCGGCTCGCCGCCACCCTGGGCCGCCCTGGCCCGTCGGCCGGCGTCAGGCTGCCGAAAGTGAACCTGGCCTCACACCAGGAGATGAACAGCCTGCTCACCGGACTCGGGATGGGCATCGCTTTCGAGCCTGGCGCGGATTTCGGCGGGCTGTCACCGGCGGCCGGCCAGATATCGATCGTCGAGCACGCGGCCACCCTGGCGGTGGGGGAGAAGGGCACCGTGGGCAGCGCGGCCACCGGGGTGGGCATGACGTCCTCGGCCGAGCTGGTCAGGGGGCCGCAGATCGATTTTGACCGGCCGTACCTGATGCTGGTGACCGACACGGCGACCGGCGAACCGCTGTTTATCGCCCGGGTGACGAACCCCGCGTCGGCGTGAAGCCGTGGATCGAACCCATCAATTATAAAAATGGTGGCCAGGGGCAAGCCCTGCCAAACTAGGGCAATCGATTGAGCAACCGATGGAGGCATCATGCTGCCCTGGTCCACCGAGCTCGCCGGACGGATGGACGAGCACGTCATCACCAGCGAGTTGCTGCGGGCCAATCCGCTCGGCGACCCGAACCAGCGGCCGCTGTGGGTGTATGTGCCGCCGGGGTACGACGATGAGCCGGACCGCCGCTACCCGTCGGTCTATGTGATCCAGGGTTACACCGGCCACATCGCCATGTGGGCTAATCGCGGCGCCTACCGCCAGCCGTTCCCCGAGACCGCGGACGCGGTGTTCGCCCGCGGCGAGGCGCCGCCCGCGATCGTGGTCTACGTGGACGCCTGGACCGCCTACGGCGGCAGCCAGTTCGTCGACTCGCCTGGCACCGGCCGTTACCACTCTTACCTGTGCGACGAGGTCGTTCCCTGGGTGGACGCCAGGTACCGGACGCAGGCCGGGCCCGCGCACCGGGCGATCATGGGCAAGTCCAGCGGCGGGTTCGGCGCGATGATCACGCCGATGCTGCGCCCCGACCTGTTCGGCGTGCTGGCCACCCACGCCGGCGACTCGCTCTACGAGACGTGCTACGTGCCGGATTTCGCCAAGGCCGTGCGCCATCTGCGCGACTACGACGGCGACATCTGGAATTGGTGGTCGGACTTTCAGTCCAGGGACTCGTTCACCAAGGAAGCCGACCACACGCTGCTGATGCTCCTCGGCGTGTCCGCCTGCTTCTCGGCCCGCGACGACGGCACCGTGGAGATCCCCTTCGACCCGGGAACGGGGGTGCTGCGGCCCGAGGTGTGGCAGCGCTGGCTGGATTGGGATCCGGTCCGGATGGTGCCGAAGTACACCGACGCGCTCAAGTCCGTCAAGGCCATGTGGATCGACGCGGGGAGCAGGGACGACTGGTTCCTCGACCTCGGCGCCTCCGCCTTCCGCGCGGCCGTGCTCGATGCGGGCGTGTCGCCGGACGCGATCCGGTTCGAGTTGTTCGACGCCACCCACATGGGCATCGACTACCGCTATCCGTTGTCGCTGGCCTGGATGTGCCAGCAGATGGCCGGCTGACGGCCCGGCGAGCACAGTCGGATCAGGGTCATAACATCCGGGTTATGACTGTTTGAGATGTGTGTCCCGGGGGTGGTCCGGGTCATCGTGGTGCCGCTAATGCTTCTCCGTCCCCGTTACCGAACAGGAGCAACAGGCGAATGAGAAGACTTGCTTTTCCCCAGCTACTGCGGCTGCCCGCGATGGGCGTCCTGGTAGCGGCCAGCATGTTGGCCGCGGCCGGCCCCGCCGCGGCCGGGCAGGGGTTCGCGCCGCACACCTGGGGCGGCCCGCACAGTAACGCCAAGAGCAACTGGGGCGGTTACGCCGCCTCCGGTTCGAGCGGCGAGTTCACGACCATCAAGGGCGGCTGGACCGAGCCGGTCACGACGTGCACCGCCAAGCACGACCTGGCGGCCCCGTGGGTGGGCCTGGACGGGTACGGCACCAGCACCGTGGAGCAGACCGGCGTGCAGGTCGCCTGCAACACGGGCAAGCCCATCTATTCAGGCTGGTACGAGATGTACCCGGCCAGTCCGGTGTACTTCAGCAACCCGGTCAGCGCTAGCGACAAGTTCCAGGCCTCGGTCACCGCCAGCGGTCACTCCTACACGCTGGTCCTGCAGGACGTGACCAAGGGCTGGAAGCACACCATCCACAAGACGCTGGGCAGCTCCAAGAACGCCAGCGCCGAAGCGGTCATCGAGGCGCCGGGTGGGTACCCGGGCTTCCCCAACGGCGTGACGTTCACCAACGTCACCGTCAACGGTCACCCGCTGTCCTTCTACAGCCCCACCAAGCTCCTCAGCGGCCCGTACGTGCCCGGTCCGCTGAACGGTGGCACGTTCACCATCAAGAAGGGCTAACCGCACCATGCAGGCAGGCCCGCCCGGGCATCCCGGGCGGGCCTCGTCGTTCCCCTCACCCTGGCCAGCCAGGGGGCCTGGGTGAGCCCGGCGGTAGGGTCGACCGTGGATGCCGTCAGGGAAGGGAGAGCTGCCAGGTGAGGCTCGCCACGATTGCCACCGCCGCTGGTCCGCGCCTGCACGTGCGGGGCCGGTCCGGGTATGTAGACCTCGCCGAGAGGACCGGTGATCCGCGGTTCGCCGAACTCGGGTCCTTCCTCGCCGCCGGGCCGCAGGCGATGGAGGCCGCCCGCGAGCTGACCGGCCGTGACGGCGTCGAGTACGGGCCCGGCGACTTCGGCCCGGCGGTGCCAGCGCCCGAGCGCGTCCTGTGCTTCGGGGTGAACTACAGCGACCACGCCATCGAGAGCCACGGCGAGGTGCCGACCTGGCCGGAGGTTTTCGTCCGCGGCCACGGCAGCGTGCTCGGCCCCTACGCGGACCTGGTCAAGCCGGCCCTCACCGACCGCTTCGACTACGAGGGCGAACTCGGCCTCGTCATCGGCGCGGGCGGCCGGTACATCCCGGCGTCCAAGGCGCTGGACGCGGTGGCCGGCTTCGTCGTGCTGAACGACGCGTCGGCCCGCGACTGGCAGCGGGCCGGCACCCAGTGGACGCCGGGCAAGAACTTCGACGGCAGCATGCCCATCGGGCCCGAGGTGGTGACCACCGACGAGGCCGACGTGTCCGACGTGCTGCTCACCACCACGCTGAACGGCGAGGTCATGCAGTCGGCCAGGACCTCGCAGATGATCGTGGACATCCCCAGCGGCATCGAGTACCTGTCCTCGTTCACCACGCTGGTGCCGGGCGACGTGATCGCCACCGGCACGCCCGGCGGTGTCGGCTTCGCCCGCACCCCGCCGGTCTGGCTCACCCCCGGCGACGTCGTCGAGGTCACCGTCGAAGGTGTGGGCTCGATCCGCAACCGGGTCGTAGCCGAAGCGGGCGCCCCCCGCGACTGGCGCTGGCACCCCGGCCACCGCTGATCACGCGCTGGGCTGATTGCGTGCTGGCCGCTTAGCCGATCATCCGCAGGGCGCGGGGGAGGGCGCGGATGCGCAGCGGCGATCCGGCGTCCAGCGGCCCGGCGCAGGGCAGGGCCTCGCCGTCGGCGCCGCCTGGCATGGCCCGGCCCACGGTGACCGTGACCTCGCGCGCGCGGGCGGTGCCCACCGGGCTCATCGAGACGTGTGTGCCCTTCTTGATCTTCGTGAGCGCGTGGATCATCGCGATCTTCGACGTGCCGCGGATGAACACCACGTCCAGCACGCCGTCCTCCGGATCCGCGTGCGGCGCTACCATCATGCCGGCCCCGAAGTACCTGGAGTTGGCCACCACGACCGCGCCGCCGGCGAACTCCCGCGTGTCCCCGCCGTCCAGCTCCAGCCGGAACGTCGTGGTGCGCCAGCCCGCCACCGCCCGCAGCGCCGCCACCGGGTAGGCCAGCTTGCCCGGTGGCACCTTGGCCCGCACCGCGATCTGCGCGGCGACCGCGGGGATGCCCAGGTAGACACTGCCCGCCACGATCGTTTCCGCCGCGCCGGTGCGGCCCACCCCGATGAGGTCCACGCTCCGCGGCCGGCCATCGGCCAGCCGCCGGGCCGCCGCGCCGACGTCGAACGGGATGCCGAGCGTCCTGGCGAAGTCGTTGCCGCGCCCGGCCGGGATGATGCCGAACACGCCGCCCGCGCCCGCCACCGCCCCGGCCAGCGCGCCCACCATGCCGTCACCGCCGAACGCGACCGCCACGTCACCCCGGCCCGCCGCGGCCACGGCCAGTTCCGTGGCGTGCTCCAGGCTGGCCGAGGCGTGCACCTCGTGCCGCACCCCGGCCGATTCGAGCACCCCACGCACCTCGGGCAGCAGCCGGGTCGCCCGGCCGCCGCCCGCGGCCGGGTTGACCACCAGGCAGCAGGTGGGGGTCATGGACGCCTCCCGGTCACCGGAGCGGGTCGGGGATGAGCTTGCCCGGATTGAGCACGCCTATCGGGTCGAGCGCCGCCTTCACCGCGCGCAGCGCCTCTACGCCCAGGTCGCCGATCTCCTCGCGCATCCAGCGCAGGTGGTCGGCGCCCACGGCGTGATGGTGGGTGATCGTACCGCCGTGGGCGATGATCGCGTCGCCGGCCGCCGCTTTGGCCGCGGCCCACTGGGCCGCCGGATCAGCCGCCTGTGCGGCGACGACCGTGTAGTAGAGCGATGCGCCCGACGGATAAATGTGTGAGACGTGGCAGGCCACCACGGCGGGCGTGCCCGCTTCGGCCAGCGTGCCGGAGAGCGCCGCGGTCACGGCCGCGTGCAGCCTGGCCAGGTTCGACCAGGTTGTCGCCGTCTCCAGCGTCTCGGCCAGCACCCCGGTGCCGAGCAGTGTGTCCCGCAGCCGGGGCGCGGCGAACCGGCTGTGCCGCCAGGCCGCCACCGGGGCCGGGCCGAGCACCTGCCCGCCGTGCCGGCCGAACACGGCCGAGGCCGCTGCCTGCCTGGCCGTCACCCCGGCCGTGCTTCCCTCGTAGCTGGTGATCGCCAGGCATCCGGTCACCTGCGGGCCGCCGGTCAGGCCGAGTATCGCGGTCTCCGTTTCGTCGTTCAGCCGCACGACGGTCGGTGGCGCCTGGTCACCCTGGCTGACCTCGCGCAGCGCGGCCAGGCCGGAGCTCAGGTCGGCGAACGACCAGGCCTCGTCGAGCACGGCCTCGGGCCGGCGCCGGACCCGGACGGTGACCTCGGTGATCACGCCGAGCGTGCCTTCGGAGCCGAGCAGCCACTGCCGCAGGTCGGGTCCTGCCGCCGACGCGGGGGCCTGGCCACCCACGTGGACCGTGCCGCGTGGGGTCGCCGTCCGCAGGCCGAGCACCATGTCGTCGAATCGCCCGTACCCGGCCGAGGCCTGCCCGGCCGACCGGGTCGCCGCGAACCCGCCGATCGTCGCGTGCTCGAAGCTCTGCGGCAGGTGCCCGAGCGTGAGCCCGTGGCGGCCGAGCAGTTCCTCCGCCTCGGGGCCGCGCAACCCGGCCTGCAGCGTGGCGGTCAGCGACTCGGGGTCCAGCCCGGTGAGCCGGTCCAGCCTGCGCAGGTCCAAGGCGACGGCCGCGGCGAACCCGCCCCGCAGTGGCTCGACGCCGCCGGTCACGCTGGTGCCGCCGCCGAACGGGATGACCGCCACCCGGTGGCGGCTGGCCACCTCCAGCACCGCGACGACCTCGTCGTGTGTGCCGGGGGTGATCACGGCGTCCGGCGCCTCGGCCGCGTCGCCTGCCCGCCGCCGCAGCAGGTCCGTGGTGCTCTTGCCACCGGCCCGGCGGAGCCTGGCCGTGCGGTCGGTGTGCACCTGCCCGGGGCCTGCCGCCTCGGTGAACGCGGCCACCGCGTCGGCGGAGAGCCGGAACGGCGCGAGGACGACGTCGCCCTCCGGCACGGACGGGCTGGGCCGCAGGTCCGTGCCGAGGAATTCGGCCAGCAGCGTGCGCACCGGGCCGGGCAGCGGCACCGGCTCATCCCAGCCCGCCCACGGCATGTCCGCGCATCGCCGGGCCGGCCGCTCGGCTTCCGTCCCGGCCCGGCTGGTGTGTTCTGTCCCAATGTGCTCTACCATAACTTGATAAGCTTACAGTTGATGTCAAGTTGTAACGCTAGGTGGCGACGCTCGAGTTGCCGTGCAGGGGAGGAGGACCCGTGACCGTTAACCTCGGGAACGAGGACGGCACGCGGGTGGACGACACCGAGAACGCGATCCTGGACGCGGCCGCCGAGTGCGTGCTGGCGTTCGGCGTGCGGCGGACCTCGCTGTCCGACGTGGCGCGGCGGGCCGGGGTGAGCCGGCCCACCGTCTACCGCTACTGGCCGGATCTGCAGGCGCTCGTCGCCGACCTGATGACCAGGGAGCTGGCCTCGGTGTTCACCGTGGTCTCGAAGGAGCCCCCTGGTGCGGCGGGTTCGGTGCGTGAGCGGTCCGTCCGTCAGTTCCTGGCCGCGGCGGCCGGGCTGCGCGCGCACCCACTGCTCGCCAAGATCATCCAGGTGGACCCCGAGTTGCTGCAGCCCTACATATTCGACCGGCTGGGGGCCAGCCAGCGGATGGCCCTCGGCTTCATCGCCGACCGCATCACGCAGGGCCAGCGAGAGGGGTCGGTCCGGGCCGGGGACGAGACCGCGATGGCGGCCACCGTCCTGCTCAGCGTCCAGACCCTGGTCCTGTCCGCGCACATCACCGACGGCGTGCTCAGCACCGAACAGCGGGACGCCGAGGCCGCCGTGCTGCTCGACCGCTACCTCCGCCCCGAGGAGACGGCGTGAGCGGCGCCATAGCCGGTCCGGGCTCGGCTTCGCTCAATGCCGCGCGCCGGTCCCGCGAGCTCGCCGAGGTCGCCGCTTGCGGCCAGGCTGACCTGCTGGTCGTGGGCGGCGGGGTGACCGGCGCCGGGGTCGCACTCGACGCCGCCGCCCGCGGGCTGTCCGTCGTGCTGGCCGAGCGGGACGACCTGGCCTCCGGCACCAGCCGGTGGAGCTCAAAGCTGGTACACGGCGGGCTGCGCTACCTGGCCAGGGGAGAGATCGGCATCGCCTACGAGAGCGCGGCCGAACGCGGGCTGATCATGGGCAGGATCGCGCCGCACCTGACCAGGCCGCTGCCCATGGTCTACCCGTGGGTGCCGGGGACCGGCCGCGGTTCCCGGGCGCTGACCGGGGTGGGGCTGGCCGCGGCCGACGTGCTCCGGCTGGCCGCGGGCACCAGGCGGCGGACGCTTCCTGGGCCGAGGCGGCTGACCGTGGCCGAGACCATGGCGGCCGTGCCCGCCCTGCGCCGCGACGTGACCGGGGGCCTGCTGTCCTGGGACGGCCAGCTCACCGACGACGCCAGGCTGGTCGTCGCCATCGCCCGCACCGCGGCCAGCCACGGGGCGGTGATCTTGACCAGGTGCGCGGCCAGCGACCTGACCGGCCGCGGCGCGCTGCTCACCGACCGGCTGACCGGCGAGTCGTTCCCGCTGCGCGCCGGGGCCGTCGTCAACGCGGCCGGGGTGTGGGCCGGGCAACTGGCCGAGGGCGTGAGCCTGCGGCCGAGCCGGGGCACCCACCTGGTGCTGTCCGACGCCGCATTCGGCGGCCTGCGGGCCGGGCTGATCGCCGCGGTGCCCGGCCAGCGGAACCGGTACGTGTTCGCCCTCCCCGTGCCCGGCGAGCCCAGGGTCTACGTGGGCCTCACCGATGAGCCGGTGGACGGGCCTATGCCCGACGTGCCCGAACCGGCTCCCGGCGAGATCGCCTTCCTCCTCGACGTGGTGGGCGGCCTGCTCGACGCCCGGCCGGGTCCCGGCGACGTGCTCGGCGCGTTCGCCGGGCTGCGGCCGCTGCTGGGTGACGCGGCGGCGACCGGGTCCACCGCCGACCTATCCCGGCGGCACGCCGTGCTCACCTCGCCGGACGGGGTCATCACCGTGGTGGGCGGCAAGCTCACCACCTACCGGCGGATGGCGCAGGACGCGGTGGACGCGGCGCTGGCCGGCCGCGCTGCACCCAGCCGCACCGCACCCGGCCGCACCGCATCCGCACCCAGCCGCGCCGCATCCGGCCGCACCGGACCTGCCCGCACCGCGCGCGGTCGTACCGCACCCTGCCGGACCAGGCGCCTGCCGCTGGTCGGCGCGGCCTCGCCGTCGGTGCTGGCCCGGGTGCCCGCGCCGGCCCGGCTGGTGGCCAGGTACGGCACCGAGGCACCCGACGTGCTCGCCCTGGCCGGCCAGGACCCGTGGCTGGCCGCGCCGGTGGCCGACGGGCTGCCGGTGACCGGGGCGGAACTGGCCTTCGCCGTGGCGCACGAAGGCGCGCTCGACGTCGGCGATCTGCTGGACCGCCGGACCAGGATCGGCCTGGTCCCCGGGGACCGTGGCCGGGCGCTCGCGGCGGCCACCAGGGTCCTCGATGCGCTGCCCACAAGGACCTAACCAAAGTTGAGACTTGCCTCCTCGCCGGCGGGCGTACTATCAGGTCCCATGGCGGCTCAGGCTGGCGCGGCGACACCTCCAGGGGAACTCGGCGCCGCGGGGGAGTACCTGCAGGTACAGACGACGACCGATTCGCGCGCGGAGGCCATGGAACTGGGCCGGTCGGCCGTCCAGGCCCGGCTGGCCGCGTGCGCTCAGGTGGCCGGACCAGTGGCGAGCACCTACTGGTGGGAGGGCGGCATCGAGCGGGCCGAGGAGTGGCTCGTCCTGCTGAAGCTGCCCGCCGCCCGGTTCAGTGAGCTCGCGGCCTTCATCACCGAACGGCACAGCTACGACGAGCCCGAAATCGTGGCGATCCCCATCGTCGCCGGATCGGCCCCGTACCTAACCTGGATCAGCGAAGAGACCGTCGCCCACTGACACCCGCAGACGACGCCATGGCCGCCGAGACCGGCCTGGCCCGTTCAGCGCTACCCCGCCCGCCTCCAACGTCCGCCCGCCAGCCCCCGCCACCCGGCCCAGCCGCCCGTCACTTGGCCGAGCCCGTCACTTGGCCGAGCCCGTCACCTGGCCGAGCCCGTCACCTGGCCCACCTGACTCACCACCGAGCCATTCGTCCCCACCGAAGCTCTCACCGCCGACGCCCGCAATATTCGCCCCAGCGTCCCGGCGCCGGGGTGGTTGAACCATGATCATCCGCCGCTTGACACGCGTTGTGGGGGTTGAGACCGGGGCATTTCGGGCGGGATTTTGGTCATAGTGCGTGCTAAGCCCACCTGATCCACCACCGAGCGATTCGTCCTCGACGAACCTTTCGCCACCGCCGCCCGCAGCGTTCGTCCGTCCCCTCCGTCCGTCCCCTCCGTCCGTCCCCTCCGTCCCACCGCCGGGTCGTGGTAGAACCATGATCATCGCCACTCTTCCCGTCTTGTGGTGGTCGATATCGGGCGTTTCGGGCGGGATTTTGGCAACAGTGCGGGATAAGTGAAGATGATCAAGGACTCGCGGGCGCTGCGGCGGGGAGTGGGGTGCGGTGTGGGTAGTGGAGAGGTGCCGGGGCGAGGGGTGAGTGTGGCGGCGGCGGTTGAGCGGGGGGTGGAGCTGGCGGGGCGGCCGGGGCGTTGTGTGCTCGGGCTGGCCGGGGCGCCGGGGGCGGGGAAGAGCACGCTGGCCGCACGGGTGGCGGCCGCGGTGGCGCGAAGCGGGCGGGCCGCGGTTGTGGTGCCGCTCGACGGGTTCCACCTGGCCGACGACGAGCTGATCAGGCTCGGGCGGCTCGGCCGCAAGGGAGCACCCGACACGTTCGACGCCGCCGGGTACGTCGCCCTGCTGACCCGGATCCGGGCTGCCGGGCCGGGTGACGTGGTCTACGCGCCTTCGTTCGGCCGCAAGGTCGGGCAGGCCATCGCGGGCAGCATCGCGGTGCTGCCTGGCGCGAGCCTGGTGATCACCGAAGGCAACTACCTGCTGTTCGGCGAGCCGCCTTGGACCAGTGTCCGGCCGCTGCTCGACGAGGTGTGGTGGGTCGACCTGGATGAGACCGAGCGGCGCAGACGGCTGGTGGCCCGGCACGAGCGATGGGGGAAGTCCCCCACGGCGGCGCGCCGGTTCGTGGCGGAGTCCGACGAGGCCAACGCGCGCACGGTGGCGGCTGGCAGGGACCTGGCTGACCGGGTCGTGTGCGCGGTCTGACCGCTGCCGCGCTAGTTGGCGGGGACGTTCCAGGTGGCGATGACCGGCTCGTCATGCTCGGTGCCCAGCGTGCTGATGGTGCCGGTGTCCAGCATGAACAAGCGGCCATCGGCGGGCTCGAGATCGAGCCAGCGGGCGGTGAGCACCCGCAGGATGTGGCCGTGCGCCACCAGCGCCACGTCGCCGTCCGGTTCCGCCAGCAGCGGCCTGACCCTGGCCAGCACCGCGTCCGCTCTGGCGCTGACCTGGGCGATGGTCTCGCCCGGGTGGCCGGCGTCGCCAGGGATCACCCCGTCCCGCCACAGGTACCAGCCCGGCCGCTCCTTGCGGATGTCCGCGGTGGTGCGGCCCTCGTAGCCGCCGTAGTCCCATTCCCATAGGTCGGCATCGGGTTTGGCGCCAGCCAGACCAGCCAGTTCCGCGGTCCGCACCGCGCGCTTGGCCGGGCTGGTGAAGGCGGCCACGATCCGGTGCCTGGCGATCTGAGGCGCCAGTTCGGTGGCGATGGCCGCACCGCGCGTGGTCAGCGGAATGTCGGTGCGGCCGGTGTGCCGGCCCGACACACTCCACTCGGTCTGGCCGTGCCGCAGCAGGATCAGCTCTCCCATGGGTCACTATTCTCGGTGATTCAGTTCATCGAGTAGTTACTGCCCTGGGTGTCCTGCGGGTTGGTGACGAGCGCGGTGACCGGTACCCGCCCGCCGTGGCTGAACACCAGGGTGAGCGTGAAGGTCTTGCCGTTCTGCATCGGCCCGGCCCCGGTGATCAGCAGGTGCGGGCCATCGGGGACCAGCCGGAGCACGGAGTTGGGCGGGACGACCATGGTCGAAACGTTCCGCATCTGGCCGCTGCCCGCGGCGGGGGCGCGCAGGGCGACCCGGCCGCCGACGCTGGTGCTGGCCGACACCAGCCGGTCGGGTGTGCTGGTGTAGTTCCTGATCGCCAGGTACGCATAGGTCATGCCCGGGGTGATCGGCAGCGGCACGTACGCGCTGGTCGCCTGGATGGACGGCTGCTGGTCCGCGGCCGCCGCGGCGGTGCAACCGGACACGCCCAGGGTGGCGGCCAGAGCGCAGGCGGCGAGCGCCGCTCCCTTCGGCCGCCGAGGCGGCCGGCCGCGTGATCTGAGCATTGGTTGGGTCCTCACGTTCTCGCACCGCGTGATGATGCACCCACCGTACCGTCCGCCGTCGCTGTCGTTGCGTCGTGCCTGGCGCGAACGCTGACCCCGGCGCCGATCAGGCATGTGATCGTCAGGATGCCCAGCAGCGAGAACGCCGAGGGGCGCAACCGCCCGTCGAGCAACTGCAGTAGGTAGGTCAGCAGCGGTGCCAGGTTGTCCAGCAGTGAGATCGTGATCGGCTCGGTGTGGCGGACGCCGAGCTGGAGCAGGTACGCGGGCGTGGCCACTCCGATCACCGCCACCACCGCCCCAGGCACCAGCGAGGCGGCCAGCCGGGGGAGGTGGTCGGCGACGGCGATCACCCAGGACGCGCCCGCAGTCAGGTAGAACCGGGAGGACAGCGCCGAGACCGGGCTGACCCCCGCCTCGCTGAGCCGCTTGGCGTAGATGAATGTGCCGGCCGAACCCAGCCCGGACAGGAGCGTCGCGGCCAGGCCGGCCGAGGCGCGGCCGAGTCCGACATGCCCGATCGAGGTCAGGCCGGAGACCGAGCCCCAGCACAGCAGGACGATCACCGCGAGCACCGTCGCGGAGACCCCGGCTTCCGCGCCGAGCACGTGGGTGCCGCGCCGCAGCACCGGGCTGGCCATCGCGGTCACGGCCGGGCCGATGGCCAGGCTGACCGCGTTGACCACCGCGGGTTCGAGGAACTTCAGCGCGTACAGCAGGGAGATCCAGGTCAGCGCCGTGGAGATGTTGATCGCCAGCACGTCGGCCGGGTGGGCGCGCAGCGTGCGTACCGGCCCCGGCGGCGGCCCGCCGCGGCCGCCGGGCGAGTAGGTGGCGCGCGCCGTGGCTCCCAGAACGGCGAACACGGTGACGGTCAGCGTGAACGCGACCGCTGCCACCACTGCCGGATCCAGGGTCTGCTCGCCGTGCCCGGCGTACACGTCCACCACTGCCGACAGCGCGGGGTAGGGCAACAGCAGGGCAAGCCCGCGCGCCGTGCTCGGCCTGCGGGCTTGTCGCATGTCAATGCTCCGGGTATGGCCCCGATCCCTGCGGGCGGCGCGAGTAATCGCCGTCCCACACGCTGACATATTTCCACGCGGAGTCGAACAGCACGGTGACAACGGAACTTTCGGACGGGAGCCCGGCCGCCACCTCGGCCGCGACGTGGGCGTTCGCTCCCGCGGTCGGCCCGGTGAAGAGCTTTTCCTCGGCGATGAGCCGTTTCATCATCGTCCAGGCCTGTTCCCCGCTCACCGTGCGCACCTCGTCGATCAGGTCTTCGCGCACGTTCGGCGGGATCTTGCCTGGTCCTAAGCCCAGCAAGTTGTGCGGGCGGTGCCGGAACGGCTGGCGCTCCCGCTTGGCCCGCAGCGGCGCGGACACGTCGACCTCGACGGCGACAGTGGCCATGCCGGGAAATTCGGCCCGCAGCACGTCCGCGATGCCGGAGAACGTGCCGCCGGTGCCGATGCTGCATACGAACACGTCCACGGCCCGGCCCCGGCGCTGGAAGTCCGCGGCGATTTCCCGCCCGGCTTTTCGCCAGGCCTGCCAGTTCAGCGGGTTGCTCGACTGGTCGAGGAAGTAGCTGCGCGGGTGGTGCCGGACATACTCGCGCGCCTCCGCCTCGGCCTGCAGCAGGAAGCCCTCGGGGTCGGTCTCGACGATGTCCGCTCCGAACGCGCGGATTTGGGTCTTGCGCTCGATCGTCATGCCGGCCGGCATGAGGATCATCACCCGGTACCCACGGGCCAGGCCGACCTGGGCGAGAGCGGCCCCGCCGTTGCCGGTGGAACACTCCACCAGGGTCCAGCCGGGCTTGATCTCGCCGCGCTGCTCCAAGGTGTCGATCATGTAATTGAAGATCCGGTCCTTGTGGCTGCCGGTGGGATTCCTGAACTCACACTTCGCGTAGACGCTCGCGGCCCCGGCGGGCACCACATGGCGCAGCCGGCACAGTTCGGTGCCACCGGCGGCGGGGCTGGTGCTGCTCTGCGGGTCGGCGCTCCTCTGCGGGCTGACACCACTCTGCGGGCTGGTGCTGCTCTGCGGCCCGACGCTGCTCTGCTGACCGACGCTGCTCTGCGGCCCGGCGTTGCTCTGCGGCCCGGCGTCGTCGCCGGGGGCCGTGTCGCCTGGCGGCAGCACGTGGACCAGGCCGCTGGCCGCGTCGATGTCCACGCGCAGCACCGGTTTCACCTCGATGCCGCAGCGGACCCGGACCGTCTCCGCGCCGCCGTTGGCCGGTTTCTCCGTGACCACCAGGGCCTCGATCACCTCGGCGCCGGCCCGGCGGACGGCCTCGACCAGAGCGACCAGCGTCCCGCCCGTGCTGATCGTGTCGTCGATGATGACGACGCGGTCGCCGGACGCTATCCCGTTCAGGTACAGGTGCCCCGAGTAGTACTCCGAGGTGATCTCGACCTCGGCGGGCGGGTTGCCGTCTTCGCCGGGCAGGTCGTAGGGGTACCAGCGGGCCACCGCCAGCGGCAGGCCGGTGGCCAGGCAGACCGGGCCGGCCAGGATGCCGCCCTTGTCCTCCTCGACGAGGAGCTTGGTCGCGGCGGAGAACGTGCCCAGCCGGACGAGCCGGTTCACGGCCTCGGCGAGAATCTCGGGTCTGAGCGCGGGCCGCTGATCGGTGAGTTCGTTGATCGTCGTCCGGTACCGTCCGGAGATGACGGTTGGCGCGCCTTCATATATCTCTTCGAGCAGCATTTAACGTAGTAAAACAGAAATAACGGGCGCATGACCCCAGGCCGCGATGTTATTTCTGTGAGTAATGACACTCACGTAAAAATGGGCGGCTATTAGCCCTCAAAATGATTGCGGAAAAGTAAAGATACCACCAAGCAATAGGCGGGCCGCTGAGGGCAGCGGGTGGCGAGTCAGCGCGGTGGCGGGGGATAGGCGGTTGACGAGCGGATAGACAGTGGGCGGGTGAGCTTTGTGGGGCTGGATGCTGTTTGTGTGCCTGGTCGGCAGGAAATCGTGGATTGGTATCCGGCGGGTTGGTGCGCGTGATGTTGTTGGGAGGGTGAGCTGTGCAGTTGACACGGATGCGGGGTTGGCTGCCCGGAATTGCGGGACGGAAGTGCGAGAAGGATGTGGTGGGAATGGCTGGATGAAGGGTGGGTGGTGGGTGGTTTGACGTTCGCGGGTGTGTTTCTTGCGCGAGAATTCACTGCGGATGGGGGTGTGACGGTCGCTGGCCGTGGGGGTGATGCGTAGGGGGGCGGTGGGCAGAGGGAGGGTGGTGGGGATGTTGGGCAGGGGGAGCGGCGGCGGTCAGCTGAGCTGATCGCCGCCGCTCCGGTGGTGCGGTGAAGGCCGGGTGTCAGCCGCGTTCGATGGCGGTGTTGAGCAGGCCGAGCGGCGGCGCTCCCAGGCCCATCAGCGCCGTGTGGAAGCGGCGCAGCGTGAAGCCCGCGCCCCAGTCCTTCCTGGCCCGCTCGCGTAGGTCCATGATCACGAGCTTGCCCCAGGTGTAACGGCCGTAGGTTGGGTCGAACGTGGCCCGCCTGGCTTCGGACAGCGCGGCCGGGCCGGCCAGGTGGGTGTCCGCCTCGAACCGGCGGGCGCCTTCCTCGACGGTCATGCCCGCCGTGTGCACCCCGATCGCGCAGGCCAGCCGGGTGACCCGGATCAGCGCCTCGAGCCACACCCCGATCTCGAACCTCGGGTCCGGCGCGCAGAACCCTTCTTCCACACACAGTTCTTCGGCGTAGTGGGCCCAGCCCTCGACGAAGGCCGTTGAGTGCAGCACCCGGCGCACCGGCGTGGAGGCCCGGCGGATCGCGCGGCCGTGCGAGAAGTGCCCGGGCGCGACCTCGTGCACGGTGATCCCGGGCAGCGTGGTGTCGCTGAACACCTCCAGCCATTCCTCGATCTCACGCGCCGGCCAGGACTCCTCTGGCGGGGTGATGTGATACCAGGACGGCCCCTCCGGCTCGCCCGGAGCATTCGAGCACATCATCGCCATGGCCCAGCGCCGCGACGGTGGCGCCAGCCCGACCAGGCATTCGCCGTCGTTGTAGGGCATGAGATCGCGCTCGCGGGTGAACTCGATCGCGCGCTTGGTCCAGGTGCGGGCGGCGTCGATCACACCGGCCCCGTCCGGGTGCTCACGGACGAGTTCCCTGGCCACGTCGAGCGGTGCCCGGCTGCCGTCGAGTTTGCCGCAGCTCTCGGCCAGTCGCGCCCGCAGCCGGTCGCGCTCGGCGTCCGCCTGCTCGCCCAGCCTGCCCAGGTCCAGGTCGATAGCCTCGGCGCTGCCCATCAGGGCGGCCAGCCCGGCGGTGCCGAGGCCGGTGTCGCCGCTACCCTGCTCGCCGTCACCCTGCTCGGCGGCGTGCTCCAGGTGCGCGACCAGCCTGGCGTGCGCGCTCAGGGCCGCACGGCGCAGTTCCGGATCGGCGTCGGTGGGGATGCCGTCCACCAGCCCGCGGGCCACGTCGGTCAGCGCCTTGGCCACCGGACCGCTGACCTGGTCGAGCGCGGCGACGGCGTTGTCCATCGCGCCGGGCCAGGCCGCCAGGTGCGCCAGCCGGGCCGCCGCGAGCTGCTCGGCCGGCGCGTAGTCCCTGTCGTAGCAGGCCAGATCCAGCTCGCCGAGGTGGAGCAGCGGGTTGCGCCGGTGCAGCTCGAGTTCGGCGAACTCGACCAGGGACAGGTTCTCGAACGCGGTCTGATGCGCCTCGTCGTGCGAGTCGCTGAGCCGGTCGTCGGTGGATCGCGCCTGTTCCAGCCGGGCGAGCCCGGCGCGGACCCCGTCGGGGGACAGATCCTGGATCTGGCCGTCGTACTCGTGGCGGCCGCTTGATTCGCGCACTTCGGCGACGTGGAGATCACACACGGCACGCAGCCGGGGGGATAGCTCTTCCATGCGGTCAGACGTTACAGCCCGGGGCCGTGCGCGCACATCACGGGCACGCACACATCCCGGGGCACGCGCGCATGGCGGGCGCGCCCGGCTGGCCCGCCCGGCTGGCCCGCACAGCACTGGCCGGGGAGGCGCCCCGGCCGGGCGGCAGCGCCCTAGGAGTCGATCCAGCCGTGCTTGCGGCCGAATGCGATCATGTTCTGCCGCACCTGGACGATGTGTTTCCCGGTCATGTCGGGCGCGGCGTCCAGCAGGATCTCGGTGATTTCCTGGCCGAACCTGGACTCCGACAGCACGTCGCACAGGCCTTCGTCGTCGTCGGTGGCGACATGGACCTGGCCGGTCACCGGTTCGCTGTCGGCCACGGGCGACGTGCGGCTGGTCTTGAGCACGTGCACCCCGAACGCCTTCCGTCCCCGATCGCCCGCCATGGTCTCGAACTCGACCGGCAATCCCGGGACTAGCTGCCTGGAATCACCCTCGAATACCGATGCGTGCAGGAATACGTCCTCGCCGCCGTCGTCCGCGGCGATGAACCCGTAACCCCGCTCCTCGTCGAACTGCAAAACCCTGCCCGTAGCCACAGCCGCTGACCTCTCTCCATCCAACCGACATGCCATCCGCCTGATCACCGCGCACCGTTACCCACGGTGCAGCACCATGCAGGTCCAGCGTAACGCTCCGCGTCGGTACGCGACAGGTGAAGCGTGACAGGTGAAGCGGAAGCTGTTTGAGATAGTGCTGTTATGCCGACAGACTCCCCCTTCACCACCCGGCCGCAGCTCGCAGGCACGTTCGGGATGGTGGCCTCCACCCACTGGCTGGCCTCCGCGGCCGGCATGGCCATGCTCGAGCAGGGCGGCAACGCCTTCGACGCCGCGGTGGCGACCGGCCTGGTGCTGCAGGTGGTCGAGCCGCATCTGAACGGCCCCGGCGGCGAGGTGCCGGTGATCGGCTTCGACGCCGCCCACGGCACCCCGTTCGTGCTCAGCGGCCAGGGGCCCGCGCCCGCCGCGGCCACCCGGGAGGCCTTCGCGGCGCTCGGCCTCGAACTGGTGCCGGGCAACGGCCTGCTGGCCGCGTGCGTGCCGGCCGCGTTCGGCACCTGGATGCTGCTGCTGCGCGACCACGGCAGGCTGCCGCTGCGCGCGGTGATGGAACACGCCATCGGCTACGCGGCCGACGGCTACCCGGTGGTGCCCGCCATCTGCGACGGCATCGCCAGCGTGGCCTTCCTGTTCCGGGAGCACTGGCCGTCATCGGCGGAGATTTACCTGACCGGCGCCGGCCCTGGGGGCGTGCCCGAGCCGGGTTCCAGGTTCGCCAACCCCGTGCTCGCCGCCACCTACCGGCGGATCCTGGACGAGGCCGAAGCGGCCGGCCCGGACCGGGACGAGCAGATCGAGGCCGCGCGGCGGGCCTTCTACGAGGGATTCGTGGCCGAGGCCATCGCCGGGTACACCGCCACCGCCGAGGTGATGGACGTCACAGGGACCCGCCACCGCGCCCTGCTCGGCCCCGGTGACCTGGCGGGCTGGCGGGCCACGGCCGAACCGCCCGCGACGTTCGGCTACGCCGGCCTGACCGTGTGCAAGACGCCGCCCTGGGGTCAGGGCCCGGTGTTCCTGCAACAGCTCAGCCTGCTGTCCGGCTTCGATATCGGTGCGATGCGGCCGGGCAGCGCCGAATTCATCCACACCGTGACCGAATGCGCCAAGCTGGCCTTCGCCGACCGGGAGGCCTGGTACGGCGACCCCAGGTTCACCGACGTCCCGCTGGACGAACTGCTCTCGCCGCAGTACGCGGCGCAGCGCCGCGAACTGATCGGCGACACCGCCCGCGCCGACCTGGTGCCGGGCGCGCCGGGTGGCCGCGTGCCCAAGCTGCCTGGCTTCGCGACCGGCACGGTCACGCCCGGGCTCGACGCGGGCACGGGGGAGCCGATGAGCCGGACCGCCGCGGCGCCGGCCAGGTTTGGCGACACCTGTCACCTGGACGTGGCGGACCGGCTCGGGAACCTGGTGTCCGCCACGCCGAGCGGCGGCTGGCTGCAGAGTTCGCCGGTCATCCCCGGGCTCGGTTTCTGCCTGGGCACCAGGGCGCAGATGTTCACGCTGACGCCTGGCCTGCCCGCCACCATCGCCCCCGGCAAGCGGCCGCGGACCACGCTCAGTCCTGGCCTGGCCCTGCGCGACGGCGAGCCCTACCTGGCGTTCGGCACCCCGGGCGGCGACCAGCAGGATCAGTGGACGCTGCCGTTCTTCCTCAACCATGTGCACTTCGGGATGAACCTGCAAGAAGCGATCGACGCGCCGGCCTTCCACAGCAGGCACTTCCCGTCCTCGTTCTACCCGCGTGAGGCCTATCCGCTGGCGCTGGACGTCGAGGCCAGGGTGGGGGAGGACGTGATTGCCGCGCTGCGCGCCCAGGGCCATGAGGTGACCGTCACGCCGCCCTGGTCGCTGGGCCGGATCAGCGCGGTGGCCCGCTCCGGCGGGTTCCTCTACGCGGCCGCGAACCCGCGGGGCATGCAGGGGTACGCGGCCGGGCGCTAGCCAGCATCCGACCACGACGGTCCGGTGGCCACCGTTCAGTTAGATCGCAGGTTAGAGGGGGAGGGCCAGCGCCCCGGCGGCGATGGCGGCGACCGCCGCCAGCACGCGGAGCAGGCCCGAGGCCACGCCGGGGGCCGCCGCCGGGATCAGGGCGGCGCCGACGCCGAGGATCAGCAGGCCGAGCCCGGCGGCCAGCGCGGGCAGTTGCGGGCGGAGCACCCGCAGCCTGGCCCTCGATTCGGCCAGGTGGGTGGCCAGCAGGTAGCACAGCAGCGCCGCGCCGAGCAGCCCGGTGTGCCACGGCCGCGACCGGTGCGCCACCTCGCAGACCAGCACGGCCACGGCCGCGCCTTCGGCCGCCGGCAGCTCGCTGATCGCCGTGTTCAGCCAGCGGGCGACGCGCAGGCCCAGGCTGGAGAAGGCGTCCACCTCGCTGAGCGGCACTCCTAGTGCCGCCAGCCGGATCAGGTCGGCCAGCACCAGCAGGGCCGCCACGACCAGCAGGACCTTCGGCAGTGTGCCGGTGAGCGGCCAGGCCGCCCAGGCGCAGCACGCCGCGCCGAGCAGCCCGGCCGCGGCCACTTGCCTGCTCCCTGTCATACCGCCGCCCCCGTCAGGCCCGGGTGAGCGGGCGCGAAGCCAGCGGCCGCCTGGTGTAAGGCGCGAGGGGCAGGTCCAGGCTCTGCTTGCCGTCCCAGTGCACCACGCCGATGCCGAGTTCGTTCAGCGAGAACCGGATCGCCTCCTGTTCCATCCGCCAGTACCTGCGGCTGAGCCGGCCGATGCTGCTGCGGCCGACCGCGGGCTCGCCGTTCAGCACGTCGATCACCAGCAGCAGGTGACCCCGCTCCCGCAGTTCCCTGAGCGCCTCGACGAACCGCTGGTCGAGCAGCGGGCTGAACACGAGCACCAGCGCGCCAGGGGGAAACGCCTGCTTGGGCAGCCGGTCCAGCCTGTTCCCCCACTCCCGCCCGGGCGGCCCGGCCAGGATCGCGTCGGCGATGCGCAGGAAATGCCGCTCGCCGTGGCCGGGGACGAGCCAGCGGATGCCCCCCTGGTACGTGATGAGCCCGACCCGGTCCGACGAGCGCAGGTAGGCCTTGGCCGCCGCGACGGCGCCGCGCAGGCCGAGGTCGAGCGGGGTGGACCCGCGCTCACCGGCGTCGCTGCTCGCGTCCACGAGCAGCAGCACGTCCTGTGAGCGCTCGGCCGCGAACGTGTTCACCTGCAGCCTGCCCCCGCGCCTGGTGGTGGCGGGCCAGTTGATCCGGCGCTGCCGGTCACCGGGCACGTATTCGCGCACCCCGCCGAACTCCAGGCCCTCGCCGGTCGTGCGGGCCGAATGCTCGCCCAGCCGGTTCGGCAGCCGGCTGAGCAGGACCCTGGTCTGCTGCGCGGCCGGCTGCGGGTAACAGTCGATGCGGGGCAGCGCCAGCAGGGCGCGGCCCTCGTCCAGCCGCCACCGGTCCCGCAGCACGATTTCGCACAGGCCGGCGGATCTTCGGCCCCAGCGGGTCACCGCAAGCCTCAGTTCGGCCCTGGCCGCGCCCGTCTCGTCCGGGCGGGCCCGCACCACCACGGATTTGGCCTCGACCGACTCGTGCGGGTGGACCAGCAGTTCCACCTCGTTGCCGCCCTGGCCGGTGACCGTCACCTGCACGACCAGTTCCTCGGCTTCGAACAGCCGGGCCGAGTTGGGCTGAACGGTCGCCTGGATGTGTTCGGGCCGGTCCCGCCGCCAGGTGGCGAGCAGCAGCAGGGCGGGCGCGGCCGCGGCGGCGAACTCGGCGCGCCGGGTGATGACCGCGATCGCGAGCCCGGCCAGGCCGAACGTGAGCAGCCTGCGCCCGTGCGCGGACACTCCCCAGCGCGGGCTCAGCTTGGCCGGCCGGCCCGTCCCTGGGATGGCGTGCGGCCGGCCCGGGGTGGTCATACCGCGCGGCCGGTCCGGCCCGGAGCCGCGGCGGCCGGGCCGACGGTCGGATCGGTGCGCGGCGTCGGCACCGACGACAGCAGGTTCTCCACCACGCTGTCCGCGCTGACCTGGCGGACCCACAGCTCGGGCCGCAGCGTGATCCGGTGCGCGAGCGCGGGGACCGCGATCTGCTTGATGTCGTCGGGCACCACGTAGTCCCGCTGGTGCAGCAGCGCCTGCCCACGGGCGAGCTGGACCAGCGCGAGGCCGCCCCTCGGGCTGGCGCCGACCTGGATCTGCGCGTTGCCGCGGGTCGCGTTGACGATGGCCACGACGTAGTCCAGCAGGTCGGGCGACACCTCGATCTGCTCGAGCGAGTCGCGCATGGCCAGCAGTTCGGCGGCGTTGGTGACCGCGGTGAGCACCGGCCACTCGGTGCGCCGGTCCAGGCGGCGCTGCAGCATCGACACCTCTTCGCCCGGCTGCAGGTAGCCGAGCCGCAGCCGCAGCAGGAAGCGGTCGAGCTGGGCCTCGGGCAGCTCGTAGGTGCCCTCGTACTCGATCGGGTTGTCGGTCGCGAGCACCACGAAAGGCTGCGGCAGCATCCTGGTCTCGCCGTCCACGCTCACCTGGCCCTCGCCCATGGCTTCGAGCAGCGCGGCCTGGGTCTTCGGCGGCGTCCGGTTGATCTCGTCGGCCAGCAGGAGCTGGGTGAACACCGGGCCGGGCCGGAACACCATCTCGGCGCTGCGCTGGTCGTAGAGCGGCGCGCCGATCACGTCGGAGGGCAGCAGGTCCGGGGTGAACTGGATGCGGGCGAAGTCCAGGCCGAGCGCGCGGGCGAACGACCTGGCGATCAGGGTTTTACCGAGCCCGGGCAGGTCCTCAAGCAGGATGTGGCCGCCGGCCAGAATGCCGGTGAGCACGAGTTCCAGGCCGCGGCGCCTGCCCACGACCGCCCGCTCCACCTCGTCCAGGATCTCGGTGCAGCGCTGAGCAGTCTGCGCGGGCGTGCGGATGATCTCGGTCACAGTTGCTCCAGTCGGTTGATCAGGCGTTCCAGGGTCCGGCGCGGGATGCCGCGGCGTTCGGCGCCGCTGGAACGCATCTCGGCCAGGCCGTCGGGACCGACGGCCTGGCCTGGGTCGATCCAGGCCCACACGTCGCGATCGCGCCCGCCTCGGCACAGCAGCCGTCTGGCCTCGGCCGGGTCGCGGTACAGGTTCACGCCGTGCCGTTCGGCGAGCCGGGCGGCCAGCAGATGCTCCAGGGCCGGCCGCAGCCGCGCCTCGTAGACCGCCAGCGAAGCCATGCCGTCCCGCAGGTCGGAGAGGTTCTGCCAGTAGCGGAACGACGACCAGCCCGCGATGATGCTGTCGGTCCCGGCGTCCACCGCCACCGGCGGCTGCGGCGGGGGAAGCAGCCAGCGGAACACCACGAGCGCGGCGACCGCCGCGACGATCATGACGATCGCCAGCGCCTGCGACCCGGCCACGACGTAGGCGGCTACGGCCACCGCGGCCACCAGCACGGCCGTGATCACGATCTCGGGTCCGGCCCCAGCCCAGGCGCTCGGAGGTCGGCCGGGTCCGCTCTGTCCGCGCTGGCCTCGCGCGCTGTCGCCAGTCACTGCGTGGCTCCCGGGGCGGTTGACGCGTCCGCACCCGCCCGCGGCCGGCTGACGGCGGCGGCGATCTCCGTGAGCGCCCGCTCGGCCTCGTCCCGCTCGGCGGGACCGAGCGGATGCGTGGAGAACCTGGCCTCGTAGAACAGCGCGGTCAGCCGGGACGCCGCCCCGATGCTGGCCAGGCCCGCCACGACGGCCCTGGTCAGCAGCTCGTCCGGGGTGTCCGCCACCCCACGGGCGGCGCCGGCCTGGGCCAGGCTGGCTTCCATCGCCACATAGCAGGCGATGATCGCGGCCTGGGCGTCGTCCAGCCGCAGCAGGGCCGACCGGCCCGACTCGACCGCCGCGCTCAGTTCGCTGGACTCGTCGCCAAAGTCCAGGTCCGGCTCGTCGCCTTCTTCGCGGCTGCGCCGCGCCACCAGCACGCAGCACAGCACCACGCCTGCGATCAGCACCGCCACGAGCAGCCCGTACAGCACGGCGGCCACCGGGAAGTGCCAGGGGGCAGGCGGCTTGAGGTGTGCGGGCTTGAGCTTTGCTGGGTTCCCGCGTGACTTGATCTGGGGGCCGTGGCCTTGAATCCGGGGCAGGTGGAGGCTGAACACCACCATCCCAGGGACCACGACGAGCCCCGCCATGAGCAGGTACTTCAGCAGCGCGCGCAGCCGGGCGACCACGAACGTGCCGGACGTGGATCGCTGATCCCTGATCAGCAGGACCGCCAGCAGAGCGGCCAGCACCACCTCGAGGATGATGCCGACGACGACGCCGTCGCGATGGAAGCGGCCGGTCCAGCCGGGCGCGACCGTGGCGCCGCGGAGCCCGGCCAGGACCAGGATGATCAGCAGGGCGGGCAGCGCGAAGCGAAGCACGCGCGTACTTATGTGCCCGCTGATCATGGAGAGCACCCCGTATGGTTTCCGGTTTCCTGACCCTATTGTGACCGTAGGCCGACGGCGCTCTTATCCCGGCCGGTTAACGTTTGCGCCACAACGCCTCCCGACACGAAGGCCATACGGCGGGTTCACGGCGGAACACGCGCAGGGTAGCCGGTCGTTGCAGAGGTTGAAGGTCTGATGTGGTTGAGTGGACCCGGCAGGTTGCGGCGGGGGTCAGCCCCCAGCGAGGAGGAAGCGGAGATGTCGAACCACTTCAAGTTCGGGATCGCCGGGGTGATCCTGGGGCTCATCCTGTTGTTCGTTCTTCCCGGGTGGGCGATCTTCATAGGCGCGCTGATCATCGTGGCGGCGATCGCGCTCCCGACGGTCGCTTACTTCATGCTCGACCCGTCGCAGCGCCGTCGGCTGCGTGAGGCGCGCCGCCGCGGCCAGCTCGGCGGCTGACCGCGCGCGGCCAAACCGGCCGCTGGCGTGCTCGTTCCAGCTTCAGGCGCTCGCTTTGGCCGCCGCCTTCAGCTCCTGCTTGAAGGCGCGGACCCGGCCTAGCGAGGCCTCGTCCACGATGTCGGCGACCGAGCGGTGGGAGCCCTTCTCACCGAACGGCCCGGCCGCCTCGCGCCAGCCCTTCGGCCGGACCCTCAGTTGCTTCCCGAGCAAGGCCACGAAGATCTGCGCCTTCTGCGCGCCGAAGCCGGGCAGCTCGCCGACCCGCTTCAGCAGGTCGTCGCCGGACTTGGCGCCAGTCCACACGGCCGCCGCATCGCCGTCGTAGCGATCGGTGAGCAGGCGGCCCAGGTCTTGCACGCGACCCGCCATGGCCCGCGGATACCGGTGCAGCGCCGGCCGCTGCGCGAAGATCGCCGCCAGCGCCTCGGGATCGAAGCCGGCCAGCTCCCTGGCATCCGGCTCGTGCCCGAGCCGTTCCACCAGATCCGCAGGCGAGCTGAACGCCTTCTCTATCGACACTTGCTGGTCGAGCAGCATCCCGATCAGCAGCGCCAGCGGGCTGCGCGAAAGCAGCTCGTTCGCGGCGTCGCTGACCGGCAGCGATAGCGTCATCGGTCCCCCTTGAATGCCGGTCCGGGGGTCGGCAAGGCAACCCGCCGGAGGGCACCATCATGCCGCATCGCCGCCGGGCGGCGGGGGCAGCTCAGACCTGCCCGGGGTAGAGCAGCGCCAGTTGCTCCGGATAGCCGGCGATCAGCCGCAGTTCGTCGTCGGTGAGCGGCTTGCCGGTAGCGGCGCCGCACAGTTGCACCAGCCGGAAGGTCAGCTCCTCGTCGCTCACCTCGATCCCCAGCCCGTCCAGCGCGCCCTGCCCGCACCCAACATCGACTTCGCGCTCGCCCTGCTCAAGGATGTGTCCGGCATGATCAGCGGCGCCGGCGAAGCCATTTTCGCGGTGGCCCGCACCGCCGGCTGGACCGCCCACGCCCTCGAGGAGTACACCCGTGCCACCCCCCTCCGCCCCCGCGCCGTCTGCACCGGCCCACCCCCACCCCCGCCACCGCTCCCATCACCCTTACCCTCGCCCCCATCGCCTCCGCCACCTTCATGATCGTTCTCACTTTTCCCGTGCTGGTGGGGTACAGAACGGGATGAATCGGGCACGATTTTGACTCCAGTGCGGGAAAAGTGGTGTGCGATCAACCGGGAAACGTTTGCAGGTGCGGGCGGGGGAGGTTGAGAGCGGAGTGGGCCGGGCTCAGGGCGGCGGGGCGGGGAGGGGCGGTGGCGGGGAACGGGTGGGGGCTGCGGGGACGGGTGGGGCGGGGGTGAAGTGGGCTGAGGGTGTGAAGTGGCGCCGAGGGTAGCGGGTTGGGGG
>DATAWQ010000040.1:0-81769 GCA_036267135.1 Streptosporangiaceae bacterium | reverse complement strand
GCTGCCCAACGAGCTGGTCATCACGAACCCGAGTGACCCCGAGAAGGGCCAGGTACACGTGGACCTGACCGACGGCTACGTCTCATGGGAGCACGTGACCTGGAACTACTGGGGCCTGCTGGCCGGCCTGCCCGCAACGGGCGAACGCGTGATCAGCGGCGACCTGATCCTGAACACCTTGCGCGACCGCACCTGACCGGCTGCCCGCCAGGAAGCGCCGTGGTGCCGGTGGCCACCGTTCAGTCAGAAATATCGATTTATGACGGTCCGGCTGAACCGGGCTAGCAGTTCAGTCACCTATCAGGAGCGTACCGAGTAGTCGATCGGCGGGCCCTCGATGTTCGGGGTCCAGGCGTCGCACAGCGAGCCGTCGACTACCACGCGGCGATGAGCCGCGGTGCGGTCGAAGGCCAGGAGCACCGCCTGCGCCGCTGGCTCGACGATGGACACCGTGATGTCATCCCCGGCGAAGGAACGGATCGCCGCGGGGGACTCCCAGAACGTATGCGCGGTCAGTTCGACGGTGCCGTCCTCGCCAAGGTCACGGCTGAGCAGGTATGCGCCAGCGAAACCGGACAGCTCGCGCAGTTGGGGCAGCAGCGTGCCGGCGAAGTAGCGGCTGTAGTCCCCTGCACCCGCGCTGGTGGCCGTCGCTGACCAGGTCCTGACGGTCAGTTCCCTCGTTTCGGTCATGCCAGCCATAGTGGGCTGTGGTGATATGAAAGTAAAGTTGAACTATCTATCGTAAAGCGAAAGAAAATCTTCTGAATGATCGATCCTCGCAGGCTGCGTGTGTTGCAGGCGGTCGCCACACATGGCAGCGTGGCCGCCGCCGCCCAGGCGCTGCACCTGACCCCGCCCGCGGTCTCCCAGCAACTGCTGGCCCTGGAACGGGAGACCGGCGCTAGCATCATCGACCGCACCGGCAGGCAGGTGGCGCTGACCGCGGCCGGACGGCTGCTGGCGGCCCACGGCGAGCGCATCACCGCGCAGCTTCGCGAGGCCGAGCGCGATCTGGCCGAGCTCACTGGGCAGGTGGCTGGCCCGGTGCGGCTCGCGGCCTTCCAGAGCGTCATGACCCCGCTGATCGGCCCCGCCCTGGGCCTCCTCGCCGCGGCTCACCCAGCCATCCAGCCTGTCATCGCCGAACGCTACGGTCCGGCTGCCGTGGCGGCCCTGCGCCTCGGCGACCTGGACATCGTGCTCACCGAATACGACGCCGAGAGCACGACGCCGGCCGAGCCGGGCCTCGGCCTGCGCCAGATCGCCTTCGACCCCTATCTCCTGGTCATCCCGCCAGACTGGCAGATCAGCGCCCGCGGCCTGCGCGACCTCGCCGGCCGGCCGTGGGTAGCCGGGCCGCCCGGCACCGCATGCGACCAGGCCCTGCGGCGGCTCGCTGCCGAGGCAGGCATCGCCATCCCTGCCGGAGATGTCTGCGTCGAGTTCCCCTCCGTCCTGGCGCTGGTCGCCGCCGGGCGCGGGGCGGCCATCGTTCCCGAGCTTGCGCTGGGGCAGGCCCCCGTGAGCGTGTGCGCCCTCCCCCCGCTCGGCGGGCGGAATATCGCCGCCTGGTACCCGGCCGGGCCCTCGCAGCCCACACCGGCCACCGCCACTGTCATCGATGCTCTCGCCCAGGCCGGACACAGACCACGGCAAGCATCCTGACCAGGCGGGCTTATATCTGCCTCGGTATCGATCTCTTCGGCGGTCAGCGGCCGTGAGCTGCGAAAGCCACCTACAGTGGGCCGTGGCCTCGAAGCGTGCTGCGCGATGACCCCGCATGTCTTTCGAGATCAGAGCAGCGTGGCCAGATCGAGGTCGACGCTGATCGGCTCGGTGACGGTCAATCTGCCTGAGTGGACCCCTGCGGATGCATATGTGCCCGTTGTGGGGTCGAGGCGATAGCAGAAGACGGACAGGGTGTTCTCGGCTGGATCGTGCTCGATGCGCCAGAAGTGTGCGATCCTGGCCGCCGCGTATTCCGCAGGCTTGTCGGTCTGGTCGGTGGTCACTGAGCCTGGGGACATTACCTCGATCACGAGCGCGCAGTGCTGCGGACGCAGAACTGCGTCGTCAGGCAGCGAAGCGTCGTAGACAACGACGTCGGGGCGTCGATTCAGCAGGGGGATGTCCCGCATGCGCAGGTCGACGTCGGTGGATACCGCGAACCCTGGTCTACCCACCGCCTCCAAGATGGTGGCGAGGCGACGGGCTATGTCCTGATGAAGGCGGCGCGGGGCAGCGTTCACAATGATGGCTCCGTCAACGACCTCTATCCGACGGCAGATGTCTGGCGGCAGCGCCTCGTATTCCTCGGCGCTCAGCCCCCCGGGCGGCAGGTTCATCCAGTCGGGTAGAGCAGTCATCAATGTCCCTTCCCGTCCGTGCCAGCCTAACGCTTGTTAGCTGAAGAGGCCGCGGATGTCGTCGGCGTCGAGGGTGGCGCCGAAGACGTTGCCCTCGTCCAGGACGCTGGTGAACAGGGCGGCCTTCCTGGCCTTCAGGGCCATGACCTTTTCCTCGATGGTGTCCTTGGCGACGAGGCGGTAGACCATGACGTTGCGGGTCTGGCCGATGCGGTGGGTGCGGTCGACCGCCTGGGTTTCGGTGGCCGGGTTCCACCACGGGTCCAGCAGGAAGCAGTAGTCGGCCTCGGTCAGGTTCAGGCCGAAGCCGCCTGCCTTGAGGCTGATCAAGAAGACCGGTGCGTCGCCTTCCTTGAATCGTTGCAGCACCGCGGCCCGGTTGCGGGTCTTGCCGTCGAGGTAGCAGTAGGGCACGGCCTCGCGGTCCAGGCGGTCGCGGACCTTGGCGAGGAAGCCGGTGAACTGGCTGAAGATCAGGGCCCGGTGGCCGCCCGCGGTCACGTTCTGGAGCTGGGCGAGCAGGGTGTCGATCTTGCTGGACGGGAGGTCGGCGTGTTCGTCGTCGATCAGGCCGGCGTGCAGGCTGAGCTGGCGCAGCAGGGTGAGCGAGCGGAAGATCGTGAACCGGTTGGTGTTCATGTCGTCGATCAGGCCGAGCACCTTCTGCCGTTCGCGCTGCAGGTGCGTCTGGTAGAGCTTGCGGTGCTGCGGGTGCAGGTCGACCTCCAGGATCTGCTCCTGCTTGGCGGGCAGGTCGGTGATCACCTGCTCCTTGGTGCGGCGCTTGACCAGCGGCCGGATCCGGCGCTGCAACTGGGCCAGCAGCGCCGTGTCCTGGTCCTTTTCGATGGGGCGGGCGTAGTAGTCGCGGAACCAGGCCGGGTTGGGGAACAGGCCGGGCGCGGTGACCGACAGCAGCGACCACAGCTCCATCACGTTGTTTTCCATCGGCGTGCCGGTGATGGCCACCTTGACCGGGGCGGGCAGCCGCCGCGCGCACTGGTAGATCTTCGACTGCCGGTTCTTCACGTTCTGCGCCTCGTCCAGCAGCAGGGCCGACCAGCTCAGCTCGCGGTAGGAGTCGAAGTCGATGCGCAGCAGCGTGTAGGAGGTGACCACGATGTCGGCGCCGGCGACGCGTTCGCTGAGGGGCTGCTTGCGGCGGGACTCGGTGTCCGAGATCGCCACCACGTTCAGGTCCGGGGTGAACCGTGCCGCCTCGGCCGACCAGTTCGGCACCACGCTGGTCGGGGCGACGATGAGGAACGGCGGGATCGCCGGGTCCTCGTTCTTGGCGTGGCGGATCAGCGCCAGGGACTGCAAGGTCTTACCGAGGCCCATGTCGTCGGCGAGGATGCCGCCCAGGCGGTGCTTCCAGAGGAAGGTCAGCCAGGCGAAGCCGTCGGACTGATACGGGCGAAGCTGCGCCAGCAGGCCCGCGGGCGGGTCCGTGCGGCCGACGCCGCCCGCCTCCAGCAGCCCCTGGACCTGGGCCTGCCACGCCGCGGCCTGGTGGTCCACCACGCCCAGCGCGGCCAGTTCGTCCCACAGCCCGGCCTGGTAGCGGCTGATCTGCAGCGAGTCAGACGGTGAGTCCTGCAGCGCCCGCGCCTCTTCGATCAGCCGGGCCAGCGTCTGCAACTCGGGCTTGAGCAGGGAGAAGTAGGCGCCGTCGGGCAGCAGCAGGTGGGGTTCGCCGCGGCTGAGGGCCAGGAACAGGTCGAGGAAGGGGACCTTCCGGCCTTCCACGGTGATGGTGACGCCGAGATCGAACCAGTCGGTCTCGCCCTTGACCTCGTCGGTGGACACGGCGATCTGCAGCGAGTCGCCCGCCTCGCGGTAGTCGGCGGGGTCGCCGGTGACCTCGACGATGACCCCGGGCTGGCTGGACAGCAGCGGCAGCAGTTCGGTGGTGAACCGCATGGTCTCCAGCCCGGACAGCAGCACGAACGACGCGAGGGCAGGCGGGCGGGGGCCAGGCCCGGCGATGCTGGGGCGGAGCAAGCCGAACTGGGCTAGCGGCAGGTCCAGGCTGGCGAGCAGGGCCTGTTCGCCGTCCGGGTCGCGGAAGCCCTCGTCTGGGTCGGCCGAGTCCAGCGGCGTGCGGAGCTGGGCATCGTCCACCTCGTAGGCCCACTCCCAGGTGATCTCCAGGTCGTGGCCGGTGCCGTAGCGGGCGTGCAGGATCAGGTCGGGGCCCGTGATCGCCGGGGGCGTGTACGAGTCATCCGAGGAGATCACGGTGGCGGTCCGCCGCAGCCGTGGGTAGTAGCCGCCGCGGAACCGCAGCTCCTCGGCGGCGGGGATCTCCAGCCGCCGGCCGGTGAGCGCCATCTGCTGCAACTGTGAAGGCACGGGCCTGGCCAGCCGGGCCAGCCAGAACCGGCTGCCTCCAGGGGCGCCACCGGGCACGAGGGTGTCGTGGTCGGCGCATACGATGCCGTGGCCCTGGTTGCCGATGAAGGTGACCGGCACGGCACCGGACGGGACTTCATCGCCGCGGATCACCGGGGTGATCGTGATCGGGCCGGAGGGCGTGGGCCTGGTCACGTCCAGGCAGAGTTCTGCGTCCCGGTAGTGGCGGACCTCGCCGAGCTTGCGTTCGTGTACCAGCCGCAGGCCGACCGACTCGGCCTCGTCGAGCAACGGCCAGAGCTGGCGGGAGCCGATGGCGGCCAGGTCGATCGACTTCAGGTCGCCGTAGCCGTATCCGTAGTAGCCGGAGCCGTCCGCGGACGACTGGTAGAGCGAATACAACTCCCTGAGCAACCGCACCTGCGGCTCGGGGTGATCGCTGTAGTACCGCAGCGATTCCAGCTTGCCCCAGTGCAGGCCACCGGCGACCCAGCCGCCGTTCTTGCCGGGCCGCACCAGCCTGGCCAGCAGTTTCGGCTGCGACGCGGCTGGCGCCGGGTACCGTGCCTGCCCGGTGCGCCCGTCGCCAGTCAGCGTCAATTCAACGGCCAGCGGTGTTCCGGCCTCGGGCCCGGACGCTGCCGCCGCCGGGGTCAGCAGCGAATCCAGCGAATGCTGCCAGGCCTCGGGAGCTGGGTGCTGCCGCGGTGCGGGCCGCCCGGCCGCCGGCTGGGCCACCGCGGCCACCGTGCCCGAGAGCACGAGCGCCACCGCGTGCTTGCAGTCCACCCCGACCGGGCAACTGCACTCACCGTGATCGAATGCCGGTGGCCACCCGGCGATCATCGTGAAGTACGCCGAGGTCGCGTACAAATTGCCGTTGCTGCCTCGCACCACGCCGCTGAGTGCGCGCTCGGAGGAGTTCCACTGGACGTGGGCGACCGCTCGCCGCAACGCGTACTGGGCACCCTTGGCGTAACAGGCCGGGCCGACCGCACCGGCCATAGAAGCAGGATCGAAATCGGGGAGAGCCACACGCTGCATAAAGCGAAACTACCGATCCCCTCCGACACTTCGGGCCCGACATGCCGCACGCCGGCGAGGCCAAGGAAGTGAAGTATGGCGGTCATGCTATGAACGGTCCGGGGTGACTTTGTTACATTAAGTCACGACAGTCCGTTTAATGACCACGCCGGGAGCGGGCCGCCGGGCGCGCGTGATCTCGGCGATCTGGAGGTTCCGATGGCGCACAGGCTTGTCCGCAGCGGCGTGGCCGCGGTGGTCGCGACCGGGGCCATTCTGGCCGGGGCTCTGCCCGCGCAGGCGGTAGGGCCGCCACCGGGGTACGACTTCGCCATCATTTACTACAGCAACGCGTCCTACACCACCGTGGTCGGCGAACACTGGGCCGGCCCCTGCCCGGGCCCCTCGTGGGGCACGACCTCCAGCTATATCCGGGGGTTCCAGCAGGCGTGCCCGGTGGAGTAGGCCAGCAGACGCGCCCGGCGACCCGTCAGGGAGTGCTGTGGTGCTGGTGGCCGGAGCTGCTCGAACCAGGCCAGCGCGCGGGGCAGGCCCGCGTGCCCGGACGCGAAGTGGCCGAGGTCCCCGAGGTCGATGAGCGGCACCTGCCGGCCGTGCGCACTCAGCGCGCGCTGGCAGTCAACCGAGTTCAGGTAGTACACCTGCTCGTCGCCATGGGCGGCGTACAGGCGGACAGGTGCCCGCGGGGCCCAGCTCGTGCAGGTCGTGTCGTCGGCCCGCGCGAGCCGGAGAATCTCCCCGGTGGGATGGGCGAGCCGGCGCAGGAACGCGGTGGTGAACAGTTGCTGCGGGGTGGCGGGCAGGCCAGCCAGCACCTGCTCGTCGCTGTGCCAGCCGTTGTCCAGATTGGGCACGGTCTTGTCGTACGGAGCACGGAACACCCGCTGCGGGCTGGCGTACAGCCGGTGGAAGTGGTTGGTGGCCACGACCCAGTAGGCCAGATAAAAGGCGGCGAACTTGGGGTCCAGCGGTCCGGTGGGGTCGAGGGCCGCGGGGAGCTGGGCGCCGAGCAGGTCGTAGGGCCCGCTGATGGGGGCCACCGCGGCCAGCCGCAGAGGCCGGGCCGCGCCTTGCTGCAAGGCGCGGCCCACGGCCATCGCCGACTGGCCGCCCTCGGAGAAGCCGGTCACCAGGACGCTGGGCGACAGCCGCCGGTGCTCACGGGCCGCGACCACGTTGGCCGCGCGGAGCATGTCGATCGACGCCGAGGTCTCGGCGGCAGGGTCCAGGTAGGGCTGAGGGCCGGGCCCCAGGCCCAGGCCCAGGTAGTCCGGCTCGACCGCCGCGTAACCGGCGCCGGCGAACATGGTCACCTCGCCCCGGTCCCCGGCCGAGACCGAGGGGGCGTCGGCCTTGGCCACCATGGTCCCGTGCCCGTACTCCACGACCTGCAGGTCCCGCTGTGAGCCGGCGGGGAGCGCGAGCACGCCACTCGCGATGTCCGGCTTCCCCTGCGCGCTCACCGTCCGGTAGACGATCCGGTAGATGACCACTGCGTGCCGCGCGGCGGGCGAGCCGAATCCCCTGGAGTGCAGGTAACGGCGGGCTTGCGCGAGAGAAAAGTCAGCCACCTTCTGGCTGACGACCACGCTGCCGCGGTTCCAGTCCGCCCCTGGGCCGGAGGTCTGGTTGCTGGCGGCAGCGGCGCTGCTCAGACTGGCACTGCCCAGACTGGCGGTGGCCACCGCCAGCGCGACGCCGCCGATGACGGCGGCCGAGCCGTAACGCCTGCCCCGGCCGCGGAGCAGCGCCGCGAAACTATGCCGTTTCATCATGTCTTCCCTTCGCCGGTGGCCGGTGGGGTTCACCGACCTGCCGACGACGCTAAGAAAGAAATAAGGTCGCGGGACAGACGGCTAGGTGGCGTACTGGGGGTGTACATAAGTACACCCGGCTGCGGGGTTCAGCCTCACTGCGCGTTCGGGTACGCCTGGGCAGACTCGGTGACGAACGGAAGAACGTGCACACAGCGGCCCGAGGAGATGTCCCATGACGAGCGTCCAGACCAGCACCGCCCCCAGCCCGGCGGCGAGATCGTGGATCGGCCGCGGGCTCATCGCCTCCGGCCGGGGCATCGCCCTGACGGGCCTGATCCTGGCCGAGCTCGGCCTGCTGTGCGCACTGGCCATAGCGGTGACGTTCGCGGCGGTCGGCGTCGGGCTGTTTTTCATACCCGGCCTCGTGACGGCCTCCCGGGCCGTGGCCAACACCATCCGGCGCCTGGCCGGGGAGTGGTGCGGGGTGCCTATCGCCGTGCCCTATCTGCCCGCACCCACCGCCCCGGGCGGCGACCCTGGTCTGTGGCGGCGGTACGGGTGGCTGCTGAACGACCCGGCGACCTGGCGGGATCTGCTGTGGATGACCGTGGACTCGCTGGTCGGCTGGGCGCTCACCCTGACCCCGGCGGGGCTGGTGGCCTGGGGATTGTTCGGCGTGGTCATGCCGGCGGTGTGGCACCCCATCGTCGGGGCAGGCGGGAACAACTGGTACGCCTTCATCCACGTCACCGGGGCCGGGCGGGCCTGGCTGTCGGTCCCGCTCGGGGTGGTGTTCATCCTGGCGGGACTGTGGGCCGGGCCGCCGCTGCTGTCGGCCTACGGCAGGTTCGCCCGGCGGCTGCTGGCGCCGGCCTCGCGCGTTCAGCTCGAGCGCCGGGTACGGCGGCTGGCCGAGACCCGGTCCGTGGCGGTGGAGGCGGGCGCGGCCGAGGTCCGCAGGATCGAGCGGGACCTGCACGATGGCGCCCAGGCCAGGCTGGTCGCCATGGGTATGACCCTGGACGCCGCCGACCAGCTTCTCGACGACAACCCGGCCGCGGCCAGGGTGCTGCTGACCGAGGCGCGCGAAACCTCCGTCAAGGCGCTGGCCGAGCTGCGTGACCTGGTCCGCGGCATCCACCCGCCCGTTCTGGCCGACCGCGGCCTGGCCGACGCGATCCGCGCGCTGGCGCTGGACAGCCCGGTGCAGGTGCAGGTCGCCGCGGCGCTGCCGGACCGCCCCGAGCCGCCGGTGGAATCCGCCGCCTACTTCGCGGTCAGCGAGCTGCTTACCAACGTGACCAAGCACGCGGGCGCCCGTCAGGCCCGGGTGGACGTGCGGCACGACGGCGGGATACTCAGGATCGAAGTCCGCGATAATGGCAGCGGCGGCGCCGATGCCACCCGTGGCAGTGGCCTGGCCGGCATCCAGCGGCGGCTGGGGGCCTTCGACGGCACGATGACGGTCAGCAGTCCGCCTGGCGGCCCGACCGTGGTGACCTTGGAGATACCGTGCGCGTTGTCATCGCCGAAGACCTCTACCTCCTGAGGGAAGGTCTGACGCGAATGCTCGAGGCTCGTGGCTTCGACGTCGCCGCGGCCGTGGACAACCCGGAGGATCTTCTCACGGAGATCACCAGGCAGCGGCCCGACGTGGCGGTCATCGACGTCCGGCTGCCGCCGACCTTCACCGACGAGGGCCTGCGCGCGGCGCTTGCGGCCCGGCGCGAGATCCCCGGCCTCCCCGTCCTCGTGCTCTCCCAGTACGTCGAGCAGCTCTACGCCCGCGAACTGCTCGCCGACGGCTCCGGCAGCGTCGGCTACCTGCTGAAAGACCGGGTACTCGACGGCCGTCAGTTCACCGACGCCTTGCAGCGCGTCGCCGAGGGGGGCACCGCAATGGACCCGGAGGTGATCGCCCGCCTGATCACCCACAACGAGGGCAACGACGCGCTCGCCGCCCTCAGCCCGCGCGAGCGCCAGGTCCTGGAGTCGATGGCCGAAGGCCGCTCCAACGCCGCCATCGCGCAGCGGCTGGTGATCACCGAGCGGGCGGTGGCCAAGCACACCGCCTCCATCTTCGTCAAGCTGGACCTGCAGCCTTCTGACGACGACAACCGGCGAGTGCTGGCCGTTCTCGCCTACCTCGGGCAGTGATCCATGGCACCGCATCTGGATGTGCGTTTACTGAGGCCGGTCGAGGTGATCAGGGACGGCCATCGCGTGCCGCTGGGCCGGGGCACGCTCACGGACCTGCTCGCCACACACTCGATCTGCTGAGGTTCGAGCACTTGAGGGCGGCGGCGAGCCGCGAGCAGTCACCCGATGGCGCACTCGGGCTGCTGACCGAGGCCAGCGAGTTGTGGCGCGGCACGCCGCTGGCGAAAACCACACGTACTCGCCCCCTGGTGAAGAGCGTCTCGGGCGCGGCAAAATGTGGTATTAGCCATGATCGGCGGGGCTGAGGGGGAGAATGCAATGCCGGATGTATTCCAAGATTCCGCACGTCGCACCTTAAAGGCGCTCGCCCGCCACGGGTGCGCGGCGCTGCGTGTGACCGCGATGCTCGCCGCGTTCGGGGCCGGCACCTGGTCCCTGCTCCCGGCGCAGGCCTCTATCGGCCAGCGCTCCGGCGACACCTGCTGCACCGTCACGGTGAACGGCCCGGCCGTGGCGATGAAGGTGACCAAGCAGGGGACGACCGCGAAGGAAACCTTCCACGGGAAGGTCAACGAGCGGGTCAGCGAGGTGCTGACCGACGTGGTCTCCAGCGATCAGGGGTGCGAGACGCTGACCTTGCTGAATCCGTCCGGCGGCACGGTGGACGACGGGTCTGACTGCGGCAACGGCAACAACGTCGGGGTCGGTCCTGACGTGCTGACTGTGGCGGGCACCTACACGGTGAAACTTCAGGTGGACTCCAACGCTACCGGCGGCGGCAAGCTATGGGTGTCGGCGCCGGTCAGCAGCGGTCCGATCGCAGTGAATGGCCCGGCCAAGGCGATGGACGTGACCCGGGTCGGCCAGGGCGTGGAGCGCACCTTCACCGGCAAGGTCCATCAGCAGATCAGCGTGGTCGTGACCAATGTGGTGACCAGCGATCAGGGGTGCGAGACGCTGACCTTGCTGAATCCGTCCGGCGGCATGGTGGACGATGGGTCTGACTGCGGCAACGGCAACAACGTCGCGGTCGGTCCCGACGTGCTGACCGTGGCTGGAACCTACACGGTCAGGCTGGAAGCGGACAATACCGCGACCGCCACCTCCAAGCTGTGGGTCTCCGCGCCAGTGAGCCGAGGCACGGTAACCGTGAACGGCCCAGCCGAGGCGATGAACGCGACCCGGGTCGGCCAGGGCGTGGAGCGCACCTTCAGTGGCACCGCGCGGGAGAGGATCAAGGCCGTGGTCAGCGGAATCGTCACCAGCGATCAGGGGTGCGAGACGCTGACCTTGCTGAATCCGTCCGGCGGCACGGTGGACAACGGGTCCGACTGCGGCAACGGCAATCCAATTGACGTCGGCCCGGTCCGCTTGGGCAAGACCGGCACCTACACCGTGCTGTTCCAGGTCGATACCGCGGCCACGGGAAGCGGCAAGCTCAAGATCACCAGCTGACCGCGGTTGCCATCCGCAGCCGCGCTGACCGTGGCCGGTCTAGCAGGTCGCATCCCAGGAGGCTGAGTAGACCGTTGCGCCTACTGACGCATGGGGCGCAGATGCTGACTCAAACGCTGGCCGCTGGTGGTGAAGACTCCGCCGCAGTCCTCGCGTACCGCGCAGTCCTGGCAAAGCTCGAGATAGTCGTTCTTCCAGTCGCTGATGGAGCGCACGGCGAAAGGCCAGAGGCTCCTGTCGAGCACACATAGCTGGTGGTTATAAATCCTGGTGGTGATGTTCGCATAGGCCAGCGTGCGGGTGGCCTCGGAGAGTTCTTCCTGGTAATCGGTGGGATCGATCCACACCTCGGCGGAATTGGGTCGCGCGAGGCCGGTCATCTCCAACCCCATCAGGGCTACCTGCTCCACGAACGGCAGGTTGCGCGAGATGAAGACGGCTAGGTCCCGGAGCACTGGAACCGTGTGCCGCTGGACGACGATGCGGATCTCGATGCGCTGGCCCAGCGAAGCGAGGTTGAGGATTCCGTGGATGGTCTCATCGAAGGCGCCGCTCGCCTGAACGACGAAATCGTGCAGGCCGGGCTCGGGAGCATACACGGGTATCCCGACCATGATGTCTGGATGGCCGACGGACGCATAGCGTGCGGCAAAGTCGAAGTCCGCGAAGCGCCTGCCATTCGACAGCAGATGAAGCTGGAGCCAAGGCGTGGTGTCACGGCAATGTTCGAGCAGGTCGATCAACCCATCTGCGTGCAGGGTTGGCTCGCCTCCGGTCAGCCCCATGCTCTTGGCCGATGGCGGCAGCAGGCTGATGATTCTCTTAGCCCTGCCGAACAGCCAGAAGTCATCACGGGTCTTTGGAGGTTGTGAGCACATGAGGCAGTAGTTATCGCATTGCTCGGTCAGGAGCAGGCTGTTGTGGGTGGCAGTGTTCTTCCACACCACGGTGACCCGTCGGCCGTCAGAAGCGACGCTTATGATGTCGTCCGCGCCCACGTGCGCCAGCTCATCCGGAAGCTGGACGGTGGGTCCTGGCGGCTGGCTATCCGGATTCCGGGTCAGGTAAAGACGATGGCCTGGACTGGCCACTTCGCCGTCGGCGACAAGGCAGGCAAGAGGAAGAGATGATGGCTGTTCATGGGCGGAACAGACTCGCCAGATGTCTGGGTGCAGCGGGTTGTCTAGCCTTGCCGCTTGTGCGCGGCCAGATAGTCTGATCATTGCTCTGCTCCCATTACTGGGACCATCGCCAGAACAGGTCGCGGGTAAATTTATCGTCCCGGGCCCTCGTCAACATGGTCGTGAACACACCCATGTTTCGCTTGCAGAAGTTCGACATCGCCTTGTGTCCGACGAAGTCTCCCGCCGTCGCGTGATGGTACACCGGATCCGCGCCACAGTAGGGTTCAAAGGCGCACGTATTGCACATCGGGGCGCTGAGCGTCAAGGATTCTTCGAGGGGGCGGAGGAGTTGCTCTGACAGCATGATGTCTGCGTAGCTGCTGTCTTGCACGTTGCCGAGCCGGAATGTTTGGTCCTGCATCTCGGCGAGCATGCGTCCCTCGTCCGACGCGTAGACGTCCCCATCGTAGTTGTAGACGAGTGCGCCTAGCCCGATTCCGGCCGGGGATGACAGGTCGACGTAACCGGGATCGTTGTTGGTAAACATCTTCTTCGCGACGATGGAGGTATAAGTTTCCACCATCGGCACGCCGCGCCGGTTGAGATCAATTATGTAGTCGAGTCCAGCCTCGTAGAAGGCCAGCCAGCGTTCCACGTCATATCCCGCGCCACTACGACGGCGCAGAGCGAAGCCGTAGGGTGAGATGGGCCTCAGGAAAACGTGCCGCAACCCGAGTTCGGCGTAGGTGTCGATGATCTCTGCGGGGCGTTGGAGGCTCGCCTCCGTGGTGGTCATCAGCGCGCTGACGTGGTCGCTGCCCAGCCGCTCCTGGACCAGTTTGATGCCAGCGACGGTCTTCTGCCAGCTATCCTGCCCAGGCCGGCGCCGGTTCGTGTTGTGCAGGTCCTCCGGGCCGTCGAGGGAGGTGGAGAAGTAGATGTCCTCTTCCCGGCAGAAATCCAGGATTTCGCCGTCGAGCAAGGCCAGATTCGTGGCGATGACGAACGCGAGTTGCTTGCCGTGTTCTTGATTGAGCTGCTTGGCCTGGGTGACGATCCAGCGAACGAGCGGGAAGTTCAGCAGCGGCTCGCCACCCTGGAACTCGATCTTCAAGTGCGGGGAGGGGGAACGGAACGCGAGAGCCAGTGCGCGGCTGGCGGTTTCGATGCTCATGTCGTACTCGGTCTTCGCGGAGGCCTGCCGTGAGACCTGGCAATAGCGGCACGTATGCTCGCATCGAAGGGTCACTACGAACATGTGCAGGCCGGTCGAGTCCGGTAGCCGGCGCAGGCGGGTCCGGAGCTTAATCGCCAGCAATTCGGCCGGGAGTCGCTCGCCGGGCAACTGTATGAAATGTTTGGAGCGTAGCTCGGCCAGGATGCTCTGGTCGCCGCAGGTTCCGGCCACGACAGCAAGGAATGTGTCCTCGGGCAGAAAGACGTGCTCGCCCACCAGGTTCGTGAGCAGGATGCTTCTGGCGTCGAGGCGGTGGAAGCGGAGGGGGAGCAGTTGCCAGCTTCCCGGTGTGACGAGGGATGCTTCTCGTGAGAGCCGGAGAGACGTACTCACTGCGGCTCGTCTTCGGTAAGGCCGGTCTTCGAGAAGGCTAGCGCGAAGATGAGGTTGCGCAACGGCCCGGTCTCTTTAGCGAGGCGGAGCCGTAGCGTCTGGTCGATAGCTTCCGTGCGCAGGCGATGAGCGAGGGCGCCTAGGTCTGCTTCGCGTTCCCGGGAGTACAGCGTGCACATAAACCTGTCGCCCTCGGCCGCTATATCGACAGACATTATGTCGGCCACCGCATAAACGGCTCTTTGCAGGGCATCCAGGTCGATGGTCGCTCGGTCGAAACTGACCTGCGTCTGTGTCTCGTCTGCCGGCATTGAAGTCATCTCGAGCGGTTAGTCTTTCGGTAGACGTAAAACGTGGTGCCACCCAGCACGGCCAGCCCGGCAATCACGTAAAGAGCCGCATCGCCGTCGGAGCTGTCGTTGCTAGCGGGCAGAGGCCTTATCGTGCTGTTCGACGGAGTAGGCGAGGGGGATTCGCTCGACGACTGGGACGGAGTAGGCGAAGGTGAACTGGAAGGATGGGATATATGGTGATGGTGATGGTGCCCGCCACTCCCTGAATGCGACTGTGCGGAACTCGACGCTGGAGTCGGAGTGGGTTGCGTCGTAGGTGGTGGCGGTGGCGGCGGTGTCGGTGGTGTCGTAGGGCTCGACGAGTAATGCGAGGTATGAGACGAATGCGAAGAGTGCGAAGAGTGCGAACTAGAATAATGAGACGAATGTGAGGCATGGCTGCTGTGCGAGTAGTGACTGAACGGCGACGTCGCATGCTCGCTCATGTGCAGCGCCAGTAAGGGGAACGCGACTACGGAGCTACTGCCGCGCTTATCGACCGGCCTCGCCATGGCCACGCCTGGCGTCACGCTTAACGTCATTGCAGCCACGGCGGCACTCATAGAGAGAATCCGTGACTTTCTCATGGCCGGTAGGTTACCAGGAAACGCGTCATTTGACCGTCAAGATCACTCTTTTGTTCAGGATCTGGACAAGGCAGGATAGAAGGGTGCCAGTCAGCCTCGCGGACATCATCGACGCCACGACCGCCGGCATGCTGCGGGCGCGCGGCAGCTTCAAGTGGAGCGCTCCCGGTCCGGGTGGGCTGGGGGCGGCGGTGGCGGAGATGGACTTCGGCGCGGCACCGCCGGTCCTCGACGCGCTGGCCGCCCTCGCGGACGACGTCAACTTCGGCTATCTGCCGCCGCCGCTGGCCGCCGAACTGACCAATGCCTGCGCCGAGTTCCAGAAGAGCCGGTTCGGCTGGGACGTCGACCCAGGCCTGGTGCACGACGTCCCGGACGTGCTCAAGGCGCTGGAGATCGCTATCGTCCGGTACTCCCGGCCGGCGGCCCCGGTCATCCTGCCCACTCCGGCCTACATGCCGTTCCTCAGTGTGCCGCCGTTCGTCGGCCGTGAGGTCATCCAGGTGCGGATGCTGGACGACAACGGCTTCTTCAGGTTCGATCTTGACGGCATCAACGAGGCGTACCGCGCGGGCGGGCACCTGTTTATCTTGTGCAACCCGTACAACCCGCTTGGCCGGGTCTTCACCGCCGAAGAGTTGGCGCAGGTCACCGACGTGGTGGACCGGTACGGCGGGCGGGTGTTCGCCGACGAGATCCACGCGCCGCTGATCTACCCCGGCCACCGGCACATCCCGTACGCGTCCACGTCACCGACCGCCGCCGCCCAAACCCTCACCGCCACGTCCGCCTCCAAAGCCTGGAACCTGCCCGGGCTCAAGTGCGCGCAGGTCATCCTCAGCAGCGAAGCCGACCAGCAGACCTGGGAGGACATGGGGTTCTTCGCCGCGCACGGCGCCAGCAACCCTGGGGTAGCCGCCAACATCGCCGCCTACCGGTACGGCCAGCCCTGGCTGGACGAGGTGCTCGCCTATCTGGACGGCAGCCGTCACCTGCTCAAAGAACTGCTCGACCGGCACCTTCCCCAGGTGCGCTACCGCCCACCCGACGGCACCTACCTGGCCTGGCTCGACTGCACGGCCCTGGCGCTGCCCGGCTTGCCCGGCGAATTGGTCACCGAGCAGGCCCATGTCACGGTCGTGGACGGCCCCGCCTTCGGCGACGGCGGCGCAGGCTCCTTCCGGCTCAACTTCGCCACCCCGCGCCCCCTCCTCGCCGAGATGATCGAGCGCATCGCCCGGGTGCTGACCTAGGTCCAGGAACCTGCAATGACCGGCAGCCTTATTAGAGGTTGTGAGTTAACCTCTAATAAGGAGGAGAGATGGCTAGGGTTGTCCGGAAGCGCTGGATTACCGACGCCGACACCGGGCTGGCCCGGCGGGACCGGCGATCCTGCGACTACGAGGCTTACATCCCGGACCCGCTCACGGGCCGGAGCCTGATGCTCGACGGCGATACGGCTGCTGACGTCGCGGACGCAGAGCGTGGGATCGCCGTCCTGGACGCTCAGGCCTCGGCGCTGACCGATACGGAAGCGCTAGCCCGCCTCCTGCTGCGCGCGGAGTGCGTCGCCTCCTCACGCATCGAAGGCCTCGAAGTGGGAGCCCGGCGTTTGCTGCGTGCGGAAGCGGCGGTCGATCTCGGCGAAGAGCCGTCCGATGTCACGGCGACCGAGGTGCTGGGAAATATCGACGCGATGGCTTCGGCCATCAACAGCATCGCTCCGGGTGAGCCGGTTACCGTGGACCACCTGCTGGCCTTCCACCGGCGACTGCTGGCTGGCACCCGGCTGGCGGTCCACGCCGGCAGCATCCGCGCGGAGCAGAACTGGATCGGTGGCAGCAGCTATAACCCTTGCTCGGCGGCGTTCGTCCCGCCACCGCCAGAACTTGTGCCTGACCTTCTGGATGATCTGTGCCGCTTCTGCAATGACGACTCGCTGCCTGCGGTCGCGCAGGCGGCCATGGCACATGCGCAGTTCGAGACCATCCACCCGTTCGTCGATGGCAACGGCCGCACCGGCCGTGCACTCGTGCACTTTGTTCTGCGCGCCAGGGGGCTGGCGACGCGGGTGCTGCCGCCCGTCTCGCTAGTGCTCGCGACCTGGGCTGACGACTACATCAACGGGCTGCAGGCAACCAGGTACCGGGGTCCGGCATCCTCGCGCGCCGCGCATGAGGGCATCAACGCATGGGTGGCTCGCTTCGCCGCCGCCTGTCAGCGGGCGGTGACCGACGCCATCAGGTTCGAAGAGACCGTGCACCTGCTCCAGGAGGATTGGCGGGCAAGACTTGGTCCCGTCCGCGCGAACTCGGCGGCCGATCTCCTGCTGCACATGTTGCCCGGCGCACCCATTCTCACTGTCAGCTCCGCCGCTGCGCTGATCGGCCGCACGTTCAAGCCCGCGAACGACGCCGTTAGCCGGCTAGCCGACGCGGGGATCTTGACACAGGTCAAGGTGGGCCGCCGCAACCGGGCCTTCGAGGCTGTAGACGTCATCGAGGCATTCACCACCCTGGAACGCCAGCTCGCAAGCCCGGGCGGCGACACCCGGACGAGCGAACCGTCTCGTCCCGTGCCGCGACGACGGTGACATCGCGCTTTTGTTACTGGTCTTTTCTGACCGGTAACGGGCGGGATGGCGAGGCGTGACTCGCGGCCACGGGTCAGGAATGCCGGGTTGAACAGCCCGCCGGCGGAGAGCATAGGCGGCATGGCTGTGCTGATAGGGACCTCGGGCTGGCAATACCGTGACTAGCGCGGCGGCCTGCACCCGGAAGGGGTGGCGCAGCGCCGCTGGCTGGAGCCCGCGACTTCGTGATGGCGGTGAAGGCCAGCCGGTACCTCACCCACGCCAGGCGGCTGCGTGACCCGGCCGAGCCGGTGGCCCGGTTCCTCAGCGCGGCGGTGGGTCTCGGCCCCAAGCTCGGGCCCATCCTGCTTCAGTTGCCCCCCAACCTCACCGCCGAGCCGGGCCGCCTGGACGCCTGCCTGACCGAGTTCCGGACCGCCTGGCCGCAGGTCCACGGCAGCCCACCCGACGGCAGCCCACCTGGCCCCGGCAGGCTGCGGATAGCGGTGGAGCCCCGGCACCCGTCCTGGCGGAGCGAGCGGTCCCAACCTGGTAGTGGTCATTTCGCCAGCCCGGATACGAGGTTGATCGCGGCCGCGATGATGACCGCGACCAGCGGGAACGTCAGCAACGCGTGCCGAAGGGCGGTGCGCCGGATCTGCTTGGTCTCGATGTTGGTGTCGGAGACCTGGAAAGTCATCCCGATCGTGAAGGCCAGGTAGGCGAAGTCGCTGTACTGCGGGGCGTCGGGCTCGTTGAAGCTGATCCCGCCGGCCTTCGGGCCGCCGTAGTACAGCCGCGCGTACTTCAGCGCGTACACGGTGTGCACCAGGGTCCAGGACACGAACACCGACACCAGCGCGAGGGCGGCCTCCATGTACTTGCCGGCCCCGGGCGCCTGACCCGCGTGGAACAGCACGCCACCGACGGCGATCAGGCTGGCCACCGCGGCCCCGAGCACGACCAGGTCCGCCGTGTTCCGCCCGGGGTCCTCCCGCACGGCGTGACTCGCCGTCGCCTCGGCGTCCAGCGCCCAGACGGTGGACCACACCAATCCGCAGAACACCACGGCCAGCGCGTCCCAGCCGATGAGCGGGGAGGCCCGCCCGGCACCCAGCAGCGCCGCGACCACTCCGGCGACGATACCCGCCGTCAGCGACACCAGCAGGTGCGCCCGCGCCAGCATGTCCGGCCCCCAGCCGGTGGGCCGGTTCTCAGTACCCGGTTGCATGGGGTCCCACTATCCTCCCCCAGGCCGGCGTGCGGCGGAGGGCCGGCGCTGCGGTGGCCACCGTTCAGGAAGATCAAAGGTTGTCACCGACCGTGCGGGAAACGAAGCTGCCGGGGGATGGTTAGACTGGCTAATTGTTAGCGAGGCTTACGAAAGGACGGTGTTCATGGCCGCGGCCAGCACTCACGACGGCTGGCTGCGGCGGCTGAGCGGGTACTGCCTGCGGCACCGGCGGCTGGTCTTCCTGGCGCTGGGCGGGGCGCTGGCGTCCACGCTGGCCCAGACGGTTTTGCCGCTGATCATGGCGTGGATCGTGGACGACGCGGTCGTGGCCAGGCGCGAGCCGATCTGGCTGGGGGCGTGCTTGCTGATCGTTGTCGGGCTGATCAGCTTCGCCGGGGTGTACACCCGCCGGTACCGGGGCGGTCAGCTGTCCCTGGACGTGCAGCACGATCTGCGCACCGAGCTGTTCGAGGCACTGCAGCACCTGGACGGGGCCAGCCAGGACCAGTTGCACACCGGGCAGATCGTGAGCCGGTCCATCTCCGACCTGAACATGGTGCAGAGCCTGCTGCAGCAGGTGCCGGTGCTGTTCGGCAACGGGCTGCTGTTCTTCGGTTCGATCGGCGTGATGCTGTACCTGTCACCCGTGCTGACGCTGGTCGCGCTGGCCATCGCGCCGGCGTTGTGGCTGATCGCGATGGCGTCGCGGCGCAAGCTGTTCCCGGCGAGCTGGGACGGCCAGCAGAAGGAGGCCGAGGTCGCCGGGGCGGTGGACGGCGCGGTGACCGGGGTGCGGGTGGTCAAGGGCTTCGGCCAGGAGGAACAGGAGGTCGACCGGCTCGACCAGGCCGCGACCAGGCTGTACGCGGCCCGGGTGCGGGTGGTCAGGCTGACCGCGCGGTACACCCCGGCGCTGGGCGCGGTGCCGCAGTTCGGGCAGGTCGGGGTGCTGCTGCTGGGCGGGTGGCTGGCGCTGCGCGGCGACATCCCGCTCGGCGTCTTCCTGGCGTTCTCGCTGTACATCGGGCAGATGGTCTCGCCGGTGCGCGCGCTCACCACGCTGATCACCATCGGCCAGGAGGCCAGGGCCAGCGTGATCAGGGTCTACGAAGTCATCGACGCCAAGCCGGCGGTCACCCAGAAGCCGGGCGCCACACCGCTGCCCGCCGGTCGGCACCGGGTCGAGCTGGACGATGTCACGTTCGGCTACCTGCCGTCCCAGCCGGTGCTGCGCGGCCTGTCGCTGACCGTGCAGCCGGGCGAGACGGTGGCGGTGGTCGGCACCTCCGGCTCGGGCAAGTCCACGGTCTCGCTGCTGCTGCCCCGGTTCTACGACGTGGCGGGCGGCGCGGTCCGGGTCGGCGGGCACGACGTCCGCGACCTCACGCTGGATTCGCTGCGCGCCGCGATCGGGCTGGTCATGGAGGACAGCTTCCTGTTCTCCGACACGATCCGGGCCAACATCGCCTACGGCCGCCCGGACGCCACCCACGAGCAGATCGTCGCGGCGGCCCGTGCGGCCGAGGCCGAGGAGTTCATCGACACCCTGCCCGCGGCATACGACACGGTCATCGGCGAGCAGGGGCTGACCCTGTCCGGCGGCCAGCGGCAGCGGATCTCGCTGGCCCGGGCGCTGATCACCGATCCGGCCATCCTGATCCTGGACGACGCCACCTCCGCCATCGACGCCGCCGTCGAGGCCCAGATCCACGCCACCCTGCGCCGGGTCATGGCCGGGCGCACCACGCTGCTGATCGCGCACCGGCGATCCACCCTGCAGCTCGCCAGCCGGATCGCGGTGCTGGAGGAGGGCCGCCTGGTGGACGTGGGCCCGCACGAGGAACTGGCCGCGCGCTGCCCGCTGTACCGGCTGCTGCTGGCCGGGCCCGGCCAGGACGCGGAGGGCGTGGACGCGGGCGAACTCGCTTATCACCAGAACGCTGCCCTGGCGGCGCCGGCGCCGGTTTCCGCGGTCACCCCGAGCCTGTGGAAGGCGGACAGCCAGGCATCATCCCCGATTCGGGCCATGAACGGTGGCCAACTGGCCCGGGTCGCCGCCACGGCCATCGGACGCGGAATGGGGGCCGCGGCGCGGGGCGAGCGTGGCCGCAGCGGCGCGGGCGGCGGGGTGCTGGCCGCCGTCCCGGCCACGCCCGAACTGCTGGCCAAGGTGGCCGCGCTGCCGCCCGCCGACGACCTGCCGCGGGTGAGCCGGGAGACCGCCCGCGCGCCGGACCCTTCGTTCACGCTGCGGCGGCTGCTGCGGCCGATCGCGCTGGCCCTGTTCATCGGGCTGGCCCTGGACGGGCTGGACGCGCTGGCCAGCATCGCCATGCCGGCGCTGGTCCGCGGCGGCGTGGACCACGGCGTGCTGGCCCGGCAGTTCCACCCGATCGTGGTGGTCTCGCTGATCGGGGTGGGCATCGTCTGCGCCGACTGGGCGATCAACGTGGTGCAGACAAAAGTGGTGGGCCGCAACGGCGAGCGGATGCTCTACACGCTCCGGCTGAAGATCTTCTCCCACTTGCAGCGGCTCGGTCTCGACTTCTACGAGCGCGAGATGTCCGGCCGGATCATGACCAGGATGACCACCGACGTGGACGCGGTGGACTCGTTCCTGCAGACCGGGCTGATCACCATGGTCAATTCGCTGCTGACCTTCTTCGGGGTGCTGGTCGCGCTGCTGATCATCAACCTGCGGCTCGGGCTGATCCTCCTCACGATCGTGCCGGTGCTGTTCGTGGCCACGTTCGTGTTCCGGATGAAGGCGTCCAGGGCCTACAGCGACGCCAGGGAGAAGGTCAGCATCGTCAACGCCGACCTGCAGGAGAACGTGGCCGGGCTGCGCACCGCCCAGGCCTACCGGCGGGAGGGCCGCAACCAGGAGATCTTCGCCCAGCTCAGCCTGAACTACCGGCGGTCCAGGCTGCGGGCGCAGCGCTACATCGCGGTGTACTTCCCGCTCATCCAGCTCATGTCCACGGTGGCCGGGGCGCTGATCCTGTTCGTCGCGGCGGGCGAGGTGCACAGCCGGGTGCTGACGGCGGGCGGCTTGATCGCGTACCTGCTCTATATCGACCTGTTGTTCTCGCCGGTGCAGCAGCTCTCCCAGGTGTTCGACGGGTATCAGCAGGCCGCGGTGGGGCTCGGGCGGGTCTCCGCCCTGCTGCGGGAGCCGACCAGCACGCCGCTGGCGGCCTCGCCGGTGCCGCCCGGGCGGGTGCGGGGGACCATCGAGTTCCGGGATGTGTCGTTTCGGTACGCGGGGCAGTCGTTCGACGCGGTGTCGGGGGTTAGCTTGCGGGTGGCGTCGGGGGAGACGGTGGCGCTGGTCGGGCAGACCGGCGCGGGCAAGTCCACCATGGTCAAGCTCATCGCCCGGTTCTACGACGTGGCGTCGGGGGCCTTGCTGGTCGACGGGGTGGACGTGCGGTCACTCGACCTGTCCGGGTACCGCCAGCAACTCGGGGTGGTGCCACAGGAGCCTTACCTGTTCCCCGGCACGATCAGGGACGCCATCGCCTACGGGCGTCCGGCGGCGTCGGACGCCTCCGTGGAAGCGGCGGCCAGGGCTGTGGGCGCGATCGACATGATCGCGCGGCTGCCCGGCGGCTTCCGGCACGAGGTGGCCGAGCGGGGCCGCAACCTGGCCGCGGGGCAGCGCCAGCTCATCGCGCTGGCCCGCGCCTACCTGGTCGATCCGGCCATCCTGCTGCTCGACGAGGCCACCGCCGCCTTGGACCTGGCCTCGGAGGCCGCCGTGAACAGCGCGACGCAGCGGCTGGCCGAGCGGCGGACCACGATCGTGGTCGCGCACCGGCTGACCACCGCGGCCAGGGCGGACCGGATCGTGGTGATGGACCGCGGCCGGATCGCCGAGGTCGGCCCGCACGACGAACTGCTCGAGCGCGGTGGCCGCTACGCCACCCTGTGGGCCGCCTTCACCGGCGACACCGCGGTCGCTTACTACGAGGGGCATCCAGGCGAGATCGACGAATGGATCACCCTCAACGAGGGGTTGGCGCGATAACCCTTAATAAGGAGTCACCTTGTTAAGGGTTATCTGCGCGGCTTACTCGTGGATGAAGGAGCCGAAGCGGATCACGTTGCCGTCGGGGTCGATGTGCGAGCCCTCGCGGACCTTCCAGGGCTTGACCTCGGCCGGCCAGGTCTGCCCGCGCAGGCCCGGCTTGTTCCACTGCTCGTAGAGCGCGTCGGCGTCGCGTACGTACAGGTAAGCCCGGCCGCCTTCGTGCTTGTGCTGGTGGTCGTCGCCGTGGTGGTCGTCGCCGTGGTGGTGCTCCGCGGTCAGGTGCAGGCCCACGCCGTCGCGGCTGACGAAGCCGTAGCCGTCGCCGTCCTCGTACGCGCTGACCTCGAATCCGAGCGACGCGTAGTGAGCCAGCGCGGCGGCCAGGTTCCGCACCGGGAAGATCGGGGCGAACCGGCGCAGCAGAGCGGCCGGGCGCGACCGGCCCACCCCGGCTTCGGTGTCGGCGGTCTTGATGTCGGCCAGGATGGCCAGGACCGTCCGCATGGCCTCGATCTGCTCGGCCGTGGCCCGCTCGCGCAGCCGGACGTCCACCGCGTCGATGCCGCGCAGCACCGCGGCCACGACCTCGCGCCCGCTCTCGGTCAGCTCCAGGCTGATCCGGCGGCGGTCGCCGGGGTCGGTCGTCCTGGTGAGATACCCGCGGTTCACCAGCGCGTCGATCACCAGGCTCACGGCCTGCTTGGTCACGCCGAGATCGGACGGCAGGTCCGTCCTCGGCCCGCCCATGCTGTCGATCCCGGCCAGGATGAACGCGCCGTTCCTCGGCAGGTCGTCGACGCCGATCTCGTGCAGCGCGGCCCGTATCGACCGCGCGTACGCGCCCCGTGCGGCGCGCATCAGCGTAGGAGTGGTCAGCTCAAGTCCCTCGGGAGAAGCCATACCACCGACCCTATGAACAAGTGTCTTGATGGTCAAGTTTTTTGACTAAACGTGATGCGCCCTGGGTGCGGGGGTGGGTGTGGGTGCGGGGTGGAGGTGGGGTGGAGGTGGGGGGCGTCAACGGGAAGGATCCCGGTCGTCGCAGCGACCAGGATCCTTCCCGCTAAGGGGCCGTCCCCGTGCAGCCACCGGAGCCCTCGTCAGGAGGAAGGGTTCTGGTCGTTCGAGTGACCAAAATCCTTCCCGGTCATGGGTGCCGGGCTTGGTGCGTGGGGGCTGGGCCGGTGCGCTGGTGAGGGGGCGGGCTGGGAGCCCGGCGGGGGAGCTAGTGTGAGGGGTATCGAGTTATAACTTGACTTGCGCCACCTGCCAACCTACATTGGCGATATATCGTGATCGTATCGTGAGAAGGTGAGCGGGATGGCGGCAGCGGCGTGGGGTGCGGAGGAGTTCGAGGCCGGGCTGGGTGACGTGTTCGGCTGCGTGAACGAGGCGCTCGACCAGGTCAGGAACAGCCTGCGGTCCACCGTGGGCGACTGGACCGAGGCCGCGCGCGGCAAGGGCTTCGGCGGCCCAGGGCCCGGCCCGGGACCGAGGGGCGGCCCGGGCTTCGGCGGACCAAGGGGCAAGGACAAGGGCCACTGGGGCGGCGGTTTCGGGGGGTCGTGGGGCGGCTGGTGGCCGGGCCCGTCCGGCCCGCCCGGGCCACCGGGACCGGGGCGCGGGCCGAAGGCGAGCCGTGGCGACGTGCGCGCCGCGATCCTGGCTCTGCTCCAGGAGGGCCCGCGTAACGGCTACCAGATCATGTCCGAGATCGAGGAGCGCAGCGGTGGGGCCTGGCGGCCTAGTCCAGGCGCGGTCTACCCCGCGCTGCAGCAACTCGCCGACGAGGGCCTGATCAGCGGCGAAGAGTCCGAAGGCCGCCGCACCTTCACCCTGACCGAGGCCGGCCGCGAGTACATCCGCGAGCACCCAGAGCGCGCCCGTGGCGCCTGGGAATCGGCCGCCCAGCAGGAGGCCTGGGAGGTGCCCGGCCTGTTCGCCGAGGCCGCCCGGCTCGGCGGCGGGATCGTGCAGATCGCCCACGCCGGCACGCACGAGCAGGTCCTGGCGGCCGAGCAACTGCTGGAGCGGACCCGCCGCGAGATCTACCGCATCCTCGCCGAGGACGACGGCGAACCAGACGAGCAAGACAGTTAACCAGAGCTGTTAACCAGGCAGCGACATTAGGCAGGCGAACATCATGAACGATCGCATCCGGATCTCTGACGCCGACCGCGAGCAGGTCGCGGCCCGGCTGCGCGAGCACTTCGCCGAGGGACGGATCAACTCCGACGAGCTGGACGAGCGCATCTCGGCGGTCTTCGCCGCCAAGACCTACGGGGACCTGCGGCACGTGCTGGCCGACCTTCCCGACGACGCGCCGTCCGCGCCGATGGCGCCTCGGCCAGGCCAGGCCGGGCCCTGGGGCGGGCCGCAGTGGGCGGTCCACCGGCGGCGCGGCCCGCGACTGCTCCCGCTGATGCTGCTGGCCCTGATCGCCGCCGTGGTGATCCCCGGTGCCGGCTGGGTGTTCCTGGCGTTCTTCCAGTTCCTGCTGGTCGCGGGCCTGGTCGCCACCGTGGCGATGGTGTTCGCGGCGGCCAGGTTCCGCCGCCGCATCCGCCGTTACTGGCAGTCCGGCGCCACCTCCTACTGGCACCCGTCCACCGAGCCCGGCCATCCCGGCTGGTAACCGGCCAATCACGACCCCGACGGTGCGCCGTCGGGGTCGTGCGCGTGCGGTGTGAGTTCGGTGTGAGCCACACAGCCCGGGCTCGGTACGATCCCGGGGTAGCAGCACAGCGCCACAAACACCAGGCACGACCACGAAACCCAGACGAAGGAGTCAACCATGCCGGCCAAGGGGACAGCGGAATGGAAGGGTGACCTGCGGACCGGTTCCGGCACGTTCACCGCCGGTGACACGATCAGCGGCGACTTCTCCTTCAAGTCCCGCTTCGAGGACGGCCCGGGCGCCAACCCGGAGCAGCTCATCGCGGCCGCGCACGCGTCGTGCTACTCGATGGCGTTGTCCAACATGCTGGCCGAGGCCGGTACCCCGGTGGAGTCGGTCCGCACCAACGCCACGGTGACGCTGCGATTCGTGGACGGCGCTCCGACGATCACCAGGATCGACCTGGTCACCGAAGGCCGGGTGCCCGGCGTCGACGCGGCCGCGTTCGAGCAGCACGCCGTCGCCGCCAAGGAGGGCTGCGTGGTGAGCCGCGCCCTGGCCGCCGTGCCGGAGATCACCCTCACCGCCACCCTGGCCAGCTAGGACAGTCAGCCAGAACAGGCGGCCAGAACAGGCGGCTAGGACAGGCGGCTAGGACAGGCGGCTAGCCACCGCTCTGGCCCGCCGGGGTGCCGGCCGGACGCTGCCGCCCCCGGCCGGGCCGTCGAGATATCGGGTCGATCGCGTAGTAGATCGCGAACGCAGCCTGCAGCGCCAGGAAGGCGTACGCGTTCCAGAACGCCACGCCCACCGCGAGCGTGTACACGATCACGCCGATGGTGAACAGCATCGTGGCGGTGGCGCGCTCCTCCTCGGGGAACGAGGCGTGCAGCAGCCGCCGCTTGTGCGACCCGTACAGCCACAACCCACCCCATGCCCACGAGTTAACCGCCATGCACACGGCGTAGACGACCGCGGCGGTCTGCTCTCCCTGCCCCTTCGCCAGCGCCTCGCCCAGCACCCCGGTCGGGTAGGGCAGGAACGTGATCGTCAGGAGCAGCAGCATGTTCAGGTAGAACAGGCCCCGGTCGATCCGCTCGAAGTGAGTGAACAGCGAGTGGTGGTTGAGCCACATGATCCCGATGACCGCGAAGCTGACCACGAACGCTGCCAGCGACGGCCACCGGCTGCCGAGATCGTGAGCCAGGTCCTGGTAGTTGGTCGGCTGGGCGATGGTGAGCACGAGCAGGGTGATCGCTATCGCGAACACCCCGTCGCTGAAAGCCTCCACCCGTGACTTGTTCATCGCCGTTAACCTAGCCTTCCATGATCAGTCCTAGGTTAAATGTAAGTGGTTTGACGCGTGTGATTACATACTTACAAACCTAAATCGAGACCACTGGGGCGGGGATGAGCACGCAGAGCCCGGAAGGACCACAGGCTGGCCGGGGCAGGCTGGCGGACGTGATCGCGACCAGGGGCGGGCTGGCCCAGCCCGAGGCCCCGTTCGTGATCGAGCATCGCGAAGCCCTCATCTACATGCTCTGCGAGGCGGCCGAACTCGAACACGGCATCATGTGCCAGTACCTGTTCGCCGCCTTCTCCATGAAGCAGGCCGAGAGCGAGGGCCTCAGCACCGCCGAGCTGGACAAGATCACCCACTGGCGGCGGAAGATTACCCACGTCGCCACCCAGGAGATGCTGCACCTGGCCCTGGTGCAGAACCTGCTGTCGGCCATCGGCGCGGCCCCGCACATGACCCGGCCCAACCTCCCGCACCCGGCCGGGCACTACCCCGCGGGCGTGCGCCTGGCCCTGCTCCCGTTCGGCGAGCAGGCGCTGCGCCACTTCATGTACCTCGAACGCCCCGAGGGCATGGATCTGGACGACGCGCCCGGCCTGACCGCCTACGAGCAGGCCATCCCGCACGTGAGCGAGCACGACATCGTCCCCACCGGCCAGGACTTCGCCACCGTCGGCCACCTGTACCGCTCAGTCGAGCTGGGTTTCGAGCACCTGACCGCCAAGTACGGCGAGCGCTGGCTGTTCGTCGGCCCGCCCCGCGCCCAGGCCACCCAGGAGCACTTCGGCTGGCCCGAACTGATCCCGGTGACCGACCTGGCCAGCGCCAAGCGCGCCATCGAGGAGATCCTGGAGCAGGGCGAAGGCGCCCGCGGCGACTGGCGGGACGCCCACTTCGGCCAGTTCGTCGCCGTCCTGGACGAGTACCAGCAGATGACGGCGGCCAACCCGGGCTTCGACCCGGTCCGCCCGGTGATCGCCGCCAACGTGCGCCCGGACAGGGCGCAGGAGATGCCGCTGATCACCGACCTGCAGACCGCCCGGATCACCGACCTTTTCAACGTCGGCTACGAGATCATGCTGCAGATCTTCGAGCGCTTCTTCGCCCACACCGAGGAGACCGACACTCAGCTCAAGGCGCTGGCCGACGCCACGATCGCGCTGATGTTCAATGTCATCGGCCCGCTCGCCAACCTGATCACCACGCTCCCGGCCGGCCCCGAATACCCCGGCCGCACCGCGGGCCCCAGCTTCGAGCTGTTCTACGAGAGCGACTACCTGATGCCGCACCGCGAGGCGGCCTGGTCCCTGCTCGCCGAGCGCCTCGACCAGGCCGCCGCGCTGTGCACCGAGATCCTGGCCGACTGCGGCGCCCAGACGCAGCCCCAGCTCGAGCCCGTGGCCACCGCCCTCACCGACTTGGCCGCCACGCTTGCAGGTCATCTTCCTGCGAGCAGTCCACAGCGTTTGCGTGCCCTTGCGGCTGTCTCTTCGCCCGCTGACAACCAGGCCGCTCTGACCCGGGCCGCTGCCTTGATCGAGGCCTCGCTCAGCCACCCAGCACTGGCAGCCTCTGGAGATCTCGGGCCACGCTTGTCCGGGGAGGTTTTGGGTCGGCTCTCACTGCTGACAACCATGACAATGAACGGTGGCCACCGAGACGTCGCCCTCGCCCCCGACGCCGGCCGTCACGAAGACACCCTCTGGTCCCTCACCCAGGCTGCCACCGAGATCCGCACCACCCTCGGCCAGGCCGGCGCCTGCCCACCCGAGCTGATGGAGGCCGTCGCCGCGCTGCAAACCCTGGCCCTCGACCACGTCGACGGCCAGGAAGCGGACGCGCGACGTGCCATGCTGCGCCAGCTCCAGGCTGGCCTGCCTGCCTCGGTCCAGGCCGTGCACAACGGGCCCTACCTGGTCACGAACGTGCCTACGGTGCGCAATCACCTGGGCGAGGAGGTGCCGCTCCCGCCTCAGCTCGCGCTGTGCCGGTGCGGTGAGTCGGCGCGCAAGCCGCTGTGCGACGGCAGCCACGCCAGCAACGGGTTCACCGACGCCAAGGACCCGAACCGGGTGCCGGACCGGCGCGACACCTATCAGGGCGAGCAGGTCACGATCTTCGACAACCGGGGCCTGTGCCAGCACGCCGGCTTGTGCACCGACCGGCTGGCCACGGTGTTCCGCAGCCACGGCGAGCCGTTCGTCGCCCCGAGCGGCGGCCGGATGGACGAGATCATCCGGGCCGTCCGCGACTGCCCGTCCGGCGCGCTGAGCCTCGGCCTGGACGGCCGCGAGTCCCGCGACCTGACCGACCGGGGCCAGACCAGGGAACCGGCCATCGAGATCACCAAGGACGGCCCCTACCGGATCACCGGCGGCATCCCGGTGACCGGGGCCGACGGCCAGCCGGTGGCCCGCAACGCCGGCGCCTCGCCGGAGCACTGCGCGCTGTGCCGCTGCGGCCACTCGCAGAACAAGCCGTTCTGCTCCGGTGCGCACTGGTACACCGACTTCCACGACCCGGCCCCCAGCGCCGACCCGACCCCGTTCGAGTGGTCCGGCGGCCTCCCGGCCCTCACCCGGATGACCCGCCTGCTCTACGAGAAGCTCATCCCGGCCGACCCCGAACTGGCCGCCGTCTTCGCCGGTATCCCACCCGGCTACCCGGAGCAGGAGGCCGGCGGGATCGCCGAGTCGTTCGGCGGCGCGCCCAGTTCCAGCCCGGGCAGCCCCACCTCGAACGGTTCCAGCCCGAGCGGCGCCCCGGTCAGCGCCGGAGCGGACGCCCGCCCCGAGCTCACCGAGGACCAGCGGGCCCGGTGGGTCACCCTGGCCGCCCAGGCCGCCACCGAAGCCGGCCTGCCGTCCGACGCCGCGTTCCGCGCCACCCTGGCCGCCTACCTCGAATGGGCGTCCCGCCAGCCCGCGGCACAGGCACCAGCCGCCCACCCGGCCGTACGCTGGGACTGGACCGCCGCCGGGCCGCCCGATACCACGACGGGGACGGCCACCAGCGCCGACAGCAGCCAGGAGACCCCCGTGACGCTCCCAGGTCCCGGCGAGGCGGTCAGTTTCGGCGCCCACATCAAGCCGCTGTTCCGGGACAAGGACCGCCAGTCCATGTCGCAGGCCTTCGACCTGTGGTCGGTGGACGACGTGCGGACGCACTCGGCCGCCATCCTGGCCCGCGTCGGCGACGGCTCCATGCCCTGCGACGGCGCGTGGTCCGAGGATTGGGTCGCGACCTTCCGGCGCTGGACCGAGTCCGGTCAGCCGGACTGACCGCACCGAAAGCAGGCCGGGCCCGCCGAAGGGAGCGCCGGGAACCAGCCGATAGTAGGTGCCGGAGCCACCGATCGGCCGATGCCCGCGCCGCCCCTGTCACTCCAGGCTGGGGGAGTACTCGTGATTCCCCCGAAGGAGTGAAGGCTCGATGAACCGACCTACCGCCCCGCGGCCCGGCCTGCGGGCCCGCCCCGGCGTGGTCGCCCTGCTCACGGCCGCCTTGCTCATGGCGGTCACCGTCCCGGCGTCCGCGCTCACCGCCGGCCAGCCGGGCGGCCCGCACCCGGCCCAGCGAGAGCGCCAGGCCAGGCCCGCGGCCGTCATCGCACCGGTCATCGCGCCGGTGCTGGACTGCTCCGCCCTGACCGGGCGGAGCTTCACCGGGGTGCCGGACGCCCCGGGCCAGGTGACCTCGGCCAAGCTGGTCACCAGGAAGATGGCCACGCCGGTGCAGTTCTGCCTCGTGCACGGAGAGTTCGCGCCGCACACCAAGTTCCAGCTGCTGCTGCCGGTCAGTACCTGGCACGGCCAGTACGTGCAGGAGGGCTGCTCCACCCTGTGCGGCAACGTTCCGCTGTCCCGCTACCCGGAAACCGGGTACACCTGCCCGGCCGCCTACGGCGGCGAGCTGGCCCTCGGCGCCGACGACATGGGCCACACCGGCGGCCCGGCCGACGGCAAGTGGGCACAGCACAGCCTGCTGCTGCGCATCGTGTTCGGGCTCACCTCGGAGAACAGCCTGGACCAGATCGCCAAGGCGATCATGACCGCTTATTACGGGCAGTCGCCGGCCTACTCTTACTACGACGGCTGCTCCACCGGCGGCCGCGAGGCGCTCATGCTGGCCCAGCGCTACCCGGATGACTTCAACGGCATCATCGCGGGCTCGCCGGTCATGAACATGGCGCCGCTGTCCGCGCTGTTCGCCACCTGGCTGGTGCGTTCCAACACCGCGGCCGACGGCCACCAGATCGTCACCGCGCAGAACATCCCGGCCCTGCACGCCGCGGTCATCCGCGCCTGCGGCAACGCCAAGGGCATCATCGCCGACCCCCGCGAGTGCGCGTTCGATCCCGCCTCGATCCAGTGCCCGCAGGGCACCCACACCGCTTCCTGCCTCACCCCGGCCCAGGTCACCGCGGTCCGCGCGTTCTACCGCGGGCCTACCGACCCGCAGGGCCAGAGCCTGTACAACGGCGGCGAGCCTTACGGCTCGGAGCTGGGCTGGGTGAACGAGTTCGTGATGCCGGCCTCCGACCGGGGCGCCCCGGCGAACTCACCCGAGGCGACGGTGGCCCTGAACTATCTGAAGTACATGGCCTTCCTGCCCAACCCGCCGGCGAACTTCACCCTCGCCGACGTCCCGTTCACCGCACAGGAGTTCGCCAGGGTCGACCAGCTCGGCAACCTGCTCTACAACGCCAACAACCCGGACCTGAGCGCGTTCGCCGCGCACGGCGGCAAGCTGATCATGTACCACGGCTGGGCCGACCAGCTCGTCCCGCCCTGGTCCACGCTGGACTACTACGCGGCGGTCGAGCGCACCGCGGGCGGCTACCAGGCCAGCCAGTCCTTCTCCCGGCTGTATATGGTCCCCGGCGGCTACCACTGCCTGTTCGGGCCGGGCGGCACCACTGCGAACCTGGCCGACTTCCTGGGCGCGCTCATCGGCTGGGTGCAGGACGGCACCCCACCGCGGACGCTGGCCGCCGACACCGTGCAGCTCGCCCAGCAGAAGATCATCAGGTACCAGACCATCCGGCCCTACGACGCCCTGGCCCCGGTCACCCCGGCCCCGGGCAGCCTGAACGGCCACTACGACTACATCGGCAGTTACTGACCGGCACGCGGGTTGAGGCGCGGCATCCGGTCCCGGCCTAGCCGGCGGTGCGAGGATCAGCCCTCGCCCGCCGGCCCCCGGCCGTCGGCGGGGCGGACGAACGGGAAGGCCAGGGTGGCCCGGATGTTCACCCCGGCCAGCACCATGACCAGCCGGTCCACGCCCAGGCCGAGCCCGCCGGTGGGCGGCATGCCGTAGCCGAGTGCGGACAGGAACGGCTCGTCGAGCTGCATCGCCTCCAGGTCGCCCGCGGCGGCCGCCAGCGACTGGCGGGTCAGCCGTTCCCGCTGGTCGATCGGGTCGGTCAGCTCGGTGTAGGCGGTGCCGAGCTCGACCCCGAAGCCGACCAGGTCCCACTGCTCGGCCAGCCGGGGGTCGGCCCGGTGCTTGCGGGCCAGCGGCGACACCTCGACCGGGAAGTCCCGGTAGAACGTGGGCGTCTCGGTCTGCTTCTCCACCAGGGCCGCGTACAGCTCCATGACCAGTTGCCCGGCGCTGGTGTCCGGTGCGGCCCGCAGCCCGTGCCTGACGCACACCGCGGCCACCTCGTCCCTGGCCGAGGCCGGGGTCAGCCGGGCCCCGGTGGCCCGCGACACCGCCTCGTGCACGGACCGCACCGGCCACGGCCCGGTCAGGTCCACCTCAATGAGTGTTCCCTGGGCTTGGGTTCCGTCGCCGTCGGGCCGCAGCGCCACCGGCTTGCCGTTGACGGCGGTGGCCATGTCCAGGATGACTTCGCGGGTCAGGTCCCGCATCGAGTCGTAGTCGCCGTAGGCCTCGTAGGCCTCCAGCGAGGTGAACTCCGGGTTGTGGCTGGCGTCGGCGCCCTCGTTGCGGAAGTTCCGGTTCAGCTCGAAGATCCGCCGCATCCCGCCCACGGCCAGGCGCTTGAGGTAAAGCTCCGGCGCGATCCGCAGGTACAGGTCCATGTCGTAGGCGTTGATGTGGGTCTGGAACGGCCGGGCCGCGGCGCCGCCGTGGATGGCCTGCAGCATCGGCGTCTCGACCTCGAGGTAGCCGCGGCGCACAAACGCCTCGCGCAGCGCCCGCACCGCGTGCGACCGGCGGGTGAGCAGGTCGACCGACCGCCGGCTGGTGATCAGGTCGAGCGGCCGGTTCCTGGTCCTGACGTCCTCGGTCAGCCGGGCCCGCAGCGGCGGCACCGGGTTCAGGCACTTGGCCGCCATCGCCCAGCCGTGCATCAGCACCGACAGCTCGCCCCGCTCCGACGCGCAGACCTCCCCGGTCACGCTGACCAGATCGCCGAGGTCGCAACCGTTGCGGAAGAGCCTTCGGGCCGGTTCCGGCGTGGCTTGCGCCTCGGTGATGACCTGCAGCCGGACGCCGTCCTCTTCGAGCACGGTGAAGCCGATGCCACCGAGGTTGCGCATCGCGCGGATCCGGCCGGTCACCGAGACCTGCTGCCCGGTGCGGCGCCCGGGCGCCAGGCCGCCGTGCGCGCGCCGGATGTCGGCCAGGCTGTGCGTCCTGGCCACGGCGGCCGGGTAGCCGTCGACGCCCGCGCGTTCCAGTTCGCCGAGCTTGCCGCGGCGGACCCGCTGCTGTTCCGACAGCCGCTTCACCGGCGGCGGCGGGTTCAGCATCTCGCGTTCCTGCTTGTGCACCGCGGCGTTGAACTCGGCGTCCCGCGGCGGCTGCGCGTCCAGGGTCTCGGGGCCGACCAGCAACGCCGGGCCGAGCCTGGGCAAGAAGCCCTCGGCCGTGCCCGCCGCGATCGCGGCCCGCATCACGGTCAGCGCCGGGTCGTAACAGATGAACCTCGGCACCCAGTCGGGCTGATACTTCTGGTTGGACCGGTACAGCGTCTCGAGCTGGTAGAACCGCGACGCGAAGCCAAGCACCGCGTCGGTCACCCGGGTGACCGGGCCCGCGCCGACCTGGTCGGCGGCGCGGAACACCGAGCGGAACATGGCGAAGTTCAGCGAGATCCGGCGGATGCCAAGGCCCGGGCAGGCCTCGGCCAGCTTGGCCACCAGGTACTCGTTCAGGCCGTTCTCCGCGGCCCGGTCGCGCCGCATCAAGTCCAGCGACACCCCCCGCGCGCCCCACGGCACGAACGAAAGGAAGCCGCGGATCTCGCCGTCCCTGTCGTGCGCGGTGATGATCACGCACCGGCTGTCGGCCGGGTCGCCGATCCGGTTCAGCGCCATGGAGAAGCCGCGCTCGGTCTCCTCCCCGCGCCACCGCGTGGCCAGCTCGTCGATCTGGGCCAGCTCGGCCTCGGACAGCTCGGCGTGCCTGCGCACCTGGGCGGTGTACCCGGCCTGCTCGATCCGGGTCACCGCCTGCCGGACCGGCCGCATGATGCGGCCGCGCAGGGTGAACCGGTCCACCCCGATGATGGCCTCGTCGCCGATGGCGAACGCACGCAGCCCGGCCTTGACGTACTCGGCGCTGCCGGCCTCGCTAGCCGACAGCACCGACGCGTACCGGCTGTGCGTCCGGCAGTCCTCCAGCCAGGCCGCGATCGCGGCCGGCCACGAGGACCGGTCGCCGACCGGGTCGGCGCTGGCCACGCTGACCGCGCCCTCGGCGCGGAACGTCACCGCCGCCCGGCCGTCCGGGGAGAACAGCACCGCTTTGTCCCGCCGGGTGGCGAAGTAGCCCAGCGAGTCGGACTCGCCGTAGGCCAGCAGCAGCTTGCGGACCTGCAGTTCCTCGTCGGCGCCCTGGTGCTCGCGCGGCCGCCCGGCCCGCCAGAGCACCAGCAGGGCGAGCACCACCACCGCGGCCGACACCAGCCCGGCCAGCCCGTACACCCAGTGCGGCCCGGTCTCGCCGTGCAACGCCAGCGAGTCGGTGCCCGCGGTGCCGCCCAGGGTGGCCCGCAGCGCCCAGCCCGTCTTGGCTCCCCAGCCGTGCAGCGACCGGCCGAACGCCGTGGTCAGCGTCAGGGTCAGCCCGTAGCTGACGATCAGCCCGCCGATCAGGGTGGCCGCCGCCGCCCGCAGCGACCCACGGGCCCGCCGGGCCGGGAACGCCTTGCGGGCCCTGAGCACCAGACCCAGCGCGGTGACTCCGACGGCCAGTTCCACCACCACCGCCGGGGTGGTCACGCTCCACTCCGGGTACACCGGCCCGATAGTGGAGCCGTACCCGGTCAGCAGCAGCACCAGGATCAGCGCGACGCCGATCACGTTCAGTGCCATCAGCACGATCAGCAGCGCGTGCGCGGCCCGGAACCGCCGCCGGATGGCGCCCGCCAGCACCAGCAGCACGCAGACGCCCAGCAGACTGGGCTCGGCCGGGATGTCGAGCAGCCCGAAGGTGAACGTCACGAACCGCACCGGCGCCCAGCCCCGCAGCGGGATGGTCAGCAGCGACAGCACCGCCGCCGCGAACAGCAGCCGCCCGCACACCTTGGCGACGCGTTCCTTCCAAGCCGGAACCCCGCCGCCGCTCGGCCCGGTACCGGTCGGCCCGGTACCGGCCAACGCAGTACTGGCTGGCCCAGTGCCAGCTAGTACTGGGCCGCTGGCAGACTTCCGCACCAGTTCACGCCCTCCTGTCCAAGATTTCCGCTCCACGCCGGCGACACGCGACTACGTTAGCCCGGCCCAGCGTCACCCTCCGCCCGCCCGGCCGTAACGGTGCGTCCCGGTTCGATTGTGTTCGGTATCGGCCGAACGCGGGGACTGGGCATCTGGAGGCCAGAGAGCGCGCGTGCCCAATAGCGACCTCTCGTCGTGCTAAAGTCTGATCAGCAAATGTGCTAAGTGTCGATTACGGGACCTGAAGGCTGTGCCGGAGTATCTTCCACGCCTCATCGATCCGCTGCTGGCCGAGATTCTCGCCGATCATCCTGCGGTGCTGGTCACTGGTCCGCGCGCCTGCGGCAAGACCACGACCGGACGTCGCCACAGCACTGGTGGGCTTCGCCTGGATCGGCCCGCTGAGGCCACTGTGGCTCGTGCTGATCCCGATGCCGTGCTTGCCGACGGGCCGTTTCCCCTGCTGGTGGATGAGTGGCAGATAGTTCCTGAAGTCCTCGGCGCCGTCAAGAGGGCCGTGGACGAAGGGGGTGAGGTTGGCCGGTTCGTGCTCACCGGCTCCACGCAGGCTGACCTCACCGTGGCGGGCTGGCCTGGGACTGGGCGGCTCATCCGGGTCGGAATGTATGGGCTGGCCGAGCGGGAGATTGAGCATAGTACGGTTGCGCCGCCCTTGTTCGACCGGCTTCTGACCGGGGGCCTGGATCAGGTAGCGGTACCGCGCGACGTGCCAGATGTGCGTGGTTATGTGACACGGGCGCTGCGCGGTGGTTTCCCCGAGGCCGCCCTCATCGGCAGCGAGCGTGGTCGGCAGAGGTGGCTGGCCAGCTATATCGACCAAGCCGTCTCTCGTGACCTGACCCTGGTCGGTTCTGTTCGCGATCCGGTGCGGTTGCGGCGTTACCTTCAGGCGCTAGCTGCTAGTACCGGGGGAGTCCCGACCCTGAAAACCTTGATAGACACCGCTGGGATCGATCGATCCACGGCGATGTCATACGACACGCTGCTGGAGAGTCTGTTCATCACCGAACGGCTGCCCGCTTGGTCGGCTAACCGGCTAGACCGGCTGATCCGGCTGCCGAAACGTCACCTCATCGATCCTGCGTTCCTCGGCCCTCTGCTTGGTGTCGATGCCCGCGCCATCATGCGTGACGGAGATCTGCTGGGACGGATTATCGACAGCTTTGTGGTGGCGCAATTGCGCGCTGACTGCGTCGTCAGCGAGTTCACGCCCCGGCTGTTTCACATCCGTGACTCGAATGGCCGACACGAGGTCGACATCGTCGCTGAATTGCTGGATGGCCGGGTGATCGCTGTCGAAGTGAAGGCTAGCGCCTCTCCGGCGCCCGCAGATGCTCGGCACCTGCGTTGGCTGAGGGAGACCATAGGCAGCAGGTTCGCCCTCGGCGTTGTCATGCACACAGGGCCGCGGGTGTTCCGGCTGGATGACACAATCTTCGCCCTTCCAATTGCCACCCTGTGGGGTTGAACCGAGCGCGGAAGGTGCGGGCCGGCCTGCCAGTGGGCGGTTCGTTGTGGTGGCCACCGTTCAGTAAGAATTAAGAAGGCAGCGACGGGACGGGAGAGCGATGCGCCGGGTTGTGGCCGCTGTGGTGCTGGCCGCGGTGACCGCAGGCCTGGCCGGGGGCTGCGGCGGGTCGGCGGGGCAGGCGCGGCCGCCGGTCCGTTACTACCTGGCGCTGGGGGATTCGCTGGCGGTGGGGGCGCAGCCGGACGCCTCGGGGACGAGCGCGGCGACCGGGCAGGGGTACGCCAGCCAGTTGTACGCGATCTTGCGCCGGGAGCGGCCCGGGCTGCGGCTGGTCAGGCTGGGCTGCATCGGGGAGACCACGGTCTCGATGATCCACGGCGGCATCTGCCGCTACCCGGGCGGGTCGCAGCTCGCCGACGCGACCGCGTTCCTGCGTGCGCACCGCGGCCAGATCTCGCTGGTCACGCTGGACATCGGGGCCAACGACCCGGAGACCTGCCTGCTCAACCCCACGCCCAGCGGGCTCGCGACCTGCGCCACCAAGACGATCCCCGGCGCCATCAGCAACCTCGGCACGATCCTGGCCAGGCTGCGGCAGGCTGACCCGGGCGCACGGCTCATCGCGATGAACTACTACCTGCCCGCGCTGGCGCAATGGCGGCACGGCTTCACGGGGGAGATGATCGCGCGGCTGGTCGAGTTCGGCGCGGACGGTTACAACGCGCTGCTCGACCGGGAGTACCGGAAGTATGGGGTGCGGGTGGCCGATGTTTTCAGCGCGTTCAGCACCAGCGACTTCGGCGCCAAGGTCAATGTGCGCGGCTTGGGCAGCCTGCCGGGCAACGTGGCCGCCATCTGCCGGTGGACCTGGGAGTGCGCCGGCCCGCCGCGTGGCCCCAACCAGCATCCCAACCAGGCCGGCTACCAGGTGATCACGCACGCCTTCCTGGCCGCCGGGGCGAATAAGCCCGCGCCCGGCCGATGAGGCTCGGGAGCCCGAAATGTCGGTAGTTGTGGGTACCGTGAGGCTTGTCGAGGGAGAGGTATGAGCGAACCGAAGAGGGACACCCTGGCCGTGCCCGGGGCCGTGCTGCACTATGACGTCCGGGCCAACGACGCCAGCGCGCAGCCGGTGCTGCTGCTGATCGGGTCGCCGATGGGGGCCGACGGGTTCGCCGAGCTGGCCGGGTGCTTCGACGACCGCACCGTGGTGACCTACGATCCCCGCGGTGTGGGGCGCAGCCAGCGAGCCGACGGCGCCAGCGGGTCCCCACCCGGGGAGCATGCCGACGACCTGCACCGGCTGATCGGCGCGCTGGGCGCCGGGCCGGTGGACGTCTTCGGCAGCAGCGGCGGTGCGGTCAACGGGCTCGCCCTGGTGGCCAGGCACCCGGAGCAGGTGCGGACGCTGGTCGCGCACGAGCCGCCGATCGCCCAGGTGCTGCCGGACCGCGACGCGTTGCTGGCCACGTGCGAGGCCATCCACGAGACCTACCTGCGGGATGGCTTCGGGCCGGCGATGGCCAAGTTCATCGCGATGGTCAGCCAGCAGGGGCCGCTGCCGGACGACTTCGCCAGCCGGCCCGGTCCAGACCCGGCCGAGCTCGGGTTGCCGACGGCGGACGACGGCTCCAGGGACCACCCGCTCCTCGGGCGGCACATGATCCTCTGCACTCACTACCAGCACGACTTCGCCGCGCTCGCCGCGACGCCGGTCCGCATCGTTCCCGGTGTCGGCGCCGCGTCCGCCGCGATGATGCCCGGCCGGGCGGCCGTGGCCGTGGCGGCGCGTCTTGGCCCGGCGCCTGTCACCTTCCCCGGCAACCACAACGGGTTCGGCGGCCAGTCCGACGCCTTCGCGGTCACCCTGCGCCAGGTGCTCGCCGGCTGACCCGCCTCACCCGGCGCGCTGCGCCACGAACACGAACTCACGGCCGGGGCGGTCGGGGGCGTCGCGCACGTCCAGGACGCGGTAGCCCTGGGCGGCCAGGCTCGATTCAACCTCGTCGCGGCCACGGAAGCGGAGGGTCGAGTCCGAGGTGACGACCTCCCCGTCGACCAGGAACCGGCAGGTGAAGCGGAACGAGACCAGCGGCAGGCTCACGTCGGTGACCTTGAGGCGCTGCTCGACCGGGCCGACGCCGGGGACATCGAGGGTGACCGGGCCAGCGACGGCCGCCCATTCCTCCCAGGCTCGGTACTGCGGCCGCCTGGTCTCGAATGCCAGGTGGCCGTGCGGCCGCAGCGCGCTGTGGATGCCCCGCAGCGCCCCGGCCCAGTCGTCGTCGGTGAGGAAGACCTGCGCCACGTTCCCGGTCATCACGGCCAGGTCGGCACCGAGGTCGGGGACGGCCGTGACGTCACCGTGTACCCAGGTGATCCCGTCCGGCTGCTCCTTGCCCCGTGCGACGTCCAGCGACGCCCAGGACGGGTCGACGCCTATCACGGTCCGGCCGCTCCTGGCCAGCGCGATCGCCAGGCACCCCGTCCCGCAGCCCACGTCGAGTACCCGGTCCGCGCCCAGTTCATCCGCGAGGCCCAGGTAGGCGTCCAGGTCGTCGCGGTCCCCGTCGAACGCGTCGTAGATCCGGGCCAGTCGCGGGTGGGCAAAGATCGCGTCGGGCACGCGGCGACTTTACCCTTGCCTGCGTGAGCGGATTCGAGTTCGCGACGGCCGCCCGGGTCATCGTCGGCGTAGGGCGGGCGGGTGAACTGCCGGAGGTGGTGGCCGGGCTCGGCTCGCGGGTGCTGGTGTGCACCGGAGCCGACCCGTCGCGGCACGCGGGGTTGCTGGCCGGGCTAGGGGCGCCGGCCGCGACGTTCCCGGTGGCGGGCGAACCAACGGTCGACCTGGCCCGGGCGGCGCTGGCCGCCGCCCGCGAGCACGGCGCCGACGTGGTGATCGCGGTCGGCGGCGGCAGCGTCATCGACACCGGCAAGGCCGTGGCGATGCTGCTGGGCAACGGCGGTGACCCGCTGGATTATCTGGAGGTGGTCGGGGCCGGGCGGCAGATCACCCGGCCCGCCGTGCCCTGCGTGGCCGTGCCCACCACCGCGGGCACGGGTGCGGAGGTCACCGCCAATGCGGTGCTCGCCTCACCCGGACACGGCCTCAAGGCCAGTCTGCGCAGCCCGCTGATGATCCCGAAGGTCGCGCTGGTCGATCCGCGGCTCACCGTCTCCTGCCCGCCGCAGGTCACCGCCGCCAGCGGCCTGGACGCCCTGACCCAGTGCCTGGAACCGTTCGTGTCGGCCCGGGCCAACCCGGTCACCGACGGGCTGGCCCGCGAGGGCCTGCGCCGGGCCGGGACCGGGCTGCGTGCGGCCTACGCCGACGGCAGCGACCTGCGGGCTCGCGAAGACATGGCCGTGTGCAGCCTGCTCGGCGGGATGGCCTTGGCCAACGCGAAACTGGGCGCCGTGCACGGCCTGGCCGGGGTCATCGGCGCAATCGCGGAGGTGCCGCACGGCGTGGCCTGCGCCACGCTACTGGCGCCGGTCATCGAGGCCAACGTGCAGGCGTTGCGCTCCGGTCCGCCTGGGCCGGCCGACGTCGCCTGGTACGCGGAGGTAGCCGCCCGGTACGCCGAGGTGGCCCGGCTGCTGACCGGCCGCGGCGACGCGGTGGCCGATGAAGGCGTCGCCTGGATTCGCGACACGGTCACCAGGCTCGATGTTCGCGGCCTGGGCTCTTTCGGCCTCGGCCCGCAGCACGCCGGCGACGTCGCCGCCAAGGCCTCGAAGTCCAGCAGCATGCGGGGAAATCCCGTCCGCCTCGCCCAGGACGCGCTCAAAACGGTCTTTCTGCAGGCCCTCTGACTGGCTGGCCACCCGGGGGTGGGGGTGCGCCGGAGGCGTGGCAGGATCACGGAATTGAGTCCGGTTCCGGAGGAGGTTTCATGGCCACGGAACTGCCGCTGGTGATGGCCCTCGACGACCCGGCCGCCGCGATGGCTGCCGCGGTGGCGGCCGTGGGCGGTAAGGGCGCCTCGTTGTCGCGGCTGACACGCGTGGGCCTGGTGGTCCCGTCTGGGTTCTGTGTGACCACCAGGGCCTACCTCGATTTTCTCGGACACGACGGCCTGCGCGAGCAGACCTTTGACGCCCTCGCCGCTGTCGATCAGTCCGACCTGGCCACGTTCGAGACCGCGTCGCGGCGGCTTGGGGCACTGTTCGCAGCGGCACCGGTCCCTGACGCCGCCGCGGCGGCTATCGCCGAGGCGTACGCCGGGCTCGGGGACGACGTGACGGTTGCGGTGCGGTCCTCGGCCCCCACCGAAGACCTCCCCGGCCTGTCGTTCGCGGGCCAGCACGCCAGCTACCTCAACGTCCGCGGCGAAGCCGCGGTGCTCGACGCGGTCAAGCGGTGCTGGGCCTCGCTGTGGACGCCACGCGCCATCGGCTACCGCGCGCGGCACGGCCTCAGCGGCGGTGAGGCCAGCATGGCCGTCGTGGTGCAGCGGTTCGTCCCAGCCGACGCGGCCGGCGTCCTGTTCACCGTCGACCCGGTGACCGGCGAGCGCGACCACATCGTGGTCAACGCCAACTGGGGCCTCGGCGAGTCCGTGGTGAGCGGGCAGGTCACCCCGGACACCGTCACCGTCGGCCGGGCCAGCGGGCGGGTGGACGACTACCGGATCGGCGGCAAGGAGATGACCACCGTCCCGGCCGGCGACGGCACCCGGGAGCAGGACACTCCCGCCGAGCGCCGCGGGGCGGCGGTGCTGTCCGGCGACGAGGCCGCCGAACTGGCCCGCACCGGGCTGGCCATCGAGGAACTGTACGGCCAGCCGGTGGACGTCGAGTGGGCACGGGCCGACGGCCAGTTTTTCGTGCTGCAGGCCAGGCCGGTCACCAGCCAGGCTGCCGCTGCGACCGGGGTCCAGCCGGGTGAGGAGTGGAACGACACCCTGGACGGCGACTACTTGTGGACCAACGGCAACCTCGGCGAGGCCATGCCCGATGTGATGACGCCAGCCACCTGGTCGTTCGTCGAGCTGTTCATGACGCGGGCGATATCGCCGCCGCACGTGGGGGATTACCACGGCTACGGCCGGGTCGGCGGCCGGTTCTACACGAACTTCAGCATGTCCGCGGCGCTCTCCACGCTGGCCGGTCTCCCGCGCAAGCGGTTCATCGCGCTGACCGAGCCGGTCTTCGGCAAGCTGCCACCCGGTGTGGAAGTGCCGCCGGTCCGGCTGCCGCGATTCAAGGTCATCAGGATGGTGATCCCGCTCGGCGTCGCCAACGCGCGCAGGCTGGGCCGGGCCCACAAAGGCCTGCCCGACTTCCTGGCCACCACCCCGGACCGGTGCGACACCCTGCGCGCCGAGATCCAGCAGACCGGTCAGGCCGCCGCGCTGGCGGACCTGTGGTCCAGCCGGGTCGGGCCGTTGTTCGTCCGGGCCAGCGACATGCTGACGGCCGCGGCGGCCGCGGGAACCAGGGCAGTCATCCTGCTCACCGTGCCGGGCAAGCTGGCCGGGCTCATCGGCCAGGCCGATGCGGCCAGGTTGGTCTCCGGCCAGCAAGCCGGGGCTGGCGAGCTGGCCAGCCTCGGCCTCGCGACCGGGCTCGGCCAGCTCGCCCGGGGTGAGATCAACCGGGCGGTATTCGTCGGGCGGTACGGGCACCGGGGCCCGCACGAGATGGAGGTGTCGTTCCCCCGGCCCGGCGAGGACCCGGGCTGGATCGACGCGGAGCTGGCCCGGGTCAAGGACACCGCCCACCGCGCCGACGACCTGCTGGCCAGGCAGGAAGCGGCTAGGCAGGCCATCTGGGACCGGCTGCGGCAACAGCGGCCGGCCAAGCTGGTGGCCCGAGTGCGCAAAATGACTGGCCGGTGGGCGGCGGTGGCCCGCGATCGCGAGGCGGCCAGAAGCGAACTGGTCAGGTCGATGTGGGTGCTGCGCGCCTGGGTGCTGCGGGCCGGCGAGCTGACCGGCCACGGCGATGACCTGTTCCTCCTGAGCTACCAGGAGATCCTGGCTGTGTTGCGGGGGGATCGGTCGTCGCTGTCCGCGGTGCCGGCCCGCCGGGCCACGTACCAGGCTTACCGCGCGCTGCCGCCCTATCCGCCGGTGATTCGCGGCCGGTTCGACCCGGTTCGCTGGGCCGCCGATCCGGCCCGGCGCACCGACCTCTACGACGAGCACGGCACGGCCGCGTCCGCGGGCCCCCGGGGCGGCACGATCACCGGGTTCCCTGGAGCCGCCGGGGTGGTCGAAGGTGTGGCTCGGGTGATCGCCTCGGCCGAGGACGCCGGGCAACTCGGCGACGGCGAGATCCTGGTCACCACGTCGACCAACATCGGCTGGACACCGGTCTTCCCCCGGGCCGCCGCCGTGGTCACCGACGTCGGCGCGCCGCTGTCGCACGCGGCGATCGTGGCGCGTGAACTCGGCCTGCCCGCCGTGGTCGGCTGCGGCGACGCGACCATGCGGCTGCACAGCGGCGACCGGATCCGGGTCGACGGCGGGCAGGGAACGGTCGAGGTGCTCGGCGTCTAGCCCAGCCGGATGACCATCTTCCCGGTGTTCTCGCCGCGCATCATGCCGAGGAACGCATCGACCGCGTGGTCAAGCCCGTCCACTGCGGTCTCGTCGGCCACGATGTCGCCGTTCGCCAGCCACGGTCCCACCTTGGCGACCATGTCGCCGAACCGTTTCCAGTGGTCGGACACGATGTACCCCTGCAGCCGCAGCCGCCTGCCGATGGCCAGCGCCAGGTTTCTCGGGCCCGGCGCGGCCTCGGTGTTGTTGTACTGCGAGATCGCCCCGCACATCGCGACCCGGCCGCGCAGCTTCAGCGCGCCGATGGCCGCCTCCAGGTGCTCGCCGCCCACGTTGTCGAAGTAGACGTCGATCCCTTCCGGCGCCGCCTGCGCCAGCAGGTCGCGCACCTTCCCGTCCCGGTAGCTGAAGGCCGCGTCGAATCCAAGCCGCTCGGTCAGGTAGGCCACCTTCTCCGGCGACCCGGCCGAGCCGATCACCCGCGCCGCGCCGAGCATCCGGGCGATCTGCCCGGCCATGCTGCCCACCGCACCGGCCGCGCCGGACACGAACACGGTCTCGCCGCGGCTGAATCCGGCGATGTCAAGCAGCCCGACGTAGGCGGTCAGGCCGGTCAGGCCGAGCGCGCCGAGGAACTGCGAGTCCGTCAAGCCGGGCACCGGGTCGAACTTGTGCGCGCCCCCGGCCGGCACGATCGCGTGCTCCCGCCAGCCCACCTCGTGTACCACCTGATCACCGGGGCCGAACCCCGGCGCGTTCGACGTCACCACCTCGCCGATCGCCCCGCCGGTCATCGCGTGGCCGAGCTCGAACGGCGGGACGTAGGACGGCACGTCGTTCATCCGCCCGCGCATGTACGGGTCCACCGACAGATAGGTGTTGCGGACCAGCAGCTCACCCTCGCCCGGCTCCGGCAGCTCGGCCGACACCACCGCGAAGTTCTCCGGCACCGGCCAGCCCGAAGGGCGCGAGACCAGGTGCACCTCCCTGGTCCCGGTCATCCGGCCGACTCCAGCTTGATCTCCCGCTTGAGGATCTTCCCGGTGGGGCCCTTCGGCAGCGCGTCCACGATCTTCACGGTGCGCGGGTACTTGTACGCGGCCACCTTGCTCTTGACGTAGTCCCGCAGCTCCTGCGGGCTGGCGCTCTGCCCGGGCTTGAGCGCGAGCACGGCGGCGATCTCCTCACCGAGCTCGGCGTGCGGCACCCCGATGACGGCGGCTTCGGCCACCGCCGGGTGCTCGTACAGCACCTCCTCGATTTCCCGCGGGTAGACGTTGTAGCCGCCGCGGATGATCATCTCCTTCTTCCTGTCCACGATGTAGTAGAAGCCGTCGGCGTCCCGCTTGCCCACGTCGCCGGTGTGGAACCAGCCCCCACCCGCCTCCCCAGTCCCCCCCATGGCGCTCGCGGTCTCCTCCGGTTTGTTCCAGTAGCCCTTCATCACGTTGTGGCCGCGGATGACGATCTCGCCGGGCTCGCCGTCCGGCACGTCGTTGTCCGCGTCGTCCACGATCCGGAACTCCACCCCAGCGATCGGCTTGCCGACCGATCCGGGCCGCCGCTCGTCCGCGGAGTTGAACGACGCGACCGGCGAGGTCTCGGACAGCCCGTAACCCTCCAGCACCACGCAGCCGAATTCCTTCTCGAACGCGTTCATCACCTCGACCGGCATGGCCGCCCCGCCGGACACACACAGCCGCAGCGTGGACAGGTCGTAGTCACCGTGGTCGGGATGGTGGACCAGCGCGACGAACATCGTCGGCACCCCGCCGAACACCGTCACCTTGTCCCGCACCAGGATTTCCAGCGCCTTCTTGGCGTCGAACCGCGGCAGCAGGGTCAGGCAGGCGCCCGCCTTGATCGCCCCGTTCAGGCCGCAGGTCTGCCCGAACACGTGGAACAGCGGCAGGCCGCCGAACATCACGTCGTCCGGGGTCAGGCTCTCGATGTCGTTTACGCAGGCTTCGATGTTGCGGTCCAGGTTGGCGTGCGTCAGCTCGGCGCCCTTGGGCTGCCCGGTGGTGCCGGACGTATACAAGATCACCGCGGTGTCGTCCGGCGCCCGGTCCACCACCCCGGCCACCGCGGGCGCCGACCCGACCAGATCGATGAACCCGCCGGTGTCCACCACGACCAGCTCCGCCTCGGCCTCCGCCGCCCCTGCCTTGGCCTCCGCCGCGAACAGCTCCCAGGCGAAGATCAGCTTCGCCCCGGAGTTCCCCAGGTAGAAGGCCACCTCGCGCTGCTTGAGCAGCGGGTTCATCGGCACCACGACGGCGCCGGCCCGCAGAATGCCGTAGTACAGCACCGCGAAGTGCGGCACGTTCGGCAGCATCACCCCGACCCGGTCGCCCGGCTCCACGCCCTTGCTGGCCAGTAGTCCCGCGATGTGCTGGGTCGCGCCGTCGAGCAGGCTGTAGCTCAGCGCCGCGTCGTCCAGTTTGACCGCGACCCGGTCGGGATGCGCTTCGGCGCTGCGCGCGAGATTGCTGGCGATGTTCATGGTTGCCCCTGCCTCCACGTGAGCTGCTGCTGCGAACCGATCATCGCACCCCGCCCCCTGACTTTCCACGGGCCCTCCTCTCGGTGCGACCGACGCCCACCTCGGCAGGCGATGATCGATGCACGCTCTCACGTGCGGTAGCAGTAGGAAGGCCGGATCGTTCCTGTCATTCCCTGGTGCCGTCGCCCCCGGCAATAAACTTGCTATTACACAAACAATTAGCGCCAGAATAGTCTTTCAATCAATGAACGGTGGCCATACGAAACGCTGCGATTACAGCCCGTTATGGAACTAAAGTTCAAGTACCCAAATACCGGAGTAAATAAATTTGACGACCGCACATTCTCTTGACCCTGGCTTTACTTTGAAGTTACGATCTGTTTGGTTCCGCCGACCGTACCGCGCCGGCCGGTGGGAGCCAGGCGGTGGCCGGGTTACCGGCCACCGGGGGGCGCCTCGCAGGGGGAGCGGTTCAGATGTCGATGACCTCGTTACGGGGCAAGCAGCGCAGTCGGGCGGAGTTCGGTGCGAACGCGCCGCCGGGCTAAGGCTTTGGACCGTCCTCCCCGCGCAGTCCCCGAACTACCACATCCTCCTGCTGGAGGCCGACGCTCCGACTTAAGTGGACCTGGGGGCCGGAGTGCACTCGGCGATCGAGCTGGGGCGAGATCAGCGCCGGACGTGAAACAGTACGACGGTGACCGATCTCTATCCACGGCGTTCCTCACGTTCGGGCCTGGCCCAGTGTTCCCGCTGGGCCGGGCGCGGCGTTCCTGGGCTGGTTCTCGTTCCGGTGGTGCTGGCCGGACTGCTGACGGCCGGGTCCGCCCGGGCGGACGCCCAGCGCGGGTCCGTTGCGACGTCATGCTCAGGTGGCCCGCATACCTTGGCACCGCTGCGGTCGAAAATTTATCCAGATACCGGAAACGGCGGCTATTTGAGCGTGCACACCGACGTGCACCTAATCTATAACGCCACCACCAACCGGTTCCTGCGCGGCAATCACGTTGTTCTCGACGACCGGGCCACCCAGTGCCTGACCAGTTTCAGCCTGGATTTCGAGCGTAAATCCGCCGATGCGACCGCCGGGCCAGACCTGAAGGTCGGATCGGTTTTCGTGGACGGCAGGCCAGCGCGTTACACATTCGTCCAGCCCGCGTATCCCGGCGACCCGCACGGGCCGAGCGACCCCAATCCGCTGGCCCACGAGATGTCCCAGAAGGACCCGGTCGGCGGCCCCGGTCATAATCCGCTGCCACCGGCCTGCACGCCCGAACTGCTGAACTCAAAAGCGTCCGGCGAATTCGCTCAGGACGGCAAGCAGTGCCCGGCGAACAAGCTGGTGATCGAACCCGCCGCGCCGATACGCGACGGGGCCGCGTTCACCGTATCGGTGTATTACACCGGCCGCCCCGGCGTGCATAACGACGGGGACGGGACCAAAGAGGGCTGGTTCCGCGCCCCCGGCGGCAGCCTGGTGTCCACCGAGCCGGTGGGCAGCGAAGACTGGATGCCGCTCAACAACTATCCCACCGCCAAGCCGAGCTACGACTTCTACGACACGGTCAACGCCGGCAAAACCGCGGTGGCCAACGGAATCCTGGTCTCGGTGACCCACCACCCGGCCAGCCCCGAATTCACCCGGGGCTCGGTCACCTGGCACTGGAATTCGCCCGAGCCGGTGGCCAGTTACCTGGTGCAAAGCAGCGTCGGGAATTACGCGCTGACCGAACGCACCGGGCGCGACGGGATCAGGTACTACGAGGCTCAGGACACCTCGATCAGCCCCGCGCATCAGAAGAAAAACCTGGCCATCATGAACAAGCAGCAAAACATCACCCATTGGGAGAGCCAGTTCAACGGGCCTTACCCGTTCAGTTCCGGCGGCATCGTCATCGGCACGCCGAATGTCGATTCCGGCCAGGAGGAGATGCAGACAATGATCTCCATGGACGACGGGTCCATCAACTTGCCGACCCTCTACCACGAGAACAACCACCAATGGTGGGGCGACAACGTCACCGAGCACACCTACTCGATGACGTTCTTCAAGGAAGGCTTCGGCCAGCTCGCCCAGTGGCTGCTGAAGGCCAGGACCGCGCAGAACGGCGCCGGCCTGGCCGCGTTCGAGCGCACGCTGGTGCACCTGTTCAACAAGACCTATGGGTACGGCGGCCCGTTCTGGACCGGGGCGCCGTCGAACCCGCTGCCGTGGACGCTGTTCGCCAACGACTCCACCTATATGCGCCCGGCCGCCGCCTACGTCGCCCTCCGCCAGATCCTGGGCGGGACACGGTGGGCCGGCGCGCTGAAGCAGATCCAGCGCGACTACGGCGGCGCCACCATCACCGAGCCCCAGGAAGAGGTGATCTTCCACCGCTGGATGCCCAACCGGAGCGCCGCCTGCCAGGCGAAGCTGACCAGGTTCTTCGCCCAGTGGTGGGACACCGCCTATCGGTCCGGCGGCGGCCGGAACCGGCCCCAGATCACCGGCCCCGGCCTGGCCGGCCCCGGCTTCTACCACCGCCATGGCGGCTGCTAGCCGCCGCCACCCCGGACCGGCTGTTAGCTGGTGACCTGGAGCGTTGTGGTAGGACGACGACTTGTTCCAGTTCGTGCCGGACGCTGCGAAGGCGACGTAGGTGGTGTAGTCGGAGCCGAGGTCATCGGACGCGACCAGCGCGCCGCCGGCGTACGTGCCGTCGCCGATGTCGGAGGCTGCCTTCTTCGTGGCGGTGGCCGTGCTGGACGGTGGTCCGCTCGCGGTGACCGGGATGCTCTCGACGTAGGCGGCGCCGGTGTCGCTCTCGCTGAAGATGATGTCGTTGCCGATCAGCGCGGCGGCGTCCACGCTGAGCGAGCCGACCCGGACCGGTGCCCCCCAGGTCGCGCCCCCGTCCGTCGACGTGTAGAGCAGGTCCCCGCCGTCCGGATCGCTGTCGCAGCAGGTCTCCTGCAGCACGACGATGTCGTCGGCCGACGGCGCGAACACCTGAGGTGTGCCGAAGACCGTGTCCCCGGCCAGCGGGGTGAGCTTGACCGACTCCGAGCAGGTGCTCGCGGCGCGGGCGAGAACGCAGACGAAGGTCTGGCCCGTCGAGCCGCTCTTGACGTCGTAGGCGACCACCAGATCGCCGTTCTGCTCGATCGCGTCACTTCCGGCCGATATCGCCGCGCCGATCTTGAACGGTTTCAGCTCCGGCTGGGGGTCACCCTTGATGCCGCCGCCGGACACGGCCGAGGCGGTGCCCGCCAGCACGGTGCCCGCCAGCACGGTGCCTCCCAGCACGGTGGACAGGCACAGCAGGCTGGTGATTAAAACGGTCGGGACAGATCTGCTCATACGGGACATACGGCGAGCCTAGGCACCGGGACGCCGGCCGGAATCCCGGCAATCATGTATCCCCGGCGTCCCCCTGAGCCGGGGTAACCGGCTTGTTATAGCTCTCTGGGGTCCGTGCCCACCGGGCACGGACCCCAGATAACTGCCGGTGCTCAGCTCACGTTGATGGCGGTGTCGTCGACGACGAACGACGTCTCCGTGGAGGAGGTCTGCTTGCCGGTGAACTTCAGCGTGACGTTCTGGCCCGCGTAGGCGGACAGGTTGTAGCTGTACTGCGTGTAGCCGGTGGCCGCGTTGAGGTTGGAGAACGTGGCCAGCGTGGCCAGCACGGTGCCCGAGCTGTTCAGGATCTGCACGGTCATCGTGTCCTTGGCGGTCTTCGTGGTCTCCTTGGTGTCGATGTGCAGCCAGAAGCTCAGCTGGTAGGTGCTGCAGCCGCTCGGGACCGAGACGGGCTGGGACAGCGTGTCGGTGGTCGCGGAGGTGTAGCCGTCCAGCCACGCGTCCCACGTCCCGCTGTGCGGCGGCTCCTGGGTATGGTCGCTGATCACCCCCGACGTCGCGGTCCACGGCGCGGCGGTGCCGGTCTCGAACCCCGGGTTGCCGAGCAGTTGGGCCGCGGTACAGCCGGATCCGCCGCCAGAGCTGATGTCCCAGGTGAAGGACGCCGAGCCCTTGGCGCCGGTGTTGTCGGTGACGGTCACGGTGACGTTGTTGTCGCCGGCGGTGTTGGGGGTGCCGGTGATGAGGCCGCTGGTGGGGCTGATGGACAGGCCCGAGGGCAGGCCGGTGGCGCTGTAGGTGAGGGTCGCCCCCGACTGCGAGTCGGTCGCGCTGATCTGCAGGGTCACTCCGGTGCCGACGGTGCCGGTCTGGTTACCCGGGTTGGTCACGGTCACCGTGTTGCCTGCCGTCGAGCCGACGTTCCAGGTGTAGCTGGCCGAGCCGGTCGGCCCGGTGGTGTCCTTCCCTGTGACGGTCACCGAGTAGGTCCCGGCGGTGCTCGCGGTGCCGGAGATCACGCCGGTGGTGGAGCTGATCGACAGGCCCTTGGGCAGCCCGGTGGCCGAGTAGGACAGCGTGCCGGTGCAGGTGTCCTCGCCCTGCGTCTGCAGGTACACGGTGCCGCCGGTGGCGGTGGTCTGGGTGCCGGGGCTGAAGATGGACACCTTGCCGTTGTCGCTGCCGCTGAAGTCCCCGCTGAACGTGGACTCCAGGCCGCTGATGATGCTCGTGTCGGTGGTGATGATCCCCAGTTCGCGGTTGTCGTTGAGCGAGTTGCTGGAGAAGTTCTCCGACCCCATGAACGCCTTCGCGGTTGAGTCGCCGTAGTCGGCGATCACCGTCTTGGCGTGGATGTAGAACCCGGTGGACGAGGAGTACCCGGTCACCTTGCCGCCGGCGGCCGTGACCTCGTTGAGCTCGGACGTGTACGACGACGGGTCCTCGATCACGACCCGCACGGTCACGCCGGCCTTCTCCCTCGCCACGATCGCGTTGACCAGCGTGGTGTCGCTGAACTCCTCCTGCTCGATGTCCAGGGTGTGCTGCGCGCCGTTGATCAGGGCCAGCAACTGGCTCTGCGAGTCGGTGGGCGACCACACCAGGTCGTCCCCGTCGGACGGGGTGATCGAGGTGTGCGCGTAGTCGGCGTTGAACACGGCCACGATCGCGTTCACGTCGGTGATGTCTGTGTCGAACTCGCCATAGTCCCTGGACGTGGCGTAGTACTTGTTGTCGAAGTTGCCGCTGCTGATGTAGGACTCGTCGTTGTTGACCGTGATCGTCTTCTGGTGGGTGTAGGTGAACGTGGTGGACGACCAGACCACGCCGACCCCGCCCGCCGTCAGCACGTTGTAGGCGGCCGTGTTATACGACTTCTCTGCGTTGTCCAGGATCACCCGGACGGTGACGCCGGCCTTCTCCTTGGCGACCAGTGCGTTCTCCAGCGTCACGTCGTTCAGTTCGTAGATGGTCACGTCGATCGAGCTGGTCGCCGTGTTGACGAAGTTGTAGATCGCGGTCTCCCCGTTGTCGGGGAGTATCTGCAAGGTCAGGTCGTTGTTGGTGGCAGCATGAGCGGTGGTAGCGGCCGCGAACCCGCTGGTAGCCGCGAGGGTGACCGCGGCGACTGCGAGCGAGAGACGGCGCATGCCGATCCGGGGCATACGGGGACCTCCAGGCACTGAATTGGGGCATTTATTAACGCCACGCGCCCTGAACATACAATGAACCAATCGACGCGAATAGGCCCGTAAGGCGACGTATCAATGAACTTGCCGTCGTTATTACCCGCGGATTCTTCGTATAAATCGCCACGAAACGCAACAAATGCACACAAGCAGTGAAGCGTTCGCGGTCGTGCGCGGCTGATCCACCACGGGTCCGGCCGGGATCTCCGAGGGCGCGCCACGCCCGCCGCGATGAGCCCATGACTGTCACACCGCGCCCCTAACATGACGAAGGTGCCGGAAAGCAGCGTGGACTTCGACGAGGTCAGTTCGCTGCGCAAGCACAGCCCGGCCTGGCGGCTGCTGCGGGCCGACAACGCGCCACTCATGCTGAGCTTCTTCGCCAGGGTCTTCGTGGATGACAACATCAGGTCGATCTCAGGACCCGACCTGGTCAGCAAGCTGGACGACGAGCTGTACGCGCTGAACGAGCAGCTCGGCGACGGCACCTTCCCCCGGCCGGCCAAGGGTTACCTGGACGACTGGGCCGCGCCCGACGCCGGCTGGCTGCGCAAGTACTACCCCGAGGGCTCCGACGAGCCGCACTTCGACGCCACCCCGGCCGTCGAGAAGGCGCTGACCTGGGTGAAGGGCCTGCGCACCCGGTCGTTCGTCGGGACCGAGTCCCGGCTGAACACGATCTTCAGCCTGCTCCGCGAGATGGTGTTCGGCGCCGAGACCGACCCGGAGACCCGGCTGGCCGAGCTGCGCCGGCAGCGTGCCGGGATCGACGCCGAGATCGCCCGGGTGCAGGCCGGCGACATCGACGTCCTCGACGCCTCCGCCCAGCGCGACCGCTACCAGCAGTTCACCACCACCGCGCGCGAGCTGCTGTCCGACTTCCGCGAGGTCGAGGCCAACTTCCGGCGCCTGGACCGGGAGCTGCGAGAGCGGATCGCCGGCTGGACCGGTTCCAAGGGTGAGCTGCTCGACGACATCCTGGGCAGCCGGGAGAGCATCGCCGACTCCGACCAGGGCAAGAGCTTCCGCGCGTTCTACGACTTCCTGCTCTCTCAGGCCAGGCAGGAGGAGCTGACCGACCTGATCGGCAAGGTCCAGCAGCTCGCGGAGCTGGGGCAGCCCGACCCGCGGATGCGCCACATCCACTACGACTGGCTGGACGCGGGCGAGCGCACCCAGGCCACCGTCCGCCAGCTCTCCGAGCAGCTCCGGCGGTTCCTCGACGACCAGGTCTGGTTCGAGAACCGCCGCGTCACCGACATCCTGCGCAGCATCGAGGCCCGCGCGCTCCGGCTGCGCGGCGACCGCGGCGTGTCCGCCCTGACCATGCCGATGGACGGCACTGCCCCGTCGGTCACGCTGCCGATGGAGCGCCCGCTCTACCGCCCGGCCGGCCGGTCCCCGATCGACAGCGCCTCGGTCGAGGCGGGCGAGGACGGCTTCGACGCGCCTGCGCTCTTCGAGCAGGTGCACGTGGATCCGGCCCGGCTGTCCCGCACCGTCCGCCGCGCGCTGACCAGCCGCCCCCAGGTCGCGCTGGCCGCGCTGATCTCCGAACAGCCACTGGAACAGGGCCTGGCCGAGCTGGTCACTTACCTGTCCCTGTCCGACCCGGGCTTCCGCGTGGTCTTCGACGAGACGGCCACCCAGCAGGTGACCTGGCAGGACGACGACGGCCTGGTCCGGTCCGCGGATCTGCCCGGCGTGATCTTCACGAGAAGTTCAAGACCAGATTTCCTGAACGGTGGCCACCGGTGAGTTCAGCTCAAGCCAGCCCAATCACGGCGAGCACAGGCCCAGCCAGCACAGGCCTGGCCAGCACGGGCCCGGCCGAGCCGGACCTGTCGCTCGTCGTCACGTCGCTGCTGAAAGGCGTCGTCTACCGGGACACCAACGACCGGGTCTGGCGCCAGCTCCTGGTCCTTCAGGCCCAGGTCCGCGACTACGTGGCGGTCATCGGCCTGACCGTGGTCATCGACGACTCCGAAGGCTACGCGTTCCTGCGCTCCCGCCCCGAGGACCCCGACGCGGATCCCAACCACCCGGCCCCGCCGCGGCTGGTCGCCCGCCGCTCGCTGTCCTTCCACGTGAGCCTGCTGCTCGCCCTGCTGCGCAAAAAACTGGCCGAGTCCGACGCCCGCACCAGCGACACCAGGCTGATGCTGACCAGGGACCAGATCGCCGAGATGGTCCGGCTGTTCCTGCCGTCCACCAGTAATGAGGCCAGGCTGGTGGATCAGATCGACACCTACATCGCCAAGGCGGTCGACCTGGGCTTCCTGCGCCAGGTCCGCGGCCAGGACGCGCTGTACGAGGTCCGCCGGATACTCAAGGCGTTCGTCGACGGCCAGTGGCTCGCCGACTTCGACCAGCGCCTGGCCGAATACGCTGCCCAGCTCGACGGCCCAGCCCCTGACGGCCCAGCCCCAGACGGCGGTCAGGACCCGGCCCCAGACGGCGAGGGGACGCCATGACCGACGCCATGTTCGGATTGGTCGACCTGGCCGACCCCGACGCCACGCAGCGCAGCGGCTTCCGGCTGGACCGGCTGGAGGTGTACAACTGGGGCACGTTCGACGGCCGGGTGTGGACCTTCGAGACCGGCGGCCGCAACGGCCTGCTCACCGGGGACATCGGATCCGGCAAGTCCACCATCGTGGACGCGATCACCACGCTGCTGCTGCCAGCCAACCGCATTTCCTACAACAAGGCGGCCGGCGCCGAGACCAAGGAGCGCAGCCTGCGCTCCTACGTGCTGGGCTACTGGAAGTCCGAGCGCAGCGAGGTCACCGGCACCACCCGCCCGGCCCAACTGCGCGGGCCCGGCTCGTACTCGGTGATCGTGGGCGTGTTCACCAACCTCGGATACGACCTGACCGTCACCCTGGCTCAGGTGTTCTGGCTGCGCGACGGTAACACCGGCCAGCCGGACCGGTTCTACGTGGTGGCCGACCGCGACCTGTCGGTCACCGGCGACTTTGCCGAGTTCGGCACCGACATCGCCTCCCTGAAAAAGCGGCTTCGCGCGGCCGGGGCCCGCACCCACGACCACTTCCCCGACTACGGCAAGGACTTCCGCCGCCGCCTCGGCATCGAGTCCAAGCAGGCCATGGATCTGTTCCACCAGACCGTGTCGATGAAGTCGGTCGGCAACCTGAACGACTTCGTCCGCGGCCACATGCTCGAACCGTTCGACGCGGCCGCCTGGACCGAGCGGCTGGTCGCCCACTTCGAGGACCTCACCAAGGCGCACGACGCGGTCCGCCGGGCCCAGGCTCAGCTCGAACTGCTCGGCCCGCTGCTGGCCGACTGCGACGCGCACGACCGGGCCGGCGCGGACATCGCGGACCTGACCGGCCAGCGCGACGCGCTGCGGTTCTTCTTCGCCGGGCGCAAGGCCCGGCTGCTTGAAGAGCAGATCGGCGGCCTGGAGCAGCGAAAGGCCGAACGCGAAGCCGAACTCAAGAAGCTGAAGGCGGACGTCGCCGGGCTGCGCACCGAGGAGAAGAGGCTCGAGCTGGAGCGCGCGGGTCACGGCGGCCACCGGCTGGCCGAGATCGAGCGCGAACTCGCCGGCACCGCCGACGCCCGCGCCACCCGCCAGGAGAAGGCCGAGCGCTACGGCGAACTGCTGGCCAGGGCCGGGATGGACCCGGTGCAAACGGCCGAGCAGTTTGCCGCCAGGCAGCGGCAGGTCGCCGCGGCGGCCGCGGCGGTCAGCGAGGAGCAGGCCGACAGCCAGAACCGGCTCACCGAGGCCGCGGTCGAGGCGAAGTCGCGCGACGCCGAGGCCGCCGAGCTCAACGCCGAGCTGCGCAGCCTGCAGTCCCGCCAGACCAGCATCCCCAAGCGCAGCCTGGACCTGCGGCGCACGCTGTGCGACCAGCTCGGCCTGGCCGAGACCGACCTGCCGTTCGCCGGCGAGCTGATCCAGGTGCGGCCCGAGGAGGCAGACTGGGAGGGCGCGGCCGAACGCGTGCTGCACGGCTTCGCCCTGTCGATTCTGGTGCCCGACGGCGAGTACCCGGCGGTGTCGGACTGGATCAACGACCACCACCTGGGCACCAGGCTGGTGTACTACCGCGTCCCGGCCAGCGTGTCCGCGGGCCCGGGCGCGCCGCCCGGCCACCTGCTGTCGGCCAAGCTGGACATCAAGGACGGCCCGTTCTACCCGTGGCTGGAGCGGGAACTGGACCGCCGGGCCGGCTACGAGTGCGTCGACACGATGGCCGAGTTCCGTCGTGTGCCCCGGGCCATCACCAAGGCCGGCCAGTTCAAGGGTGGCGGTGGGCGGCACGAGAAGAACGACACCCACCGCATCGACGACCGCAGCACCTACGTGCTCGGCTGGACCAACCAGCGGAAGGTGGACGTTCTGCTGGCCCGGGCCGCCGCGGTTCAGCGCCGGCAGCACCAGGTGGCCGCCGACCAGAAGAAGCACCGTGACGCGCTGGCCGCGGCCAGCCAGCGCGGCCAGGCGCTCGCGGTTCTCGCCGCGACCACCGACTTCGCCGACATCGACTGGGAGTCGCTGGTCAGCAAGATCGAGAGCCTGGCCAGGGAGAAGCAGACCCTGGAGCAGGCGTCGAAAGAGCTGGAACGGCTCAGCCGCGAGCTTGACCGCGTCCAGCGCGACATCGAGGAAGCGGCCGGGAAGCAGGAGACCCTGACCGGCGCGATCGGCAGCCTCGGCAACGAAATCGAGACCGCCTACCGCGGCCTGGCCGACGCCGACGCGGTGCTGACCGAGCCGGCCTGCGAGCCAGCCCGCGCCCATTTCGCCGCGATCGAGGCCAGGCTGGCCAAGCCGCCCCTCGCTGACCTGCCCGCTGACTCACCCGCTCGATGCGACCGTTGCGAAGCCGCGGCCAGGCAGCACCTCGACGCGGCGATCGAAAGGCTGCGTGTCCGGCAGACCGGCCTGGGTAACAAGATCGTGGCCAGGATGGGCGAGTTCCGCACCGCCTACCCGGTGGAGACCGCCGAGTTCGACGACAGCGTGCTGTCCGCCGGGGGGTACCGCGACCTGCACCAGCGCCTGGCCCGCGACGACCTGCCCCGGTTCCAGACCCAGTTCAAGACCTACCTGAACACGAACACGATCCGCGATATCGCCGGTTTCCACTCTCAGCTCGGCAAGCAGCGCGAGCTGATCAGGGACCGGGTCGCCACCATCAACGAGTCGCTGATCGGCGTGGACTACAACCCGGGCCGCTACATCCGGCTGGAGACCCAGCCGACCCCGAACACCGAGATCCGCGACTTCATCACCGAGTTGCGCGAGGCCACCGACGGCTCGCTGTCCGACGACGTGTCCGACCAGTACTCCGAGCAGAAGTTCTTGCAAGTGGCCAGGCTCATCGAGCGGTTCAAGGGCCGGGAGGGGCAGACCGAGCCCGACCGGGCCTGGACCCGCCGGGTCACCGACGTGCGCAACTGGTTCATCTTCTCCGCCTCCGAGCGCTGGCGCGAGGACGACACCGAGTACGAGAACTACACCGACTCCGGCGGCAAGTCCGGCGGGCAGAAGGAGAAGCTGGCCTACACGATCCTGGCCGCCTCGCTGGCCTACCAGTTCAAGCTGGAGTGGGGCGCCACCAGGACCAAGACATTCCGCTTCGTGGTCATCGACGAGGCCTTCGGCCGGGGCTCTGACGAGTCCACCCGGTTCGCGCTCCAGCTGTTCCGCCGTCTCGGCCTGCAGTTGCTGATCGTCACCCCGCTGCAGAAGATTCACGTCATCGAGCCGTACGTGTCCGCGGTCGGATTTGTGGACAACCCAGACAGCAACTACTCCCGGCTGCAAACCTTGACGATCGAGGAGTACAAGCAACGCCAGCTCGCGCACGCGCTGAGCCTGGCCGTACCTTCGGCTAGCTCCAGGAGCTGACATGAGTCCCGCCGCGGCCCGACGACCGGCCTGGGTCACCCCGGCCGACGTGCTGCGCACCCTGCGCAAACGCTGGGAGATCGGCACGTTCCTCACCCAGTTCGCCAGCGGCCAGCCCTGGGAACCGCTGGGCCTGCCCATCCGCGGCCCGGCCGCGGCCGAGCTGGCCGCCAGCTTCGCCGACGCGCAGGCCTGGGCCCGTGGCTGGGCGGGCGCCGGCCGTGGCCTCGTCCGGATCGAGCACAAGCAGGTCGGCGGCCGGGTCATCGGCGTCAACGCGATCCCGTGCCGGGCCTGGATCGACAGCTACGAGCGGCTCTGGCAATTGCTCGACGTCGAGGCCGAGGTGGCCAGGTTCGGCGCCGTGCTGGATCAGGCCAAGGCGATGATGCCGGCCCTGGCCGACTGGATGATCGCCCACCCGGTCAAGGTGCTGGCCCTGGCCCACGACTGGGACCGCGTGCTCGGCACCGTTCAGTGGATCGACCAGTTCGCCGGCCCCGGGCTCTACCTGCGCCAGATCGACGTGCCGGGCGTGGACACCAAGTTCATCGAGCGTCACCGGGGCATCCTCACCGACCTGCTCGACTGCCAGCTCCCATCCGTCCGGATCGACCCCACCGTGCCCCGCTCCGACTTCGCCGGCCGGTACCGGTTCCGCAAGAAGCCGGCCTACGTCAGGTTCCGCTACCTGGCCGCGGGCCCCACCCAGCTCTCCGAGCTCACCGTTCGCGCCGCCGAGATGCCCACCGCGCCGCCCGGCATCTCGGCCGTCTACGTGGTGGAGAACGAAGTCACCTACCTTGCCTTCCCGCCGGTGGCCGACGCCATCGTGATCTTCGGCGGCGGCTACGCGGTGTCCGTGCTCGAACAGCTGCCTTGGCTGGCCGACCGCCACCTCGTCTACTGGGGCGACATCGACACCCACGGCCTCGAAATCCTGGCCCGCCTGCGCCGCCGCTTCCCGCACACCCGCTCCATGCTCATGGACCGCGCCACCCTGCTGGCCCACCGCTCCCAATGGGTCACCGAACCCACCCCGGCCCGCCCCGACCCCACCCACCTCACCCCCGACGAGGCCGCCCTCGCCCACGACCTAACCACCGACCTCTACGCCCCCTCCCTCCGCCTAGAACAAGAACGCATCCGCTTCTCCCTCCTCCAAACCACCCTCGCCCAGCTCACCCCCCACTAACACCCCTCGTCACGCGGCTGGGGAGCGTCTCGCCGTCGGTTCCTCCCTCCCCGAAGCTGCCCTCGGCGGGTCACTCCTCGTCAGCAGTGCCTCGTCCCGTGGGCGAGGAGCGTCTCGCCGTCGGTGGGTGTGTGCCGTTGCGCTGAGCGGCCCGTCGCGTCCGTCCGTCCGGCCCGCCCCGCCAGCGCCGCCGTGCGCATCTGCGCCCTGTACACACCCCGGGCGACCACTCTTCCCGCACTGTGACCAAATTTCAGTCCGTTTCGTCCCTTTTGTACCCCAACAAAACGGGAAGAGTGGAAACGATCACGCTCCGCCTCTTCCCCGCCTCCGCCTCTTCCCCACCTCCTCCTACTCCCCACCTCCCCCTCTTCCCTCTCCAGCTTGTTTGACAACGTTGTCATGACTCGGGAGGGGCGCTTAGCATGCGCTGTGACCAGAAACGCGCCCGATTTGCCCCACTCTCAACCCCCCACACGGTGTGTGCTAAGCCGAAATGATCTTGGATTGCCGGTCGGTTGGGTGACTGGGCCGATTGAGGTAACTGGGGTTGGAGTGGTGGATTGAGGTGGTTGGGGGTGGGGTTAGCGGAGGGGGCGGAGGGCGGAGCGGACTTCGGTGGTGAAGGTGGCGGGTTGTTCGAAGGCGGCGAAGTGGCCGCCGCGGGTGAGTTCGTTCCAGTAGTGGAGGTTGGGGAACTGTTTTTCGGCCCAGCGGCGGGAGGGGCGGAGGATTTCCTTGGGAAAGATCGAGCAGGCGGTGGGGGCGTGGACTTGGTCGCGGACGGGGTGGCCGAAGCTTTCCCAGTAGAGGCGGGCGGCGGAGGCGCCGGTGGCGGGCAGCCAGTAGAGCATGACGTTGTCGAGCATCTCGTCCCAGGTCAGGACGTTGGCTGGGTCTCCGTCGCAGTCGGTCCAGGACCAGAACTTCTCGATGATCCAGGCGCACAGGCCCGCGGGGGAGTCGGTGAGGCCGTAGCCGATTGTCTGCGGGCGGGTGGACTGCTGCTTGGAGTACCCCGAGTCCCACTTGGCGTAGTGCCGCATCGCGGCGAGCGCGTCCTGTTCCCGCTCGGTGAGGTCGTTCATGGTGTCGGGATCGGGCGCGGCGCCGACCATGTTGAGGTGGATGCCGGCCAGGTGATCGGCGTGCCGGACGCCGAGGGCCGTGGTCACCTGGGAACCCCAGTCGCCGCCCTGGGCGGCGTAGCGGGGGTAGCCGAGCCTGGTCATCAGCGTGTCCCACGCGTCGGCGACGTGCGGGACGTCCCAGCCCGGCTCGGCCGGCTTGCCGCTGAAGCCGTACCCCGGCAGCGACGGGCACACCAGGTGGAACGCGTCGGCCGCGTCCCCGCCGTGGGCGGTGGGGTCGGTGAGCGGCCCGATGACCTTGCCGAACTCGACGATCGAGCCGGGCCAGCCGTGCGTCATCACCAGCGGCAGCGCGTCTGGGTGCGGCGACCGGACGTGCAGGAAGTGAATGGGGAGGCCGTCGATCTCGGTTGTGAACTGGGGGAACTGGTTGAGCCTGGCCTCGGTGGCCCGCCAGTCGTAGTGGTCCCGCCAGTACTCACACAGCCGCCGGGTGTAGTCCAGCGGCACGCCCTGCGACCAGTCGCCGGGCGTCTCAGGGTCGGGCCACCTGGTCCGGCGCAGCCGTTCATTCAGATCATCGAGGTCAGCCTGCGGAACGTCGATCACGAACGGGACCACGTCATCGCTCATCAGGCCAGCATGCCCTAGCCGCCGAGCGCCTCGGCGATGACCTGGGCCAGCGGGCGGGTACGGCCTTCGGCGAGGGCCTGGCCGCGCTCCCGGGGTGACAGGGAGTCGAGGTTGGCGTCGAGCAGCCGGTCCAAGAGATCCTGTTCGACCGGCAGCAGCAGGCCGCCGCTGGCCTGGCGCAGCGCCTGGGCCGCGCCGAGGTAGACGAGGGCGGTCCGCGGTTCGCCGTGCAGGGCGGCCGCGGTGGCGAGGCCTTCCAGGTCGGCGGCCATGCCGCGCCTGTTGCCGGCCTGCTGGTGGCCGCGCAGCGACTGCCGGAACAGGGCCAGGGCCTCGGTGGCCTGGCCGCGGTCGCGGGCCACCTCGCCCAGGCTGTTCAGCGTGCTGGCCGCGCCGCCGGGGTCACCGGCCTCCCGGAAGCATCGCAGCGCCCGCCGCAGCTCCGCGTTGGCCTCGTCGTAGTGGCCCTGGTAGCGGCTGACCTGACCGAGCATGTTGCGGGCCGATGCCTCGGTCCACAGGTCGGCGGCCTGCCGGGCGTGCTCGAGCTGGCGGCCGAAGTGCAGTCCGGCGGTGGCCAGATCACCGGCGGCCAGCGCGGCCTCGCCGAGGTAGCGGTGCGCCCAGGCGAGCCCGGCGAAGTCACCGAGCGGGCCGCACAGGGCCAGTCCCTCCTCGGCCAGGGCCGCGGAGGCGGGATAGTCGCCACGAAAGCAGGCCATGGCGCAGGCTTCCAGCACCGCCCAGGCTCTGGTGGTCGGCGCCACCGAGTGCTGCCCGGTGTTCCCGGCCTGCCCGGTGTTCCCGGTCAGCCCCGTGGTCCCGGTCAGCCCCGTGGTCCCGGTCAGCCCAGTGGTCCCGGTCAGCCCCGCGGTCCCGGCTAGCCCAGCGTTCTCGGTCAGCAGGGTGTTCTCGGCTAGCAGGGTGTCCAGGGCCAGCAGGCGCTCTAGGTGCAGCGCGCCCTCGGCGAGCGAACCCCGGCGGCGCCATACCGGGCCGACCGCGGTGGCCAGCCGCAGCCCATCCTCCAGCCGGGTGCGGTCGGCCGGCCCGTGCAGGCGGGCCCAGTCCAGGGCCGCGCGGATGTCGGCGAACTCGGCTTCCAGGCGGTCCAGCCAGATGCCCTGGTCGGGGCCGTCCAGGCTGGCCCTGGCCTCGGTGGCCAGAGCCAGGTAGTAGCGCAGGTGCCGGTCGTGTCTGCGGTCCGTCTGGCCGGACTCGGCCAGCCGGGCCTGGGCGTATTCGCGGACGGTGGCCAGCAACGTGAACCGCGGGACCGGGCCGGGGGTCACCTCCAGCAGGCTGTGCTCACCCAGCTCGGCCAGCCGGTCCACCATCGCCTCCGCGTCTGGCGCGCCGGACACCGCCGCGGCCGCGGCGGCGTCGAACGGTCCGGCGAACACGCCCAGGCACGCGAACAACTCACGGGCCGGGCCTGGGAGCAGCGCGTCGCTCCAGTCCAGCGCGGCGCGGATGGTCTGCTGACGCTGCGGCAAGTTCCGCGCCCCGCCGGTCAGCAGCGACAGCCGGTCCTGCAGCCGGGCCAGCAGCGCCTGCGGCGGGTACAGCCGCACCCGGGCCGCGGCCAGCTCGATGGCCAGCGGCAGTCCGTCCAGGGCGGCGCAGATCGCGGCCGTCGCCGCCAGATCTTCCCCGTGCGGCGCGAATCCGGGGGCCACGGCCCTGGCCCGCTGGATGAACAACTGCACGGCCTCGCTGGCCTCGGTGTCATCGGCGTCGGCTGTGCTGGCCTCTACTGTGCTGGCGTCGGCTGTGCTGGCCTCTACTGTGCTGGTGTCGGATGTGCTGGCCCCGGCCCGGGTGGTCTCGGGCAGCCGCAGCGGCGGCACCCGCACCTGGTGCTCGCCGTACAGGCCAAGCGGAATCCGGCTGGTGACCAGCAGGTGCAGCCGGGGAGCGGCGGCGAGCAGCCGTCCCAGCAGCGGTGCCCGTTCCACCAGGTGCTCCATGTTGTCGGCCACCAGCAGCAGATGAGCCGGGGCCAGCGCGGCGGTGAGCTGGTCCTCGGCCGTCGCCGCGGATTGCGGGATCAGGCCCACCGCGCGCAGCAGCGTCACCTCGACCAGGTCCGCGTCGCCCAGCGGCGCCAGGTCGGCGAACGTCACACCGTCGGCGAACCGGCCGGTGAGCTCGCCGGCGGCCGCCACGGCCACCCTGGTCTTGCCGGTCCCGCCGGTGCCGGTCAGTGTGACCAGGCGGCTGCCGCTGACGGCCGACACAACCGCCGCCACCTCGGCTGCCCGGCCCACCAACGGGGTCATCGGCGCCGGCGCCGGTGCCAGCCGCAGATGGCCGCCGCCGCCCGGGCCATCGCGCTCCACATCCCGCTCGTCTGGCCCGGGCGCGGGGGAGTCCGGTTCGTCGGGAGCGGGGGGCACACCGGGGGGCAGGTCGCTCAGCGGCGGAGCGGCCCAGGCTCGGGCTGGAATCGCGTGCGGGGGCACCGCCATGAGCGCGAGCAGGTCACGCGCGTCGGCCTGCGAGGCGACTGCCCCCCAGCCGGCCAGGGTGGTGACGATCGCGGTCACGTCCGCCGCGGTCAGCCCCGAGCCACGCTGGTGCAGCTTGTGGCTGAGCACATCCGGGTGCAGGCCGATCGCCCGGGCTAGCTGCTGCTGGGTGTGCCCGGCCGCACGACGGCGTTCCTGCACCGCCCGGCGGAACCGCTCCGGGTCATGCACCCGGCTCTGTCTCCCCCCAGATGGGGCCGGGGGCCAGCCCGGTGCCGAGCCCCACCACCTTTGCCGCATCTTTTGAGCATCAATGGCGCAACCCGGAACCTGGTGCGCTTGCTCGCGCTCAGCTTAACCTCCCCTCAGGCCGCCGGGAAGTCACCCGCGCCGGGCCGCCCGGCACGCCTAGGAGGACGAACAGGGATGGACGACGAGGTGGTGCTGGCGCATCCGGTAGCCCGGGTGTTCAGCTACCTGGCCGATCCGGCCCGGCTGGCGGACTGGCTGCCCGAGGTGTCCGGTGTCCAGGCCGATGCCACGTCAGGGGCTGGCGTCGGCACCGGGTTCAGCCTGCGGCTGCGCCGAGAAGGTGAGGAGCTGCCGGGTGCCGGTGATCTGATCGCTTACGAGCCGCCCTGGTCGGTGGCCTACCGGCTGCGAGCGGGTGCGCACACCAATGTCCTGCGGCTCACCTGCGCCGCCAACGACGGCGCTACCCGGGTGCACGTCCATCAGGCCGGCGACGGCCGACCGCTGACCGTGGATCTCAGCGTCCTGCGGCAGGCACTGCCCGGCGACCGTCTGGTGCCGCCGGGCCATCCGTGACCAAGAGACACAGAAGACCAAGACAAGGAGCACAGGGTTCATGAACAGTCTCGGATCATTAAGCGGCCACCTGCGGCTGCGTGCGCGTGGCCGCGTGACGGCCGCGGCGGGGGCCAGTGTGCTGGTCGCCGCGGGTGGCCTCGCCCTGGCGTCCGGCACCACCGTGGCCTGGGCGGCCACCGGCAGTCCGGTGTGCTCGGGCGGGACCTGCGCGGCCACCTACGCGTCGCCGGGCACCGGGCAGTCGTTCACTGTCCCGGCCGGGTTGTCATCGGTAACGGTGACCCTGTACGGCGGGGTCGGCGGCACGAACTACAACGCTGATCAGCCAGGCGGCGACGGGGCTCAGGCGATCGCGAACCTGGCCACCTACCCCGGTGAGGTGCTGGGCGTCGACGTCGGCGGAGCCGGCATAGGTGGAGCGGACAACGGGGCGGTCTATCCCGGTGGAGTCAATGGCGGCGGCGCCGGTGTGTTTAGCGGGAGCGGCGGCGGGGCCACGGATGTGACCTCTGGCGGCACATATCTGCTGGTCGCAGGCGGTGGTGGTGGCGCCGGAGCCAACAAGGAAGGCTTCAGCAACTGCCTCCCCAACCGCGGAATCTTTGACGGCGGAGCCGGCGGCAACGCGGACACGGCCGGTTCGGCCGGTCAAGGGCTGACCAGCGGTGGCTTCACGCTGAACGGCGGGGGCAGCGGCCAGCCGGGCACCACCTCGGCCGCGGGCGCCGGCGGCGCGGGCGGCACGTACTCCGGCACCGATCCGTGCCCGCAGTCCTCTGACGGCACGGGCCAGCCCGGGGCCGCCGGGGCAGGCATGACCGGCGGCAACGGAGACGAGGGCACCGGCGGTGGCGGCGGTGGCGGCTACTTCGGCGGCGGCGCCGGAGGGGCTGGCGCCAATGAGTCCGCCGACGAAGAAAGCAATCTGACCATGGCCTTCGCAGGTGGTGGCGGCGGCGCGTCGTACGGCGGCGGCTCCGGGATCAGCGGCTACGCGGTGTCCGACACAGGCAACTCGGGCCAGGTCAACGGCGGCGGTGGCGAGGCGGTGCTGTCCTGGGCCGACCCGGTCGCGGCGAACAGCCCGAACTTCTCGGTGACCGCGAACCAGGTGCTGACCGTGCCGGCCTCGGGCGGCCTGCTGAGCGCGGCCGGCGCGACCGCTCCGTCCAGGGACACGCTGAGCGTGACCGGGCCGGCCGGCGGCACCAGCGCGCAGGGTGGCGTGGTCACGGTGAACGCCGACGGGTCGTTCAGCTACGCCCCGCCGGCCGGGTACACCGGCAACGACAGCTTCGGCTACACGGTCACCGACGCGTCGGGTGACTACGCCACCGGCACGGTGAGCATTGCGGTGCAGTCGATCTCTCAGGCGATCACCTTCACCTCCAGCGCCCCCAGCCCTGGCCTGTTCGGCAGCAGCTACCAGGTGACCGCGTCCGGCGGCGGCTCGGGCAACCCGGTGACGTTCAGCATCGACCCGTCCAGCACGCCCGGCGCCTGCTCGGTGACCTTGGGCACGGTGCTGTTCAACGGTCCTGGCAGCTGCCAGGTGGACGCCAACCAGGCCGGGGGCGGCGTTTACACCGCCGCGCCGCAGGTCAGCCAGACGATCACGGTGGACCAGACGCCGGCCTTCGTGGCGGACACCCCGCCGCTGACCGCCGCCGTCGGCCAGGAGTACAGCTACACGTTCACCGCCTCTGGCTCACCCACGCCGGCCTACACGCTCGCGCCGGGCGCACCGTCCTGGCTGGCCTTCGACGCCAGCACGGGCACGGTCGACGGGGTCCCGCCCAAGGGAACGACCTCGTTCAGCTACACGGTCACCGCGACGAACCCGGGAGGCACCGCGACCGCGGGCCCGTACAAGGTGTCCGTCACGTCCAAGGCCCCGAAGGCGGACGTCGCGGCCGCGCTGTCCTGCCCGAAGACCCTGACCAAGGGAACCACGGGCACGTGCTCGCTGTCGGTCATCAACTACGGCCCGCAGAAGGCGCAGGACCCGACCGTCTCGGCGACGCTGAACGCGGCACTGTCCGAGGTCTCCTGCACGGGCGGCTGCGCCGCCCAGGGCGGGGGCATGTTCGTGTGGAACGCGGCGTCGCTGGCCGCGGGCACCTCGGTGGACTACACGATCACGGTCAAGGCGGCCAAGAAGGGCACGGGGCTGGTGGTCATGGACGCGTCCGCCAGCACTTCTGACCCAAGTCCGCTGAACAACGTGGCCAGCAGCCAGATCACGATCAAGGCCTGACCACAACTCCGTCCAGGCCCGGCCCGGGATCCAGGGCCGGGCCTGGACCCCGGTGGCGCTGACTACCATTCCCTCATGACCGACGGCCGCGGGCCGCGGGCCGGGCTGGAGATCACCAGCCCGGCCAACGCCCGGATCAAGCACGTGGTCGCGCTGCGGCGGCGGCGGGCCAGGGAGTTGGCGGGCGTCACGCTGGTCGAGGGGTACGCCGAGGTGGACCTGGCCTTGTCGGCCGAGGTGCGGCCGAGGGAGCTGTACTACTGCCCGGAACTGGGGCACGGCGATCCGCTGGGCGTGCTGGACCGGGTGACGGAACGCGGGGGCGAGGTCATCACGGTCAGCCGGGCAGCGTTCGGCAAGATCGCCTACCGGGAGTCGCCGGACGGGTGGCTGGCGGTGGTGCCCACCGTGGACACCCGGCTGGACCGGCTGGACCTGGGGGAGCAGCCGCTGCTGCTGATCTGCGAGGGCGTGGAGAAGCCGGGCAACCTCGGCGCGATCCTGCGCACCGCGGACGCGGCCGGGGTGACCGCCGTGATCGCGACCGACCCGGTGACCGACTGGGGCAACGCCAACCTGGTCCGGGCCAGCAAGGGCGCGGTGTTCTCGGTCCCGGTGGCAGCCGCGCCGTCGGCCCAGGCGCTGCCCTGGCTGGCCGAACGCGGGGTGCGGGTGGCCGCGGCCACCCCGGACGGCGACGTGCTGCTGGGCGACGCGGACCTGACCGGGCCGGTCGCGATCGCGGTGGGCTCGGAGACGCACGGGCTGTCCGGTCCGTGGCTCGGCCAGGCGGACGTGACCCTGCGCATCCCGATGTTCGGCCGCGCGGACTCGCTGAACGTCGCCGCGTCTGCCGCCATCGTGGTCTACGAGGCGGTGCGCCAGCGGATGGCGCACCAGCGGACGCCGTGAGCAGCGAGCTGATCAGCAGCGCGGCCAACCCGCTGGTCAAGCGGGTCAGGCAGCTCGCGGACCGCAAGCACCGGCGCAGGCAGGGCGCGTTCGTGGTGGAGGGCCGCCAGCCGGTGTGGCGGGCCGTCCAGGCCGGCTGGGAGATCGAGGTGCTGATCGCCGCCCCGGACCTGCTGGCCGGGTCGGCGGCGGCCGCCATGGTGGCCGAGCAGGAGGCTCGCGGGGTGCAGGTCGCCTACGTCAGCGGCGAGTTGTTCGGCCGGATCGGCAGCCGGGAAGGCCCGTCGGGTGTCGCCGCCATCGTGCGCGGCCGGGTGGCCGACCTCGACGACCTGGCCGTCAGCCCCGGGCCCGGGCTCGGCCCGGGGGCCGGGGCCGGAACCGTGTTCACCGCGTTGCACCGGATCGGCAACCCGGGCAACCTGGGCACGATCATCCGGACCGTGGACGCGACTGGCGGGGCCGGCGTCATCACCGTGGGGGACAGTACCGACCCGTTCGCTCCGGCCGCGGTCAAGGCCAGCATGGGGTCGCTGTTCGCCGTGCCGGTGGCGCACGCGCCGGACGCCGACGCGTTCTTCGGCTGGGCCAGCGCGCACGGCGTCGAGGTGGTGGCCACCTCGGGGAGCGCGGACAGCGAGCACTGGCAGGCCACCTACCGGCCCCCGCTGGCGGTCCTGTTCGGGGCCGAGGGCTCGGGTCTGCCCGGGCCGGTGCTGGGCCGGGCCGATCGGCAGGTCCGGATCCCGATGACCGGCACGGCCGAATCGCTCAACCTGGCCGCCGCCGCCGCGGTGATGCTCTACGAGATACGCCGCCAGGCCCACACCGGCCCGCCCGGCTAGGCTGGACCGGTTGGCCGCGCAGGCTCGCCGAAGGAGATCACGACCGGGGTGTACTGGCCCACCGGCGGGACGGTGGGCACCCAGCCCGGCGAATGACTACCGGCGGCCCGTGATCATCGTGGCGTAGACGACCACGTTGCTCAGGTAGGCGCCGCGGGCCCGGTCGAATGTGCCGCCGCAGGTGATCAGGCGCAACTGCGGCGTGGGCGCAGCCCCGTAGACCCGCGAGGTGGGGAAGCGGGCCTTGAGGTAGCGGCGCACCGAGTAGACGCGGAACACCGCGGTCCGGCCGCCGGCCTGCCGCACGTAGATCCGCTCACCCGGGTGCAGCAGCCGCAGCCGGAAGAACACACCGGGGCCGACGTAGGAGTCCACGTGGCCACCGATCACCGCGGCGCCGATCGCGCCGGGCCGCGGGCCGTTGGTGTACCAGCCTGCCACCGCCGTGCTGCGGGGCGCCTGCAGGCCGCCCGAGCGGGTCAGCCCGAGCCGGATCAGCCTGGTGCGCACGCCGATAGCCGGGATGGTCAGGAACTCCGGCGCCGGGACGCGCTGCGCGGCCGTCTGCGGCGGGGCCACCGCCCACGGGCCGCGCGGCGTGGGCGCGGGCCGCGCCGCCGCGGCGGCCAGCACGTACCGGCCGGGCCCGGCCGTCAGCAGGCCGGCCGTGGCCGCTGCCGTGATGCCCAGGCCCAGGGCCAGCACGGCGACGGCCAGCATCCGCTGCACCCCGGGCCCGGGCACCCTGACCCGCAGCGCGAAGCCGGGCACCCGGACGCGGGTGGGAACCCTGGGCACCTCCAGGTAAGGCGGTTCGTGGTGCAGTTGCAGTTCGAGCCTGGCCGGGTTCCGGTGGAGCTCATGGTGAACTTCGAGCCCGGCCACGTTAGGCCACCGCCCGGATCCGCCGCAGCCACAGGGCCCCGGCCGCCGCGACGAGCAGGCCGCCCGCCATGCCGGTGAGCCACAGCCCGGGCGGCGGCGCCGGGCGGGGGGCGGTGCCGCCGAAGCCCATGGGCGCCCCACCCATGGGTGCGGCCTTACTGCCGGCCCCGTCGGTCAGGCGGGTCAGCTCCAGGTGGGCGCCGCTGTCCAGCACCACGAGCGTGTAGCTGCTGCCCGCGGCCAGGGTGTCGCGGTCGGTCGCGGTCATCGTGGCCCCGGCGGCGCGCAGGTTCCACCGACCCGGCGTCACGGTCGCGTACGAGGTCGCGCTGCCGAACGCGAGGTCATGCACGAGCACGTGCTGGCCGGCGCTGACCGTCACCCGGCTCTGCCGCAGCGAGGCCTGGATGACCCGGATCAGCGCCTTGCCCTTGGGCGGGGTCAGCATGTCGTCCAGCAGCTCAACGCGCGGCGCGGACGACGGTCCCACGCTGGCCAGCGTGTAGGCGTCCCCGGCGCCGACCAGGATCGTGGTGGACAGCACCGGTTGCGAGCCGGCCGCCGCGCCCGCCTTCCGCATCGCCACCGAGTAGTTCCCGGCCGGGACCTGATGGTAGGCCGAGACCATGCCGTAGCCGATGCCCTTCAGCATCAGCGTGGCCCGGGTGTCGCCCACCGGGTACAGGTAGATGTCGAAGGTCGGCTCGCCCGGCGACAGGTTCGCCAGCCGCAGCCAGCCCGTCGCCGCGCTGGTCTGGGCGGCCGCGGCCGCCGCGGGGGCGGCGGTGGCGGTGGCGAGCGCCGCGAGCACGGCGGCGACCACCACCAGCAGGCGGCTCGTCCGGCGGGGCGGGCAGACCCGGGCCAGGAAGGGCATCGTTCCTCGTTTCCCGGCCGCGGGCCCGGCGAGGGCCGCGCGTCCGCACGTCATGGGGAGGAAATCTTGACCAGTGGCTGACTAGCGTCGAGCAGCCCGAGCGGGCCGGGTGCGGCGAACACTATGTGCAAGGCGCTGCGGCCTGCCCCCAACCGCTCGGCCTGGATGCTGGCCGGGCGGTACAGGGACTGCTGCGCGACCAGGAAGGCTCGCAGCGAAGCCAGGAGCGCGGTGCCGGCGGCCACCCCATGCGTGTCGCCGTACAACAGAACCGAGCGCAGCGGAACCCCCGGGCCGGCGCCCGGCGAGGCATCGCCGAACGCCACCAGGTGAAGCGGATGCAGCGCGGCCATCATGCCGATCGTGGCGATGAGCCGCGAGTCGGGCCGTCCTTCGGTGAGCTGCGTGCGGGCCAGCGGATCGGCCTGCACGTCGTGACCCCGCAGCAACTGGGCGCCGACCGACCGGCGGGTGGCGAGGTCGGCGCGAAGGCTGGTCAGGTAGGCGGCCGGGCCGTCCGGCGCGGCCGCCAGGATCTCGATCCGGTCCGTCCCGGTGCCGAAGCCCGCCAGCGCGACCGGTGCGTACGCCGCGGCGAGCCTGCGGCCCAGGTCGCCGTGTAGCGCCTCGGTCGCGACCACCAGGCTGGCACCGGGCGAGCGGGACGTGCCCGGGCGGACCAGGTCGAGGTTGCTGGCGGGGAACCCGCGGTGCTGCAGCAGTTCACAGATGGCCGGATCACAGGCCACGGTGGTTTCGTGGCTGACCTGCCCGGCCACCCAGTCCGCCGCCCGGGTCGCGGCCACGGGCGGCCGCGGCGCCCGGCTCACGGCGCGGGCCTGCCCCGCGCGGCCGGAAGTGCCGACCGCCAGCGCCGTCCCTAATCCGGCGCCGAGCGCGACGACCACGAGCAGCATGACCACGTACACCCCCCGCCAGCGCCGTCGCGTCAGCCACAGCTGGACCGTGTTGGCCAGCACCCGCGGCCACGATGGCTCGCGGCCCGCCCGCGGGGTTGGGCGGCTCGACGTATCCATGAGACAACCTCGTGGTCGCGTCCACCGGACCGCTGCCCCGTCGCGACAGCGAACACGATGCGGCCTGGCGCATATTTTCTACACGGCCTAAACCGGTGAATCCATTCGATTGGCGAAATTCGTAGACCCAAATATGGCCATTACGGGAGAACAAGACAAGCAGGCTCGCGGGCGGCGGCGGGCTCGCCGGGGAAAGGCCAGGCGCGCCGTTGCGAACCGCAATACCGCGAACACGTTCCGCGCCCGGACGGACGGGGCGGACGCGCCCGGGTGGGCGAGGCGGACGCGCCCGGGCGGGCTGGCCAGACGGACTGGGCCGGACGCGCCTGGACGCTGGCCGGACGGAGCCGTACCCGGCTGCCTAGGATGCCGGTATGCGCTTCAGTATCTGGCCGACGCCGGCCCAGTCCTGGGATGACATCCACGAGCTCACCGCGCACTGCGAGCAGACCGGCTGGGACGGCGTGTACTTCGCCGATCACTTCATGCCGAACGGGCCCGAGCCGCTCGACGGGGACGTGCTCGAGTGCTGGTCGATCATCGCGGCGCTGGCCGCCTCGGTGCCGCGGCTGCGGCTCGCGCCGCTGGTGACCAGCGTGACCTACCGGCATCCCACCGTGCTGGCCAAGATCGCCGCCGCGGTGGACCAGGTCAGCGGCGGACGGCTCACGCTCGGCGTCGGGGCGGGCTGGCAGGTCAACGAGCACGCCGCCTACGGGCTCGCCCTCGGCACCGTGCGGGAGCGGATGGACCGGTTCGAGGAGGCGGTGCAGATCCTGCGCTCGCTGCTCACCGAGCCGCGCACCACGTTCGCCGGCGAGTACTTCCAGGTCGCCGACGCGCCCGCCCAGCCCGCCCCGGTTCAGGAGCGGATGCCGCTGCTCATCGGCGGTGGCGGTGAACGGCGCACGCTGCGCATCGCGGCCAGGTACGCCGACCACTGGAACGCCTGGAGCACGCCGGAGGTGCTCGCACACAAGATCTCGGTGCTGCGGGAGCACTGCGAGCAGGTGGGCCGCGACCCGGCCGAGATCCACGTGTCCACCCAGGCGCTGCTCTACCTGTCCACCGACGAGGCCTGGGTCAAGAAGCACAAGGACCAGACCGCGGGGCCGCCGGTGATCGCCGGAACCCCCGGCGAGGTGACCGACATCGTGGCCAGGTATCAGGAGGCCGGCGCCGACGAGCTGATCGTCCCCGACTTCACGTTCGGCTCCATGGACCACAAGAAGGAGACCTGCGACCTGTTCATGAAGGAAGTCGCTCCCGCCTTCCGCTGACCTCGGCTGGCCGGACGCGGGATTAGCGCGTCGTCAAGGCGCCGACGGCCGGGCTGGCCTCGAGCAGGGCATGCAGCGGGCCGGGGCCGGCGGTTTCGGGGGTCTGAGACCACAGCACCGCCGCCCGGGGGCGGATCAGGCCGAGCGCGTGGGCCAGATCGGCGCGGGGCAGGTCGGTGAGCAGCACGGACTGGGTGGCCTGTTCAGCGAGCGCGGCGGCCAGCGCGGCCAGCGGCAGGGTGTGCCGTTCTCCCGGGGCGGCCACCAGCAGGACCGGATCGCCGGCGGCCGGCACGGTGAGCACGTGCTGGGCATGCGAGCGCAGCACGGCCTCGGCCGTGCCGCTGAGCACGTGCTCACGGTCGACGTCGCAACCATGGTCGTGCCACCGGTCGCCGAGCTCGATCAGCAGCGGGACCAGGATCTGATCCCAGGCCACCGCGGTGCCGTACCGCAGCAGGGCGCCGTGCAGGATCGCGCTGACCTGGCCGGCGTCCAGCGCGTCCGCCGCCTCGCGCAGCCGGGCCCCGAGCTCGGCGGCAGTGGCTGTCCTGGATCGGCCTGGACGACCTGGCCGACATTTACCTGCGGGCGGTGTGCGACGACGCCCTGACCGGGCCGGTCAACGCGGTCGCCCCCAACCCAGTCCGCAACACCGAGTACACCCGCGCCCTGGCCGCCACGCTGCGCCGGCCCGCCCTGCTGCCGATCCCAGCCGTGGGCCCGCGGCTGGGATCGGGGGCGAGGGCGCCGGGGAACTGGCCCTGGCCAGCCAGCGCGTCCAGCCCGGCCGGCTGGAGCAGGCCGGGCACCACTTTCGGCACCCAGACCTGCGCGCCGCCCTCGGGCACCTGTTCGGGCACGAGGCTGGCGGCCGCTGACCTGGCTGGCCTCCGGGCCCGCTCGCGCTGGCTGAGGCGGGCAGCCCGGCGCAGCCGTTCATTATGCGTTTTGCTTTTGCTGTAATGAACGGCTTCGCCACGAACCGGGGCAGGTCACGTCACCCCTGAGCGGGTGCGGGCCGCGGCGCAGCAGCGGGAGCAGCGCTTGCGCGGTCCGCCAGGCCCCATCAGGTTCGTGTCGAGCGTCCGCTGGACCCGGTCCAGGTCGGCGGTGGCGGCGCGGGCGTCCATGCCGGGTCGGCCACATCGAGTTGGCAGGCGTGGACGTGTGCGCCATCCGGGTCGAGCCGGGCGGCGGTCCGCTGGCCCTTGGCCAGGTCGCGGGAGCCGAGCGCAATCGTGTGTTCACTATTGACCACAAAGAATCACCAATGATTAGCTATGTACCGCTATAGGAGCGCCCATCCCCCTCACGGAGCGGACGGGCGTGTCGTTGTCACGCCTCGGCACCGGGAGACGCCCATGGCTCTAGCCCGTCCACGCGCTTCGATCGCCGCACTCGGCGTACTGGCCGCATCGGCCTCCGCCGCCGCACTACTGACCGCCCCCGCGCAGGCCGCCGCGGGCAACGGGCGGGTACCGGTCACGGCGGCCACCGTGCTGCCCAGCGCGGCGGCGGTGCCGTCGGCGCAGGCGGTGCGGGTCAGCGTCTCGGTCGGCCGGGACGCCAGCGGGATGACGGCACTGGCGCGGGCGATATCGAGCCCGGGCTCGTCGCGGTACGAGAAGTTCCTGTCACCGGCCCAGGTTCAGGCGCAGTTCGGGACCACCGGCACCCAGCAGGCGGCGGTGCGCCAGTGGCTGCGTTCGGCCGGGCTCACCATCTCCTACACCAGCCCGTACATGATCACCGGCACCGGCAGCGCGGCCCAGGCCAGCACCGCGCTGGGCGCCCAGGTCGGCTCGGTGCGGGTGCACAGCGGCTCGACGTCGCAGACCGAACTCGTCGCGCGCGGCGGCATCACCGCCCCGGCCGCACTGGCCGGGATCGTGAACGCGGTGAACCTGTCGGCCAAGAACCCCGCCCCGCTGCCGCCGCCGGAGACGAGCCTGGCCAAGCCGGCCACCAAGATCAAGGGCCCGTGCTCGGCGTACTTCGGCCAGAAGACCGACACCAAGGTGCCGCCCGCTTACGGTGGCCAGCCCAGCTTCGGCAGTTGCTGGTACACACCGGCCCAGACGCGCAGCGCCTACGGCATACCCTCCTCGCTGAGCGGCCAGGGCGAGACGGTCGCCACCATGGGCTCCGAGCCGCTCGCGGGCGGTCTGCGCAGCCTGCAGCGGTGGTCGGCCGACAACGGCATCCCGGCGCTGCGGCCCGGGCAGCTCACCATGGTCAACGTGACCCCGCCCAAGCGCAAGCCGGGGGCCCTGGACGAGTGGCTCGGCGACCTCGAGGCCGTGCACGGCCTGGCCCCGAACGCCAACCTGGTCTACGTGAACAGCAACGGGTCGATCTCCGGTGACCCGTTCGCCGACGACCTGAATGCGGTCGTCACCAACCGGCTCGCCGACCTGGTCAGCGCGTCGATCGGCGACACCATCTACTGGGACCACCTGCTCAACCCGGTGCTGAAGCGCGCGGCGCTGGAGGGCATCACGGTCAACGAGGCGTCGGGCGACTGGGGCAACCTGGTCGACAAGTCGCCCCGCTACGGCGGCTACCTGCGCGACACCCCGTGGGAGACCATGGTCGGCGGCACCAGCCTGGCCATCGGCGCCCAGGGGCAGTACCTGTGGGAGACCCCGTGGGCCCAGACCAGCAGTTCCCTGAACAAAAAGGGCACCGCCTGGACGCCGAAACTGCCCGGCCCCTCGGAGTACTACTTCGAGGGTGGCGGCGGTGTCACCCGTGAGCCCGAGCCCTGGTACCAGCAGGGCGTCGTCAGCAACAACGTGGTCGACGGCCAGGCCAAGCGGGTCGGGCCCGACGTCTCGATGGAAGCTGACTGCTTCGTGGGTGGCTACCCGGAGGGCTACTACCAGCCGACCAGCCCGACCAAGGCGGGCCACACCTGGTACACCCGGCCGTTCTGCGGCACCAGCATGGCCTCGCCGATGTTCACCGCCCTGGAGGCGAACCTGTTGCAGGAGCGGCACGGCCTCGGTCTCGGCTTCGCCAACCCGACGCTGTACAACCTGTACAACAGCACGGCGTTCCACCAGGTGACCAGCACGCCGCTGGGCACCGGCGTGACCACTGGCGTGGTCATCACCCCGGCCAGCCAGCTGGCCGAGACCACGACGCTGATCACGGTGGGGCAGTGCCAGGCGGAGGACGCCACGTCCAAGCCGTTCCCGCTGATCACGCCGTACTGCGGAACGGGCTACAACGAGGTCACCGGCCTCGGCTCGCCCGCTCCTGGGCTGTTCAGTCTGCTCGGGCCGGCATCCTGACCTGATCTGACCCGACTGTGGCCGGCCACCCGCGGGTGGCCGGCCACAGCGTCGTCGGCGGACGCGGTCAGGCGCCGATGTAGGCCGCGAGGTGCTCGCCGGTGAGGGTGGCCGCCGGGCGGGCCGCGATCAGGTCGGCGGGCGTGCCCTCGAAGACGATCCGGCCGCCGTCGTGGCCGGCGCCGGGGCCGAGGTCGATGATCCAGTCGGCGTGCGCCATGACCGCCTGGTGGTGCGCGATGACGATGACCGACTTGCCGGAGTCGACGAGCCGGTCGAGCAGGCCGAGCAGATGCTCGACGTCGGCGAGGTGGAGGCCGGCGGTCGGCTCGTCCAGAAGGTAGACGCCCCCGGTGGCGGCCATCTGGGTGGCCAGCTTGAGCCGCTGCTGTTCGCCACCGGACAGCGTGGTGAGCGGCTGGCCGATGCTGAGATAGCCGAGCCCGACGTCGGCGAGCCGGTCCAGGATGGCGCGCGCGGCCGGTGTGCTCGCCTCGCCGTTGCCGAAGAACTCCTGGGCCTCGGTGACCGGCATCGCCAGCACCTCGCTGATGTCGCGGCCGCCGAAGTGGTGGTCGAGCACCGACGCCTCGAACCGCCTACCCTCGCACTCCTCGCAGGTGGTGGCGACGCCCGCCATCATCGCCAGGTCGGTGTAGATGACGCCGGCGCCGTTGCAGTTGGGGCAGGCGCCTTCGGAGTTGGCGCTGAACAACGCCGGCTTCACGCCGTTGGCCTTCGCGAACGCCTTGCGGATCGGGTCGAGCAGTCCCGTGTAGGTCGCCGGGTTGCTCCGTCGCGAGCCGCGGATCGCCCCCTGGCCGATCGACACCACACCGGCACCTGCAGGGATCGAGCCGTGCAGGAGCGAGCTCTTGCCGGAGCCGGCCACGCCGGTGACGACGACGAGCACCCCGAGCGGGATGTCCACGTCGACGTCGCGCAGGTTGTGCGTGGACGCGCCGCGGATCTCCAGCTTGCCGGCGGGCGTCCGCACCTTCTCCTTGAGCGCGGCCCGGCCGTCGAGGTGGCGGCCGGTGAGGGTGCCGCTGGCCCGCAGCCCCTCGACGGTGCCCTCGAAGCAGAGGGTGCCGCCCGCCGTGCCGGCGCCGGGCCCGAGGTCGACGACGTGGTCGGCGATCGCGATGGTCTCCGGCTTGTGCTCCACCACGAGCACCGTGTTGCCCTTGTCCCGCAGCCGCAGCAGCAGGTCGTTCATCCGCTGGATGTCGTGCGGGTGCAGCCCGACGGTGGGCTCGTCGAAGACGTAGGTGACGTCGGTGAGCGAGGAGCCGAGCTGGCGGATCATCTTGGTGCGCTGGGCCTCGCCGCCCGACAGCGTGGCCGTCGGCCGGTCGAGCGAGAGGTAGCCGAGCCCGATCTCCACGAACGAGTCCAGGGATTCCCCCAGCGTCGTCAGCAACGGCGCCGCCGACGGTTCGTCCAGGCCGCGGACCCATTCGGCGAGATCGCTGATCTGCATCGCGCAGGCGTCGGCGATGCTGATTCCGTTGATCTTCGAGGACCGGGCCGCCTCGGTGAGCCGGGTGCCGTCGCACTGCGGGCACGTGGTGAAGGTGACCGCGCGCTCCACGAACTCCCGGATGTGCGGCTGCATCGCCTCCTTGTCCTTGGACAGCATCGACCGCTGGATCCGCGGGACCAGTCCCTCGTAGGTCATGTTGATGCCCGTGATCTTCATCCGGGCCGGCTCATGGTGGAGGAAGTCGTGCAGTTCCTTCTTGCTGTACTTGCGGATGGGCTTGTCCGGGTCGACGAAGCCCGACTCGATGTACAGCCGGGAATTCCAGCCGCCGCCCGTGTAGCCGGGGACGGTGATCGCGCCTTCGCTGAGCGATTTAGAGTCGTCGAAGAGCTGGCTGAGATCGATATCGGTGACCGTGCCCCGGCCTTCGCAGCGCGCGCACATGCCACCGGTGATGCTGAAGCTGCGCCGCTCCTTCACGGTCTTCCCGCTGCGCTCGAACGTGACCGCCCCTGCTCCGCTGATGGAGGCGACGTTGAAGGAGAACGCCTTGGGCGAGCCGATGTGCGGCCGCCCGAGCCGGCTGAACGCAATGCGCAGCATCGCGTGGGCGTCGGTGGCGGTGCCGACCGTGGAGCGGGGGTCGGCGCCCATCCGCTGCTGGTCGACGATGATCGCGGTCGTCAGCCCTTCGAGCACGTCCACCTCGGGCCGCGCCAGCGTCGGCATGAAGCCCTGCACGAAGGCGCTGTAGGTCTCGTTGATCAGGCGCTGCGACTCCGCGGCGATGGTGTCGAACACCAGCGAGCTCTTGCCCGAGCCGGAGACGCCGGTGAACACCGTCAGCCGGCGCTTCGGCAGCTCGACGCTGAGATCCTTGAGGTTGTTCTCACGCGCGCCGTGCACCCGGATCAGATCGTGCTCGTCGGCAACATGGCCCTGGTTCATGGTGCCCACGCTAGCCGTGGGCCGGTGACCAGCGCTTCTCGATTCCTGATCCGTTACGTCAACGTCGGCTCAGCGTTCTTGCCGGGCCGCTCGCGAGGCCAGCTCGCTGCGGCTGGTGACGTCGAGCTTCGCGAAGATGTGCTCCAGATGAGTCTTGACCGTGGCCCGGCCCATGAGGAGCCGGGTCGCGATCTGGGGGTTGGTGAGTCCCTCGGCCACCAGAGCGACGACTCGTTCCTCGGTGGGGGTGAGCGCGGCCCAGCCGTGCCGGGGCCGTTTGCGTTCACCGCGGGCCCGCTGGGCGTAGCGGACGGCATCGGCCCAGGGCAGGCCGCGTCCTTCCGCCTCGGCGGCGTCGGCCTCGTCGGGGTCCAGTTCCTGGCGGGCGGCGTCCACGGCCTGGCTGATGGCAGCCTGTTCGGACCCGAAGCGCCAGTGATATTCGCACTCGTCGCGCAGCCGCTGGGCGGCGCCGTACAGGCGCAGGCCCTCGGCCCAGCTCTGAGAGCCGCTGGCCGCGGCGGCGAGTCCTTCGAGCGCATCGGCGACGATGAGCCGCAGACCGTGATCGGCGGCGATGCGCAGGGCGTCGTGCCACCGGTCCTGGTGGCCGGTGGCCGCTGCTTCGCAGGCCGCGAGCACCGCTGCGCTGAAAGGCCCGCGTCCGGCCTGGGTCCGGGCGGCCGCGATCGCTACGGCCGCGTCGCCAGCGTCGATGGCCTCCCGGGCGAACAACTGCAGCCCGCCGGGCAGCAAGTTGTCCACGTTGTCGCGCAGGTGGCGTTCGACCCGGCTGGGCTCGCCGCGGAGCAGCGCCAGCCGGTGCTGCGCGATATCCCACGTGTCCGACGTGGTGGCGAGCTTGCGTTCGGCCGTGTCCACCGCCGCCTCGAGCGCTGTTTCGTCGCGGGAGAGCAGGGCCGCGCCGCTGAGGATGCTGACGGCACCGGAAACGGTCTCGGCCGACCGGCTGTGGGTCAGTTCGAGGGCGAGGTCGATGCAGCGGCGGAGGTTGCCGGGGGCGCGCTCGGCCTGGGCCGCGGCGTAGACGGCGTATCCGCGCAGCAGGGTGCTCCCCGCGCAGACGGCGATCACCTCGGCACCGTTCAGCCGCGACACAGCCTGGGGGTCGGTCTCGGTCTGGGCCTCGATGGACATGATGAGGGCGAACGCGTAGAAGTAGGGGTCGCCGTGTTCCCGGGCGGCCTCGCAGGCCGCTTGGCTGGTTTCGGCGTCGAAGCTGGCCAGCCACCTGGCCACCGTGGCCTCGTAGGAACGGCCGCGCTCGGTGGCCAGGTGTTCGATCTTCCGGAGGAGAACAACCGCCTCACTGAAGCCTCGCGCCACGTCGACCAGGATGGATACCGACAGGGCGGCGGTGAGCCACTCAGCCTCGTAGCGCTGGGCGTTGTCCTCAATGAGCAGCCGGTCCACGGCGGTCATGGCGTCCCCGGGCCGCCCGCACGCCTGCCAGGCCCGGGCCAGGTGGCCGAGCAGGCGCAGACCGACCGCGGGCTGATCGACGGACCAGTCCAGCGCGGCCCGGAGGTTGTCGTGCACGGTCTCGACCTGGTCGACCACCGCGTCGAGATGGAGTCCCCGCTGGCGCTCGTCCAGCCAGTCCAGCCACCACCGCGCGTGGGCGTCGCACAGCCGGTCGAACTCGCCGGCGGTCCGGAGCCGGTCGAGGGCGTAGGCGCGCAGCGTTTCGAGCAGACGGTAGCGGGGCTCGCCGCCCGGCCCGTCTTCGACGGTGACAAGGCTCTTGTCGACGAGCTGGCTGAGCAGATCGAAGATCTGGGCGGCGTCGAGGTGGCCGGCCGCGGTCAGCACGGCCTCGGCCGCCTCGGGCGGAAAATGCCCGGCGAACACGCCCAGCCGGCGGAAGGCGATCGACTCGGCGCGGTCGAGACGGTCGTGGCTCCAGTCGATGGAGGCCGCCAGGGTCCGGTGGCGCGGCAGGACGGTCCGGGCGCCGCCGGTGAGCAGCCGGAATCGGTCGTCGAGATCCTGGGCGATCCGCTCGGCCGACAGTTGCCGGCAGCGCGCCGCAGCCAGTTCCAGCGCCAGCGGGATCCCGTCGAGGCGGTGGCAGATTTGTGCGATGGCGGGAGCGTTCTGTTCGGAGACGGTGAAGGACGGGCGGGCCCGGCGGGCCCGGTCGACGAAGAGCCGCACCGCCTCGTACTGGGAAAGCGCCGCCACCGCCTGCGTACTTTCGGCCGGCGGGACGTCCAGGGACGGCACCCGCCAGCTCACCTCGCCGGGCACACCCAGCGGTTCGCGGCTGGTGGCCAGGATCCTGGCCACCGGGCTGGCGGCGAGCAGCCCGGCGGCCAGCTGGGCGCAGCCGTCGATCAGGTGCTCGCAGTTGTCCAGCACGAGCAGCGACGGCTCCTCGCCCAGGCCCCTGGCCAGCAGCTCGGCCGACGGCAGGCCCGGTCCCTGATGGACACCCGCGGCCGCCAGCGCCGCGGCCACCACCTCGGCGGAATCGGTGACGCCTGCCAGCGCCACCAGCCACACCCCGCCACCGAAGCGCTCGACCCCGTCGGCGGCCACGGCCAGGGCCAGGCGCGTCTTGCCGACTCCGCCCGAACCGGTCAACGTGACCAGGCGATCCTCGGCCAGCAGCCCGCCCACCGTGCCGACGTCAGCTTCGCGGCCGATCAGCGGGGTTAGCTGCACCGGCAGGTTGTGCTGGAAGACGTCGAGCGATCGCAACGCGGGGAAACCGGCCGCGAGGTCTGGATGGGCCAACTGCCAGACCCGTTCGGGCCGGCCCAGATCTCTCAGCCGGTGGCGGCCCAGATCGATCAGCTCGCCACCCTCGGGAAGCCGTTCGGCCACCAGCCCCGCGGTGGCGCCGGAGACCAGGATCTGACCGCCGTGGCCGATCCCCCGCAGCCGGGCGCAATGCATCACGCTATCGCCGAAATAGCTGCCCCCGTCTCGCAACTGCGCCTCACCGGTGTGCACTGCCATCCGCACCCGCAGCGCCGCGCCGCTAGGCCACGCCTCGTCGCTCGGTGTTTCGTCGCTCGGTGTCTCGTTGTTAAGGGCCCGCTGGGCGTCCAAGGCAGCGGCGATGGCGTCCGAGGCTCGCGAGAACGCGCCGACCACGCTGTCGCCATCGCCCTCCTGGACGGGCCGGACCCCGCCGTGAGAAACGATCGCCTCATCCAGCCGCCCGTAATAGCGGGGGATCGCCGCGGCCATCGCCTCCGGCGCTTCCTCCCAGGACTCCGCTGATCCCGCCACGTCGGCCAGAAGGAAGGTGACTGTCCCGGTCGGCAACGAGAAGTCCGGCCCCGTCGCGGCGCTCACGCCCGCGGCCAGCGGTCGCCGACCAGCCCCATGAACGACATCATCACGCACGCCCGCAAGATCGTCCAATGCCGCCGGCCACCGCCGCCGTCCGGTGACTCCGGTTCGGCGTCCCCCGGGCCGCCCCGCCAAGTCCGGCAGATGGGGGATGTTCTGTTCGCCCTGCAGCGTCCAGGATGTAACTGCTGGGATCAGCAGTGATCCCAGCGCATCAACAGGCACGCAAGAGACTGGGGGGACAGCCATGTCCGAATGCCGTCGAGTTTCCGCCTCCCGCGGATCGGTGTGGCCCGATGCGCGCAGGACGGGGTGGTTAAGGCGATCGTGGGCGCTGGTCGCCGCCTTGCTTCTCAGCCTGACCGGGCTGGGTATCGTCGCGGGTGCGGGGCCGGCGGCGGCTGCCGTGTCGCTGCCCGGTGTGTCGGCCGGCCCCGATGTGGTGGTGGGTGAGGGCGACGGTCACGTTAACCTGTCGATCTCGCTGGCCGAGCCGGGGACCAAGGCGGTCACGGTGAGCTATGCCACGAAGGACGGCACCGCCAGCTCGTGTGACGGCTGCTCGAACGCCTATGAGTACAGCGCCACCAGCGGCACGGTGACGTTCACGCCGGGCCAGACCACCAAGACGGTGCCGGTCACACTCGTCGACACCACCACCATTACGGCCATGCATTTTTTCACCTTCAACCTCAGCGCCCCGACCAACGCCACCATCAGCCGGGCGGCCGAGATGGTGAGCATCGTGCCCAACGGCACCCACGTGGCCACGCCGGGTCTGTTCGTGCGGAATGCCACGGTGGATGCCACGGCGGGCACGGTCAGCATCCCGGTGCTGCTGGGTGGCCCGTCCGGGCAGGCGTCTAACACCAAGATCACTGTGCAGTACGCCACCAGCGACGGTTCCGCGGTGGCCGGGACCGACTACACCGCTAGCTCCGGGACACTGACGTTCCCGGCCGGGGAGACGGTGCAGAACATCGTCGTTCCGATCCTTGGCAGCGCCACGAGCCGTCCGGCTCGCAGTTTCGCGGTGACGCTGTCCCAGCCTGCCCACGCCACCATTCAGCAGGGCACCGGGACGGTGACGATCGGCGCCAGCGGGGCCAAGGCGTCGACTCAGCCCGGTATCTCGGCGGGTCCTGACGTGGTGGTGGGTGAGGGCGACGGTTACGTCGATCTGCCCATTTCGCTGGCTGTGCCGGGGACCAAGGCGGTGACGGTGAGCTATGCGACCAGGGACGGCACGGCCAGTTCGTGTGACGGCTGCTCGAACGCCTATGAGTACAGCGCGGCCAGCGGTGCGGTGACGTTC
>DATAWQ010000039.1:0-43410 GCA_036267135.1 Streptosporangiaceae bacterium | reverse complement strand
GCCTGCGCACGCCTGCACGCCGTGAACGTGCTGCACGAGTGGGGACTGCGCGATCATGCCGACGATGCCGCCCTGGTCGTCAGCGAGCTGATGACCAACGCGCTGAATGCCTCTGTCGCAATGGATACCCGCCCGCCTATCACGCTGGGCCTGCGAGCCAGCCGGGAACGGCTGATCATCGAAGCGTGGGACCATTCCCCACTCGACGCTGCCCCGTCCAGTGCTGGCAACGATGAGGAGAACGGCCGGGGCCTGGTCATCGTGACCGCGCTGAGCAAGCGCTGGGGATCAGAACACGTCGCGCCCAACCTCAAGGTGATCTGGGCCGAGCTAGAGATTCCCGGCACCCGGCGTTGACGCTGTCCGGCTGGCATGTTCCCTCGTCTGGCGGGCTACTGCCTGTATCCGCGCTACCAGTGCTGGTTCCGCGTCCGCCGGATGACTGCCTGTGCGGGCTGGTGCTCGTTTCTACCGCTACCGGGTGACTGCGCGCGCCTGTGCGGTAGGTGTTCGTTTCCCCGCCCGCATGGTGGCTGCCGGTACCGGCGTTCCCTTGGGTGGGCTTACACTGTCACCGATGTCGCTGTTGAGCCGCTCCCATTCGGGCCGCCGGCGCCTTCGCGGTCGGAGGAGATCCGGACGTAGGTCGCGGCCCGCAGGGTCGCGTTCCCCTGCCTGACCTGGGTATTTCCGTCATTGCCCTCATGGTTCACAACGATCGTCTTGTGCCACCCTGTCAGTGGCAACAACAGGTTGCGGATGGGGCTTAGCGGAATGGGTTGATGACCTGCACGCCTGCGTAGTCCTGGCCGTCGTTGAGATCTGCGGACAGGACTTGGGTACAGCCCATGGCCCGGGAAGCCTCGATGATGGCGGCGTCCCAGTACGAGAGCTGGAACCGATGGCGGGTCTCCAGGGCCGCCAGCATGATTCGGCTCGTGATGTCCTGGACGGGGAAACGCCGGAACGACTCGATCAGGCGGACCGCTTGTGAGTGACTGATGGCATCCGGACGGGTTACGCGAGTCGCCTGCACGTAGAACTCCTGGAGCACCTGCACGGACAGCGCCAGGTCGCGATCCGCCAGAATGTCATTGGCGCGCTTGGCCTTGTCCTGCTCCGCTGGGTCGCGGGAAATGGCGTAGAGCAGGACGTTGGTGTCAACGAACCGCACGATCATGAACCTCGTCCCGGCTCAGCCGGTCGGCGCCGCGGAACTGGCCGATCTCGGCCTGGACCTCGTGCTGCAGCACCTCGAGCCTTCTGAACTCTTCCTTCATCCCTGACAGCCGCTCAAGGTATGCGACGACCAACGCGCTCACCGAGGTGTCACGCTGCGCGGCCGCGATCCGGGCCTGACGGTAGACATCATCGGGAACAGAGACCGTGATGTTCTTCACAGTTTCACTGTAACACAGTTTCTGTGATGGGCCGTCAAGGGAGGCGCAAAGCAGCGTGCAGACGTGTTGGGTACGGTGCGGGGAATGAGTTTCCGGCTGGCGGCGTATGCGGTGTGCATTGAGGACGGACGGGTGCTGCTGGCCCGGCACGTGGCACCGACGGGTGAATCGACCTGGACTCTTCCCGGCGGCAGGGTCGAGCACGGGGAGGATCCGTTCGACGCGGTGATCCGGGAGGTGGCCGAGGAGACCGGTTGCGACGCGGTGGTCGAAAGACTGCTGGGCGTGGACTCGCGGGTGATCCCCGCGGCCGACCGATCGCCGGGGCTGCCCGAGCACCAGAACGTCGGCATCTTCTACCGGGTCCGGATCACCGGCGGCCAACTCCGGCCCGAGCCGGACGGCGAAATCGCCGAGTCGGTCTGGACACTGTTCCCCGGCGTCGCTCACCTTCGCCGGTCGTCACTGGTCGATATCGGCCTCGCCCTTGCGCAGACCGTTCCGGCCACCGGCCATGTCGCCCCCGTCCCGGTCGGAGCCCTGATCCAGCACTGAGGTCACGACCGGGCACACCTGAGCGCAACCGGACTGGACGATGTGACTAGGCGCCAGGGAACGGTTAGCCGGGCTGCATCTGGGGGTCGGTGATTCGGTCGGGGCCGCGGCGGGCGTCCAGGTGTTTAGCGAGGCGGCGGCCGAGGCGCTGCATCGGGGCTTCGACCAGGTAATAGGTCACGGCACAGCAGGCCAGCAGGACGGCCAGGAAGCCGATGGCCAGGCCGAACTGCTCCAGGAGCGGGTGGTGGCCCTTGGTCCACGACAGCTGGGTGTAGATGTCCACGAGCAGCGGGTGCAGCAGGTAGATCGAGTAGCTGACCAGGCCGAGCCAGGCCAGGGCCGCGGGGACGGGCAGCTTGCGCAGCACCAGGCCGAGGCCGAACAGCAGCATGGCCAGGATGAGCGACACGACCCACCGGCGCTCCTGGATCATGACAACGGCGCTGTGTCCCCCGCCCCCGATGTGCCAGGCGCCGGCCGCCATCGTGCAGGCGAACACGACGAGCGCGATGAGCCAGGCCAGGCGGCGGTTCACCTGGCCGCGCTCGGCTCGGTAGAGCAAAGTGCCGGTGAACATGAGGGCGAGGATGGTCAGGCCCTCATAAGGCTGGGCCCGCTCGTTGATCAAGACCAGCGTCAGGCCGGTGGCCCCGGCCAGCAGGGCGCCGAGGGTGCGGGAGAACCGGTGCCCGGCCACGGCGAACGCGAGTCCGCCCATCACCGCGATGTCGGCGACCAGCGCGGTCCTCGTGCCGCCGAACGCGCTCCGGTCCACCAGCATCCTGGGCAGCACGCCGCCGAGCAGCAGCGCGCCGGCCGCCAAGGCGAGGGCGTACCAGCCGCTCCGCTTGTGGATACCGACGGTGAACAGCGCGGTGAGCAACAGGTAGAAGACCATCTCGTAGGAGAGGGTCCACAGCACGTTGATGATGTTCACGCCGCCGAGCAGGTCGCTCAGCATGAACAGGTGGGCGAGCACGTACTGGGTCGGGTGGGCGTTGGTGTCCCGCAGTCCGGTCAGGCCGGTGCCGTGCAGCACGAACACGGCCGCGACGGCCACTATGAACAGCGGGAACAGGCGGAACAGCCGGCTGACCCAGAACGTCCTGACGCTGCCCTTGCGTTCCAGGGAGGCTGGCACGATGTAGCCGCTGACCAGGAAGAAGACGAACACGCCGAAAAGCCCGGGGTCGATCACCTGATAGACCTCGCCGCGCACCGACTGCAGCACGTGGGTGCTCAGATGGTCGAACACGACGAACAGGGCGGCGATCCCCCGGAGCGCGTCGAGCCAGGCGAGCCGTGCACCGCCGGCAGGCGCGCGGACCGGGCTCGCGGCCGTGTCAGCAGGCGTGCCGGCGGGCGGCTGAAGCGCGGCGGCTTCCCGGGCGTCCGCTGGGCTGGCAGATGGACGAAGTGCGGCGGCTTCCCGGTGACTCACGGAGGTGACGACTGGGTGCGACGAACCCGCGTCGGGTGTGGCCGCGGGCGGGCCGTCCGGGGTGGGTGCGGACGCGCCGCCCGCCGACTCGAGGGGGGAGTCTGCCGGCATGCGACCCGAGGCTACAACAGTTGCCGGCGCCCGGCCCCGGTGATCAGCCGACGAGGGCTCGCTCGAGGCTGGCCAGCAGGCCGGTGAGGACGGCGCGTTCGGCGGCGGGGAGCACCTCGACGAGGTCGGCCTCGTGTTCGAGCAGTGGGCGGACGGTGGCCTCGATGAGGGCATGGCCGGATTCGGTCAGGCGCACGTTGACCGCTCGGCGGGAGACCGGCGACGGCGATCGTTGCACCAGGCCGGCGCGTTCGGCCCGGGCGATGCGCTGGGAGATCGCCCCAGCGGTGACCAGGGTGCGGCGGGTGATCTCCCGGGTGGTCAGCTCGTACGGCGGCCCGGCCCGGCGGATCACGTTGAGCAGGTCGAACGTGGACGGGTCGATGCCGAGCCTGGTCAGGGTGCGGCGCCGGTCGTGGGCGAGCACCTGCGCGATCCGCCACAACGGCGTGATGATCTCGATGGACTCGGTGCGCACGCCGGGAAGCTCCCGCTGCCACGCGGCGGCGATGTCGGCCGCCGGCACCTGCCCGACCGACTCCATCGGGTACTCCCCGCCAGCCATGTCCCGCCCCTCCAGCCACCAACGTGAAGGCTTTTGGTCGGTGGAGCGACAAAATCCTTCACGATCACTTCCACGATGCCCGAATTGGACATGGGTCGCCGTGGTGGATACGTTTAGAGCTAAACGTAGCAGGAAAGGGCTCCGGGCGCGTGGGCCGGGCGGGACGCACGGGCCGCGCGGTGGGCGCGCAGGACGCAAGGTAGGCCGGAGCGGGACGCGCGGGTGAGCGCGCGGGAAGAAGGGAGTGACGATGGATCGCGTTGTGCTGGTTACTGGTGGGGGGAACGGGCTGGGGCGGGCGGTGGCGGAGCGGTTTCGTCGGGACGGCGACACCGTGTTCATCACCGGGCGGGACGAGGGGCGGCTGAAAGAGACGGCGGCGGCGATCGGGGCGCGGGCGGTCGTCTGCGACGCGACCGATCCTGAGCAGGTGGATCGGCTGGCCGAAGAGGTCGGGCCCGACCTGGACGTGGTGGTCAACATGGCCGGCGGGAACACCGACTTCACCAGGCCCGGCGACGAGCCGGAGACGCTGGAGAACGTGCGGGCGGCATGGCGGGCGAACCTGGACGCCAACCTGATCAGCGCCGTGCTCACCACCACGGCCGTGCTGGGCAAGCTGCGGCCGGGCGGGTCGATCATCAACGTGGGGTCGATCGGCGCCGAGTACGCGCCGACCTCATACGGGGCGGCCAAGGCGGCGCTGACGGCGTGGACGGCCGGGCTGTCGGCGGAGGCCGGGCCGCTCGGGCTGACGGCGAACGCGATCTCGCCTGGGTACATCGCCGGGACGGACTTCTTCCGCGGGCGGCTCACGCCGGAGCGGCGGGCCACGCTGATCGGGCGTACTCACGATCAGCGGGCCGGTGAGCCCGAGGACATCGCGGAGACCGCCTACTTCCTCGCCTCCCCCGGCGCGCGGCACATCACCGGGCAACTCCTCCACGTCAACGGGGGCGCGCATACCACCCGATGATCGGGGCAGGTCTGTGCTTGCCCCAGTACTGTGCTTGCCCCAGTACTGTGCTTGCCCCAGTACGGGGGCATGATTCCAACCGGGCAGGTACTTACGGCGTCATAAGAAGCGTCACAAGAAATGTGCGAACAGATCATGCTCTGACCCCGCTCAACGTGAGGTGGTCTCGTGAAGGTTTCCGTGTTCGGCACCGTCATAGCCGCTGCGGGCGTGCTCGCTATCGGCTGCGGCTGCTCGTCATCGGGCCTCAACCCGGCCGCGAACGACACCACGTCGTCGCCGGCCAGCACCGCGTCCACACCATCCAGCACGTCGTCCCCGGCCGGGACCGCGCAGCCGGTGTCCTCGGGCACCACGAAGTCCTCGTCCGGCGGCGGCAGCGACACGGCCGCCGCCTGCGCCACGTCGGTGCTGAAGGTGGCCCAGGCCCCGGGCAGCGGGGGGGCCGCGGGCAGCTTCTTCTTCGACCTGACCTTCACCAACACCGGGTCGTCGTCGTGCACGCTGTTCGGGTACCCGGGCGTCTCGTTCACCACGTCGGGTCACAGCCAGCTCGGCAAGCCCGCCCAGCGCGACCCGAGCTCGGCCAAGCTGATCACCCTCAGCCCGGGCGGCGTGGCCAGCAACCAGGTGCGGGTCCCGGACACCGGCGTCTTCTCCAAGTCGGACTGCGAACCGGCTACCGCGACGTACATCAAGGTGTACCCGCCGAACCAGACCGCGCCGGTCTACGTCTCGGCCAAGACGAAGGTCTGCACCACGTCCCAGGGCCGATCGGGCGTCCAGACCGTGGTGGCCGGCTCGCACGCCGGCGAGTAGGCGCGCACCACGGCAGGATCATTACCGACTGGGCTGTGGCAGGCTGAGCCGTTGCGGCACTAGCGCTCGTGCCCGGCGCGGAGCCAGGCCAGGTAGTCGGCGACGGCCCGGTGGGTGTCGTAGCCCGGCTGGTAGCCGGTGTCGGCGCGGAGCCTGCCGATGTCGAGGCGCAGGCCGTGGCCGGCGCCGGCCGGGCCGGGGCCCTCGGGCAGGTCCGCCTGGGCGCCGGGGACGAGGTCCCTGACCGCGGCGGCGACCTCCCGGTTGGTCAGTACCCGGCCCGAGCCGATGTTGTAGGTGGAGTGGTTCAGCCGCGGCGCGAGCTGGAGCAGCGCGATGGCCCGGGCGCAGTCCTTGACGTAGCACATGTCGAAACCGTCGCCGGCGTATACGGGGCCGCGCAGCGCGGAGAAGTCCGGCGCGACGCCGCGAGCGGCCGCGTGCACGAGTTGCGGGGCCGCGGTGAACGGTGAGGCCGGGTTGCCGCCCGGGCCCCACGGGGAGATCCGGTAGCTGATGACCTCGATCCCGGTGGCCCCGGCCAGATAGCCGGCCAGCAGCTCGCCGACCTTCTTGAACGCCGGGATCACGTGGCCGCCCGCCATCGGCAGCGGCATGTCCTCGGACAGAGGGTGCTCGGTGGCGACGCCGCCGTACACCCCGATGGTGGACGCGACGCCGACCCGGGGCAGCTGCCACTCGCAGGCGGCCTGCAGTACGTTGAGCAGGGTGCCGATGGCCTGGCGGGCACCGGCGACCGGCGGGGCGGCGCCGGGCGGCCAGGGCACCGAACCGGCCAGGTGCACGATGCCGGTGATCTTGTGGCGGGTGCCGATGTCGAGCAGCGCGGTCAGGTCGGCGAGGTCGGCCCGCTCGGCGAACACCTGGGTCCCCTCGTGCTCCGCCAGGGCAGTGGGCAGCACCGGGGGCCGGCGCTGCACCAGCACGCACGGCTCGCCGAGGCTGAGCAGGGCCGCCACGGTGTGCGATCCGACGAACCCCAGGCCACCGGTCACCAGGATCATCACGCCTCCAAATCACTAGCACGCTAACGACTTACTCAGACTAACGCATCATTAGCGTGCTAGCGACTATGGTGTGGGCATGGCTGATCTACTCGCCCTGTTCACCCAGGCCGCCAAGCTGCTGCGGGAAGCCACCGACGAGACGATGAGCCGGCACGGCGTCCGGGTCGGGCAGCACATCGTGCTGAGCGTGCTGTGGGAACACGACGGGCTGTCCCCCGGCGAGATCGCCCGCAAGCTCGGCACCTCTACCCCGACGATCGTCAACACGGCCACCCGGATGGAGGAGGCCGGGCTGATCATCCGCGAGCCGGATCCGGTGGACGCACGGCTGGTGCGGCTCTACCTCACCGAGCACGGCCGGTCGGCGCGGGCCCCCGTACGGGCGGCCCGGGCGGCTTTGGAGCGGGACGTCACGGCGACGCTCACCGCGGCCGAGCGCGACTGTCTGCACGCCGCACTCACCAAGATCATCGCGCGGGTAAAGGAGGGCGAAGCGGGCGCGGGAGGTTGAGGCGGGAGGCGCGCGGGAGGTTGAGGCGGGAGGCGCGCGGCTGGAGCGGTGATGTGCATACGCTGGCGTTAGGCAGGGCGAGACCGGGAGGCGGGCGGGTGTCCGGGCGGACGGCGCGACGGCGGGTGCTGCGGATCACCGTGCCCGACGGGGGGCGGGCCGGGAGCGCGGCGCAGCGGGCGGACCTGCTGGCGGCCGAGGAGCCGCTGGGGATCCGGGTGGGCGGCGAGGCGCTGACCCTGACCATGCGGACGCCCGGGGACGACATCGAGCTGGCGGCCGGGTTCCTGGTCAGCGAGGGCGTGATCCGGGAGGCAGCCGACGTCACGGAGATCAAGCTCTGCGACGGGACGTCGTGCGGGCACGGTGACCACGACGGAATGGGCAACATCGCGGACGTGACGCTGGCCGAGGGAGTCGCGGTGGCGGCGGGGGCGCGGCGGAACTTCCTGACCACCAGCGCCTGCGGGGTCTGCGGCAAGGCCAGCATCGAAGATATCTGCGTGCTGCCCGCGCGAGCGCTGGCGGGGGACGAGACCCAGTTCGCGGCGCAAACCCTGACCCTGCTGCCGGGGCGGCTGCGGGACGCGCAGCGGGTGTTCTCGCGCACCGGCGGGCTGCACGCGGCCGGGCTGTTCCGCACCGGCGGTGAGCTGATCGCCGTGCGCGAGGACGTGGGCAGGCACAACGCGGTGGACAAGGTGGTGGGGTGGGCGCTGCTGGAAGACCGGCTGCCGCTGTCGGGGTGCGGGCTGCTGGTCAGCGGGCGCGCCTCGTTCGAGCTGGTGCAGAAGGCGGTGCTGGCGGGCATCCCGCTGCTGGCCGCCGTGTCGGCGCCGTCCTCGCTGGCCGTAGAACTGGCTGCCGAGACCGGGCTCACGCTGGTCGGCTTCCTGCGCGGCGCGTCGATGAACGTCTACACCGGAACGCAGCGGATGCAGTGCTGACCCGGGATGCAGTGCTGACCGGGGCGGTCAGGCGTCGTAGTCCACGGTCACCTGGTCGGTGACCGGCATCGACTGGCAGGTCAGCACGTACCCGGCGGCCAGCTCGGACGGCTCGAGCGCGTAGTTGCGCCGCATCGCGACCTCGCCGCCGGTCAGCCGGGCGCGGCAGGTGCCGCAGACGCCGCCCTTGCAGGCGAACGGCAGGTCGGGGCGGACGAGCTGGCCGCCGTCCAGCACCGGGGTGCCGGGCGGGATCGTGATCGTGGTGGTCCGGCCGTCCAGGGTCAACGTCAGCTCGCAGCCGCCGGTCAGCACGGGCTCCTCGTGGTGCTCCTGGTCGGGCGGTGTGTCCTCGACGTAGAAAAGCTCCCGGTGCACGCGGTCAGGGGCGACACCGAAGGCGTCCAGTACCTCAATCGAACCGGTGATCAACCTGAACGGCCCGCACAGCCACCAGTGGTCAACGCTGGCCACGTCGCACACGACCGGCAGAAGCCGGCGCAGCCGGCCGGGATCGAGCCGGCCGCTGAACAGCTCCACCTCCTGCGGTTCGCGGGACAGCACGTGGACGAGCTGCAGCCGGTCCGGATAGGTGTCCTTGAGGTCGGCCAGCTCGTCGGCGAACATGACCGACTCGGCGCGCCGGTTCCCGTACAGCAGGGTCACCTCGGACCCTGGGTGCTGCAGCACGGTCGCGGCGACCGAAAGGACCGGGGTGATGCCGGAGCCCGCCGCGATCAGCACGTGCCGGGCCGGGCCGGTGAGGTCGGCGGTGAACGAGCCGGACGGCGGCTGCGCCTCGACCCGGTCGCCGGGTGAGACCTCGCGGACCAGCCAGCCGGATACGGCGCCGCCGGGCACCTCGCGCACGCCGATGCGGAGCCGGTGACCCTCGGGCGCGCAGATCGAGTACGAGCGGCGTTCGTCCCGGCCATTCACCAGGCGGCGCACGGTGAGGGACTGGCCGGGGCTGAACCGGAAGTCGGCGGCCAGATCGCCGGGCACGTCGAAGGTGACGGCGGCCGCGTCGTCGCAGAGCCGGTCGACCCTGGCCACGGTCAGCTCGTGGAACTGCCGCCTGCCCTGACGGACGGTGCTGCCCTGGCGGACGGTGCCTGCTTGGCGCGATGGCTCGCTGGTGGTCGCGGTCACCGGTCAGATCTCCTTGATGTGCTCGAACGGCTCGGCGCAGGCCAGGCAGCGGTACAGGTCCTTGCACGCGGTGCCGCTGAACGCCGCGGTCCGCTCGGTGCGGGTGGCGCCGCAGGCCGGGCAGGCCAGCGTGGACGGGGGCGGGGTCAGGGTGAGCGGGATCGGGCCCTCGGCCCGGTGGGGGGCGGCGTGCGGGGGGGCGATGCCGGCCGCGGTCAGCTTGCGGCGGCCCTCGGCGGTGATCCAGTCGGCCGACCAGGGCGGGCTGAGCTGGAGCCTGACCTCGACGCCGGCGAAGCCGGCCGCGGACAGGCGGGTGGCCACGTCCAGCTGGATCTCGCGCAGCGCCGGGCAGCCGGAGTAGGTCGGGGTCAGCGCGACGACCACATGGCCATCGTGCTCGGTCACGTCGCGCAGGATGCCGAGGTCCTCGACGGTGAGCATGGGCAGTTCGGGGTCGGGGACGGCCGCGGCGACCGCCCTGGCCCTGGTGCTGCCGCCGGCGGTCACCAGGTCGCCCCGGGCAGGGCGCGGGGCAGGCTCTGCAGTTCGGCCAGCAGGTAGCCCATGGCCTCGGTGTGCACGCCGTCGCGCCCGGCCTGGCCGGAGACGCTGGCTACCACCGAGGTCTGCGGCCAGTCCAGGCCGGCCTCGGTGAGCACCTGGGCGATGACGAGCTCGAACGCGGGTCGCAGGTCCGAGGGGTCGACGGCCACGCCGGCCTCGGCGAGACGCTGCTCGACGGCGCTGGGCTCGAACAGCTCGGGGGTCAGCGGCACGACCGCGGCCAGGCCGGCCGCCATCCTCTCGTGGGAGTAGTCGGTGCCGTCGCCCAGCCTGATGGTCCACTGGGCCGCGTAGTCGCGGTGGTAGGTGATCTCTTTCACCGCCTGCGCGGCGACGGCGGCGATGACCGGGTCCGCCGAGGTGCGCAGCCGTTCATTTAGTTCAAGACGCCAGGTACTGAACACGAGCAACCGGGCGATGAGGCCGCCGAAGTCGGCGTCGGAGATCTCGGCCAGCCGGACGTTACGGAACTCGCGCTCGGTCCTGGTGAACGCGAAGTCGTCTTCGGTCCGGCCGGTGGCGTCGGCCTGGCCCGCCCGGGTCAGCAGCAGCCGGGCCTGGCCGAGCAGGTCGAGCGCGATGTTGGCCAGCGCGGTCTCCTCCTCCAGTTCGGGCGCCTTGGCCAGCCACTGCTGCAGGCGGTGCGACATGATCAGCGCGTCGTCGCCGAGCATCAGGCAGTAGGCGGCCAGGTCGTGCGCGTCCACACCGCCAGGGAGGCTGGCGTTCACTCCGGCCAGTGGGTCGGTGAAGCCGGTGCCGAAGGCCCAGCGGTGGCCGCTGTCGGTCTCCTCGGTGATCGCCTCGTACGGGGTGTCGAAAGCCATGTCCACTCTGCTGCCTTAGATGACTGTGCTGCCCTTAGATGCCGTCTGCCCTTAGATGTGTGGCACGGAGTCGGGGATCTCGTAGAACGTGGGGTGCCGGTAGACCTTGTCGCCGCTCGGCGCGAAGAACGGGTCCTTCTCGTCCGGGCTGGACGCGGTGATGTCGCTGGCCTTGACCACCCAGATGCTGACGCCCTCGTTGCGCCGGGTGTACAGGTCGCGGGCGTGGTGCAGGGCCATGGTGGCGTCGGCGGCGTGCAGCGAGCCGACGTGCACGTGGTTCAGGCCGCGCTTGCTGCGCAGGAACACCTCGAACAGCGGCCACTGCGAGCGTGGGACCTCCGGTTGAGGCACAGTCGGCTGATCGGTCATGCGGCGGCCTCCTTGGCGCGGGCGGCCCGCTTGGCGGCGTGGGCGGTGGCGGCCTCGCGGACCCAGGCGCCGCCGTCGTGCGCGGCGCGGCGGTTGGCGATGCGCTCGGCGTTGCACGGGCCGTTGCCGGAGATGACCCGCTTGAACTCGGCCCAGTCGATCTCGCCGAAGTCGTGGTGCTGGCGCTCCTCGTTCCAGCGCAGCCCCGGATCGGGGAGCGTGACGCCGAGCGCCTCGGCCTGCGGCACGGTCATGTCCACGAACCGCTGGCGCAGTTCGTCGTTGGTGTGCCGCTTGATCCGCCAGCGCATCGACTGGGCGGTGTTGGGCGAGTCGGCGTCCGGCGGGCCGAACATCATCAGCGACGGCCACCACCAGCGGTTGGTGGCGTCCTGCAGCATCTCGCGCTGGGCGGCGGTGCCCCGGCTCATGGTCATCAGCAGCTCGTAGCCCTGCCGCTGGTGGAACGACTCCTCCTTGCAGATGCGGATCATCGCGCGGGCGTAGGGGCCGTAGGAGGACCGGCAGAGCGGGACCTGGTTGCAGATGGCCGCGCCGTCCACCAGCCAGCCGATCACGCCGACGTCCGCGAAGGTCAGCGTCGGGTAGTTGAAGATCGACGAGTACTTCTGCGCGCCGGTGATCAGGCGGCGGGTCAGGTCCTCGCGGTCCGCGCCCAGGGTCTCGGCGGCCGAGTACAGATACAGACCGTGGCCGGCCTCGTCCTGGACCTTGGCCAGCAGGATCGCCTTGCGGCGCAGGGATGGGGCCCTGGTCACCCAGATGCCCTCGGGCTGCATGCCGATGATCTCCGAGTGCGCGTGCTGGGCGATCTGGCGGATCATCGTCTTGCGGTAGGCGTCGGGCATCCAGTCCCGCGGCTCGATCCGGCGGTCGTGGTCGATCGTGTCCTCGAAGTGGGCTTCCAGCTCTTCGGTGTGGTCCGTCATCGCTACCCCTCCGTCCCGGCGGGCGGCCACTGCTTGGCGACCATGGTGAGCAGGTCGTACTTGGCCACCGAGGCGCCCTCGGCGTTGGTCACGTCGGCGTCCCAGCGGACCTCGCCGTGGCCGGCGTCCTCGCGCGGGATGATCTGCTTGCAGGTCAGCGTCACGGTCAGCTCGTCGCCCGGGTAGACCGGGGTGAGGAACCTGAGGTTCTCCAGGCCGTAGTTGGCCAGCACCGGGCCCGGGTCGGGGTCCACGAACAGCCCGGCCGCGAACGACAGGATCAGGTAGCCGTGCGCCACCCGGCCGTCGAAGAACGGGTTGGCCCTGGCCGCGTCCTCATCCATGTGCGCATAGAAGTTGTCGCCGGTGAAGGAGGCGAAGTGCTCGATGTCTTCCAGGGTGACGCGGCGGGGGCCGGCCACCACCGTGTCGCCGGGGCGCAGTTCGGACAGCGGCTTGCGAAACGGGTGGGTGCCGTCGTCGTTGCGGGCCGCGCCGGGAACCCAGCGGCCGGTGACCGCGGCCAGCACCTTCGGGCTGGCCTGGACCGCGGTGCGCTGCATGTAGTGCAGGACGCCGCGCATCCCGCCCATCTCCTCGCCGCCACCGGCCCGGCCGGGGCCGCCGTGCACCAGCGGCGGGAGCGGCGAGCCGTGGCCGGTGGACTCGGCGGCGTCGTCGCGGTCGAGCACCAGCAGGCGGCCGTGCCAGGGGGCGACGCCGAGCACGACGTCGCGGGCGAAGTCCTGGTCGCTGGTCACCACCGATCCGGCCAGGCTGCCCAGGCCGCGGGCGGCCAGGTCGATGACGTTCTCGGTGTTCGTGTAGCCGATGATCGTGGCGACCGGGCCGAACGCCTCGATCTCGTGCGGCTCGGCCCGGGCGGCGTCGTCGCAGCGCAGCAGCAGCGGTGAGATGAACGCGCCGCGCTCGGCGTCGGCGCCGATCACGTCCACGTGCTCGGGGTCGCCGTAGGCCAGGCTGGCAGCGGCCAGCAGGCCCTTGACGCTGCGCCGCACCTCTTCACGCTGCTCCAGGCTGGCCAGGGCACCCATGCGGACGCCGTCGGCGGTGGGGTTACCCACGGTTACCTTGGCCAGTTTGGCGGCGACCGCTTCGGTGACGGCGTCCTTGAGGTGGTCCGGGACGAAGGCGCGGCGGATGGCGGTGCACTTCTGCCCGGCCTTGACCGTCATCTCGGTGACGAGCTGCTTGACGTACAGGCCGAACTCGTCGGTGCCCGGGGCGGCGTCGGGGCCGAGTATGGAGCAGTTCAGCGAGTCGGCCTCGGCATTGAACCGGACGGCCCGGCTCACCATGACCGGATGGGCGCGCAGCTGGCGGGCGGTCGAGGCCGAGCCGGTGAACGAGACCAGGTCCTGCTCGGTCAGGTGGTCGAACAGGTCGCCCACTCCCCCGCAGACGAGCTGCACCGAGCCGGGCGGCAGCAGGCCGGAGCCGACCATCAGCTCCACCAGGCGCGCGGTCAGGTAGGCGGTCTGGGTGGCTGGCTTGATCAGGCTCGGCAAGCCGGCCAGGAAGGCCGGGGCCAGCTTCTCCAGCGGGCCCCAGACCGGGAAGTTGAACGCGTTCACCTGGACGGCCACACCGCGCCGGGAGGTCATCACGTGCTGGCCGAGGAACTGCCCGCCCCGGCCGAGTGGCTCGATGGCGCCGTCGACGTAGATCGTGTCGTTCGGCAGTTCGCGCTTGGCCTTGCTGGCGTAGCCGAGCAGGACGCCGATGCCGCCGTCCACGTCGAACTTGGAGTCGCCCAGCGTGGCGCCGGTCCTGGCCGAGAGGGCGTACAGCTCGTCGCGGTGTTCTCGCAGGTGCCCGCCCAGGCCCTTGAGCAGGGCGGCGCGCTGGTGGAAGGTCAGATCGCGGAGCGACCGGCCGCCGGCGTCGCGGCCGTAGTCCAGGGCGGCGGCCATGTCGAGGCCGTGCGAGGAGACCTGGGCGACCTGTTCGCCGGTGACCGCGTCGAGCACCGGGCGGCCGTCACCGGTGGGGGTGAACCAGTCCCCGCACACGTAGCTTCGCAGCGGTGTCATGGAGCTTCGCTCTGTCATCGACCACCAGCTCCTCGCCTAGCACCCCGGGCGTTAACCAAGCATTTACCAACCGGACGTTCGGTATGTTACCGTCCCAGTATGCCAGATAGCCAGGGTGGGGCTGCGCCGCCTAGCCAGGGTGCGGCGCCGCGGCGCGGGCGGCCAGGGTATGACCTGGAGTCGCTGCTGGCGGTGGCCGTCACCGTGTTCAACGAGCGGGGCTACGACGGCACCAGCATGGAGGACCTGTCCCGGCGGCTCGGCATCTCCAAGTCGTCCATCTACTACCACGTGGACAGCAAGGAAGACCTGCTCGGACTGGCGCTCGACCGCGCGCTCGACGGCCTGTTCGCCGTGGCCGACCTGGTCAAGACCGGCGACCGGCCGGCCATCGAACGGCTGGAGCAACTCGTGCGCGGCAGCGTCCGGGTGCTGGCCGGGCGGCTCCCTTACGTGACGCTTCTGCTGCGGGCCCGCGGCAACACGGGCACCGAGCGGCGCGCGCTGGCCCGGCGGCGCGAGTTCGACGAGATCGTGGCCGACCTGGTCAAGCAGGCCGAGCGGGACGGCGACATCCGGCCCGACGTGGACCCCGCGGTGACCGCGCGACTGCTGTTCGGCATGGTCAACTCGCTGGTCGAGTGGTACCGGCCCGGCCACGCGGCCGTGGACGACGGCCTGGCCGACGCCGTTTGCGCCGTGGCCTTCGACGGCCTGCGCATCCGCCGTTAAGACTTGGCGGCCGCCAGGATGCGGGCGGCTACGCGTTCGTTGGCGTCCACGGTGAGCGGGAGGCTGGCGGCGCCGGCGCCGCCGTTCTCCCAGGCGGGCGAGACCCAGAAGCCGAAGTTCAGCAGGCCGACGACGCGGGGGCTGGCCACAGCCAGGTTGTAGTAGTCCTGCTGCAGCGCGGCGATGTCGGAATCGGTCTCGTGCCCGGACAGGCCCGCGCACGCCGACAGCGGGGCGTCCTCGGGCATCAGGAACAGACCCTGGCCGGTGCCGGCGGTCAGCGACTCCAGCGTGCTGAGCGTCTGCTGCACCGTGCTGAACGGCTGGCAGTACCAGTCGAAGCCCACCCAGTCCACGCCGGACGGAACGACGTACGACGAGGTGATCTTGGGGCCGGCCTCGATCATCATGATCTTTTTGCCCGGGAACGTGCTCTTGATCAGGTTCGCTGAGGTGGTCAGCTCGGCCGGGGTGGCGCCGCGCCACTGGGGCTCGTCCAGCAGGTAGAACGCCGCGATCTTGCCCAGGTGCGGCTTGACCGCGTTGGCCAGGTTCTGCCAGCGCGCCGCGTAGTTCGGGTAGAGGCCGCAGTCGTCACCCGAGGAATTGCAGGAGAAGAACTCGTTGCCCGTGTAGACGACGCAGGAGCCGGGCGCGCAGCCGTTCAGCACGCCCGGCTTGTAGCCGTCCACGTCGCTGATGTTCACCCAGTTGAGGTTTGACCGCCCCGCGACCTCGGCCAGGTGGCTCGGGCCGGTGAGCCGCGCGGCGTAGTAGCCGTAGTAGCGCAGGCCGGAGGAGGCGGGGAGGGTGAGCCCGGCCATGTTCACCGCCGACGCGCTGAGGTCCTTCAGCGTGCTGACCTCGTTGCTGTTGCTGAGGTAGGCGCCCATGAACAGGCTGGCGCTGGCCGGCAGCGCGTCCGGCGTCGCCACCTGGGCGGACGCTCCGTTGACCTCGATGTGGGCGGACGGCTGGCCCGGGGTGTAGGTGACAGTGACCTTGAACTGGCCCTGCGGGCCCGGCTTGGCGAACCCGGCCTGGTCCAGCAGGGAGGTGCCGTCCTGCAGCACCTGGACGCCGCCGTCGGAGCGGACCAGCACGCCGAGCGCCACGTCGGAGTTCGCCACGTAGCCGCTGTCGCTCGCGTTCGTGCTGAGCACCAGCGAACTCCAGTCCTGCGACGTCTGGTCGCCGGCCACCGGGTCCACGGTGGCCTGCACGCCGACCACACCGGCCGGGTTGGCGATCACCGGCGGGTCCATCCGCACCGCCGACGTGCCGAGCCAGAACGACAGCTCTCCCCGGTAACCGGCGTGGTTGACCTGGGAATACCACTCCTGCGGCGGCGGGGCCGAGTACCAGACGCCGGACTCGCGGGTGTAGGTGACACCGGCCGCGCCGGACTGGCGCTTGGCCAGGCTGTCGTTGAGCCCGTATCCCGGGGCGTCGTTCACGGCGGTGCCAAACGTGTCGGTGAAGCCGGGGCTGGCCAGCGTGGCCGCCGCCGCGGATCCGGTGCCCAGGTCTGGCTGTGTGGGCGCCGGTGCCGATATGGCCGCGCTCGCGCTGCCCCCGCCGGGAGTGGCCGCGATGAAGGTGAGCGCGGCGGCTACCGCTGTTGTGGTCGTCAGCACCGTCTTCGTCATCAGCACGGGGTGATCATAAGGGGTGCGGCGGCGGCGGGCCTGCGCCCCCTTGTCCCTGGGCGCCGGCCAGGTCAGGATGATCACCAAACCGCACGCCGACCGGGAGTGAAGCCCAGCATGCACGAGAACATCGGCCGTTCGCTGGCCACCGACTACTTCCGTATCGCCGACCAGCTCAGCCGGGAGGAGCTTGGCTACCTGCGGCGCATGCGGCACATGGCCGACATCGAGGCGATCCACACCTACGAGGCACCGAGACCATCCAGACCCTGATCGTCGGCCGCGACATCACCGGCCTGAGCGCCTTTACCTAACCTGCCGCAGTCCGGCTGGCATGGGGCCCCGCCCTCCCCTCCAGCAGGGTGGGGCCCCATGAGCTTAGGCGCACTCGGGGGACTGCACGGCGGCGGACAGCACACCGTGAATCTCCCCGATCGCCCCGTCGGGTGAGCCGAGGGCAGTGGCCAGGCTCTGGCGCGTCGTCTCAGCGGGCTGGCCGAAGGCCGCCTGACGGATGGTGATGAGCGTGCAGCGGCCGACCGCGAACGTCACGTGACCGCGGCCGGTCTCGACCGGGAATACGGTCTCGCTGGACAGGTCTGACGGCTGAAGCATCGCTAAGCCACCCCGGTCATCAATACGGCCATAACAAGGCCGTGTCACCGAGGTCTGGAGCGACGCGACGAGCTGAACTGTGGTTTACCCGCACCCTGGCTTGTGCAGTGCTGGCCTAGGCCGGGGCCGGAACGTGTACAGAATAACCAATTTTAGGCCACGCCGCGACCGGCGGCCACCGCCAACTGGTCTGCTTGGCCGGCCTGCCAGGGGGTCAGCGGGACGGACCGGGCCCTGGTGTGGTCCAGGCGCGCGGGTCGAGGGTGCCGTCGATCGCGGCCTGCGCCACGTCGGTCAGGCGCAGGTTGCGCTGGCGGGCGAAGGTCCGCAGCCGGGAGAAGGCGTCGGCCAGGTTCACTTCCGCGCGCTCCGAGATCACACCCTTGGCCTGCTCGATCACCACCCGGCTGCTCAGCGCCCCGGAGAGCTGCTCGTTCAGCCGCTGGGCCTCGACGCTGGCGCGATGCTGGACGATGCTGAGCGCGGCCAGGTCGGCGAAGGCCCGGGCCACGACGAGGTCCGCCTCGGGAATCGGCTCCCGGGCGACGCTGAGCAGGTTCAGCGCGCCGAGCTTTGCATCCCGCAGCCGCAACGGCAGCGCGAGACCCGATCTGAACCCGGACCGGATGGCGGTCGCGGCGAACACCGGCCAGCGGCTCGCACCGGCCTCGAAATTATCGTGCTCGACCTTCTCGCCGGTGCGGAAGGCGTCCAGGCATGGTCCTTCCTGAGCCTGCAGTTCGAACAACTCCAGCAGCCGCATCGCCTCGCTGGAGGAGGCGATCAGCCTCAGCCCACCCGAGGGAGACGCCAGCATCACCCCGGCGGCGGACGCGCCGAGCAGGGTCACGCACCGGTTCGTCAGCCCGGTCAGCAGGTCGACGACGTCATAGTCGTCGACCAGCGTGTCGGCCATCTCGACGAGCGACCGGACCACATCCGCCTCTCGGGTCATCTCATCTCATCCTCCCGGTCGCGCGTTCAGCCTGGCTGGTTCTGCTATCCCAGCCTCAGCCTACGGGCGATGACGCCATTCGCCACGTCGGCGAGCAAACGGTCCTGGCTGAACGCGAACGCCCGCAGCCGGATCAGCGCCTCGGTGACACTGATCCCCTCCTGAACAGAAACCATGCCGGCCGCATTGTGCACCGAGAAGTGGAAATCGGCGCCGATCTCCAGTTCCCTGGCGAGGGTCCGCGAAGGCGCCCCGGATTGCATCTCCAATACCCACCGGGCGGTCACCTCGGCCACGACCAGGGCATCGGCGTGCTGATCGTCGCTCAGCAGTCCTGGCGCGTTCCGGTACATGTTGAGCGCGCCCAGGCGCACCGCGCCGACCCGCAGCGGAAACCCGAATATCGCGCGCACGCCGGCCCGCAGCGCCCGCGGGGTGAAGGCCAGCCAGCGAGGGGCGGCCGGATCGGCCAGGTCGGGCTCGATCACCACCCGGTCCTGCTGGTAGGCGTCCACGCACGGACCCTCGCCCATCGTGTACTGAAGGTCCTCGATCAGGTGGCTCACGTCGTCGCTGGCGGCCAATGACCCGCGGGGCACGTCGCCCGACATGAGCATGATCCCGGCGCCGCTCACCCCCACCAGCTCGGGGCACGCCCTGCACAGCCGCGTCGAGGACCAGGGCTCTCCCCCGGTCGACACCACGGTCAAGATCCGGTGGAGCCGGTCACCAGCCATGTGGCGTCACGACCCAGGCCACAGACGCGCAGCATCGTGCTCGTCGCCCACCGCGGCCTCCCTTGTCCCGGAAAGGGCAGCGCCGACGGACCAGGCTCAACGCCGTTACGGGCCCGGGCAGCCGGGGCCCTCTCCAGCTACACGCTATATCGGCTACCGACCTGCTTACCCCGCGTTTATGGGCCGCGACTAGGCAGGGCGGGGATGGCAGCATATCCTGCATATCGCAGGGCTCAGCCCTGCCCGCATCCCGCCCGCACCGGGCGGTGCGGGGACCGCGTCGCTCCAGACCCTGGTGGCACGGCCAGCCATGGCCGGCCAGCCGTCACGGGGGCGCGGCTGGCCGGCATGTGGCGGCAGGTGGATGTTCACGGCCGGTTATGTGGCAGATCAAGTCTGAGTAAACGATTCACCGATAGCACGGGTCGCCAGAGGCCGGGGTTGTAGACCGGCAGGCCCCAGGCGGAGTTGCTGGCGGTGCCCGAACTGCCATCGGTGGGCAAGTGGCCCAGCCCGAGGTCTCCCCGTCGATGAACTGCGAGTCATAGCCGAGCGTGACGTCCGGGGTCTGGCCGCCCAGCGCAGGCGGCAGGGTGATCGGGTAGCTGTAGGTGAAGTCGCCCTGCTGGGCGGCCCAGGTGCCGGACATCTTCAGCGAGGTGGCGGTACCCCGATCGAGGTGGGGGCCGGCGGATGGTCGGGCATGACGCTCATCGCCCCTGGCGTCGTGAACGGCAGCCTGGCCCTGTGGGCCAGGGACAACGCCACGGGCGCCCTGTACAGCGGAGCGTCGCCGCTGAGCAGCACGCCGATCTTCGACGGCGTGCTGGACCAGCCGGTCAGCCAGCTCAGCTAGTCGGCTGCCGGACACGCCGGGCCTGCCGCTGCGGCGGCGGGCCCGGCGCCGCCTACAGGTCGCCCAGCGCGTGGAGCGGGGACTCCACGCAGTCGGCGACGTAACGGAGGAAGCCCCCGGCCGTGCCGCCGTCGCAGGCCCGGTGGTCGAAGGCGAGGGTCAGCTCGGTGACCTTGCGGGCGACGACCTGGCCGTCGACGACCCAGGGCCGGTCGATGATCCGGCCCAGGCCCAGGATCGCCACCTCGGGGTGGTTGATGATGGCCGCCGAGCCGTCCACGCCGAACACGCCGTAGTTGTTGACCGTGAACGTGCCGCCGGTGAGGTCGGCGGGGGCCAGGCGGCCCGCGCGGGCGTCCTCGGTCCGCTGGGTGAGCGCCGCGGACAGCTCGCGGGTGGACAGCCGGTGCGCGTCCTTGACCACGGGGACGACCAGGCCCCGGCCGGTCTGCGCGGCGAAGCCCAGGTGGACGTGCGCGGGGATGACCACCTCGTCGCCGTCGATGCGGGCGTTCAGCTCGGGGTACTGGCGCAGGCCCGCGAGTGCGAACCTGGCCAGCAGCGCGAGCAGGCTGACCGGCCGGTCCGGGGTGCGGGTGTTCAGCCCGGACCGGGCGGCGAGCAGGCCGGTGGCGTCGGCGTCGACCCAGACGGTGGCCTCGGGGATCTCGCGCCGGGAGCGGGCCAGCTTGGCGGCGGCCAGCTTGCGCGCGCCCCGGAGCGGGATCCGGGTCTCCCCCGGTTCCGCACCGGGCAACGGCGCCGGCACGAGCGCGGGCGCGGCTTCGGGGACGGGTGCGGCCTCGGGGGCCGGCGCGCGCCGGGCGGCCAGGGCTTCGTCCACGTCGTGGCGGCGGACCAGGCCGTGCGGGCCGGTGCCGGTGATGCGGGTCAGGTCCAGGCCCGCGTCCCTGGCCAGCTTGCGCACGACCGGCGAGATGACCGGCACCGGCCCGGCGGCGGGGCCGGCCGGGCCGGCCGGGGTCAGGACGCTGACCGGGGTCAGCGGGCCGGCCGGGGTCAAGGCGCTGACCGGCGCCGGGCGGCGGGCACTCCTGACCCGGCGGGGCGCGGGACGGGTGCCGTAGCCGATGAGCACGTTGCCACTCGCCTCGCCGCCGTCGCAAGCGGCCGGGCCCGGGGTCGTCACGCCCGGCTCGCGCAGCGCGGGCACCGGGCCGGCGGTCACACCCGGGCCGGCGGTCACATCCGCGCCCGAGGTCACGCTCGGGGCCGTGGTCACGCTGATGAGCGGCGCGCCGACCGGGACCGTGGCACCTGGTTCGGCGTGCAGGGCGGAGACCTGGCCGGCGAACGGGATGGGCAGCTCGACCGCGGCCTTGGCGGTCTCCACCTCGGCGACCACCTGATCGACCGTGACCTGGTCGCCGACCTGGACCCGCCAGGCGATGACCTCGGCTTCTTCCAGGCCCTCCCCCAGGTCGGGGAGCAGGAAGTCAGGCATGGTCATCCCACTGGAGCCTGGCGATGGCGTCGAGTATCCGGTCGACGCTGGGCAGGTGGTGCTGTTCGAGCGACGGCGGCGGGTAAGGGATGTCGAAGCCGGTGACCCGCAGGATCGGCGCCTCCAGGTAGTGGAAGCACCGCTCGGTCAGCCGCGCGGCCACCTCGGCGCCGTACCCGGCGAAGCCGGAGGCTTCGTGCACGACCACGGCGCGGCCGGTGCGGCGGACCGAGGCCGCCACGGTGGCGTCGTCGAACGGGGACAGGCTGCGCAGGTCCACCACCTCGACGTCCCAGCCCTCGCCGGTGGCGGCCGCGGCGGTCTCCAGCGCGGTGGCGAGCATGCCGCCGTAGGCGATGAGCGTGACGTCCTGGCCGGGACGGCGGACGACCGCCTGGTCGATCGCGGCGGCCGCGGCGGCCGGGACCGCCTCCTTGGACCAGTAGCGGCGCTTGGGCTCGAGGAAGATGACCGGGTCGGGGCAGGCGATCGCCTGGCGCAGCAGGTGGTAGGCGTCGCCCGGGGTGCACGGGGTGACCACGCGCAGGCCCGGGGTGTGCGCGTAGTAGGCCTCGGAGGAGTCGCAGTGGTGCTCGACGCCGCCGATCCCGCCGCCGTAGGGCACCCGCACCACGATCGGCAGGCTGACCCGGCCGCGAGTGCGGTTGCGCAGCTTGGCCAGGTGGCTGGTGATCTGCTCGAAGGCCGGGTAGGCGAACGCGTCGAACTGCATCTCCACCACCGGCACCAGGCCGTTCATGGCCATGCCGATGGCGGTGCCGACGATGCCGGCCTCGGCCAGCGGGGTGTCGAAGACGCGGTCGTCGCCGAACCGGGCGGCCAGGCCGTCGGTCACCCGGAACACCCCGCCCAGCGTGCCGACGTCCTCGCCGAACACCAGCACGCGCGGGTCGTTGGCCAGCGCGTCGGCCATGGCCGCGTTCAGCGCCCCGGCCATCGTGACCGGCTCGGCTGCCGCCGCCGGAGCCGGAGCCGTGGCGGCGGCCGAATGCTCCAGGGTCGCGCTCACGATGGGCTCCCCTCCGTGGTGGCGGTCTGGGCCAGTTCGGCCAGCAGGAATTCCTGCTCGGCGGCGAGCGTCTGGGTCGGCCCGGCGTACACGTGCGCGAACAAGTCGGCGGGCTCGACGTTCATCTCGCCGCTCATCGCCTCGCGCAGGCCGGCCGCGCACTGCTCCGCCTCGGCGCCGAACCCGGCCACGTCCGCGTCGCCGAGCAGGCCTCGGGCGCGCAGGCAGGTCTCCAGCCGGGCCAGCGGGTCGCGGGCCAGCCAGGCCGCGACCTCGGCGTCGTCCCGGTAGCGGGCGGCGTCGTCGGCGTTGGTGTGCGCCTCGACCCGGTAGGTCAGCGCCTCGATGAGGGTCGGGCCCTGGCCGGCCGAGGCGTGCGCGAGCGCGGATTTGACCGCGGCGTAGACGGCGGCGGCGTCGTTGCCGTCGATGAGCAGCGAGCGCACACCGTAACCGACCCCCTTGTAGGCCAGCGCGGGCGCCGCGGTCTGCTTGCTCAGCGGCACGCTGATCGCGTAGCCGTTGTTCTGCACGAAGAAGATCACCGGCGCCCGCCAGACGCCCGCGAAGTTCAGCGCCTCGTGGGTGTCGCCCTCGCTGGTCGCGCCGTCGCCGAGCAGCACGAGCGCGGCCTGGTCGACCTGCTTGACCCTGGCCGCGTGGGCGACGCCGACGGCGTGCAGGGTGCTGGTGGCCAGCGGCGTGCACTGCGGGGCGACCCGTCGCTCGTACGGGTCATAGCCGCAGTGCCACTCGCCGCGCAGCAGCGACAGCGCCTCGGCGGGGTCGACCCGGCGGGTCAGCACGGCCATCGTGTCCCGGTAGGTGGGGAACAGCCAGTCCTGCTCGCGCAGCGCCAGCACGGCGCCGACCTGGCAGGCCTCCTGGCCGTGCGCGGACGGGTACACGGCCAGCTTCCCCTGCCGGGTCAGCGCCGTGGCCTGGGCGTCCACCCGGCGGCCGACGACCATGAGGCGGTACAGCTCGCGCAGCACGTCATCGGGCGGCAGGTCGAGCACGGGGCTGTCGATCGGCTGTCCGTCGGCGTCGATGAGGCCGAGCGGGGACGCGCTGGGCGGCAGGGTCGCCGCCGCCCGTTCGGCGATCGTGGGCGATGTGGTCACGCGGGCTCCCTCGGTAAAGCCAGACCTTAAATTTTCCCTCCGGACGCGGCCATATGTACAGATGTGAACCTCGATCCAAGACAGATGGCACTCTAAATGCGCTAGCGTGTGTCACTATGGCTTCGACGGGCTCGGCGCAGTCCCCCATTCCTGGACAAATGGTCACGCTGGACGACCTCGACTACCGGATCGTGGCGGCGCTGCGGGGCGACGGGCGGCTGTCGATGCGCGCGCTGGCCGCCCGGCTGCACATCTCCAGGGCCAACGCCTACGCCCGGGTGGAGCGGCTGGAGAAGACCGGCGTGATCACCGGGTACAGCGCGACCATCGACCCGCGCAAGTACGGCCACGGGCTGTCCGCCTACGTGTTCGTCAAGATCGCCCAGCAGTCCTGGCAGCGGGTCGGCCGCCAGGTGCTGAGCATCCCGGCGGTGGATCACGCCGCGCTGGTGTCCGGCGAGCACGACATCATGCTGCTGGTGCGCACCAGGGACGCAGCCGAACTGCGCGACCTGGTGCTCACCCAGCTCCAGGCCATGCCCGAGGTCGGGGCCACCCAGACGGTGCTGATCTTCGACGAGCTGTTCCCGCGCGATCAGCCGGACGGCGATCCGGGGGTGTGAAGGTCCGCGCCGATCGCCTTTTCTAGCCCTGAACGGCTGCGCAGGCCGGCGCCGTCGCCCGCGCAGCCGGGGTTCGTGGGCGGGTACGGGTGGCTGGTCACCGGGGTGAGCTGGCCGTTTCCTGGCGCAGCCGTTCAGTAAAGAAATTGACGTTCGCGGGCGTCGGTGGCCGCAGCGCGGAGTGGGATCAGGTGTCGGTGAGAAAAGTGCGGAACTTGCGCACGTCCACGCCCCAGTCCTCCAGGTCGGTGCAGCGCATCGGGCGGAGAATCTCCCGCTCGCCCAGGGTGAGGTTGGTGCCCTCCAGGGCGGCGGCGGGCTGAGCGAGGAGCTGCTCGCGGAAGGCGACGTCGTCGGCGGCCCGGCGCAGAACGGTCTCGACCCTGGCCTTGCTTTCGGATGACAGCTCGATCATGGGCCCACTCCCCATTGTCAATGACGCGTCCGCTCCATAGATAAATTGTTTGCGCATTACCGCGTGATTGCGAGGATCGCACGCCGTATAGGGGTAGCTGAGCGTGCGTTAGGGGAGCCAATCACCGGCCCACGCCCCGCCTGGATGGGCTCGTGGTCAGCCAGCTGGGAAGGCGGTGACCGAACCGCCGCAGATGCTGGCCACCCACACGCTGCCCGCGGCGGTGGTGATACCCCAGGGGCAGGTGAACTGGTAACGGGATGACTTGATCACCCGGGTCAGGCCGCCGGTGGCGGCGTTCAGCTCGGTGACCGAGTAGTTGACGTCGTTCGACACCCAGACGTGCACGCCGGTCAGCCGCTGCTGGCCCGGCGCGGGGCTTCGGGCCGGCTGGGCCGCCTGGGCGGGGCCCTGGACGCCGATGAAGGCGAACGCCGTGAGCAGACCGGCGGCGGCGCGGCCGGGCAGCCGTGCGGAACGTAACCAATGCCTTGTCACTGTGAACCTCCCAGCTCTGACAACACAGCCCTGACAACATCGATGGGTACAGCACACCGCGAAGCCCGCACCGATGGCAACGAAAGGCCCGCATCCATGCCCTTCCAACCCCCCACCTGGCCGGTGTCGGTGAAAGGTGTCGTGCTCGACGCACGGCGCCGCGTCCTGCTGCTGAGGACCGATCGTGAGGAGTGGGAGCTGCCTGGCGGCCTGCTCGAGCGGGGCAGCTGGGAGACCGGTTCTGGTGGGGGTGCTGCTGGTGGTGGTGGTGGTGGCTGGGCGGTCGGGGACGGCAGCCCCCAGCAGGCCGTCGAGCGTGAGGTGCACGAGGAAACCGGGTGGCGGGTGACGGCCGGGCCGCTCATTGACGGTGGCGTGTGGATCTACGAGCCGATCCCTGGGCGGCGCATCCTGATCGTCACCTACGGCTGCACGGTGCTGACCCCGGACCGGCCGCCGGTCATCAGCGCCGAGCACACCGAGTTCGGCCTGTTCGAGGCTGGGGAGGTGAACGGGCTGGCGCTGCCCGACGGCTACAAACGGTCCATCGCCACCTGGTACGCCTGCGCTTAGCCCCGTGTTTGGAGTGGGGCGACCGGTCAGCCCGGGCCGAGGGCGGCCAGGCAGCGGCCCACGAGCTCGTCGGTGAACGGCCGGGTGACGTCTTCCCTGGTGATGAGCACCCGGTAGTAGACGGGCCCGACCAGGCGGTCGATCACGGCGTCGACGTCGGTTCCGGCGGGCAGCTCGCCGCGCTGGGCTGCCCGCCGGAAGGGCTCGCGGTCGCGATCGCGCTGCTGGCCGACGAAGTCGGCCTGGAACCTGGCCGCGACCGCAGGGTCGTGCTGAGCCTGCCCGGCCAGCGCGCGGAAGACCGCCCCCGCGTCGGTAGTGGTCAGGAACGCGGCGAGCTGGGCCAGGTGATCGCGGAGGTCGGCGCCGAGGTCACCGTGGCCGGGCGCGGTGAAAAATTCGGCGGCGTCCACCACGAGCGCGTCGAACAGTATGTCGCTCTTGGAGCCCCACCAGCGGTAGATCGTCTGCTTGGCCACCCCCGCCCTGGCCGCTATCCCCTCGATCGTCACCCCGGCGAAGCCGCGCTCGACCAGCAGATCGTCCGCCGCCTCCAGCACGGCCAGCCTGGCCGCCTCACTCCGCCCATGCCGGTTCCCGTGATGCCCCGGCCGCGCGCCCTCAGCCGCCCCAGCCGGGTCCGCACCCGCACCCGCGCGCGCCTCAGCCACGCGGCTACGACCCGTACGATCCGTCACCCCGGTCACGATACCGACCACCCCCGTCGCTCCAAGGCCAAGCTCGCCGTCCACATTCACGCGAGCCGCCTCACCGTCACCCGATCGCCCCTGCCTAGACCTCACCTCCATAATCTACCTTCTTGTTTAGACGCAACGTTGCGTCTAATATGTCGAGCATGACCAATACTCTTTACACACCCGGGGTCGAGGCTGTGCTCGGCCGGCTGTTCAGCGCGGCCGCTCGCGACGACGACCATGCGCCCAAGCCGCCGGCGCGACCGTATCCGACCGCGGCGGACCGCTCCGAGGCCTACCAGGATCTCTACCTGCCCATCTGCGCCGAAGCCGGCCAGCTCCTCTACGCGCTGACCCGCGCCATCCGGCCGCGGACGGTGGTCGAGTTCGGCACGTCGTTCGGCATCTCCACCATCTACCTGGCCGCCGCGGTGACCGACAACGGCACCGGCCACATCCTGACCACCGAGCTGAGCGAGAAGAAGGTCGAGACGGCCCGGGCGAACCTGCGGGAAGCGGGGGTCGGCGCGGCAGTGACCGTGCTGGCCGGTGACGCCCGGCAGACGCTCGCCGACCTGCCCGGACCGGTCGGGCTCGTGCTGCTGGACGGCTGGAAGGAGCTCTGCCTGCCGGTGCTCCGGCTGCTGGAGCCCAAGCTCGCGCCGGGCGCGCTGGTCGCTGCCGATGACAACAGCCAGGCGAACATGGCCGACTACCTCGGCTACGTCAGAGATCCGGCCAACGGGTACGTCACCGTCTCCTTTCCGGTCGAGGACGGGATGGAGATCAGCTCCTGGACCGGCCGCCCGGATACAACCTGGGGTGGATAAGGAATCTCAACCCAGCGCACGATGACCGGGGCGGCCGCGGCTGCGTAGTGTCAGCCGTGCCGGCCCGGGGAGCGGGCCGCTGACCGGGAGGACGGAACCGTGGACACCGCCACCAAGGACTTCACGCCCGGCGACCTCCGGGTATCGGACGCCGACCGCGACCGGGCGATCTCCGAGCTGAGCGAGCACTTCCAGGCCGGCCGGCTCACCGACGCCGAGTTCGACGAGCGTTCGGGCCTAGCCCTGCAGGCCAGGACCGAAAGCGACTTGACCGCTCTGTTCGACGACCTGCCGAAGAAGCAGCCTGCCACGGCCCCGCGTCCGCGACCGGCCGCGGCCGGTCGGTCCGGCCTGGAACGGCCCAACGCCTGCCTGGGCCTGGCCCCACACGTGCCGGTGGTGCGGATCGCCGTCGTCGCGGCCCTCCTCGCCGCCACGATCAGCGCGCTGGGCGGCGGCTTCTACGGTCATCACACCCTGATGGCAGCCCTCCCGATCATTTTCGTAGTCGCCATCGCCGGCCGCCTGGTCCGCCACCACCGCTGACCCCATCCGCCGCCTTGCCCGGGCGCCTAACCCAGCGCCCGGGCAACCCCGTTTCTGAACGGGATCACGCGATAGCAAGGACCCGGCACTCTTCATCGATTGTCACCAAAAACCCGCCTGTTTTGTCAGCTTCTGTCCACCGCAATCGGTGAAGAGTGCTAATGATCAGACTCGGTGGAGGGTGGCCACGACTTTGCCCATGATGCGGCAATCGTCACCGGGAATTGGGTCGTAGACCGGGTTCTGCGGAAGCAGCCAGACATGACCGTCCATGCGGCGGAAAGTCTTGACGGTAGCTTCGTCTTCGAACAGCGCGGCCACGATGTCACCGTTGCGCGCGTCGTTCTGCTCGCGGACAACCACGATATCGCCGTCGAAGATGCTGGCGTTGATCATGGAGTCGCCCGTGACCTTGACCGCGAACAACTCCCCCGAGCCGACCTGCCCCCTGGGCAGCCGCATGACGTCCACGGCTTCGCGGTCGGCAACGACGGGCGCGCCCGCCGCGATTCGCTCGAACAACGGGACGCTGACCGTGTCAGGCGAGTCGATACCGGCCGGCGCCTGGCTGGATTGACCCGACTCCGCGCGAGTACCCCGATGGCGGGACCGCGTCGTCACGGTCGTGCGTGGCTGTCTAGCCGCGCGGGCCAGCAGCCCCATCTCCTCCAGGACCTTCATCTGATGCGCAACGGAGGAGAGGCTCGTCAGGCCGACCGCCTCACCGATTTCCCGGTAACTAGGGGCGTAATCGCAACGTTCCACATAGTCCTCGTGGAACGCCAGGATCGCCTTTCTTCGCTCCGTGAGCACGTAGCCGTGAGAGCCGTCCTCCATCGATCGCACACTGGCCATGGCCCGCACAACCTCCCAGAGGGTTACCGAAACCGAGTCCCCTTGTCAGGGTAAGTCGAACTGGTGATCGATGCAAGCGCAAGCCTTGCGCCGATATCTGGAAACAGGTTCGATGTCGTCCTGTCCGGTGATCCAGCAGATCTGAGGTCACCGGGGAGCCTGCCATTACTCAGAGGCGTCGGTCTCGGTGAAGATCTCGATGGCGATCTGGTACATCTCGAAGGCCCGGGCGGCCCCGGCGTAGGCCTCCAGGTGGATGAACAGGTCGACGATTTCGTCCTTGCTGACGCCGTTGCCGAGGGCGATGCGCAACTGCCCGCGCAGCGGGTCCCGCGCGCCGAGCGTGGCCGCGATGGCGACCGAGACCAGGGCCCGGCTCCGGTCATCCAGCGCGCCCCTGGTCCAGGAGTCGCCGAACGTGTGCACGGTGGCCAGCCGGCGGAAGTCGGCGCCCGAAGCGGGCTCGGCCGGCGCGAGCGGCAGTGCCAGGGGCTGGCCCAGCAGGCGTTCGGCGCTAGCCAGGGCCCGCTCGTACTGATCTTGATCGGTCATCATGAACCTCCGTGTATTAACCAGGCCGGCGTCCCGGCGCCAAGTTAGCGCTACATCGCCCTGCCGCCTCGCCGGCCCCGCCCGCCGGCCCGCCTGGTGTCAGGGGGTGGCGCTACGGTCTGGGCATGGCTGACTTCCTGGGTGAGAATCTCCGGGGCTCGCGGTTCGAGCGCGTCGACTTCACCGGCTCGGAGTTCCGTGCCTGCGATCTCAACGATTCGCGGTTCCGCGCCGTGGACTTGAGCCGTGTGGTGATGCACGGCGTCGAGCTGGCCGACGTCGAGATCCATGGCGAGATCATGAACCTGACCATCAACGATGTCGACGTCGGGCCACTGATCGAGGCGGAGCTCAACCGGCGGTATCCGGACCGGGCCAAGATGCGCCCGGCCGACCCGGCCGGCTTCCGGGAAGCGTGGGACATACTCGAACGGCTCTGGGACGGCACCGTGACCCGGGCCCGCCGCCTGGACCCCGCCCTGCTGCACGAGTCGGTCGACGGCGAGTGGTCGTTCATCGAGACGCTGCGCCACCTGGTGTTCGCCACCGACTCCTGGATCAGGCGGGCCATACTCGGCGACCCGTCGCCGTGGGATGCACTGGGCCTGCCCTGGGACGAGATGGCTGACACGCCGGGCGTACCCAGGGACCGGGACGCACGGCCGTCTCTGGATGCCGTGCTCAAGCTGCGCCGCGACCGGATGTCCACCGTGCGGGATGTCATCGACGGGCTGACCGTACCGTCGCTGGACGGCCATACCGAACCTGTCGATGGCCCTGGATGGCCCCGGCCCCGCAGTTACCCGGTGCGCGAATGCCTGCTGTGCATACTCAACGAGGAATGGGAGCACCGGCTGTACGCGGAGCGCGACCTGGATGTCCTGGAAGCTCGTACCCCTTGACCGAAGCATCACGACATGGCCGTGGCCCGCGCCTCGCGTTTCTCTAGCGGTCTGGCTCCGGTGGCGGCCAGTCGCCGGGCAGTTCACTCAGCCGCCGGGCGTAGCCGGCCGGGTCGTGCGGCTGGTGTTCCTTGACCGCACGATAGACATCATCGCTGACCAGGGCGGCGATCATGTGCATGATGTTGTGCCGCGAGGCACGATCCATTTATGCGGCTGGCCGTTCGTTGCCGCGATGTGCTCAAAGTCCGCGTCATAGCGCAGGACGGCAATACAGCATCGCGCGACGCTCACTCCTCCGGGAAGAGGAAGGATTTTCGCTGTTGGAACGACCAGAAGCCTTCCCAATCCGCCCCACAGCCCGGCCACACCCAGACGACCACGTTGTCGTATGTGAAAGTGAGAAGGGGTAGCGCGCGGAGTGGAAAGGGCGGGCTGGTTCCTGGCTGGGTGACATGGAGGGCTCGCCTGCAAGGGGAAGGATCCTGGTCGCCGGAACGACCAGGATCCTTCCGCTGACGAGTTGACCGCTGCGCGCGTGAGGCGGTGGTGGGTGGGGTGCGGTACTGCTGGCCGGTTGGCCGACTACGTCAGCCGTGTCCCAGTTGCAGCGCGGGGGTGGTCGTGACGCCGTCGGCGAAGGTGACCAACTGCTGGTCCGTGAGGCCGATGTTGTCCCAGGCCTGCACATCGACCACGATGCCGTGGCCCGCACTGAACCACAGCTGCGTCGCGGAGCCCTTCTGGTCGCCGATACGGCCCTGGCCGCCGTGGACGGTCACCGACCGATCGCCATTGGACTCCCAGTGGCCCAGTTCGCTGGCGGCTTCGGCCGTCACGACCAGCTTGCCGACGAAACTGTTCGGGGACTTGTCCGCACCCGGCGGGGCCAGGATGAATGAGCCTGCGTTGGACGCCTGAATCTGCAGGTGGAACCCTTGCGGCACGCTCGCGACGTTGAAGCCCTGTGGCTGGTGGCCGGTGTAGGCGGCCAGCCTGATCTTCGAAGACGCCGGCGTTGTGCTGCCCTGATGGCTCTTCAGGGGCGCCGACGCCGTGGTGCCCTGATGCGCCGCTGGCTGACCCGAGACGCTGAGATATCCCGCCGTCCCCCCGATAACGAGGACGGCCGCGGACAGCGCGCTGCCCCGGCGCAGCCGGCGGCTGCGCCGGGCCGCGCGACCGCGGGCCAGATCGGTCGCGACGGTGTCCTCGGACGGCGCTTCCGTCCGATGTTCCGCCAGTTCGGCGAGTCCGTTGGTGATGTCAGTCATTGCATGTCTCCCTGCCAGCTGTGATGAGGATCGCTGACGAGTTCGCGCAGTCGCGCCAGTCCGCGCGACGCTTGGCTTTTGACAGTGCCGGTGCTGCAGCGCAGCACGTCAGCGGTTTCTTGGACATTGAGTCCCTCGACGTAGCGAAGGACAACGGCGGCCCGCATGCCGGGCGCCAATTGGCCGAGCGCCCCGAGCAGGTCGTAGCGATCACCGTCGTGACCGGTGTTCTTCGGCCGGTCCGGAACCTCGGCCCAGACTTGCTCCCGCTTGCGGAACAAGCCGCGCTTCTCGTCGATCAGCGCGTTGACCAGCACTCTTCGCGCGTAGGCATCCAGCTTCACCGACCTGATCCGCGGCCAGGCCAGGTAAAGCTTGGTCAAACACACCTGGACGAGATCCTCGGCCAGGTGGGGGTCACCACCAGTCATGACGGTGGCGGTGCTGAGGAGAGCGGTTCTCTGACGACGCACGAAATCCTTGAACTCCTCGTCGCGGGCGTTTCTCATGGCGCCTGCCGGCCTTCCTGGGAGCGTGATCACGCCCGTTAGAACGGATCCCGGGACGCCGCCGGTTGCATGAGCGGGCGAAATTCGGTGCCGAACCTTCGTCAGGCCCAGCGAGCGGGCCGCCCTAGGATGAGGGGATTCCATGACCCAGGCGATGAGGATTCGTCACCATGCCCGAGTTCAGGTTTACCGAACTGCTGCCGACGGGCCCGGATGTGACCGAGTACCGCCGGCTCGAGGGGGCCGACGGCATTGCGGTGCGTCAGGCGTTCAGTACGAATTTCCTGGAAGTCGACCCACAGGTTCTCACGCTGCTCACCAGGGAAGCCATGCGGGATATCGCCCACCTGCTGCGGCCCGCCCACCTCAGCCAGCTCCGGTCCATTACCGGCGACCCCGAGGCGAGCCCGAATGACCGGTACGTGGCGCTCGACCTGCTGAAGAACGCGTGTATCGCGGCCGGGGGCGTGCTGCCGATGTGCCAGGACACCGGCACCGCGATCGTGATGGGCAAGCGCGGTCAGCACGTGCTGACCGACGGCCGGGACGAGGAGCACATCGCCCGCGGCATCTACGACGCGTACACGCAGCTCAACCTGAGGTATTCACAGCTCGCGCCGCAGACCATGTGGGAGGAGCGCAACACCGGCAGCAACCTGCCCGCCCAGATCGAGCTGTACGCGACCGGCGGCGGCGAGTACAAATTCCTGTTCATGGCCAAGGGCGGCGGCTCGGCGAACAAGTCGTTCTTGTATCAGCAGACCAAGGCCGTGCTCAACGAAAAGAGCATGCTGGCCTTCCTGGAAGAGAAGATCCGCTCGCTGGGCACCGCGGCCTGCCCGCCGTATCACCTGGCCATCGTGGTCGGCGGGACCAGCGCGGAGTTCGCGCTGAAGACGGCCAAGTACGCGTCGGCGCGCTACCTGGACACGCTGCCCGAGGCCGGGTCGGCGTCCGGGCATGGGTTCAGGGACCGTGACCTGGAGCAGCAGGTGCTCCAGATCACCCGGCGGGCCGGCATCGGGGCCCAGTTCGGCGGCAAGTACTTCTGCCACGACGTGCGGGTGATCAGGCTGCCCAGGCACGGCGCGTCCTGCCCGGTGGCGATCGCCGTGTCCTGCTCGGCCGACCGGCAGGCCCTCGGGAAGATCACCGCGGACGGCGTGTTCCTCGAACGGCTCGAGACCGACCCGGCGCGGTTCCTGCCGGAGACCACCGAGACCGAACTGCCCGACGACGTGGTGCGGATCGACCTGAACCGGCCGATGGACGAGATCAGGGCCGAGCTGGCCAAGTACCCGATCGCGACGCGGCTGTCGCTGACCGGCCCGCTGGTGGTGGCGCGGGACATCGCGCACGCGAAGATCGCCGAACGGCTGGCCCGCGGCGAGCCGATGCCCGCCTACCTGCGCGATCACCCGGTCTACTACGCGGGTCCCGCCAAGACGCCGGAGGGTTACGCTTCCGGCTCGTTCGGGCCGACGACTGCGGGCCGGATGGACTCCTACGTGGACAGCTTCCAGGCGGCCGGCGGTTCGCTGGTCATGCTGGCCAAGGGGAACAGGTCGGCCGCGGTCACCGAGGCCTGCCAGCGGCACGGCGGGTTCTACCTCGGCTCGATCGGCGGGGCGGCGGCCCGGCTGGCCAGGGACTGCATCACCGGCATGGAGGTGGTGGAGTACCCCGAGCTCGGCATGGAGGCGGTCTGGCGGATCGAGGTCAGGGACTTCCCGGCGTTCATCATCGTGGACGACAAGGGCAACGACTTCTTCGCCGACCTGACCGGGCCCCCCTCGAATACGACACTGCTCTCCATCGGGCGGCGCTGATGTCCGGGGAGGGCTACGGCGCCGGTGCGGAGGAGTTCAGGGTCGAGCACGACTCGATGGGCGAGGTGCGGGTGCCCGCGCACGCGCTGTGGGGCGCGCAGACGCAGCGGGCCGTGCAGAACTTCCCGGTCTCCGGCGAGCGCATCGGCCGCGACCTGATCGGGGCGCTGGCCTCGATCAAGGGCGCCGCGGCCACGGTGAACGGCTCGCTGGGCGTACTCGAACCCGAAGTCGCCGAGGCCATCCACGACGCCGCGGCCGAAGTCGCCCGCGGTGAGCACGACGACCAGTTCCCCATCGACGTGTTCCAGACCGGCTCGGGCACGTCCAGCAACATGAACGCGAACGAGGTCATCGCCCGGCTGGCCGCGCGCAGACTCGACCGGCCTGTGCACCCGAACGACCAGGTCAACGCCTCGCAGTCGTCCAACGACGTGTTCCCATCGGCCATCGGGCTGGCCGCCGTCCGGTTGCTCAAGCGTGAACTGCTGCCCACGCTGTCCCGGCTGCACGACGCGCTGGCGGCCAAGGCGGCGGAGTTCGCCGACACGGTGAAGAGCGGCCGCACCCACCTGATGGACGCGACCCCGGTCACGCTGGGCCAGGAGTTCGGCGGCTACGCGGCCGCGATCTCGCTGGCCGCCGAGCGGGTGCAAGGGTGCCTGGGGCGGCTGGGCGAGCTGCCACTGGGCGGCACCGCGGTGGGCACCGGGCTGAACGCGCCGCCCGGGTTCGCGGGCCAGGTGATCGCGCATCTGTCCGCCGACATGGGCCTGCCGCTGACCGAGGCCCGCGACCACTTCGAGGCGGCCGGCTCGCGCGACGCGCTGGTCGAGGCCAGCGGCGTGCTCCGGGTCGTCGCGATCAGCCTGTACAAGATCTGCAACGACCTGCGGCTGATGAATTCGGGCCCGCGCACCGGGCTGGCCGAGATCGTCGTTCCCGACCTGCAGCCGGGCTCGTCGATCATGCCGGGCAAGGTCAACCCGGTCATCTGCGAGGCGGTCTGCCAGATCGCCGCGCAGGTGATCGGCAACGACGCGGCGGTGGCGTTCGGCGGGGCCGCGGGCAACTTCGAGCTGAACGTCATGATGCCGGTGATCGCCCGGAACCTGATCTCCTCGATCCGGCTGCTGTCGGCAGGCTGTTATCTGCTCGCCGACCGTTGCGTTTCCGGAATCACTACGGATAATGAACGGCTGCGCAAGAACGCGGAGTCCTCGCCCGCGATCGTGACCGCACTGAACCGGTACATCGGCTACGAGGCGGCCGCCCAGGTGGCCAAGGAGTCGCTGCGCACCGGTCAGACCATCCGCGAGGTGGTAATCTCGCTCGGCCACGTGGACCGGGGTGACGTCACCGAGGAACAGCTCGATCACGCTCTGGATGTGCTTAGCATGACCCGTCCCGGGTAACCGCTCCCGAAGAGCGCCCGTCTATTCTCAACCGCTTCACAGGGATCTCGAAGTGAACGCCGTGTATCGTCCGCCTATGCACGCTTTGGCCTGGACGGGGCACGTGGTCGCTGACCGCTATCGCCTCCAGGATCAGATCGGCCATGGCGCCATGGGCACCGTATGGCGTGCGCGCGACGAGCTCCTTGACCGCGACGTCGCGGTCAAGGAAGTGATGATCTCCCCCGCGTTCAGCCCTGGCGACCGCAGCGCGGTCTACGAGCGGACGCTGCGCGAGGCCAAGACCGCGGCCAGGCTGAACCACCCCGGCGTGGTCACCGTCTTCGACGTGGTCGAGGAGGACAGCCGCCCCTGGATCATCATGGAACTGGTGCAGGCGCGGTCGCTGGACCGGGTGCTGGCCGAGGACGGCCCGCTGCCCATAACCAAGGCCGCCGACGTCGGGGCCCAGCTCGTCAGCGCACTGACCACCGCGCACGCGGCCGGGGTGCTGCACCGCGACGTCAAGCCCAGCAACGTGCTGCTGTGCCGGGACGGCCGGGCGGTGCTGACGGACTTCGGCATCGCGACCCTCGAGGGTGACGCGAACCTCACCCAGACCGGCATGGTCATGGGCACGCCCGCGTTCACGCCGCCGGAGCGGATCCGGGGGGCGCCCGCCACCCCGGCGTCGGACCTGTGGTCCCTCGGAGCCACGCTGTACGCCGCGGTGCAAGGGCGCGGGCCCTACACCGAACGCGGTGGGGCGATCACCACGATGAACGCGGTGATCAACGAAGACACGCCGGTCGCGTCGTCGGCGGGGCGGCTCGGGCCGGTGATCGAGGCCCTCATGCGGAAGGACCCGGCCGCCCGGCCGGACGCGGTCAGCGCGGCAAGGATGCTCAACAGCGTGCTGTCAGGCGGCACGGCCGACGTACCCGGCATGTTGGGCGGACCTGGTCTGCCGGGCGGGCTTGCTGGTGTGCCGGGCGGGCTTGCTGGTGTGCCGGGCGGGCCTGGCGGGTCCGCGCCTGCCGGTGGCGGGGCGGCAGGCGAGCCGTGGCCAGCGAACAGAAGCGGCTCAGATGGCGCTGTGCCGGCCCAAGCACCGTGGCCAGCCAGCGGAACCGGGGCAGGCGGACCTGCGCCGACCCAAGCGCCATGGCCGGCCTACGAAACCGGGGCGGGCGGGCCACCGTCGCCAGAAGCGCCGGCCCAAGCGGGGTGGCCAGCGAACAGGACCGGGACGCCGGGCGGCTCGGGACCGGGCCGCCATCAAGGACCAGCGGGCAGCCCGGGACCGGGACGCCATCAGGGGCCGGCGGGCGGCCCGGGAGCAGGCGGTGCTGGAACGGGTGGGGTGTGGGGGACCGATCGCGGCGCGCCGCCCTATCCGCCCGGCGGCGGGTCCGCGGGGGCTTACGCGACACCGGGCGGCACCATGTACGGCGCGCCGGTGGCCGAGGCCGGGGCCTATCTGCCCCCGCCGAGCGGCACGCACAGCCTGCCCTCGTCCGGCCCGGGTGGCGGCGCCCACGCGTCCAAGCGGAACGGGCGGTCCACGCTGGTGGCCTGCGCCGCCCTAGCGGTCGTCGCGGTGGGCGTGCTCGGCGGCTTCGCGGTGACCCACTTCATGCGCAGGGCGGCGAACGAGTCGCCGAGCAAGTCCGGATCGACCCAAGCGGCCGGCCACCACGGCAGCTCCCCCGCCCCCAGCCACAGCACCACCGCGCCCACCACCTTGCCCGACGGGTACACCTGGTACTCGCTGCCGGCCGGCGACGCCGGCACGACGGGCGGGTTCCGGGTGGCCGTACCCTCGGGCTGGTCCACCAGCCGTACCGGCCTGGTCAGCTACGCGAAGAACCCGTCGGGCTCAGGCTTCATGGAGATGGACCTCACACCGCACACCTTCACCGACGAAATGGCCGAGGCGCGCTGGCTGCAGGGCAAGACGATCTCGCAAGGCAAGTTCCCCCACTACCGCCGCATCTCGCTCAAGTCCACCTACGTGGCCGGCCAGCCCGCCGCGGCGTGGACCTTCTCCTGGGTGGAATCCGGCGTCGGCCGCGTGGTCGCGGAGGACTACCTGTTCAACCTCCCGGCGGGCGGTAGCTCGCAGTCCTACGCCGTCTACGCCTCCGCCCCCGTCTCCTCCTGGTCCCAAACCTCCCAGGCACTGAGCGAAGCCATCCAGAGCTTCCAGCCCCTCAGCTAACCAGCCCACAAATGACGGCTCGCGTCGTTAGTAGTAGTCGTGGGCTTGCCAGTAAGACCAGGCGCTGCACGGGTCGCCGTAGCGTTCCTGGATGTAGCCGAGGCCCCACTTGATCTGGGTGGCCGGGTTCGTCTGCCAGTCGGCGCCCGCGCTGGCCATCTTGTCGCCGGGCAGCGCCTGCGGGATGCCATAGGCGCCGCTGGGGTTCTCGGCGTTGTACATCCAGCCGCTTTCCCTGGTCCAGATGTTGTTCAGGCAACTGAAGTACGTCTGCGGGCTCCAGCCGAACGAGGACAGCATGTTCCAGGCGATCGACTGGGCGGTACCCGGGTTGGGCGGCGAGACGGGCGGCCCGGACGAAGACGAAGAAGAGGCACTGGCGCCGGGCAGCGCACTGGTCTTGCGGGAGGCTACCTTGGGCTGGCCCACCAGGCTGAGCGTGTGGGACGCGGTGCTCATCGCGATCAACTGCGCGCGCTGCTTCTCCAGCGTGGCCATGGCGTGGCTGTTCGGGACGGCCATGGCGGCCGCCACCGCGCCCGCGGTGTTGTCGGTGGAGCGGAAGCCCACGACGTACGTCACAGCACCGATAACGGCGACGACGACGGCGATGACCGCCGTCAAGGGGACCACGACCCCGGGTTTACGGGAAGCTCGCCGCTTCCCCGGGGCCCGTCTCCGGTGCTCTGACAACGAAGTCCTCTCCGACGGCCATCCGCGCGTTGGCTAGTGCCTCGCGTGCTGACGAGCTGCGGGTTTCAGGGCAGTGCGTTCTCAAGGCAGTGCAGTCTCAAGGCAGTGCGTTCTCAAGGCAGTGCAGTTTCAAAGCAGCGCGTCTAGTAGCTCCCGGCCCCATGCGCCCCATGGGTAGCAGGCCTTCGCAAGCAGGCATGGCCCAGCGGTAGCACGGGGTACCCGTCCGCTGACGGGCCGAGTACCATTGGCGCCCTACCTTGCCAGATACGCGGGAGGGGTCCGCAACCGATTCGTAGAAAAAGTTGTGTCGGTCGCTGGAGAATTCGGTAACAGTCGTCGCACTTCGGCCGCACGTAGCGTAACAATGCGCAGATAAGGAAGACGACAAGGTTGTGATCACCAGTCATTGCCGGGTTGGAGGGATTCGCCATGGTGACTACCGGTATGACGCCGGTGAGCGCTAACTTGCCATCATGGCGGGTATCGGTGGGGAATCGGGAAAAGCACCATGACTGAACCAGCGAATAGCGGCCGGAAGAACCAGCGGACAGACTCCTGGCGGCTTGGTGCGGGGGACGCCGAGACGGTGCTCGCCGAGGCCCGTAAGGCCCTGTTCGTCATGGTCGGCTTTCTCGCCATCCTGTGGGTCGTGCAGATCGCGAACGCGGCCGATCACTACCAGCTCACGGCCGAGTACGGGATCATTCCGCACAACGTGGGCCGGCTGCCCGACATCTTCACCGCGCCTTTCCTGCATTTCTCCTGGGAGCACATCGAGGGTAATTCAGGGCCGTTGTTCATCTTCGGGTTCCTGGCCGCCTACCGGGGCGTGCCGAAGTTTCTCTTGGTGACGCTGTTCGTGGCCGTCACGAGCGGGCTTGGGGCCTGGATCTTCGAGAGCCCGAACAGCCTGGGCGCGGGGGCCAGCGGCGTGGTGTTCGGCTACTTCGGCTACATCATCGTGCGGGGTTTCTTCGACCGGCATCTGATTGACGTCATGCTGGGCCTGGTGATGGCGCTCTGCTTCGCCTATCAGTTCTCGGTTCTGCTGCCGCAGCAGGGAATCGGCTATCAGGCGCACATCGGCGGCGTGGTGGGCGGGGTCGCGGCGGGCTGGATATTCCGGGACCGCCGGCCCGGCGCCGTGCCGCGCGGCCGCAAACCCACCGGCACCAGCCCCGGCGGTTCCCGCGCGGACCTCCACCAAGAGCTGCGGGACCTAGGCCTATGACCGCGACCGACCCCGGCCCGAAGACACCCGTGGTTGACTCCCACCACCACGTCTGGGACCTGTCAGTCCGGGATCGCGCCTGGCTGCACGAGGACCAGGTGTGGGCCGACGAGGACAGCCTGGCCAAGCTGCGCCGGAGCTTCACGATGGCCGACCTCGAGCCCGAGGCGGCCGCCGCCGGGGTCGTCGCCACCGTCGTGGTGCAGACCGAAGCCGAACCGGCCGAGACGCCCGAACTGCTCGCCCTGGCCGCCGGACACCCGCTGGTCGATGGCGTCGTCGGCTGGGTCGATCTGATGCAGCCGGGGGCAGGCGAGGCGATCGCCGCCCTGCGCGAGCTGCCCGGCGGGGAGCACCTGGCCGGCCTGCGGCACCCGGTGCTGACCGAGCCCGACGACGCGTGGCTGCGGCGCCCCGAGGTGCTGAGCGGGCTGACCGAGGTCGCCGCCGCGGGCCTGGTCTACGACGTGGTGTGCCTGCAGCGGCAACTGCCGGGCGCGCTGGCCGCGGCCGAGGCGCTGCCCGCCCTCACCGTGGTGCTCGACCACGTGGGCAACCCGGAGGACGAACCGCCGGGCGACGGGCCGTGGGCCACCATCATGCGCAGCCTCGGCGCGCTGCCGAACACGGTGTGCAAGCTGTCCGGCATCCTGTCCGCGCCGCTGGCCGGGCCCGGGCAGGTGGATCCGGTGATCCGGCAGTACTACGAGGTCGTGCTCGACGCGTTCGGGCCGGACCGGCTCATGTTCGGCTCGGACTGGCCGGTGTGCACCCTCGGCTCGTCCTACCCGGCCGTGTTCGAGGCCGCCCAGGCGCTCACCGCGGCGCTCAGCCCGGCGGAGCAGGCGGCCGTGTTCGGCGAAACGGCGCGGCGCACCTACCGGCTCGGTGCGGCCGGGTTATAGACCGATCTCGCTCCTTGGCGCAGCCGTTCATGGCCCAAATCGGTTACAGAACTGGCGGCCAACCCCGTAGTCAGGGATAACAGTTACCGCATCTGTGCTATTGCAAAAGATTTGCAACTGTTCCTAGACTCGGCGCAGCATAGGGCTGGGAGGTGGTCATGGCTGACCTGGGCACGCGCCTGGTGAAGATCCGCAACGGCCTGAGCCCGGCCGAGTGGAGCCGGATGTCGGCGATGGTGGGCACGATCATCGTGCTGAACGTGCTCGGCTGGGGCATGCTGTCCGCGGCGCTGGGCGGGCACTACCAGATCAGCCGGACCACGGTCTTCGGCGTGGGGACGGGGGCGCTGGCCTACACGCTGGGCATGCGGCACGCGTTCGACGCCGATCACATCGCGGCGATCGACAACACCACCCGCAAGCTGGTCAACGAGGGGAAGCGGCCGCTGTCGGTGGGATTCTGGTTCTCGCTGGGGCATTCCAGCGTGGTGTTCGTGCTGGCCGTGCTGCTCAACTTCGGCATCAGGGGCCTGGACAGTCAGGTGAAGAACTCTGGTTCGCAGTTGCAGCACACGACGAACATCATCGGCACGCTGGTGTCGGGGTTCTTCCTGTTCCTGATCGCCGCGCTGAACATCGTGATCCTGATCAGCATCGTCAAGGTGTTCAGGGAAATGCGGTCGGGCAAGTACGACGACGAGCAACTCGAGGCGCAATTGGCCAAGCGCGGCCTGATGAACCGGATACTCGGGCGGTTCGCCCGGCGGGTGGACGCGCCCTGGAAGATGTACCCGATCGGGTTCCTGTTCGGGCTCGGGTTCGACACCGCGACCGAGGTGGCGCTGCTGGTGCTGGCCGGGACGGCCGTGGTGGGCGGGCTGCCGTTCTACGCGATCTTGTCGCTGCCGATCCTGTTCGCCGCCGGGATGAGCCTGCTGGACACCGCGGACGGCTGCTTCATGAACTTCGCCTACGACTGGGCGTTCGCCCGGCCGGTGCGCAAGGTCTACTACAACCTGACCATCACCGGCCTGTCGGTGTTCGTCGCGGTGTTCATCGGCGCGGTCGAGGTGCTCGGCCTGCTGGCCCAGGAGGGCCACCTGTCCGGGCCCGGATGGACCTGGCTGGCGAACTTCAACATCAACACCGCGGGCTTCGTGATCGTGGGCGTGTTCGTGCTGACCTGGGTGGTCGCGCTGCTGATCTGGCACTTCGGTCAGATCGAGAAGAAGTGGGACACCTCGGCCGCCCAGGCGTCCGCCGATAGCTGAAATTGTCGGCGCGTGATGGTTGACTGCGGGCGTGGAAACTGGCGCGCTCGACCCCAAGGCGGAACTGCACCGTAAGCTCCAGGCCAGCCGGGCGACCATGCTGGCCAAGCTGGACGGGCTGAGCGAGTACGACCGGCGGCGGCCGATGACGGGGTCGGGCACCAACCTGCTCGGGCTGGTCAAGCACTTGGCCGGGGTGGAGTACGTCTATCTGGGCGAGTCGTTCGGCCGCCCGGCGCCAGAGACCATGTCCTGGGTCGAGGACGGCTCGATCTGGCAGGGCGCGGACATGTGGGCCGCCGCGGCCGAGTCCAGCGAGTACCTCACCGGCCTGTACCGGCGGGCCTGCGCGCACGGCGACGCCACCGTCGCCGTGCTGGGCCTGGACGCCCCCGGGTCGGTGCCGCACTGGCCCGCGGACCGGCGCGACACCACGCTGGGCGTGCTGCTGATCCGGATGGTGGCCGAGACCGCCCAGCACGCCGGGCACGCCGACATCCTCAGGGAACTCATCGACGGGACCGGCGGCCGCGACCAGGACATGCTCGACGAGCCCGGCTGGCACGGCTACGTCGCCCAGGTCCAGGCCGCGGCCGAAGCGTTCCAGTAAATGGCGGTTTAGCCTTTCCCGCGGCTTATCCCTGGCCGAAACTGAATGTTTTATCGATCATGAACGGTGGCCACCTCGGCCATTCGCTCATGCTGATCTACGATGACATTTTTCGGTCCGGCCCTGGGGAGGGCGTATGAGATGCCCTGTGTCAAGCCTCCGGGTTGTTGATTCTGGTTTGCTGGGTGAGGAGACGCTGGAGGGCGTTGTGCTGGGCGGGGTTGTAGGCGGTGCCGTCTTGCCAGCAGTGCCAGATGACGAACAGCCAGGCGCGGGCGAGGATGCGGACGGCGTGGGGGTGGTCGTGGCCCCTGGCGCGGGCGCGCTGGTAGAGGTCGGCGGCCCAGGGGCTGGCGTGCCGGGAGTCGCCGGCGAAGTCGGTGACGGCGTCGCGGAGCTGCTTGTCGCAGGCCCAGCGGAAGCTGACGGTGCGGATCTTGCCGGACTGCCTGGTAGAGGGTGCGGCGCCGGCCAGGCAGGCCAGCGATTCGGGGGTGGGGAAGCGGGCGCGGCAGTCGCCGGTCTCGGCGAGGAGCCGGGCGGCGCGTACGGTGCCGGAGCGGGGCAGCGAGGTGAAGACGTGCTGGTCGGCGTGCGCGGCGAGCTGCACGCCGATCTGCGCGGACAGGGCTTTGATCTGCTCGGTGATGGTGACCAGCACGGCGTGCAGCGCGTGGGTGATGGGGGCCTGGGCGGCGGCGTCGTGGCCGGTGACGCCGCGGGGTGCGGCGGCCAGGCGGGCGTGCAGGACAGCGGGGTCGGTGCGGCCGCTGTAGCCGACGCTGGCCAGCCATCTGCCCAGCCGGGCGGGAGTGAGCCAGTCGGCGCGGTCCTGGGTGTCAAAGCGGGCCAGGAACGCCAGGCTGACTGGGGAGTCGATGTCCTGGAACAGGCCGACAGCGCCGGGGAAGACGTTGCGCAGGTGGGCGCGCAGCTGGTTGGCCAGCCCGACGCGGTGAGCGACGAGATCCTTGCGGGCGCGGCAGGCCCGGCGCAAGCTGACCGTGGCCGGGCTGTCCGGCGTCAGGGGGGCCAGCCGGGCACGGTCGGTGCGCAGCGTGTCGGCGAGCACGAACGCGTCGAACCGGTCGTCTTTGTTGCCCGCCGAGCCGTAGCGGCCGCGCAGGTTCTTCACCTGGTTCGGGCTGATCACCACCACGGTGATCCCCGCTGCCAGCAGGGCGTCGATCACCGGCCCGTCGGGCCGCTCGATCGCGGCCTCGCTGGCACCAGCACGGGCCAGCACAGCGGCCAGCTCGTGCAGCCCGGCGGCGCTGTGCCCGATCGTGCACCGGCAGATCTCGCGGCCGCGGGCATCAACGACCGATACTGCGTGATCATCACGGGCCCAGTCGATGCCGGCGGTCACGCCGCCGGGCGGTTCTTCGGGCAGGGTATCTCTGGCAGACTGCAAGCCTGCCTCCTCGCTGCTAGTCCCAGTGGGGAGGCACCCTCATGCGGTGCCGGGACGCGGCTGCCGGTTCGCTCACTGATCGGCGCTCGGTGGCGCTCAGCCCTGTCGACGGTCGGCACGTCCCGG
>DATAWQ010000038.1:0-21057 GCA_036267135.1 Streptosporangiaceae bacterium | reverse complement strand
GGTGACGGCGGCCCGGCCACCAGTGCTGAGCTCTACTTCCCGCAGGGGGTGGCGGTGGACGGCGCGGGCAACCTGGTCATCGCCGACACCACCAACGGCCGGATCCGGGTGGTGGCGGCCAGCACCGGCACCTTCTACGGGAAGGCCATGACCGCCGGGCACATCTACACCGTGGCCGGCACCGACGGCCAGGGGTTCTCCGGTGACGGCGGCCCGGCCACCAGTGCTGAGCTCTACTTCCCGCAGGGGGTGGCGGTGGACGGCGCGGGCAACCTGGTCATCGCCGACACCACCAACAACCGGATCCGGGTGGTGGCGGCCAGCACCGGCACCTTCTACGGGAAGGCCATGACCGCCGGGCACATCTACACCGTGGCCGGCGACGGCACCGCAGGGTTCTCCGGTGACGGCGGCCCGGCCACCAGCGCTGGGCTCCACGGCCCGGACGGGGTGGCGGTGGACGGCGCGGGCAACCTGGTCATCGCCGACACCTTCAACCAGCGGGTGCGGGTGGTGGCGGGCAGCACCGGCACCTTCTACGGCCAGCCGATGACCGCCGGTGACATCTACACCGTGGCCGGCAACGGCACCGTGAACGGCCACGGCATCGCGGGGTTCTCCGGTGACGGCGGCCCGGCCACCAGCGCCGAGCTCTACTACCCGGAGGAGGTGGCGGTGGACGGCGCGGGCAACCTGGTCATCGCCGACTCCGGCAACAACCGGATCCGGGAGGTGACAGGCTGAGGCTCTGACCTCAGAAGAAGCGTGGCCGCTCTCCTCCTATGACAGACGACAGGTCGATCATGCCGGTGGCGCCTTCCTGCGCAGGGGTTATCGATCCTTCAGCAGTTTGATTTCCCCTCGCAGGCAAGGCACTTGGCGATCAGACGGGCCAGCGCTCCTGGCGGTAGCCCATGTCCCAGAACATCCACTCGTACCGGCTCGACGTGCGGAAGTGCCGCGTGGCCAGGACTCGCTCCGGCAGCGGGAGATCCTCGCCGATCTGGTCGGCCACAGCCAGCACCTCCTGGACCACGCCGCCGAACTCCTCGCCGCCGTAGGTGGCGATCCAGCGCTGGTAGCGCGGGTCGGGGGAGCCGCGCCGCAGCAGTTCCTTGCCGACCTCCCAGTAGATCCAGTAGCACGGCAGGACCGCGCTGACCCCCTCCGCGTACGACCCGGCGCCGGCGGTGGCGCACAGGTAGCTGGTGTAGGCGAGCGTGGTCGGTGCGGGCTCGGTCGCAGTGCTTGTTTGGCCGGAGAGACGCCCTACGGCGACCTCGGCGGGATCAATGCCGAGTTCGGCCAGCAGCGAGCCGTGCAGGGTCTGCTCCACCGCGATCGCGCCCGCCGCGTGCCGGGCGAACATCTCTCGCCCCGCCTCGTCCGGCGCGCGGCTGGACACCAGGGCCAGCGCCTCGGCGTACTTGCGCAGGTAAAGCGCATCCTGCCGGACATAAAACGCGAAGGCCGACGGGGGGAGGGTGCCGTCGGTCAGCCCGGTGAGGAACGGGTGGGCCAGGATGGCGGCGTAGATCCCTTCGATGCTCTGCCACAACTGCCCGGTGAAGCCGTCACTCATCACGCCACCACACTCCTTCTCCGCTCATGCTCAGCCGCCGCCCACACCCAGTCGCGGGCCGCAATGCAGGACGTGCACCGGGCCTTCGCCGCCGCCCAGGCCGGCCAGCCCGTGCGCCACCGCGTCGCCCGCGATGCCCGCGGCCCGCCGGGCCGCCTCGATCAGCGGCAGTCCGGCCGCCAGGCCCGCCGCCAGCGCCGCCGAGTGCGTGCAGCCCGCGCCGTGGGTGGCGGCGACCGGGTGGCGGGCGACCGGGATCGGCACGTGCCGGGAGCCGTCGAAGAGGTGGTCGACCGGTTCGGCGCCATGGCCCCCGGTGACCACGACGGCGGGTGCGCCCAGCGCGGCCAGCCTCTCGGCGAGCACGGCGCGGTCCTCGGTGGCGGTCCTGGCCAGTGCCTGCGCCTCGTGCAGGTTGGGTGTCACCACGGTGGCCAGCGGAAAGAGCCTCCTGACCAGGGTGTCGACCGCGTCCTCCCGCAGCAGGCGGCTGCCCGAGCTGGCCACCATGACCGGATCGACCACCAGTGGGAGGTTCCGTCCGGTCAGCACGTCCGCGACCACCTCGATCAGCGGCGCGGAGAACAGCATGCCCGTCTTGGCCGCGTCGGCCCCGATGTCGTCGAGCACGGCGTCGAGCTGCGCCCGCACGAACTCCGGCGGCAGTTCGTGGACGGCGCTGACGCCCAGCGTGTTCTGCGCGGTCAGCGCGACGATCGCGGACAGGCCGTGCGCGCCGCAGCGGGCGAAGGCCTTGAGGTCGGCCTGAATGCCGGCGCCGCCGCCCGAGTCGGACGAGGCTATGGTCAGCACCCGCGGCACGTTCACTCGTGCACCATCCTCACGCCGGCACCTCAGGCAATCCGGCCACCGGGCTGGAGGCCTGGGCGTACCAGCGGCGGGGAATGCGCCCGGCCGCGCGCGCCGCGTGGCCGGCCGCCACCGCGAGCCGCATGGCGTGCGCCATGCCCTCCGGATTTCCCGCCCGGGTGATGGCGGAGGCGACCAGCACGGCGTGGCAGCCAAGCTCCATGGCGAACGCCGCGTCGCTGGCCGTGCCGATCCCGGCGTCGAGTATCACCGGGACGGCCGCCCGGTCCACGATCATCGCTATGTTGTGCGGGTTGCGCACGCCGAGCCCGGACCCGATCGGGGCGCCGAGCGGCATGACGGCCGCGCAGCCGGTCTGCTCCAGCTTCCTGGCCAGCACCGGGTCGTCGCTGGTGTAGGGCAGCACCGTGAACCCGTCGTCGACCATCAGACGCGCCGCGTCCAGCAGTTCCACCGGGTCGGGCAGCAGCGTGTGGTCGTCGGCCACCACTTCCAGCTTCACCCAGTCGGTGCCGAGAGCCTCGCGGGCGAGCCTGGCCACCAGCAGTGCTTCGCTGGCGGTGTGGCAGCCCGCCGTGTTCGGCAGGATCGCAGCGCCGGCCTCCGCCAGCATCCCGGGCAGCGACCCGGTTCCCCCCGGGCTGACCCGCCGCATGGCCACCGTGGCCAGCTCGGCGCCGGACGCATCGAGCACGCGCCTGAGCACCTCCAGGCTGGTGGCTCCCCCGGTCCCGAGTATGAGCCGGGAACCCAGGGTCCGGCCGGCCAGCACCCAGGAGTCCGCGCCCGGCGCAGCGGTAGAGGGCGCCGTGGGTCCGTCGGGTGGCGCCGTGGGGTTGGCTGGCGCCGTGGGTCCGGCGGCCGGCCCGTTCCTGGCCTGTGCGGTGGTCATGTCATCCTCCCGGGACGGCCGTGACTATCTCGACCTGGTCGCCGCCGCCGAGCGGCACGGCGGCCCAACTGCTGTGCGGCACGACCTCGCCGTTGACCGCGGCCGCGACGCCGCGGGCCAGGTCGGTGACGGCGGCCACCAGCTCGCCGACCGTCGTCCCGGCCCGCACCTGGCGCGGCTCACCGTTGACGGTTATCTCGATGGTCATGGCGTCACCACTCTTGCCAATCTCCCGGGCGCGAATCGCCCGGGTGCGAATGGCTCCCACTGCGGGCCGGGCCGCTGGCCGGTGAGCAAGGCGGCCACCGCATCCGCGGTCAGCGGCGAGAGCAGGATGCCGTTGCGGTAGTGCCCCGTCGCCATCAGCAGCCCGGTCACGTCCGTCTCCCCCACGATCGGCCCGTTGTCGCTGGTGCCCGGCCGCAGGCCCGCGCAGGTCTCGGCGAGGATCAGCTCGCTCAGCACGGGGAGCACGGCCAGGGCGTCGCGCAGCAGGTCGTGGACGGCGCCGGCGGTCACCGTCCGGTCCGGCCCGCGCTCCTCGGACGTGGCCCCCAGCACGATCTCGCCGGCGGCGCGGGGCACCAGGTAGACGTCGCTGCCCCGGACCAGCGCGCGCACCGTGCGGCCGAGCACGGGCGGCATACCGTCGGGGTGGCGCAGCCGGAGCAACTGGCCTTTGACCGGACGGACCGCGCCGCGCAGCGGTCCTGGCACGCCCGCGATCGCCGCGGAGGAACTTCCCGCGGCCACGACGACGGCGGCACACTCGATGGCGGCACCGTCGACGGCCGCGGTCGGGCCATCCGCGGCTAGCTGTACCCCGGTGACCTGCCCGTCGTGGCTGCGCACCTCGGTCACCCGGCCGGATACGGCCCGCGCCCCGGCGGCCCGCATCGCCTGGCGCAGCGCCGTCAGGTACCGCCGGTTGTCCACCGACCAGTCGCTCTCGAACAGGAAGCCGCCGCGCACATCGGGCACCAGGAACGGCTCCAGACGGCGGCAGGACCGGCCGTCCAGCTCGGTCACGTCCAGCCCGAGCGAGCGGCGGAAGGCGGTCAGCCGCACCAGCGCCGCGTGGTCGGCGGCGTCGAACGCGACGGCGAGCGTGCCCTCCCGGCGCAGGCCCACGGTCAGCCCGGCCGCTTCCTCCAGTTCCCCCACGAACGGGGCAAAGCGCTCGGCGGCCAGCAGGTTGAGCGCCAGCAGCGCCTCCTCGCCGAGCAGGCTCTCCGAAGCCGGCGCGAGCATCCCGGCGGCGACCAGCGACGCGGCCTCGCCGCACCCGGGGTCCACCAGGATCACGTCGAGCCCGGCGAGGCTGGCGCGCCAGGCGATCGCGGTTCCGATGACGCCGCCACCGGCGACGACCACATCCGCGGTGAGGGCCAACTCGGGGCTCCCTTCGCCGGCATTACCCGGATCAGGTTCGACGGTCGGAGGCTCCTCAGCCTCCCTCTCAGCCCCTGCGCGGGGCTCCCGTGGCCGGCGTGGACCGGCGGAACCAGTGTAGCCCTGAGGCCTGCCCGGCTCCCGGTGGTGATTGGATGGCGCGATGACGAGCGAACCGGCGCAGGCCACGACGGACTCGGGGGCCACGACGGACCTGCGGGCCCGGCTGGCTGGGGCGCGGCTCTACCTCTGCACCGACGCCCGCCGGTCCCAGGGTGACCTGGGGGAGTTTCTCGACGCGGTGCTCGGCGCCGGGGTGGACATCGTGCAGTTGCGGGAGAAGGGACTGGAGGCGGGCGAGGAACTCGGGCTGCTCGAGGTGTTCGCCGGCGCGTGCCGGCGGCACGGCCGCCTGCTGGCGGTGAACGATCGCGCCGATGTGGCCCTCGCGGCCGGCGCCGACGTGCTGCACCTGGGCCAGGACGACCTGCCCGTGCCGGTGGCCCGGCGCATTCTCGGCCCGGCCCCGGTGATCGGCCGCAGCAGCCACAACCCGGCCCAGGCCCGCGCGGTGGCGGGTGAACCCGGCACCGACTACTTCTGCGCCGGTCCGGTGTGGGCCACGCCGACCAAGCCGGGGCGCCCGGCCACCGGCCTCGGGCTGCTGGCCCAGGTCGCGGCCATGCGGCCGGCCCGCCCCTGGTTCGCGATCGGGGGCATCAGCCTGGGCCGGCTCGGCGACGTGCTGGCCGCCGGCGCCACCCGCGTGGTGGTGGTCCGCGCGATCACCGAGGCCAGCGATCCCGCGGCCGCGGCCGCGGAGTTCGCCCGGCGGCTGCGCGAGCCGGGTCCGGCCCGCGGCTGATGTGGCGGGACGCCACCGTCATTTCACTTGTGGCTCGGTCACGCCGGCAGATAGGTCTGCAGGCAATTGGTGACGTTGTCCACGGCCCCGGCGCAATAGACAACCCTCGTTATATGCCCGTTGAACTGGTCGGTGTTCTGCGCGGGCAGGGGCAGCGGGTACTTGTTGGCCGCGCTGATATAGGCCCGCGACCGCATCAGCCCGATGGCGCTCACGGTGAAGGTGTTGGTCACCGCCTGCCCGGTCTTGACCCAGGTGACAGTCAGCGTGATGGTCGCGTTGCCGTCCGAATCCGGCGACTTGACGCAGCTCACGTTGTATTCCCTGTCGTTGACCAGCGGCATCGTGCTGTCCACCGGGAGGTCCTCCTGCGGATCTGACGCTGAACCCGCGAACCGGCACTCGATCACCGCATGCTTCGGGTTGATGGCGCAACTCGAAAACTGGAGCTTGGCCTGGGTCGAGAAATGCTGTGAGCTGAAGCGGCCGATCTGGGTGATGTTCGGGGTGTCGCTGAAACAAGGGCCGGAGACCGGTCCGTTATACAGAATGCGCGCGCCGAAGCCGAGCGCTGCCCTGGGCGGCTCGTTCAGTGAGTATCCGCTGGCCGGATTGCCGTAGGCCACCGACGATTTCCCGGTGGTATTACCGCGAAAGCGCACGCCACCCGGCGCCAGCGACCAGTCGCCCGCCAGCGTCAGCGGCACGTCAGGACCGCTCGGTGCCGAATTCGCAACGGTCCCCGTGCTGCCGGCGAATTCGTAGTCATACAGCAGGGACGAGGCGGCGCCCGCCGGGGCCGAACCCATGCTGGCCGGCTTCGCACTGGCCAAACCCGCGGAGGCGGGGCCCACGATGGCCGCGGCCGCGCTCACCGCAATGACCAGAATGCTGCTGACCGGCTTCCGCGTGCGCACCTGTCTCATCCGGGCCTCTCTCATCCGGGTCTTCTGACTCTCACCCGGGCCCCCCGATCATAATGTGGACGATCATCCCGTTAGCGGAGAGTGCGAAATTCCGCTTCGATGGCCGACGCGATCGGCGTTACTTCGGCGAGGCATGACCCAGACGCAGGTCACCAGGTGTGCTGTCGCAGGAACGTGATCAGCTCGTCGTTAACCCGCTCAGGATGTTCTTGCTGGGTCCAGTGACCGCAGCCGGGGATGACCACACTGCGAAGGTCGGCGACGGCTTGTTCCATGGGCTGGCGGGGGACGAACCGGGTGGCGGTGTCCCGTCCGCCCCCGATGTACAGGGCGGGCTGGGTGATGGCCGCCGCGCCGAGCCGTCCAAGATCGGCCCAGTCGCGGTCGAGGTTGCGGTACCGGTTGAGCGCGCCGGTGAACCCGGTCCGGCCGAACTCGGCCGCGTAGTAGTCAAGGTCGCCGGCGGCCAGCCAGCCGGGAAGCGGCCCGGGCTCGGGGATGGGGTCGAGCAGGCGGGAACCGGCGGGGAGGCCGCCGAGCAGGCGGGGCGCGAGATCTTCCGGGGCGTCGCCGGACAGCGCATAGAACATCAGGCGCAGGGCGCGGGACACGTCCTGTTCCAGTTCGGCCTCGGCCACCCCGGGCTCCTGGAAGTACAGCGCCCAGTTGAAGCGCGTGGCGGTCATCCGGCGCAGCAGCGGGACGGGCGGCTCTGGTGTGCGTGGCTGGAACGGCACGCTCAGCGCCGCCACCGCCGCAACCCGACCCGGGTGAAGCTGCGCGCACGCCCACGCGATGTTGGCGCCCCAGTCGTGCCCCACGACCACGGCGCGATCCTCGCCGAGCGAGTCAAGCACGCCGACCACGTCGGCGACCATCTGAATCATGGCGTAGTCCTCGACCGCGGGCGGAGCGGTCGTGCGCCCGTAGCCGCGCAGATCCGGGGCGACGGCGTGATAGCCAGCCTCGGCCAGCGCCGCGATCTGGTGGCGCCAGGAGTACCACAGCTCGGGGAAGCCATGCAGCAGCACGACGGCGGGGCCGGCCCCGGCCTCGGCCAGATGGATGGCTATCCCGTTGGCAGGCACGCTGCGGTGGGTGACCAGCGACATGGGCTGTCACTCCGGCGCGGCGAGCCGTTCGGTGAACCGCTTGGCGATGGCCTTGTGCCCGGCGAGCGTGGGATGCAGCCCGTCGGCGCTCAGCAGGCCCGCATCGGGAGGGCGGCCGAACGCGTCGGCCAGGTCGACCATCAGGTCGGCGGTGCCGGCCGCGGTGCGGATCGCGTCGCGCACGGCGCGCAGATCGCCGGCTTGCAGCCAGATCTGCTGGCCCTGGAATGGCAGATAGGCGGCGATCCTCGCGGTGTCGCAGGCGGTGGGGGTCATCCACGTCACGCGGGCGCCGGCGGCCGCGGCCTGGCGTCGCATCTCGGCCAGGTTCTGGGCGGTCTCGGCGCCGGTCACGAGCGGCTTAGTGGCACCGGCGCCGTAGCGCAAGGCATCGTTTCCGCCGGCGAACAGCACGACCCAGCTAGGCCGGTGCCGCTGCAGCGTCTCGGTCATGACCCGCTGGAGCATGGTGGTTGGGTAGCCGGAGATGGCCGCGTTGACCACAGTGATCGCGTCGGCTGGCCGCCGCAGCCTGATGAGGTGGCCGAGAATCTCCAGCCAGGAGTCGGCCGCATCGGTGCTGCTTTCGCCGATGACCGCCAACGTCTGGCCGGCTTGGAACGGCAGCCGGTCCACCGCCGCCGCGAACTCCGGTTCGGCCAGCAGGTCCTTCGCCGCCGCTGCCGTCTGCGCGCGGAACCGATCGCGGATGGCAGCGTAGGCCGGCTCGTCCAGGCCGTAGAGGGCGGCCAGGTTGGCCGTGGTCATCCCGGGCAGGAACGCGAAGACCTTCTCCGGGTGGATGGAACGGGCGAGTTGTTCACCCAGGCTGGGCGCACTGGTGCTCATCGGCTGGTGCTCATCGGCTGGTGCTCATCGGCCGGGGAGCGGCGGGGCGCCCGCGGTGCCGGCGATGAAGCTCAAGTGCACGACGGCTAGCTGCCAGCGGCCGTCACTGCTGGCCAGGAGCAGGGAGGCGCGGCTGGCCTCGGGGATCGGGTGGCCCCGGTAGCTGCCGTGGGTGTTGTTGCGTGCGATCGCCACCGTGGTGTCCTGGCTAACCGGGCGGGCCTGGACCTCGTCGAGGCTGAAGTCCTGGTAGACGAGGTCGCCTGAGCGGTGGCGGTCAAGCCACGCCGGCCTGGGCAGGATGAACCCCATCGGGCCGACCGCGATGAAACCGTCGGCCAGCAGTGTCTCCAGCGTCGTGGTGTCACCGGCCGCCTCGGCGGCCGCCCATTCGGAGAGGAATTCCTCGGCCGGCTGCATGCCTGCGGGTCTCCCTTGCGCTCGGCGGCAGCCGCTGAGCGGCGGCGGCCGCGACCGGTGTGCATCGCCCCAGTATCTGGAGGGAAACCCTCCGGATACCGGAGGTTAGCATTTTACGGAGGGTGTGTCTATCAGTTAGTCTCCGCCTGGAAGAAGCCCTGGCTAGGCGGGCGAGAGCTGCTCAGCGGCCGGCCGGGGCACCAGGCTGGGGTGGAGATCGCAATGCCGCCGATGCACAGCAGCCACACGGGGCGGTCGCTGCGCGCCGACGCCCGCGACAATCGGCGGCGGCTTCTGGAGGCGGCCCGTGACACGTTCATCGAGCGCGGCCCCGGTGCTTCCCTCGAGGAGATCGCCCGGCGGGCCGGGACCGGGATCGCCACCTTGTACCGGCGGTTCCCTGACCGCGGGGCGCTGATCCGGGAGGTCGTCCTGGACGCGCTGCGGTGTACGGCCGAGGAGGCCGCCCAGGCGGCCGCGGAAGAACCCGACCCATTCGCCGCTCTGGCCCGGTACATGCACCGGGCCATCGACGTGCGGGCCGCGGCGGTGCTCCCCGCGCTGCTCGGGCAGATCCCCTTCGGCGATGAGGAGATCGCCGCCGCCCGGCAGGCCGGGCTCGCCGCGATCCAGGCGCTCGTCGACGCGGCCCACCGGGCCGGAGCGTTGCGCCCGGAGGTGACCTCGGGTGACATCGGCATGCTGACCATCCGCCTGTCCCACCCGCTGCCCGGCGGGTTGCCCGCCGAGGTCGATCACCGCCTCAGCCACCGCCACCTCAGCCTGGTCATCGACGGGCTGCGGGCCACCGCCCGCCGGCCCGCCGAGCTGGGCGGCCCGGCGCTTACCCTGGCCGACCTGAGTCAGCTCCCGCCGCCACACCCAGCTCAGCACGAGTGAGGGCAGCGGGGATGGATCAGCACCCCGCGAAGAACGCCCGCCACCGCGCCGCTGGCCAGCGCGGCCAGCGGTTCGTAGAGCGCGATAGCCCGGATACTCGCCGCCGCGATGCCCAGGGCGTGCATGGTGACCAGGCCACCGCACGAGTGCCCGAACACATCGGCCGGCCCATCCAAGCCTACGAGGCCGTGGTCAGGCGGTGAGTTCGCGCTCCAGCGGAGTGCGGAAGCGTGGCGTCACCCTGACCTCGCCCAGCCACTCCCCGAGCTGCTCCACCTGGCCGTCGACGGCCGCCTTGGCCTCCGCCCCGGCGTCTTCGAGCAGCCTGCAGACGATCTCGCCGTCCTTGCGCTGGGCCCAGCCGCCCACGATCCGGCCGTCCCACCAGATCGTGGGGCCGATGTTGCCGGACCGGTCGAACAGCGCCGCCGCGTGGTCGCCGAGGAACCAGCCGCGGTCCTTCCAGCCCATCGGGGTCGGGTCGAGCGCCGGGAGCAGTGCTGCCCACGGCTGTGCTGCCCCGGGTTGGCCGGCCGGTGCTGGCTCCTCATCCCCGGCCAGCAGTACGCCGGGCCCGCCGTCGAGTTCCACGTCCACCACGTCGAGACCGGCCAGCGCCGCCTTGGTCTGCCCGCCCGTCCAGCCCGCCCACCACTGCAGATCGGACACCGGGGCCGGGCCGAACGTGTGCAGCCACCGCCGGGCCAGTTCGGTCCGCGCCGGTGCCGCCGACGAGTACCGTGCCGCCGACGGATACGGCGCCCCGGCCTGACCGCCCAGCCAGGCCTCGGGCAGGTGCCAGTAGAACTGGCTGGACGTCCAGCCGCCCCGGGGCCTGCCGCGCATGATCCGTCCCTGCGCCGACAGCAGCATGAGCGTCTGGCTGGAGATCCGGGCCGTCCCGCCGTAGCTCTTGTCCTCGGCGTACGTGATCTCCTGGGCCAGCCTCGGCTCGGCCTTGGCCAGCTCCGCGCCGGTCGCGCTGCCCAGCCGGGTCAGCGCCTCGACGGTCGCGTCGCAGACCTCCTCGAGCCAGCCGGCCGCGTCCGGCGCCACCGCGGCTTTCTGCAGCGTCCCGGCCAGGTTGCGCCGCAGCCGCAGCGAGATCTCGTCGGTGCAGGCCGCCTGGATCAGCGGCGCTTGCCCGGCCGGCACCACGAACATGGTCCGCCGCATGCCCAGCATCCGCACCAGCGACCTGGCCTGGTACAACGCGTCCTCGACCGCCGCGCTGCCCAGCTCCGACGTGCGCGCCCACACCGCCAGGTACACCGAGGCCGGGTCGGTCCCGTGCAGCGCGATCAGGTCCGCCGCGACGTCGGCCACCGCGCCGGCCCGTGCCCCCGGCGCCAGCCGGTGCCTGGTCCCCAGCCTGGCTTGCCGCCCCGCCACCCCGATACGCATCACGCCAGCCATTGTGCCCGCCTCGTGGGTGTGGGCGCGGCTTCGGGGTGGCCACCGTTCAGGATAGAAATTCCGTTTGATCCGGCTGAGGCGCGGCCATCGGGACCGCGTTTTCGGCGGCCCGGTATTGGTTTACTGAACGGTGGCCACCGCGGACTGGCGCGCGGGCTCAGGCGTCGCCGGACGGGGGACTGCTGGCCAGGATGCGCGCGAGCTGGTCGCGGGAGTTCCAGGGGCGGGCGTCCAGCCGCTCGAACACGTCCGCCGCGGCCCTGAGCTGCTCGCGGGCCAGCACCCGGTTCCTGGCTCGCCTCGCCCAGGCCGAGTTCGAGTTCGAACTCGGGATGGCAATTGAGGCTGACGCTGCCGGGTTGTTCACCGAGGGGGACCAGGGCGAACACCTTGCCCGCGACCTTGTATACGGCCACCCCGTCGCCGAACGGGTAGTCCTCGGCCGAGCCCGGCTTGGCCCCGCACGCCGCCATCACCCGGTCTGGTCCCAGCCGATCGTCACGCATCCTCCCCGTGTCCCATGCTCCTGGTGCCGGTCAGGGTACGTCGAAGGTGGTGCCGATGCCCATGCCGGTGATCCATTCCGGTACCGGTTCGTAGCTGGTCCAGGTCAGCGGCTGGCCGACGGCGGCGAAGCCGATCAGCCAGGTGCGGACCTCGTGGCCGCCGGTGCCGGCCCGCTGTTCCAGGCCCTCGTCGCCGAGGCCGGTCACCGGGTCGAGGTCGGCGGCGACCAGTTGCTTGAGGAACCAGGCGTCCCAGGCGGCGTTGACCGGGGCGTCCGGGTGGCCCGCCAGGGCGCGGACCCGCGGCTCGCGGGTGGCGGAGAAGGCGCGCACGTCACGCCGGCCGTGGATCATGGCCGCGCGCCGGTCGGCCGGCACCGAGGCGTCGCGTGGGTCGTTGGACGGCAGCCAGTGCGACAGGCCACCGCTGGCCACGACCAGCACCCTCCCGGCGTCGGCGGCCCTGACCGCCGCGCCAAGCGCCCGGCCCAGCGCCTGGCAGCGGGCCATGGACGGCAGCGGCGGTGCGGCGGTGTTGACGACCAGCGGGACCAGCGGGAGGTCGGCCAGGCCGCGGACCATGTCGTAGGTTTGCGCGATGCCGTGGTCGACGGTGAGCGCGTAGGACAGAGCGACGTCGAACCCGGCGCCGGCCAGCCCGTCCCGGACCGCCCAGGCCAGCGTGGCCGCCACCGGCAGCGGGCCCGAGCGGCTGCCGAAGTCCCCGAACGCCTCGGCCTCCTCGACGCCGAGCACGAACGGCGGCATCGCGTCGTAGAAGTTGGCGTGGAAGTGGTCGGGGCCGATGACCACCAGCACGTCCGGGGCCAGTGCGTCCACCGCGGCGCCCACCCGGGCCGCGTCGGCCAGGAACCGGCCGCCGGGCGCGCTCTCGTCCGGTGGCGGCAGCATGGTCGCGAACGGCGAGTGCGACATGCCGACCATGCCGATGATCTCGCTCACCGCGCCGCCTCCTGCCGGGGCAACCGGGCCGGGGCTGTCCCCAGGAATTCGTGGTGGACGCGCAGGTACTCCTCCCGCTTCTCCCACTGCGGCCAGTGGCCGGCGTCCGTGATGACGTGCAGGCGGGCGTCGGGCAGCCAGTCGAGCAGCAGCTGCGCCTCGTCGAGCCCGCCGGTCGGGTCATGGTCGGTCCACAGCAGCAGCGTGGGCGCGCCGATCTTGCCGACCCAGCCGGGGTCCCAGGCGAAGTCCTTGCGGATCTCGGGGTCCTGCAGTACGAGCGTGTTGCTGATCGCGCGCAGAAAGCCCGGCCGGCTGTAGACGGCACGGCGCAGGTTGACCAGTTCGTCGGTGACCATCTCGGGGTGGTGGAAGAGGAACTCGACCCGCCGGCGCACGGTGGCGTCGCTCGGGTCGCGGACGGCGGCGAGCGTGCTGTCGCGCATCAGGGCCATCACCTCGGGCTTATTGGCGATGTTGCCCGGGGTGTTGAGCACGAGCCGGTCCACGCGATCGGGGTGGTGGGCCGCGGCCCAGGCGGCCACCCAGCCGCCCAGCGACTCGCCGGATAGGTGCGCGGTGCCGACGTCCAGCGCGTCCAGCAGCCCGATGAGGTGGTCGCAGAGCACGTCGATGGTGTACTGCCGATCCGGCAGGCTGGACCAGCCGTGGCCGACCATGTCGTACGCGGTGACCCGGAAACCGCTGGCCAGCCCCGCGATGTCGCGGGCGTAGGCCTCCAGGTGGCCGCCGGTGCCGTGCAGCAGCACCAGGTCGGGACCGGACCCGGCGCGCAGCACCCGGGTGCGCACGCCGTGCACGTCGATGTGCCGCAGTTCGTGGTCGGTGTCGGCCAGTTCACCCCAGATGCTGATGTGCTCGGGCAGGTCACTCATGACTGCTCCCTCAGGGAATCGGACGTGTCGCCGGGGAACCGCGCGCGCGCCTCGGCCACCGTGCACAGGCCCGCGCTCTGCCTGCGGACGATGCCGAGCGCCTGCAGCAGGCGGGAGTTCTCGATGGTCAAGAACTCGGCCGGCTGGTCGGCCGAGTCGTTGTAGTGGCGGTGCCAGGTCCACGGCGGCGTGTAGATGAAGTCGCCGGCCGCCCACGACTCGGTGTCGTCCTCGACCTCGCTGTGGCCGTGGCCGGAGATGACGTAGTGGACCGTCTCGTGGTAGTGCCGTTGCATGTCCGAGCTCAGGCCGGGCGGGATCGTCTGCCGGAACAGCTCGAACGTGGCGGTCGGCAGCCGCCCGGCGATCGCCAGCGTGGTCGGGTTGTGCACCTGGCCGGCCGGGAGCGTCTCCAGTTCGGCGGCGTGCACCACGACCGGGCGGGCCTGGCCCGGCCGGACCGCGTCGCCGATCGCGCCCAGGAAGTCGGCCAGGTCGAAGCCGGCGCCAGACAATCCCATCAGACCGCCTCCGTCCTTCCTCCGTCGACCGTGAGCACGGTCCCGTTGATGTAGCTGGCGTCGGCCGACGCCAGGAACGCGACGGCCGCGGCGATCTCGTCCGCGGTGCCCGGGCGGCCGGCCGGCACCTCGCGGGTGTCCTCCGCGTCCAGGTCGGCCACCGGCCTGCTGGCCCGGGCCGCCCTGGCGGCCAGCACGTCGCGGCGGCGCTGGGTGTCGGTGGCGCCGGGCGCCACGCAGTTGACGGTGACGCCGTCGGCGGCGTGCTCGAGCGACAGCAGCTTGGCGGCGGCGGTGACGCCCGCCCGCAGCACGACCGAGATGGCCAGGTCCGGCTGCGGCTGGCGGACCGCGGTCGAGGTCACGAACACCAGACGGCCGAAGCCACGGGAGGCCATGGCCGGCAGCACCAGGCGGGCCAGCCGCAACGGCCCGAGCAGCAGCAGTTCCGTGCCGGCCCGCCAGACGTCGTCGGTGACGTCGAGTATGCGGCCCGGCGGCGGGCCGCCGGCGTTGAGCACCACCACGTCGGGCGGGCCGTGCCGCGACGCCATCGCGTCCAGGGTGGCCGCCGCCGCGTCCGGCGCGGCGATGTCGCTGACCAGCGTGCCGACCCTCATGCCGGTCAGCTCTTGCAGCCGCGCCGCCGCCGTCTCCAGTGCCGCCGCGTGCCGGCCGGAGATGACGACCCGGTGCGTCGGCGCGAGCCGCGCGGCGATCGCATGGCCGATGCCGGCGGCGCCGCCGCCGATCAGTGCGGTCCGTGTGGTGATGGTGGCCTCCCAGGGGGCTCGTGCGCCGTGGTCCTGCTGGCTTAGCCTGACCGCTATGAGCCGGAGGCACCAACCATGAGTCCCAGTCAGCGGGACAAGGTGCCGTCTGCGGGCGGGATGCCAGAGGGCGGCCTCGACCGGGCGGCGGCGATCCTTGGCGCCTTCGACGCCACCCACCGCGAGCTGACGCTGGCCGCGCTGGTCACCCGGTCCGGGCTGCCCCGGTCGACCACGCACCGCACCGCCGACCGGATGATCCGGCTCGGCTGGCTGGAGAAGCCGGGCGATCGGTACCGCATCGGCAACCGCCTGTTCGAGATCGCGAGCCTGGCCCCGATCCGGCTGGAACTGCGCGAGGCGGCGCTGCCGTTCCTGCAGGACCTGCACCAGGCCACGAAGATCACGGTGCAGCTCGGCGTGCTGGACGGCACTCAGATCCTGGTGGTCGAGAAGATCACCGGGCACCGGGCCATGCCGATGCTGTCGCAAGTCGGCGGCATGATCCCGGCGTACTGCTCGGCGCTCGGCCGGGCCATCTTGGCCTACTCACAGCCCGACGTCATCGACACCGCCCTGGCTGGGCCGCTGCCCAGCCGGACGCCGCGCACGCTGACCAGCCCCGTGGCCATCATGCGGGAGCTGACCGCCGTGCCCGAGCGCGGCTGGGCGATCGAACGTGAGGAGGGCAACATCGGCGTGAGCTGCGTCGCCGCGCCCATCTTCGGCCCGCTCGGCGACGTCGCCGCGGCGCTGTCGGTCACCGGCCCCAGCCAGCTCGTCCGGGCCGACCGGATCGGGCCCGCGGTGCGGATGGCGGCCGCCGCGACGTCCCGGGCCTACAGCCGTCCCCGACTGCCGTCCCGGTGAGTGGGACAGATCGTTGCGGCGCCTGCCGCCCCGCCACACGCTGACATCAGACACGCGCGGGACCCGCCCGCACGAGACCCAAGGAGGCGGCGATGACACTTGGCGGCGGATACATGCTGCCCTCGCGCGAGGGGCACCAGATCGCGGCCATCGGCCTCGGCATCACCATGAAGACCAACGGCAAGTCCACGCACGACGCGTACTCCCTGTTCGAGTACGCCATCCCGCCGCGCACCGACGGCCCCCCAGCGCACATTCACACCCGTGAGGATGAGTCGTTCATCTGCCTGGCCGGCCGGCTCGACGTCTTCCTCGGCGGAGAGGACTTCACGCTCGGCCCCGGCGACTATCTGTACCTGCCGCGCGATGTCGTGCACACGTTCCGCAACACCTACGACGAGGAGTCCCGGGTCATCTCGGTCGTGTCCCCGGCCGGCCTGGAGGGCTACTACCAGGCCCTGGCCGATATGCCGCCCGGTCCCAAGGACATCGGCAAGATAAAGCTGATCATGGCGGACTTCGGCATCGAACTGCGGTTGCCGCCCGAGGGGCAATGACCATGCGCGTCGCGATCATCGGCGCCGGCGTCGCCGGGCTGACCACCGCCAAGGTGCTCAACCAGGCCGGGCACCAGGTCGTCGTCTACGACAAGGCCCCCGACGTCGGGGGTGTGTGGAGCCGCACCCGCCGCTACCCCGGGCTGACCACGCAGAGCCCGAAGGCGCAGTACTCGCTGTCGGACTACCCGATGCCGCGCGACTACCCGGAATGGCCCACCGGCGCCCAGGTCCAGGCCTACCTGGCGGGGTACGCCAGCCATTTCGGCCTCGGCCACGACCTGCGCCTGTCCACCGAGGTGACGTCGGCCGCGCCCGCGCCGGGCGGCGGCTGGACCGTCACCGCCGGAGCGGCCGAGCGGTTCGACAAGCTGGTGGTGGCCAACGGGGTGTTCTGCGAGCCCGCGGTGCCCCGGTATCCGGGCCTGGCCGAGTTCACCGCGGCCGGCGGCCGGGTGCTGGCCGGCACCGAACTGCACGACGCGGAGCAAGCCCGCGGCAAGCGGGTGCTGGTCGTCGGCTACGGCAAGTCGGCCTGCGACGTCACCGTGCCGGTCAGCGAGGTGGCCGCCAGCACCGACGTGGTCGCCCGGCATCTGCTGTGGAAGGTGCCCCGCAAGATCAACGGCATCGTCAACTTCAAGATGCTGCTGCTGACCCGCCTGGGCGAGGCCCTGTTCAGGTACCTGCGCCCGCGCGGCGTGGAGAAGTTCCTGCACGGCCCGGCCAAGGGTGTGCGCGGCCGGATGATCAACTCGATCGGGACCGCGTCGGTCCGCCAGTTCAAGCTGCGGCCACTGCGTCTGGTGCCTCCCGGGCAGATGGAGGACATCGTCCGCGGCGCGATCGGCCTGGCCACCGAGGGCTTCTTCGAAGGCGTCGAGGCTGGCCGCGTCGTCGTGCACCCGAACCGGACCATCGCCAGGCTGCTGGCCGACGGCGGGGCGCCCGCCGCCGAGCTCGACGACGGCACCAGGTTGCCGGCCGACCTGATCGTCTGCGCGACCGGATTCACCCAGGGCGTGCCGTTCCTGCCCGCCGAGGTCACGCGGCGGGTGCTGGACGAGCGCGGCAACTTCCTGCTCTACCGGCAGATCCGTCCCGCCGACGTGGACGACCTGTACTTCAACGGGTACAACTCCTCGTTCTTCAGCCCGCTCAACGCCGAGATGGCCGCGGTCTGGATCGCCGCGGACCTGGCCGGAACGGTCGCGTTGCCCTCGCCTGCGGCCATCCGGCAGCAGGTCACCGAGCAGCTCGCGTTCATGGACGACGCCACCGACACCCACCACTGCCACGGCGGGAAGATCATCCCGTTCTCGCTGCACAACGTGGACGAGGTGCTCGGCGACCTCGGCGTCAACATCAGTGCCGGGGTCCGGGCGTGGCACTGGCTGATGCCGGTGGACCCGGCGGCCTACCGCCGCATCACCCCGGCCGTGCTCGCCCGGCTGCCGTCCGTCCCCGAGGAAGCACCCGCGATGGCGGCGGTGCCCGACCCGTCGGGTGCGCCGGTCCCTGACCCGTCGGGTGCTATCTAGCGGCGCTACCACGGGCCCATGGCCTGGGTCTTACGATGAGGTCCCATGGCCGCTGTCCTGGATCATCTCGCCATCGGCACGACGACACCGAGCGACGGCTGGGAGCTGTTCGGCGGTGTCCTCGGCGGAACCTGGGTCTACGGCGGCGACTCCCCCGGTTTCTGGTGGGGGCAGCTAGGGTTCGCCGCCGGGCCCAAGGTGGAGCTGCTGACCCCGAGCGGAGGCCCTGACGCGGCGTTCCTCGACCGTTTCCTGGCCACCCACGGCGCGCGCCCGCACCACTTCAACTTCCTGGTCACCGACTTCGAGGACACGCTGGCCCGGATCCGCTCGATCGGCATCGAACCGGTCGGGGTGGACCGGTCCAACCCCACCTGGCTCGAAGGCTTCCTGCACCCGCGTGACGCCTACGGCATCGTCATCCAGGTCGCCCAGCAGGGCGGCCCACCGCCGCCGGCTCCCCGGCCGGAGCTGCCGGTGCCGGGGCCACCGGCCCGGTTCGAGCTGATCGAGTATCACGTCGGCGACCTCGACGGTGCGGTCCGGCTGTTCCGCGATGTCCTGGACGGCCAGCCCGGAACGGCCGGCCCGCAGAGCGCCGAGCTGAGCTGGCCGGGCGGCAAGCGGATCAGGCTGGTCCGCGAGGACGGCCTGCCGCGCCGCGGCGCCCTGCACCACATCAGGTTCGCCCGGGCCGAAGGCACGTTCAGCGCCCAGGATCAGGAGCGGACCAGCCTGCTGGCCAAGCGCCTCGGCCTCACCGTCGAACTGGCTGGTTAGCTGGGAAACGTTCCGCTCGGCCGGCCGGGTTCGGTATCACCAGCGGCGGGTATCGGCGGGCCGTCCGGGTGAGCCGATCGCAGCGGACGCGAAGAAACCGAGCAGCAGAAGCACGAAGAAGCTGCCGTATTCGGTGGCGAAGCAGGCCAGGCCCACCAGGGGCAACAGGACGATCGTGCTCACGATCCCGGCCGTGACCTTCCGCTTGTTCCGCTTGATGCGGGCGGGCGGGGCGGGCCGGGGCCGCGGCGCGGGCGCTCGACTGGGCGGGAGGCCCGCGGTGGCGCCGACCAGCTCGCCGTAGGTCCACGACGTAAGGGCGTGGCCGATTCGCTCGTCCAGTTCGCTCTGGTCCAGCCGCTCCTCCACGAACGCGGTCTTCAGGGCATCGACCACCCGATCGCGGTCCGCGTCGGAGGCTCGCAGATGGCCGAAGTCGGCCGTCCATCTCGCGCCGGGTTCAAACGATTCCATCGCCACGGGGGTGCCTCCCGGCCAGCGCAGTTCACACGCCTGAGGGGTTTGGCCCGGCGATCCCGCCCGGCCGGTCTGCCCTTTCATCTTAAACACGGACTATCCGGGCGCCAGGGGTGCCAGGCTGGTGTTACCCGTTCGTGCTCACCGGCGCCGTGTCACTGTGGACGGCGGGCGATGAACACGTACTCCCGGCTGTCGTCGGTGAACGGCTCACGGGCGAAGCCGCCGTAGAGGGCCTCCAGTTCGAGACCGGCGACGTCGATGAGCCCGAGCCACTCGTTCTTGGTCGCCCACCACAGCGAAACTTGTGGCGCCGGTATCGAGGATTATGTAAGCCCACTCAAGAGCGGGACGCCGCCGCCGGCGAGGGCAGAAGTGAGGACTGATGGCTTCATCGTGGAACAGCTTGCAGATCGCGACGCTGGCCGTCGAGGCGCTCATCCCGATCACCGTCGCCGCCCTCGGGGTGGTCTTCGCCCGCAGCAGCCGCCGGATCGAGCAGGTTCAGTGGGCCAACCAGACCGTGGTCAATCACCGGCTTGACATCTTCGCCCAGCTCGCGCCGGGACTGAACCAGCTGCTCTGCTTCGCCATGTTCGTCGGCGGCTGGAAGGAGATCGACCCCAGTAAGGCCATCGCCATCAAGCGTCAGCTCGACGAGACCATGTACGCCAACCGGGTGCTGTTCTCCGAGGAGCTGTTCGAGGCCTACCGCCAGTTCATGGTCACCCTGTTCGCCATGTACGCCACCACCGGCGCCGACGCCCGGCTGCGCGTCCCCATCGAATCGCAGTGGGGTGACCGCCGCAAGCTGCGCTGGTGGCACGATGACGCGATGGCCAGCCTGTTCAGCTCCGCCGACCCGGCCAGTTTCGATGACATCCAGGCCGCCTACGACCAGCTAGCCGAGCGGTTCCGGGCCGACCTGTACGTCACCCACCAGGCCCGGCCGCTGCTGCCGATCTAGCCCGGCCGGAACGTGCGGGAGGCCGGGCCTATTCTGGCCTGATGCCGATGAGCCCTGAGGAGTTCTACGCGTACGTGATGCGGGCCGCCGACGCGGACGGGCGGCTGCCGCTGTCCCGGATGACCGCCTGGGACGTGTTCCCGTTCGAGCAGACGGGACTGCGCGTGAGGCCGCTGGACCCGCCCGAACTGCCCGAACCGGCTCGCTTCGGTGAAGACGGGCAGGACTGCTCCGCGTGCGCCGCCGGCCAGGAACCGGTCTGGTCGGACGGGAACTGGCGGCTGTCGGTGCTCGAGCCGACCGGCATCCCGCTGGCCCTGATGCTCGAACCGCGAGTTCACTGCGACCTGCCGGATCTGCCCGACGACCTGGCCGCCGAGATGGGCCTGCTCATCACCAGGATCTGCCGGGTCATCGAGTCGCTGCCGCACATCGCCAGGGCGCACGTGTCCCGGTGGGGCGACGGCGGAGCCCACCTGCACATCTTCTTCTTCGCCCGCCCGGCCGGGTTCGCCCAGTTGCGCGGAACCTGCCTGGCCATCTGGGACGATCTGCTGCCGGAGATACCGGCGGACCAGCGCGACCGCGACGTCGCCGCCATCGGCCGGGCGCTGGCCGAATCCCACGGGGGCTCGTGCTGACCGTGCCGTGACCGGTCAGCGGCCGGCCAGGTAGCCGTGCGCCGTCAGGGCGTGGCCCGCGTCCCGCCAGACGAAGTAGCCGAGCCCGGCCAGCAGCAGCGGGGAGACGACCCAGTGCTCGGCCAGCTTGTTCGTGGTGATCCTGATCTGCTCCGGCAGCAGGCCGAACTCGTGTCGGCTGAACGGGTACAGCAACGGGCAGCCGTCGTGGGTGCACATGTCGCCCGCTACGTGGGCGAGCATGCCCAGAGTGGTGCACACGGCCAGCACCGGCAGGTGCCGCGAGGTGACCAGGGCCAGGTCCCAGCTCTTCCAGACCACCAGGGCGGCCAGCGCGATCCCGGCCGCGTCGCCGTGATGGCCGCCGATGTGCAGCGCCCGCA
>DATAWQ010000037.1:0-106743 GCA_036267135.1 Streptosporangiaceae bacterium | reverse complement strand
GATCCCCTACGACGACGGCGGCCGCACCTGCCAATGCGACCTGGCACCTTTGTGCCGACGACATCACCGCGCCAAACAGGCCGAAGGGTGGACGTTGTCCCAGCCCACACCGGGCGTCCTGGTCTGGCTCACCCCAGCCGGAAGACGGTACACCACCCTGCCCAGCCAGCACCCGACGTAGTTACTGAAACCAGGCCCGCCGGGCCTGCCACGTTAAGGGCTGCTCAACACCAAGCCAGCCGCGCGATGACCCCTGGCTGGCGGATCATGCCTTTATTCCTTACTGGGCCACGCCCGCTACTGGCAGAAATCCATCGGCCCTGTGGGTAACCGCGCACAACCCGTCCCGCGCGGATCTGCGCGCAACCAGACACCAGCCATCTGGCCAGCCCGCACACGATAAACGAGCTTGCTCACCTGCGAGATTGGCACACCGTTGCCTCGGTGGAGCGTCGGGAATGTCGGTAACGCCAGCTAGCTTGGAGCATGAGAAGACGGCTCAACTGACGAGGTGAAGGCGTGCGGAAACTTCGGGGGAACCCGTGGGCGGTGCTGGTAGTGATCTCGCTTGGGTTCTTCATGACCCTGTTGGATCTGACCATTGTCAACATCGCCATCCCGGACATGATCACCAAGCTGCACGCCTCGTTCGACGACGTGCTGTGGGTGATCAACGCCTACGCCTTGGTGCTGGCCGTGCTCGTCATCACCGGCGGGCGCCTCGGTGACCTGTTCGGGCCCCGCGTCATGTTCGGCGCGGGCGTCGCCGTGTTCACCGCCGCATCAGCGGCCTGCGGGCTAGCCCCGAGCCCCGGCTGGCTGATCGCCTTCCGCGCGGTGCAAGGCCTGGGCGCAGCCATGCTCATGCCGCAAACGCTGGCCATCATCACGATGATCTTCCCGCCGGAGCGGCGCGGCGCCGCGTTCGGCGTCTGGGGCGCTGTGGCGGGCGCCGCCACCATCGCCGGGCCCACCCTGGGTGGACTGCTCATCACTGCGCTGGACTGGCGCTGGATCTTTTACGTGAACGTGCCCATCGGCGCGGTCGTGCTCGCGCTGACCGGTGTGCTTATCCCCAACCTGCGGCCGGGCCGCAGGCACCGGATGGACTATCTGGGCATCCTGCTGGCCAGTGCCGCGCTGCTGGCGATCTGCTACGGCCTGGTAGAGGGGCAGACCTACAACTGGGGGAAGATCACCTCGTTCATCAGCATCCCGCTCATCCTGGGCGTCGGCGCGGTGCTGCTGGTGGCGTTCCTCATCGTCCAGTGGATGCAGCAGGGCGGTGAGCCCCTGGTGCCGTTCTCGGTGTTCCGCGACCGCAACTTCGCGCTGATGAACTTCGTGTCAGGCACCCTGGTCATCGGCATGATGGGCATCTTCCTGCCGTTCACCATTTACCTGCAGTCCGTGCTGGGTTTCTCGGCGCTCAAAGCGGGGCTGACTATGGCGCCGTCCTCACTGATCTCGGTGTTCATCGCCCCGCTGGCTGGCCGGTGGACCGACCGGATCGGCGGCAAGTACATCCTGATCACCGGTCTCACCCTGTTCGCCGTCGGGATGGGCTGGATGTTCCTCATCGCCAAGACCTCGTCGTCCTGGGTGGTCTTCCTGCCCGCCCTGCTCGTGGCCGGCGTGGGCATGGGCTGCACGTTCGCGCCGCTCACCACGACGGCCATGCGCAACGTCGAGCCGAGGATGGCCGGTGCGGCCTCCGGCGTGCTCAACACGGTCCGCCAGGTGGGCACCGTGATCGGCACCGCCGCCGTGGGTGCGCTGCTGCAGAACCGGCTGGTCGCGGCGTGGGCCAGCCAGGCCAGCACGAGGGCGCGAGGCCTGCCGCCCGCGGTGCGCGGCCAGTTCGTCGCGGGATTCCGCGATGCGGCCAAGAGCGGGCTGCAGGTGGGCGCGGGCCAGAACGGCGTCGCGGTCAAGCTGCCGCGGGGCGCATCGCCCGGGCTGCTCCGGCAGGTCGAGACGATCGGCACCGATGTGTTCACGCACGGCTTCGTGACCGCGATGCGCGCAACCGCGGTGATGCCGGTGGCGGTAATGCTGCTCGCCGCGGTGAGCTGCTTCGCCATCAAGCGACGCAAGCGCGACACCGGTCCACCCGCGGCTGAGATCGCCGAGACTGAGCCGACCTCAGCTCAGGCCTGAGCCGGGCCAGCCTGCCTAATCGATCTGTGGCCCGAATGAGCCGGTCGCCCGGTTCCCCGGCCAGCGCGGCCGGGGAACCGTGACGATTTGATCAGCTAGCCGGTTCGAGCAGTTCTTGCGACCACAAGCCAGGAAGTTCCTCGTGGTCTGGCTCGAACGGGAACCTGCGCGCGAAGGCGGGTTCCAGGTCGGACAGCCAAGTGGCGGCCGGGTCGAACCTGGCAAAGAAGGGCTTGCCTACGAGACTGGGGTCACGAGCCTGGATCAGGCGCAAGACGAACACCTTCTCCCCAGCCACCTCAGCGACCCCGTCCACGCACACCTTCCCTGGGGTCGCGGACATCGACGGCCCACGGACCGTCCGGCACAGGCCGGACACGACCCGGTAGGCGTCACGGAATACCTGGTAGGCACGGGCCAGCGGCACCGCGAAGTAGTCCTGCGGCCCGGTGTCGCGCTCGACGAACATGTAGTAGGGAATCATGCCCATCCGGACCTGGGTGCGCCACATGTCCGCCCAGATCGCCGGGTCGTCGTTGATGGACCTGATAAGTGGCGCCTGGGTGCGGATGATCGCGCCGGTGGCCTGGATCCTGCGCACGGCCTCGGCGACCATCGGGGACTCCAGTTCCCGTGGGTGTGAGAAGTGAGCCATGAAGGCGAGGCACCGGCCCGACGCCACCACCTCAGCGAACAGCCGGAGCGTGTCGTCGGCGTCCGGATCGGTGACGAACCGCTGCGGCCAGTAGCCGAGCGACTTGCTCCCGATCCGGATCGACTCGAGGTGGTCGAGCCGCGAATCGAGCAGCGGCTCGATGTAGCGGCGCAGCACCGGAGCCCCCATGATCATGGGATCCCCCCCGGTCACCAGGACGCCCGTCACCTCGCGGTGCTCGAGCAGATAGGTGACCAGACGGCCGGCGTCTCCCAACGCCATCTTGAGGTCGGGCTCGTCCACGAACTGCGCCCACCGGAAACAGTAGGTGCAGTAGGCATGGCAGGTCTGCCCCTGCTTGGGGAACAGCAGCACGGTTTCCGGGTACTTGTGCTGCAACCCAGGCAGTGGCTCCTCGTCGAGCACGGGCGTGTTCAGTGCGAGCTGCCCAGCCGGGTGCGGGTTCAGCCGCATCCGGACTTCGTGCGCCGCGGCCCGTACCTCAGCGTCGGGTGCGCCCCGGTCCAGCAGCGCAGCGATATGGCCGACGTCAGATTCGGGGAGCATGTCGGCCTGCGGGAAGACCAGCCGGTAGATCGGGTCGGCCGGCGCCGCGTCCCAGTCGATGAGGTGATCAACGACATAGGAATTGGTCCTGAACGGCAGCACGGTCGCAACCGCGCGCACCGCCAGGCGCTCCGCTGGGGACAGACCGGCTCGCGCCGTGAACTCGTCCAGATGCTTCGCCGTGTAAGCATGGAACCGCCGACCGGCTATCGGCACTGCGGGGACCGTGGCCCCTAGGGGCCCGGCCTGCTGAAATCCAGTCACGCAACTCCTCTCGGTTGTCGCATGCGCCACTGAACGGCACAGATGCGAAACAGCCAAAGACACCCCGCTGCGTCTGGTCACTCCCGCGCCGCCGGAGACGGCGCCGGAGCCAGGTCGTGACCCTCGCGATGAGGTCACAACTAAGAAACGCTGGGGTAAAGAGCGAGGTTCCCGACGGCATCTCCGCACCATCTAGACCCGGCCACGCACGCCGGGAACCACGCCGGTGATCCCGTAAGTGATCCCGAGGTGGGAAGCTTAGTGCCATGTGGTCTCCCGTTATCGCCGGTTATGCCATGCCGAGGGCTGCCGCCCAGGCGCGCCAGGGCGTGGTGGCGGCCTGACCGCGAACGGCAGCCCGCAGGACGCGGCGGTCCTGAAGAGCGGCACCGAGCCCGGACTGCCGGTCGTCGCCGTCGACGCCATGGGCGGTGACAACGCGCCGGGCGAGATCGTGGCGGGTGCGGTCGCGGCCGTGCGTCAGCACGGCGTTCAGCTCGTGCTGGCCGGCCGTCCTGGGCAGCTCAGGTCGCTGCTGGCCGAGCATCACGCGGCTGGTGAGATCCGCATTGTCGCGGCCGAGGACTCGCCCGGCATGGACGAGGGCAGCCTGGCTAGCTGGCGCCGGCCGCGGTCGAGCATCGCCGTGCCTTGCCAGCTCGTCCGGCGTGGCCAGGCCTCCTCGGTGGTGTCCGCCGGGTCGACAGGGGCCATTGTGACGACTGCCAGGCTCAGGCTGCGTTTGCTGCCCGGCGTGCTCCGACCCGCCCTCGCGGTGGTGCTGCCCAGCCGGCCGACGCCGACGATCCTGCTGGACGCCGGCGCGATCTCGGATCCGAAGCCAGAGATGATCGTTCAGTTCGCCCAGCTCGGCGTGGCCTACGCCCAGGTCGCGTACGGCGTGACCGAGCCCCGGGTCGGGCTGCTGACGATCGGCGAAGAGCCGGGCAAGGGTAACAAGCTGGCCCGCCGGGCCTACGAACTGCTGTCGGAGGATCCGCCACACGGCGGGATGCCGATTGGGTTCGTCGGCAATATCGAAGGCGGCGATCTGCTCACCGGCAAAGTCGACGTGGCCGTCACCGACGGGTTCTCCGGCAACGTCGCGCTGAAGACGCTGGAGGGCGCGGTACGGTTCGCGGTCGACCAGTTCAGGCAGATCGCCACCGCCTCACCAGCGGCCCGGGCTGGGGCCATGCTCCAGCGCAGGAAGCTGCGTCAGTTCGCCGATCTGGTCGACTCCGAAACCTACGGCGGCGCGGTGCTGCTCGGCTTGGCCGGAACCGTGGTAATCGCGCACGGTGCGAGCCGCGCCCGTGGTGTCACCTCGGCCTGCCTGCTGGCCGCCGACCTCGAACGCCGCCAGATCACCGAGAAAATCAAGGAACGCCTCGGCCCGGAGCGTCACTTCCTCCGCCGCCCCATCACCCACCCCAAAGACCCCGAGTGACCCAAGATCAGCAGCAACGCGGCGGGTCCTGCCCCGGGCAGGAAAACCGATGCTGGCTGGTGTGGGGGGGCCGATAGGCTTATAACCATGGCCGATCCGCAGTACGTACTCGCGCAAAGGGTGCGTCACGCCCTGGCCGCGGCCTTCGGGCCCGAGCATGCCGATGACGATCCGGTGATCAGGCCGTCACAGTTCGCCGACTACCAGGCCAACGTGGCGCTGCCGCTGGGCAAGCGGCTCGGCCGGCCACCGCGGGAGGTCGCGGCGGAACTCGCCCGCCATCTCGACGTGGCCGATCTTTGCACCGAGCCGGAGGTAAGTGGCCCGGGGTTCATCAACCTGACACTGCGCGACGAGTGGCTCGCCACCCAGGCTTCGGAGCAGCTCGCCGATACGGGGGTGGGCCTAGACGAGTCCGATGTCTCCGGCCAGGAGGCAGCGCCGCGCGGGCCGGCGGCCAAGGTCGTGGTCGACTACTCCGCGCCGAACGTGGCCAAGGAGATGCACGTCGGCCACTTGCGGACCACCGTGGTCGGCGACGCGCTGGTCCGGGTCCTGGAGCGGCTCGGCCACACAGTCATCAGGGCCAACCACCTGGGCGACTGGGGCACCCCGTTCGGCATGCTGATCGAGCACACGCTCGACGTCGGCGACGCGGCCGCGCGGGACGCGCTGTCGGGGGGTGAGATCAACGCGTTCTACCAGGCAGCCCGGCGGAAGTTCGACAGCGATCCTGCCTTCGCCGAGCGGTCCAGGCGCCGGGTGGTGGCGCTGCAAGCGGGAGACGGGGAGACGCTGCGGCTGTGGCAGGTACTCGTCGACGACTCCAAGCAGTACTACAACACGATCTACGACCGGCTGGGGGTCACGCTCTCCGACACCGACCTGGCGCCGGAGAGCTTCTACAACCCAATGCTGGCCGACGTCTGCGACGAGCTGCAGAAGTCCGGCGTGGCGGTGATCAGCGACGGGGCACTGTGCGCGTTCCCGCCCGGATTCACCAACCGGGATGGCCAGCCGCTGCCGATGATCTTGCGCAAGAGCGATGGCGGCTACGGCTACGACAGCACCGACCTGGCCGCGATCAGGTACCGGATCAGGGACCTGAAGGCGGACCGGCTCATCTACGTGGTCGCGGCCGAGCAGTCGCTGCACTTCCAGATGCTGTTCGCGGTGGCCAGGCAGGCCGGCTGGCTGACCGACGAAGTCAGCGCCGAGCACGCGGTCATCGGCCTGGTGACAGGGGCCGACGGGAAGCGGCTGCGGACCAGGAGCGGTGCGACGGTCAAACTGATCACGCTGATCGACGAGGCCGTGGAGCGGGCCGAGCAGGTGATCGGCGAGCGCTACGACGACCCGGCCGAGCGGCAGCGGATCGCCACGGCGGTCGGCATCGGGGCGCTGAAGTACGCCGACCTGTCGGTGGCCAGGGACAGTGGTTACGCGCTCGACTTCGACCGGATGCTCGCGCTGACCGGGAACACCGGGCCGTACCTGCAGTACGCGACCGCCCGGATCCGCTCGATCTTCCGCAAGGCCGGGCTCGATCCGGACGAGGCCATGGGTCCCATCCAGATCGGAGAGGAGGCCGAGCGGGCGCTGGCGCTGAAGCTGCTCGGCTTCGCCACGGTGGTCTTGCAGGTGGCCGAGACGACCGAGCCACACCGGCTGTGCGGTTACCTGTTCGAGCTGGCCAGCACGTTCACCACGTTCTACGAGAATTGCCCGGTGCTGGCGGCCGACAGCGACGCCGCCCGGGATTCCAGGCTGGCCCTGTCCGCGCTGACCCTGCGGGTGCTGCTCACCGGGCTTGGGCTGCTCGGGGTCCCGGTGCCGGAGCGGATGTAGTTCGGGGCCGCACCGGGAGTAGCTCAGCGCGGTCACTACCCCTACTGACGGTAGTCAGCAAGCTCGCCAGCACCTCCCAGGCAAATCACAGCCTCTGTGACGCGACGTCACAGATCGTGCATGCAAGCTCGGTGGCATGGATAACGTGAACCAACCTATGGGACAAGGACCGCAGGAGCACCCGCCCACCCAGCCGTACCGGTTCACGCCCGGCTGGCCCGGCGGAGCACAGGGCGCCCAGAGCGGTCAGGGCTACGGCCCACCTCCCGGCTCAACGCCTGATGGCCCACCGCCTGGCAACCCGCAGTGGCAGCAGGCCGGTCCGCCGCCGAACGGGCCACAGGGACCATACGGGCCGCAGGGACCATACGGGCCGCCGTGGCAGCAGTTCGGCCCGGGCCCGCAGCCGCCGAAGGCGAAGAAGAGCTGGAGGCAGGAGTGGAAGCGGTCCAAGCGGGTGCGCTGGACCGCCGGGATCACGGCCGCCGCGCTGCTCGGCGCGGGCGGCGCCATCGGCGGCCTGGCGCTGGCCGGTTCGGGCGGGTCGGCGGCTAACTCCCAGTCGGCCGCCGCGCTCAACACCGCCATCAGCTCCACCAGCAGCACCGGCACGAAGTGCCCGACCCCGGTGGCCGGCAGCGTCCACCGCAAGACGGGCAAGCGCGGGTGCCTGCGCCCCACCATCCGTCGCATCCGGGGCATGTACGGTCAGGTTGCCTTCCACACCAGCAGCGGCACGGAGACGCTCGCCTTCGAGCGGGGCAGGGTCGTATCGGACAGCGGCGGCGTGCTGGTGGTCAAGGCCCGTAACGGCACCGAGTGGAGCTGGCACGTGGCGAGCAATTCGCTGATCAGGCAGGGCGGCCAGCAGGTGTCGAGCAGCCAGCTCACCAGCGGGGCCGGCGTGTTCGTGGGCGGTCAGGTCATTGGCAGCAGCAAGGACGCCAGGCTGATCGTCATCCAGGCGAAAAAGGCGTCGAACGGCTCGTCGCCGAACGGCTCGTCGTCTAGCAACTCTTCGTCCGGTAACTCTTCATCGAGCAACTCATCGTCCACCTCCTCATCGGGCTCGGCCACCTGAGCGCGGCAGAGCCACAGACTGGGCGCCGGCGTGTCTCACCCCCCGGGGACGCGCCGGTGCTCGTGGTATGCGAGACAATGACCGGAAGCCATGGCTGACAGCGACCAAATTCCCGCGGTGCTCGTCGTTGACGACGAGCCCAACATCCGTGAGCTGGTGCAGGTGGCACTGCAGTTCCACGGCTGCTCGGTGACCACCGCCGCCACCGGCAAGGACGCGCTTCGGCAGGCCGAGACCGAGCGGCCCGACCTCATCGTCCTGGACGTGATGCTGCCGGACCTGGACGGCTTCGAGGTGTGCCGCAGGCTCCGGTCGTCCGGGAACGAGGTGCCGGTCATCTTCCTGACGGCCAGGGACACCTCGTCGGACACGGTCACCGGGCTGGCCCTCGGTGGCGACGACTACGTCACGAAGCCGTTCTCGGTCGAGTCGCTGGTGGCCAGGGTGCGCGCCGTGCTGCGCCGGGCCGCCCGCTCGGCGAGTTCCGACGGCGGTGCGGGCGGCGCCGAGTCCAGGACGCTCCGGGTGGACGACCTGGAACTCGACGAGTCGCGCTGGACGGTACACCGCGACGGCCATCCCGTGGACCTCTCGCCCACCGAGTTCAGGCTGCTCGCCTACCTGATGCGGCACGAGGGACGCGTGCTGACCAGGGAGCAGTTGCTGGAGAACGTCTGGGGCTGGGACTACGCGGGCCAGTCGCAGATCGTCGAGACCTACATCAGCTACCTGCGGCGCAAGCTCGATCCGCTCGGCCCGCCGATCATCCACACCCAGCGGGGGGTGGGCTACAGCCTGCGGCTGGCCGACCATGGGCCGGGGAGCTAGCCACTCCGGCCGGGGGACGAAACGCCGGCTTTCGCTACGCGCCCGGCTGCTGACCGCGCTGCTGGTGGTGACCAGCGTGTTCCTCGTCGTCTTGGCCCTGATCGCGTCGCTGATCTTTGGCAAGCGCTTCGGCCAGGCCTTCGACGAGGCCCTCACGGCGGCGACCGAGCGACCGATCGGCGATCTGGCGGGGACCAACGACGTCTACGCGGTGTACTACTCGCTGGGGGCACACAAGGCGGGGGTGATCTCCCAGCCCAGTTCGGGTAGCCAGCGGGTGGCCCAGGATCTCGTCTCCTTCCTGGAACAGAGGATCTCGGGCGGGACCAGGAAGCGGCCCAGGCTGGACGCCAAGGCGCTCACCCCGTTCACGATCAAGCTGCCGGACGGGGGCCCGGTGATGCGCGCGGAGTACCGCCTGGCGCGTGACGCCCTCCGCAATCAGGACGTGGTTCCCCCGGGTTCGGCCGCCGTGATCGTCGTGGCAAAGCCGAACAGCGGGCGGGAAGGACCACTGGGCTCGGTCATCCTGGTCGAGGTCATCACCGGCGTGGTGCTGATCGGGCTGCTCGGGCTGTGCGGCCCCTGGCTGATCCGCCGCGGCCTCGCGCCGCTGGACGAGATGGCCACCACGGCCGACGGCATCACCACCAAGGGCGACCTGACCGACCGCATGCCCGACCCCGGCGACCGGGCCGAGATGGGCAGGCTGTCGTCGGCGATCAACACCATGCTGGACCGGATCCAGCAGGCGTTCGGCGCCCGGCTGGCCTCCGAGCAAAAGGTACGCCAGTTCGCCGCCGACGCCTCGCACGAGCTTCGCACCCCGCTGACCACCATCCGCGGCTACGCCGAGCTCTACCGGCAGGGCGCGCTCGGCCCCGAACGGCTGCCGGACGCGATGCGCCGGATCGAGCAGGAAGCCGACCGGATGAGCAAGCTGGTGGCCGAACTGCTGGAACTGGCCCGGCTGGACCGGATGTCCTCGCTGGACCTGACCGAGACCGACCTGGCCCTGCTGGTGCGGGATGCGGTCGCGGACGCGACGGCGGTGGAGCCGGACCGGCCGGTCTACGCGGAGGCGCCGCCGAGCCTGATGGCCGTGGTGGACGAGCCGCGGATCCGGCAGATCCTGGCCAACCTGCTGGGCAACGTGCGGGCCTACACCCCGCCCGGCACCCCGACGGCGGTCCGGCTCGGCCAGTCCGGCCAGTCGGTGGTGCTCGAGGTGGCCGATGCGGGCCCGGGCATGTCCACGGAGGACGCCGCGCGGGCGTTCGACCGGTTCCACCGCGGGGCCAGCCCCGGCGGCGACGGCCAGGAACCGGCCGCGCCGAACGGGAGGGACAAGTCGGGCAGCGGTCTTGGCCTGGCCATCGTTCAGGCCATCGCCAGGGCGCACGGCGGCGAAGCCGCGCTGGACTCGGTGCCCGGCCGCGGCACCAGGGTGCGGATCTGGCTGCCGAACAAGCTCACCGCGTCCCCGTCGCCCGGGCGCTGACCCGTCCGTCCGGCGCTTGGCTTGCGGGAGGCCGGCCGGCTCGCGTGGCCAAGACGATATTGGGCCCTGAACGGCTTCGCCACGGACCGGTTACCCCGCCGCCGAGGGTCGGCGCAGACCAAGTCTCCTACGCGTCCCCGGCCGGTTCCGTGCCGGTCTCGTCCGTGCTGGTCTCGTCTGGGCTGGCCTGGCCGACAGGCGCCTGGCCGTTAGCGGCGGGCTGGATGGACCGGGCGAGCAACTGGGCCACGTCCACCACCTCGAGCGTCTCCTTGGCCTCGCCGCTGCTCTTCTTCGCGTTGATCGCGTCACCCAGCATGACCATGCAGTACGGGCAGGCCGTGGACACCGTGTCCGGGTCGGTGGCCAGCGCCTCCTCGATCCGCTCGGTGTTGATCCGCTTGCCGATCCGCTCTTCCATCCACATCCGGGCGCCGCCGGCCCCGCAGCAGAACCCGCGCTCCTTGCACCGGTGCATTTCGACCGGCTGCACCCCCGGCACCTGCTCCATGATCTCCCGCGGTGCGGTGAACACGCGGTTGTGCCGGCCGAGGAAGCACGGGTCGTGGTAGGTGATCTTCTCGTTGACCGGGCTGGCCGGGGTCAGCCTGCCCTCGGCCACCAGCCGGGCCAGCAGCTGGGTGTGATGGATCACCTCGTAGTTGCCGCCGAGCTGCGGGTACTCGTTGGCGATCGTGTTGAAGCAGTGCGGGCAGCTCGCGACGATCTTGCGGACCTTGGCCTCGTTCAGTGTCTCGATGTTCTGCTGGGCCAGCATGCTGTAGACGAACTCGTTGCCCATCCGCCTGGCCGGGTCGCCGGTGCAGCTCTCGGCCGGCCCGAGCACAGCGAAGCTCACCCCGGCCGTGTGCAGGAGCTGGGCGATGGCCTTGGTGGTGCGCTTGGCCCGGTCCTCCAGCGCGCCGGCGCAGCCGACCCAGAACAGGTACTCGACGTCGTCGCCGATCTCGCCGTCGACCACCGGCACCTCGAAGTCGAGCTCGGTGATCCACTCGGTCCGCTTGTTCTCCCCCATGCCCCACGGGTTGCCCTTGTTCTCCAGGTTCTTCAGCATCGAGGACGCCTCGGTGGGGAACGCGGACTCGATCAGCACCTGATAGCGGCGCATGTCGGAGATGTGGTCGATGTGCTCGATGTCGACCGGGCACTCCTCGACGCAGGCGCCGCAGTTGGTGCACGCCCACAGCGCGTCCGGGTCGATCACACCGTGGGCCTCGGCGTCCCCGACCAGCGGCCGCTCGGCCTCCGCCTTGACCGCGTCGGGCAGCTTCTCCCGCTCCTCGTCGGATCCGGCCAGGATGTGCGGCGCCTTCGCGAACGCGTGGTCGCGCAGGTCCAGCATGATCATCTTGGGCGACAGTGGCTTGCCGGTGACCCAGGCCGGGCACTGCGACTGGCAGCGCCCGCACTCGGTGCAGGTGGCCATGTCGAGCAAGCCCTTCCAGGTGAAGTCCTCGATCTTGCCGCGGCCGAACACGTCCGTGTCCGGATCGGCCTCCTCGAAGTCGAGCACCTTGCCGCCCGACCGCATCGGCTGCAGCGCGCCGAGCCCGCCCGGCGTGCCGCGCGGGGCCTCCGGCCTGCGCCGCGCGAACAGCACGTTCAGCGGGGCGATGCCGATGTGCAGGTGCTTGGAGTGCACGACCAGCACCAGGAAGCCCAGGATGACCGCGAGCTGGCCCAGCACGAACGTGGTCTCGATGCCGCGGTTGGCCGCGCCGCCCAGCGGGTGCAGCCAGTGGCCCACGATCTGCGAGGCGAACGCCCCGTGAGCGTAAGGGAAGTCACCGGTGTTGATCTGCGCGCCCCGGTACAGCAGCAGCGTGGCGACCACTAGGAAGATCAGGAAAAGGACTAGCCAGGCCGCCCCGGTGTGTGACCCGGAAAACCGCGACTCGCGCCCTTCGCGCTTGGGGTCGGCGCGGAGCCTGATGATCGCGAACGTCGCGATGCCCACCAGCACGGCCACGGCGAACAGGTCCTCGATGAACCCGATCGCGGCCCAGTGCCCGATGCCGGGGATCGCGAACGTCTTGTCGAACAGATCCCCGTAGGCCTCGATGATCGTGAGGATCAGGATGATGAAGCCCCAGAACGTCAGGAAGTGCGCCACCCCCGGCACCGACCACTTCAGCAGCTTGCGCTGGCCGAACACCTCGGTGACCTGCGTGCTCAGGTCACCGCCCACGTGCTCGCGCACGGTCTCGAACCGCTCGGGGGCCGGCTGGCCGCTGGCCGCCAGCCGGTACAGCCACCACACCCGGCGGCCGGCGATCGCGAACGCGATGACGGTCAGGGCCAGGCCGATGATGATGCGCAGGGCCACTGCGGACCTCCTGTAGGGCTGCTGGTGGGCGGCGAGCTTGATCCGCCAGCGTACGCCTGCCGACGGGTTTATCTTTCCGGCCCAGAAAGCTGCCGACGGGTTTATCTTTCCGGCCCAGCAAGTGGAGCCAGCGGTGACCTACGCGGCGCACGGCGGGCAGCCGTGCGCGGCGTCCTGGCATCCTACCGGCTAGTAACTTAGCGGGCCGCGCTGGTCCCCTGGGTTACCGCGAACGCGCGGATCGTCGTGATGACCGCCGCGTCGCCGGCCGAGTCGGTGGCCGCTGTGCGCAGCGACACGTACCCGCCCGCCCGCGTGGTCACCAGGGCACGCCAGCGCTGGCCCACGCGGTAGACGTGCAGCGGGCGCCAGGTCTTGCCGCCGTCGGACGAGGCCGACACCGTGAGGCTGGTCAGCCTGGCGCCCTGCGGGATCCCGTCGACGCTCAGCGACAGCGGCACGGTCTTCCCACCCGGCAGGGCGCCCGATGAGCTGAACGGCCCAGCCGTCCGCACGGTTAGCAACGGCAGGCCGTCCGTCCCTTGTGGCCTGGCGGAGAAGAACGACCAGGTCGCGCTGGACTGGGTGCCGAGCGCGGACCAGTCGGACGCCGGGCGGGTGGCCGTCTCGGTGAGCGTGTACCGGCCACGGGCGGCGGGCACGGTGAGGCCGAACCCCCAGGGGTCGCTGTTGTGTGCGAGCATCTTGCCGCCCCGCCACAGCGTGCTGTGCACCTTGCTGCCGTCGATGCTCAGCCCGCAGCATGCCTGCAGGACGTGGCCGGGCTCGGACGGCGAGAACGGGGCGGGGAAGAACTCCATCGCGTTGCCCATCCTCAGGGCGTCCCCCGCGGCCCCGAGCGCCGCCTCGCCGAAGCTGTCGGTGTAGTGCCTGCCGGGCTGGTAGGACGCATTCGACTGCAGGTCGCTCGGGGCCGCCTGGTTGTCGTCCAGCAGGTCCTCGCTGCTCCAGGTGATGCCGGGCGGCGCGACGTAGTACATCGTGGCCCGTCCGGCCGGCGGGATCACGACGGGCGCGTCGTAGGAGTACAGCTCGTCGTTGCCGGGGCCCAGGGGGAGGTTGCCCTGCTGTCCGATGTCGCTCTTGGGCAGGGTGGCCGTCTCGCCGTAGTAGCGGGTCGCGACGGTGGCGAGCTGGCCCGCGCCGACCCGGTAGGCCAGCGAGGCCGGCACACCCCGGTGAGTGAACAGCAGGTTGTACTCATAGCGGGCCGGCCGCAGACGCGAGCGCCGTCCGGTGGGGAACGCCGCCGGGCTGGTCAGCGACGCGTGCAGGCTGAACAGGAACGGCCTGCCGGTGACCGCGACGGTTGGGGTCAGGTACAGCTGCCGCGGCTTGCCCGGCGAGTTCTCCACGCCGTAGGACGAGCTGACGGGGGTGCCGTCGATGGTCTGGTCGATCTCGGCGTATTCGAGCAACGGGGCCGCGCCGGGGTGGTCCACCTTGACGCTCACCGGGTCGGCGGCCCTGGCGTCCAGGGTGACCGTGGTGTTGGCGTGCACGGCGACGTCGGGCTGGACCATGACCGCGCTGTATCCAGGCGTGGCGACGAGGCCGTCCAGGTAGTAGTCGCCCGCCGGCACCCGAACGCTGTAGGCGCCGAGCTTGCGGTTGTAGCCGACCGAGGCCGGGGTGCCGGCGGTGGCCGTGTTGACGATGGGCCCCATGACGCTGTAGGTCGCGCCGCCTGGCGAGCCGGCCGGCGGCCCGACCGGGGCGCCACTGCGATTGAGGATGCGTACCAGCACCCGGTACAGGTGAGTGGTCGCGCTGTATTTGGTGGCGGGCAGCGGCGTGGCGGCGTGGAAGGCCAGGCCGTGCGGCTGCGGGCCCGCGGGCAGGACGATGGCCTGGTGAACCGACTCGCCGACAGTGATCCTGTTCCGTTTGACCAGGGTGATGGGCCTAGCCGGGGCGCTGGCCCGGAGGACCGGCGCGGCGGCCGAGGCCGTGACGGCCGACGCGGCCTGCGGGCCGGCCAGCCCGGCGGTGAGCGCCGTGAGGGTCGCGGCCACGGCGGCCAGGCGGGGGGTGAGCTTCATTGACGCATTCCTCTCTGTCAGCCTTGTCGTCCCTGACGAACCTGTTAGCCCTTGTCGTCCCTGACGACCCCGTCAGCCCTTGCTGTCCTTGACGACGCTGAACCGTTGTGACGGCGACGGCAGCGCGGGCGATGCGTTGGTCCACCGGGCGCCGACGATGGCGTCGAAGGATTCGACCTGGCCGGACGCGAGCTCCACCATCGGGCCCGGGCCCACCAGCAGGAATCCGTGGCCAGAGTAGAGGCCCTCACTGGCGGGGAGTTGCTTGGCCTGAGCGGCCGACAGCTTGCACATCGGATGGTTTATCTTGGGCAGGGCGGTGCCCTTCGGGCAGGTGCCGAGGCCGGGCGCCGCGCCGCTGGGTGGTGCCGAGTACGACGTGCTGGTCACGACGAACTCGTCGGCGAGCAGCAGGCCCGAGCCGGGCGCGATGACCAGCACCTCCTCCGTCTGCTCCGCGCCGTTATCGGCCGGCCCCTGGGACTGCGCGATGCCGTAGCCGGTGCGGCCGATTGGGTCGGTGACCTTGCCGATGGAGTGCACCCCGGGCAGGCGGGCCAGATCCCTGAGCACCGCGGCCCGCACCGCCGGGGTGATCGGGTCCAGCTTGAGCAACTGGTCGTAGACGCCGAACATGGTCTCGGCGAGCGACTCCTTGCCGGCCGTGCTCCAGTAGACGGCCTTGACGTGCGGACTGGGCTCGATCTGCTGCTCGGCCGCCTTCTTGACCACGGCCCAGAGCCGGGCGGGGCTGGCGGGCAGCCGCTGGAACTGGGCGAAGGTCAGGTTGCCGTTGCCGAGATAGCCGTCGCTGCCGCCGGTCTGCCACCAGCCCTGCTGGCGGCCGTGCTGACTGGGCAGTTTCGGCGACCCGCCGGCCCGCCAGGCCGCGGCCGCGCCAGCCGAGACCGGCGTGGTCGTGAAGCCGCTCGCGGGCATCGTCCAGCTCCGCTGCCTGGGTGAGCGCGCGTCCCAAGTCACCGACGGCGACCAGGTTTGCTCGACCGCGTAAGGGTGAGCGTTAGGCCCGGCGGCCATGACCGATCCCGAGATGTCCGTCACCTTCCAGTACCGGCCCTGGGCTGGCTGCTGGGCGGCGCTGACCGCGGCGGTGAACAGGATCTGCTGGGCGGTCAGGGTGACCGAGGGCGTGGAGCCCGTCTTGGGCGTCCGGCTGACAGGGGCCGGGGCGGCGCCCGGTCCGCTGCCGGCCACGAAGACGGCGGCCGCGGCGCCGGCGGCGGCCAGCGTCAGCCCGGTGGCGAGCGCGGCCCGCGGGACCCGCGGCCTAGGCCGCACGGATGCGGCACCGCGCGGCGATGCCTCCGGGTTCGTGCGCGCAGCCGCGGCGATGGTGTCCTGGCGGCGGCCGGCCGCCGCGCCTGGGTCTGTCCCGGGGTCCAGGCTGGCCGGACGGGCTTGGGCGAGCAACTCCATGGTGCGGCGGCCTGACCGGCCGCGCGGCGTCGAGTTCATCCGGATCACTTCCCCTTCACCGGCCCTTGCTGGGGACGAGCGCCGTCCCCAGGCCGTCGATATGGTCGGCTTCGAGCGGGCCTTCCATGGCCCGCTCAAGGCGATTCCTGGCCCGGTGCAGCCGGACGAAGTACGTCGCGGTCGAGCACCCGACCACCCCGGCGGCCTCCCGCGCCGACAGCCCATGCCAGGCCACCAGCGTGAGAAGTTCCCTGTCCGCCTCGGACAGGGAAGCGAGCGCGCGCAGCGCCGCCTGCCGTTCGGATACCTGATCGGCGACGTCCCCGGTCACGGGCGCGCCGAGACCGCCACCCGATGACCAGGCCCGCAACTCCGCCGCGAGCGACTGCTGACGGGCGGCCACCCGGAACTGCCCGATGGCCACGTTCCTCGCCACAGCCAGCAGCCACGGCAGTATCGGCTCGGGCAGTATCGGCTCGGGCAGTATCGGCTCGGGCAGCTTCGACTCCAGCACGCCCGCCAGCCGCCGCCACGCCACGAGGAACACCTCGGCCACGACCTCGTCCGCGATCTGGCGTCCCGCCTTGCTGACCGCGTAGGCGTAGACGCTGCGGTGATGCTCGTCGTACAGCGCGGTGAACCGCTCGATCGCCCGTGGGTCGGTCAAGGCGCCGGCTCCTTGCTTTACGGGCGGCATCCTGCCCTACGCCATGCCAGGAGGGAGTGCCGCAACTGGGACCGTCACCTGGAAATGATCCGTTCCGGGTCATTCTTACCTCTGGCGGGTAAGTTGGGCCCCGCCCCTGGCCGGTCCCGGTGCGGCGGGCTGAGCTGCGGCGGTGGGTGGCCACCGTTCAGTAATCCAGATTCTCAACTGCGGCAGCGACATCGCCAGGCAGGCAAACCCCAGCCTGAGCAGCGGAAACAGAAAATCCGCGGTCGATGGAATCATCCCAGCGGACCAGGCGTTATCAGAGTTGAGCGTGCTTGACTCAAGTCATTTGACTTGCTCGGGACAACATGGCAATCTTGCGCCGGAAGCGCTCAACTTAGTCGACGTACACACATAGGGACTTACACATGGCACGTGCGGTAGGGATTGACTTGGGGACGACCAACTCTGTCGTCGCCATCCTCGAAGGCGGGGACCCCACGGTTATCGCCAACGCGGAGGGCTCGCGTACGACACCGTCGGTCGTCGCATTCGCCAAGAACTCCGAGGTCCTCGTCGGTGAGGTCGCCAAGCGGCAGGCCGTCACCAACGTGGACAGGACCATTCGGTCGGTCAAGCGCCAGATGGGCACCGACTGGTCGGTCAGCATCGACGGCAAGAAGTTCAGCGCCCAGCAGATCAGCGCCTTCATCCTGCAGAAGCTGAAGAGGGACGCGGAAGCCTACCTCGGCGAGAAGATCACCGAGGCGGTCATTACCGTCCCGGCGTACTTCAACGACGCGCAGCGGCAGGCCACCAAGGAAGCCGGCCAGATCGCGGGCCTGAACGTGCTGCGGATCATCAACGAGCCGACCGCCGCGGCGCTCGCGTACCACCTGGACAAGGAGTCCGAGGCCACCATCCTGGTGTTCGACCTGGGTGGCGGGACGTTCGACGTCTCCCTGCTCGAGGTCGGCGAGGGCGTGGTCGAGGTCAAGGCGACCAGCGGTGACAACCACCTGGGCGGCGACGACTGGGACCAGCGGATCGTGGACTGGCTGGTCAAGGACTTCAAGAACGGCTACGGCGTCGACCTGTCCAAGGACAAGATGGCGCTGCAGCGGCTGCGTGAGTCCGCGGAGAAGGCCAAGGTCGAGCTGTCCAGCTCCACCGAGACCACGATCAACCTGCCCTACATCACCCACTCCGAGAGCGGGCCGCTGCACCTGGACGCCAAGCTGACGCGGGCCGAGTTCCAGAAGATGACCTCGGATCTGCTCGACCGGTGCAAGACGCCGTTCCAGCAGGTGATCAAGGACGCCGGGATCAAGGTCGACGACATCCACCACGTGGTGCTCGTCGGCGGTTCCACCCGGATGCCGGCCGTGGTCGACCTGGTCAAGGACCTGACCGGCGGCAAGGAGCCCAACAAGGGCGTTAACCCGGACGAAGTCGTCGCGGTGGGCGCCTGCCTGCAGGCCGGCGTGCTCAAGGGCGAGGTCAAGGATGTCCTGCTGCTCGACGTGACCCCGCTGTCGCTGGGCATCGAGACCAAGGGCGGCATCTTCACCAAGCTCATCGAGCGGAACACCACGATCCCGACCAAGCGCTCGGAGATCTTCACCACCGCGGACGACAACCAGCCGTCGGTGCTGATCCAGGTCTTCCAGGGCGAGCGGGAGATCGCCGCCTACAACAAGAAGCTCGGCACGTTCGAGCTGGCGGGCATCGCCCCGTCGGCGCGCGGCATCCCGCAGATCGAGGTCACCTTTGACATCGACGCCAACGGCATCGTCAGCGTCGCGGCCAAGGACCTCGGCACGGGCAAGCAGCAATCGGTGACCATCTCCGGCGGCTCGGCGCTGCCGAAGGACGACATCGAGAAGATGATGGCCGACGCGGAGAAGTACGCCGACGAGGACCGCAAGCGGCGTGAGGAGGCGGAGATCCGCAACCGTGCGGAGACTCTCGCCTACACCACCGAGAAGTTCCTCGCCGAGAACGCCGACAAGGTTCCCGACGACGTCAAGTCCGAGGTGGAGTCCGCGATCGCCGACCTGAAGAAGGCGCTCGAGGGCACCGACACGGACCTCATCCAGTCGGCGAGCGAGAAGGCCGCAACGGTCAGCCAGAAGATGGGCTCGGCGATCTACGCCCAGGCGCAGGCCGAGAACGCTTCTGCTGACACGGCTACCGACGCTCCGGCCGACTCGGCGGACGAGGAAGTCGTCGACGCGGAGATCGTCGACGAGGGCAGGTCCGCCGATGAGGAGGGCGGCGCTGCCTGATGAGTTCTTCCGAGGACAGCACCGCGGGGCCGGTGATCCGCGACCGCAGGCGCATCGACCCGGTTACCGGGCAGGTCAGAGACCCTGACCAGTCCGGGCAGGCGGCCGGGCCTGCGCAGGGCGCGCAAACGGCCGGCCCCGCGTCGGCAGCGTCGGCAGCAGGAGAAGCAGCAGGAGAAACGGTGAGCGGTGAACGACGCCCGGGCAGGCATTCGACCGGCTTCGGTGGCAATGACGCGGCGACCGAGGAGGCACTCTCCCAGCTCGCCGAGCGGACCGCTGACCTGCAGCGGCTCCAGGCGGAGTACGCCAATTACCGCAAGCGCGTCGAGCGCGACCGGGCGGCCGTTCGCGAGCAGTCGCTCGCCAACGTGCTGGCCGAACTCCTTCCGGTCCTGGACGACATCGGCCGGGCCAGGGAGCACGGCGAGCTGTCCGGCGGCTTCAAGTCCATCGCCGAGTCGTTCGAGTCGGCGGTGGCCAAGCTCGGCCTGACCACGTACGGGGAGAAGGGTGACGCCTTCGACCCGGTGGTGCACGAAGCGCTGATGCACTCCTACTCCGACGACGTGACCGAACCCACCTGCGTCCAGATCCTGCAGCCCGGGTACAAGATCGGTGACCGGATCCTGCGCCCGGCGCGGGTGGCGGTCGCCGAGCCAGGCGGCTCCGGCGGGAACGCGGGCGAAACCGACGATGACACCTCCGGCGAGACCAGCCGGAAGGGCGACACCTCCCCGCAGGAGGTCCCTGCGGACAGTAACGGCTGACCCGGTGAGGACTGGCACAGGGCGGGAAGGGACCCGTGAGCACTAAGGACTTCCTCGAGAAGGACTACTACAAGACCCTCGGTGTCTCCAAGAACGCGCCCGCCGATGAGATCAAGAAGTCCTACCGCAAGCTGGCGAAGAAGTACCACCCGGACGCGAACAAGGGCAACGCCTCAGCGGAGGAGCGTTTCAAGGAGATCTCCGAGGCGTACAACGTCCTGTCAGACGAGAAGCGCCGCAAGGAGTACGACGAGGCGCGGTCCTTGTTCGGTGGCGGTGGCCTGCGGATGCCAGGTGGGCAGGGCGGCCAGGCCGGAGGATACAACTTCGACCTGGGCGACCTGTTCGGCGGCGGTGGCAGCAACACCACCGGCGGCAAGCTCGGTGACCTGCTCGGCGGCGTCTTCGGCGGCCGGGGCGGCACCCAGGCCAGGCCGCGGCGCGGAGCCGACCTCGAGACGGAGACCACCCTCTCGTTCGCCGACTCCATCGACGGCTCCACCGTCTCGCTGCGGCTGGCGGGTGAGGGACCGTGCCAGACCTGCCGCGGGACCGGGGCCAAGGCGGGCACCGTGCCCAGGGTCTGCCCGACCTGTGAGGGCACGGGCCAGGCCAGCCGGAACCTGGGTGGCTTCGCGCTGTCCGAGCCGTGCCGCACCTGCCGGGGCCGGGGCATGGTGGTCGACGATCCGTGCGACGTCTGCTCCGGCAGCGGCCGGGCGATGAGCACCAGGACCATCATGGCGCGCATCCCGGCCGGCGTGGCGGACGGCCAGCGGATCAGGCTCAAGGGCAAGGGGGTGCCGGGCGAGCGTGGCGGCCCGGCCGGTGACCTCTACGTCAAGGTGCACGTCACCGCGCATCCGGTGTTCGGCCGGTCGGGCGACCACCTGACCGTCACCGTGCCGGTGACCTTCACCGAGGCGGCGCTGGGCGCGGAGATCAAGGTGCCCTCGCTGCGCGGCGTCCCGCTGACCGTGCGCATCCCCGCGGGCACCCAGAACGGCAAGGTGCTCAGGCTGCGTGGCAAGGGGTTCCGCCGTAGCTCCGACGGTGTCCTGGGCGACGTCCACGTCACCGTCCAGGTGGTGGTCCCCGCCAAGCTGGACGACAAGGCCAAGGCCGCACTGGAGGCGTACCGCGACGCCACGGCCGGCGACGACCCACGCGCCGAACTGCTGCAGCAGGCCAGGAGCTGACCATGTCCCCCGGCCAAGCAAGCAGAGTCAAGCTAGCAGGGCCAAGCGGGCAGCTCGCCCGGTTACTGAGATGAGGGAGGCGAGGACATGACCACTCCGTTCGACCGCCTTTCCGACGACACACCCGTGTATGTCATCTCCGTGGCCGCCGAGCTGTCCGGGCTGCACCCACAGACGCTGCGCAGCTACGACCGGCTCGGCCTGGTCTCACCGGGCCGGTCCGCGGGGCGCGGCCGGCGCTACTCGATGCGCGACATCCTGGTGCTGCGGGAGGTCCAGCGGCTGTCCCACGAAGAGGGCGTGAACCTGTCCGGGATCAAGCGGATCCTCGAACTGGCCACGGAGTTGGAGCGGGCCCGGCAGGTAGCCGTGGATCTGCACGAGGAGATCACCCGGCTGCAGGCCGAGCTCGAATCCACCCGGGCGGTCGCGGCCCGGCTGGCCGAGCTGCGGCGGGGGCGGGTGACCGGCGCTGACCTGGTCCCGGTACGCCAGATGCCCAGGCGCGACGAACCATAACCGTACGAACAAACCAAGAGCGAACGAAGCCATAGGAAGACGATGGAAGAGAAGCTGACCCGCAAGAGCCAGGACGCGCTGAGCACCGCGGTGCGCAGTGCCGCGTCCGCGGGCCACCCGCAGGTCGCGCCCGCGCACCTGCTGGCCGCGCTGATCGAGCAGGCCGGCGGCACCGCGGCACCGCTGCTGCAGGCGGTCGGCGCGGATCCCGCGCAGGTGCTGCGCGGTACCCAGAACCTGCTGGCCCGGCTGCCCAAGGCGGCGGGGACCACGATGAGCGCGCCGGAGACGTCCAGGCCGCTGCTCGCGTCGATCAACACGGCGGCCGAGCGGGCCAGGCAGCTCGGCGACGAGTTCGTGTCCACCGAGCACCTGCTCGTCGGCCTCGCCACCAGCGGTGGCGAGGCCGCCAGCCTGCTGCGGGAGGCCGGGGCCGGGCCGGACGCGCTGGTCGAGGCCTTCGCGAAGGTGCGCGGCAGCGCCAAGGTCACCTCGGAGGACCCGGAAGGCACCTACCAGGCGCTGGAGAAGTACGGCATCGACCTGACCGAGCGGGCCAGGTCAGGCGACCTCGACCCGGTCATCGGCCGCGACGCCGAGATCCGCCGGGTGATCCAGGTGCTGTCCCGGCGGACCAAGAACAACCCGGTCCTGATCGGTGAGCCCGGGGTTGGCAAGACCGCGGTGGTGGAGGGGCTGGCCCAGCGGATCGTGGCCGGCGACGTGCCCGAGTCACTGCGCGGCAAGCGCCTGATCGCGCTCGACCTGGGCGCCATGGTGGCCGGCGCGAAGTACCGCGGCGAGTTCGAAGAGCGGCTCAAGGCCGTGCTCAACGAGATCAAGGAGAGCGACGGCCAGGTCATCACGTTCATCGACGAGCTGCACACGGTCGTCGGGGCGGGCGCGGCAGAGGGCGCCATGGACGCGGGCAACATGCTCAAGCCGATGCTGGCCCGCGGTGAGCTGCGGATGGTCGGGGCCACCACGCTGGACGAGTACCGCCAGCGGATCGAGAAGGATCCGGCCCTGGAGCGCCGGTTCCAGCAGGTCTTCGTGGGCGAGCCGTCGGTGGAGGACACGATCGCGATCCTGCGCGGGCTGAAGGGCCCCTACGAGGGCCACCACAAGGTCCAGATCTCCGACGCGGCGCTGGTCGCGGCGGCCGCGCTGTCCGACCGCTACATCACCGCCAGGTTCCTGCCGGACAAGGCCATCGACCTGGTGGACGAGGCCGCCTCCCGGCTCCGGATGGAGATCGACTCGCGCCCGGTCGAGATCGACGAGCTGCAGCGGTCCGTGGACCGGATGAAGATGGAGGAGCTCGCGCTCGGCCGGGAAGAGGACGAGGCGAGCAAGGAGCGGCTCGAGCGGATCCGGCGTGACCTGGCCGACCGGCAAGAGCAGCTCACCGGCCTGATCGCGCGGTGGGACAGGGAGAAGGCCGGCCTCAACAAGGTCGGCGAGCTGAAGAAGCGGCTCGACGACCTGAGGATCCAGGTCGACCACGCCCAGCGCGAGGGCGACCTGGAGACCGCCTCCCGGCTGATGTACGCCGACATCCCCGCGGCCGAGCATGACCTGGCCGAGGCCGCGGCCGCGCCGGGCACCATCGGCGTCGGCGACAGCGCCCCCATGGTCAAGGAGGAAGTCGGCCCGGACGACGTGGCGGACGTCGTCTCGTCGTGGACCGGCATCCCGGCCGGGCGGCTGCTCGAGGGCGAGACCGGCAAGCTGCTGCGGATGGAAGACGAGCTGGGCAAGCGCCTGGTCGGCCAGGCCAGCGCCGTGCAGGCGGTGTCGGACGCGGTGCGCAGGGCGCGCGCCGGGGTGGCCGACCCCGACCGCCCCGACGGTTCGTTCCTGTTCCTCGGGCCGACCGGCGTGGGCAAGACCGAGCTGGCCAAGGCGCTGGCCGAGTTCTTGTTCGACGACGAGCGCGCCATGGTGCGCATCGACATGAGCGAGTACGGCGAGAAGCACTCCGTGGCCAGGCTGGTCGGGGCGCCGCCCGGCTACGTCGGTTACGAGGAGGGCGGCCAGCTCACCGAGGCCATCCGCCGCCGGCCGTACTGCGTGGTCCTGCTCGACGAGGTCGAGAAGGCGCACCCGGAGGTGTTCGACGTCCTGCTCCAGGTGCTCGACGACGGCAGGCTCACCGACGGCCAGGGCCGGACGGTGGACTTCCGCAACACCATCCTGATCCTGACCTCCAACCTGGGCTCGCAGTTCATCTCGGATCAGTCGCTGGACGAGGCCGCCAGGAAGGAGGGCGTGCTGTCGGTGGTCCGGGCCACGTTCAAGCCCGAGTTCCTCAACCGGCTGGACGACATCATCGTCTTCGACGCACTGTCCACGGGCGAACTCACCAAGATCGTCGATCTGCAGGTGGAACGGCTGGCCAAGCGGCTGGCCGACCGGAGGCTGACGCTGACGGTGACCCCCGCGGCCCGGGAGTGGCTGGCCATGACCGGCTTCGACCCGATGTTCGGCGCCCGGCCGCTGCGCCGCCTGGTGCAGTCCGCGATCGGCGATCAGCTCGCCAGGGCGCTGCTGGCGGGCGAGATCATGGACGGCGACCGGGTCGAGGTGGACCGGGACGCGACGGCCGACGCGCTCACCGTCCGCCCGGCCGCCCGGGTGGGCTGACCTGGGACAGCGGCTGAGGCTGGTCCGCCTTGACTGACCTATCCGCTGCCTTGCTGCCCTGGTTACCTGAACGGTGGCCAGGGCAGCGTTGTGCCCTTCGGCTGGAGGGTAGCGGCGCCGGTGGAAGCCGGGTTCAGAATTCGTCGAGCAGCTTGTCGTAGGCGTCCTCGTCCAGCCCCATGTCGTTGCGGATCCGGTAGCGCAGGCTGAGCAGCATGCGCAGCTCGGTCCGGTCCACGGTCGGCGGAAGCTGCTGGGGAACGAAGACGCCCTCCCCGCTGGCCGAGCCCGCCTTCGCGGGCAGGTTGGCGGCCGCCAGGCACAGCTCGACCCCGGTGTTCGCCCAGTCCAGCGCGCCGATCAAATCGGACTGCTCGACCAGCAGCTCGGCGACCAGATCGCACTTCTTCGGGTCGGTGCGGCCGTCCGCCTCGAGCTGCCCGATCAGCCCGCGCGCCTCGTCGGCCTGGCCGAGCTGGAAGAGCGCGCGGGCCAGGCTGACCCTGGCCTCGACCAGGGTCGCACTGCCATCCGCGGGCGCAGGGTCGGCCAGAGAAAGCAGGGCGGCACGGAACCCGTCCACGGCCGCGACCGGATCGTCGGCGAGCAGCCACTGCTCACCGGCGCGCAGCAGGGCCTCCGCCCGGGACATGTCGTTGCTCTGGGTACGGGTCGAAGCGAGCTGGCTCATCTGCAGCGCGGCGTCACGGTGCTCGCCGGTGCGGGCAGCGCCGAACTCGATCGCATCGAACTCGTCGCGGGACAGCGTGGCCACGTTGCGAAAGTACCCTTCCAGGCCGTTGTGATACCGGGTAATTGGCATGCCCGCAGGAGGCCCGGGGGCCGCCGCGGCGATTACGGTGTCTACCTGCGAGAACGCTCAAGCGCATCCCAGAATCCACTGCGCAGCGCCTGCCGCACTTCGTCGTGCAGCAGGGAGTCGATCGGCAGGGCCGAGCCTTGCAGCAGACGCGCTTCCAGATCCGTGGGCATCCGCGGCTTCCTGGCCAGCACGGCCTCCAGCCACAGCCCCGGAGCGTCGCGGGCCACCGACTCGCCGAAGTCGAAACCCTCGGCGTGGGCCGCCGTGACGGTGTCATCGAGCGACCCTCCGGCCGGTGGGGCGGCCGAAGGCGAGGCCACGGGCCGGGAGGCCGCGCCGTAGGGAGTCTGCGGGGGGACGTAGCCCGCGGTGGCCGCCGCTGCGGGTCGCTGCCCCTGCTGGCCGCGGGCGGGAGCGGGCGGCTGCGAGCTGTGCTGCCCAGGTGTGTGCTGCCCAGGTGTGTGCGGGCCAGGTGTGTGCGGGCCAGGTGTGTGCGGGCCGGAACTCTGTGAGCTGTGCTGCCCGGGGCTCTGCGGAACGCGGCGGCTGGGCAGGGTGGTGGGCGCCCCGCTGAACTGGCCGGGTGGGGCCGGGGAGAACTGGCCACCGGGGGGATCCATGAAGCTGGACGTCGAGGTGCCCCCCTCGTACGGGGACCGGGGAGCAGACGGCCGCTGATCCGGCGCGGCCGCTGGCGGGCCGGAGCCTGCCTGTCCTGGCCCCGGTGGCTGCGCCTGCGGCGCGGGCGCCTCGGGGGCGAGGGGTGGCACGGGGACGGATGGCTCGTGGAAGGTCACCGGTGTCTGCGGCACGGGAGGCAGCGCCGGTGGAGCCGGCGGGGGCAGGGGCGCCGGGGGGGCCGCGTAAAGCGGCGGGCTCTGGTGGTTCGGCTGGGGCCGTGGTGGCGGTTGAGGCTGTGCTTGCTGAGGTAGCGCTTGCTGAGGTAGCGCTTGCTGAGGTAGGGCCGGGCGGCCGATGATGGCCCGATTGGGCGGCGAGACCAGCGACTGCGGGCCGGTGCTCTCGTGCGCACCGCGGGCCTGGGGCTCGGGCGGCGCGTTGTCTACGGCCGGGGCAGCGGGCTCGGGTGGCGGCTCTCGCCGCACCGGCTCTCGTCGTACCGGGGCGGCCGGAGGCTGCTGATACTCGGCGACCACCGGAGCCGTGTAAATGGCCGGCGGGGCCGGGTGGGCGCCGACGGAGCCACCGGGCAAGGACGGATAACCACCGCCGGCCACGCTGGCGGCGTGCCCGTTGGACATCGGCCTGCCGCCGTAGACGCTGGCCGCGTACTGCTCGCTGTAGCGGGCCGGCTCCCCGCCGGTCAGCTCAGCGTAGGGCCGGAGCTGCCCGCCGTGGATCTCCACGATGTCGTCGCATTGCTGCCGCAGCGGCCTGGACACCGTCCAGTTGCCATCCACCGAGATGTGCACGATGATCACCCGGACGCCCAGATCCTGGACGTCGGCGATCACCTGGGCCAGATCGTCCCCGGCGGTGACCAGCAAAACATCGCTGACCGCCCGGTTGCGGGCGAGTGTGGTGAGGTCGCGGTGGATCTCGGTGTCCACGCCCTCGCGCTTACCGGGCCGCATCCGGCCGAGCCGCAGCGAAAGACCCGGCAGATCGGCCAGCGTGTCGTGGTCGGGGGTACGGCGGCCGTCGACGGTAGCCTCGTACCAGTAGCACCGCAGCAGCGGCAAACCGGTGCGATCGACGGCCAAGCCCGCGAGGAACTGGAGCAGTCCCGCGTAGTCCCAGGAAACTGCTTCCCGTTGATTTGTCCCGTGGGCGGCCATCGCGCCATCGGTGAGTACATAGCCGGCGTCCACGAACAGCGCACAGCGGTCCACCCGACACCGTCCTTCCTCGACTCGAGACGCTACCAGTGCCCAGCCCCGTCCACCGTGCGGGCTGATGTCGTGCCGGACGCACCCCCAGCAAGCTCAGCCCCGGCGCTCCTCACAGCGTATTCAAGTCCGCTCATGGCGTAAGCCGTTCCGGGGAATCAGCGCCGATCGGCAGAATGTCGCATCATGCGGATTCTCGTGCTAGGCGGAACCCGGTTCGTCGGACGCGCAGTCGTTGACCAGGCAGTATTCCGCGGACATGACGTGACGACGTTCACCAGGGGGCAGCACGGTGAACCGCGGCCGGGTGCCGAAGCCTGGCATGGCGACCGGACCAGCGCGTCGGATCTGCGGGTGCTGGCCGACCGGGACTGGGACGCCGTCGTCGATACGTCGGTGATCGCTCCGGCGCACGTGGCGGCGTCGGCGGCGCTGCTCACCGGCCATGTGGGCCACTACACCTACGTGTCCACACTGTCGGTGTACCCGGGCCGCCCACGCGAGCCAGTGACCGAGGATTCAGCCACCTATGACTGCCCGGCCGACGCCGACGGCGATGTGGAATCGCTGGGATACGGCCCGCTCAAGTCAGGTTCGGAGCGGGCGGTGGCGGCCGCCTTCCCTGGCCGGCACCTGATCGTGCGCCCCGGCCTGATCGCGGGGCCGCACGACGACGTGGGCCGGCTGCCGTGGTGGCTGGCCAGGGTGGCACGGGGCGGCCGCGTGCTCGCCCCCGGCGATCCCGGCCGTCCGGTCCGGCTGACCGACGCGCGCGACCTCGCGGCCTGGGTGCTGGACAGTGGCCGTCGCGGCATCACCGGCTCGGTGAACGTTCCCGGCCCCAGTGACGGCACGTTCGGCCAGCTCATGGACGCCTGCCTGGCTGCCGTGGCCACCACCGAGGCAACCGCCAGCCGAACCGCCGCCCCGGCGGCCGAGCTGGTCTGGGCGCCGGACGACGTGCTGCTGTCGGCCGGCGTGCGGCCGTACACCGAGCTGCCGATGTGGATCCCGGACACCCCCGAGCTGGCGGGCACCTGGGAGGCTTCCGGTGAGCGGGCCAGGCTGGCCGGGCTGCGCTACCGCCCGCTGGCCGACACTGTGCGGGACACCTGGGGCTGGCTGGCCGGCCATGCGGCGGCCAGAGCCAAGCCCATCGAGGACTTTGCACAGCGGGCAGGGATTGGGCTCGACCCCGTGCGGGAGCGGGCCATCCTGGCCGGGCTTTGAGCCGCCGCTTCCGCTGCCAGGCTTATGACCACTGCCAGGCTTATGACCACCGGGAGGGTTGTGCCCGCCAGGAGGGTTGTGGCCGCCGCCGGGGTTATGGCCGCCGGGAGGGTTGTGGCCGCCGCCGGGCTTGGAACCGCCAGGCTTGTGACTGCCGGGTTTGGTGCTGCCGGGCCCGCCGGAGTGCCCGCCCGAGCCTTTCGGGTTGCCGTGGTGGGTCTGCCCGCTGAGGTCCTTCACCCGATGGGCTGAGACGTGCGCCCGCTGGCCGCTCCAGCCGCATCCGCCGATCGGCCAGCCGGGGTAGCCAGCCGCCTTGGCCAGCCAGCCGCTGCCCTTGATCGACGGCCCGCTGGCCCCGTTGGGGGACGGCCAGCCCGGGCCGTGCGCCGATGGCCAGCCGCCGCAGGGTGGCGGGCCGGTTTGCGTGCTGTCCGCGGAGGTGGTCGCCGCCACGACTCCCGCCAGGTACGGGTGAGAGGTGGCGGTCAGGTCGACGGCTGGCTCGGCCGTCATCGTCTGGCGGTAGGACGAGAGCTCCGGATCGCCGCGGTCGGCGAACCCGGCCCAGCTCACGACCTGTATGCCCGCGTTCGCGCCGGGCGGGAGCAGTCCGTCGAGCGGAACGTGAAACGACGGATCGTCGACGCTGACCTCATGGGCGCCGTCCAGCACCACGGCCTCCCCGACCGGGGCCGTTGGGTCCTGGGTCACCACGACGAGGGTCCAGCCGGAGTCGGCGGCGATATTGGGCTCGCCCACCGGAACCTGGGCCTGCCAGGATCCGGCGCCGTAGGTGGCGACCAGGCTGGTCACGTTCGCGTACGCCTGATAGACGGGGAAGCCGTACAGGCTGGAGCTGCTCACGGAGTCGGCGGCGACCGGCTGGAAGGACCCGCCGGGTCCTCTCAGGTCGATCGCGGGCTCCGAAGGGACCCCGGCCCCCGCCCAGTACAGCCCGGCCCACATCACGTTGCCGGGCAAGGCGACCGGCGCGGAGCTGGACGGCTGATGCCAGCCGAGCTTCGACCAGCACCACCAGCACGGCGGCAGGGTGTTGCCCGCGACGACCGTGTCCAGCCTGCCGGTGGCGGCGAACCGGGCCGGCAGACCCGATGTCGCCACGCCGCTGCCGCCGGTCGCGGTCACGCTGCGCCCGCCAGAATTCACCGAGACGGTCGGCGGCACACCGTACTGGGCGTCCGGGCTGATGGCCACGTTCAGATACGTTGTCGTGGTCTGCCCGGGGCCGAGCGGCCCGTGCGTGCACCGTGCTCCCGCGGCGGCGGCCCCGCAGCTCCAGCCGCCCGGCGCCGAAATGGCCATCGGCGCGGCCATGCCCAGGGTGCCGCCGCCCACGAACGAGACCCCGGGCGGCAGCCCGACGCTGGCCGACAGGTCGGTGGCGGCCTGCTGGCCGGTGTTGGTCACGGTGAAGGTGAGCATCCCCGTCCCGCCGCGGAGCAGCGCGCCCACGGGATCAACGTGGACGACCAGCGTCACCGGCGGCGGTGGCGGAGGGGGTGGCGGCGGAGGGGGTGGCGGCGGAGGTGGGGACGTCTTGGCTGGTGGCGTCGGCTTGGGCGCGGGCGTCTTAGGCGGCGGGACCGGCTTGGGTGGCGAAACGTGCACCTGGACCGGCGCGACCGCGGGCGGTGCGGGCTTGACGTGGTGGTGCGGCGGCGGCGCGGCCACCGGCTGGGGTGCGGCCGGTGGGGCCGCGACCGCGTGGTGCTTGGGCGGGACGGGCATGCCGTGCCCGGTCAGCGCCAGCGCCACCGCGATGGCCGCGGCCGCCGCGGCCAGCCCGCCCGCCATCGCCGCCTGCTGCTGCTTGGGCGCATGCCGGAGCCACAGCACCTTGGCGCCGATCCAGGCGATGGCGCCGCCCTTGGCCATGGTGGCGAAGTACGCGGCGGCCAGCGGACCGAGGAAGATCGGCGCGACCACGCCCCGCAGGCCCACGTTGACGTCGGCCAGTTCGGCGTAGACGGCGCGGCAGTCCGCGCAGCCGTCCAGGTGATCGGAGACCACCTTTGCCTCGCGGGCCGACAGCCCACCGCGGACGAAGGCACCGAGCTTGTCGACCACGGGGCGGCATTCCTGCCGGGTTACCCCGGACAGGTGCATCTGCAAGTAGGCCTGTCGCAATCCCTCACGCGCCCGGTAGGCCAGCGCCGCCACACCGTTGGCGGTCAGCCCGAGCAGCGGCGCCACGTCGGCGGGCTTGGCGCCCTCGATCTCGGTGTGCCACAGGACGGCCCGCCATCGCTCGGGCAACGAGAGAAAGGCCCGGGCGATCAGTGAGCGCTCGAGCCCGGCCACGGCCGGGTCTATGAACGGCTGGCCAGGGTCGTAGGCCTCTATCTCGTCGGTGACGACGTTCTTCCGCTCGCCGCGGTACCGGTCGTAGGCCACCCGGCGGACGGCTGTCAACAGGTACGGCCGGAACGCGTCCTGCGGCCCGCCGCCGCGCCGCATCAGATCGAGCACCTTCGAGAAGGTCTCGGCGACGACGTCGTCCACCTCGGCAGGCCCGCGCACGAGCTGGCGCGCCAGCCCCTGCGCGGCAGCCACGTGACGCCGGTATAGCTCCCCGTACGCTGCCATGTCGCCGCCCCTGATCTCTGTGATCAGATCGGCGTCACTTATGAGCGGCCGCCCGGCTTCGGGTTCGCCCACTACTCACCGTCCCAGTCCCGTCGCATATAGCTACGCAAAATCATGGCGTATTCCGCGTCATGCCGGAACCGCTTCTCCGTCATCAATTTGGTGTCGGGTCCTGTCATTCACCGGGGCTGGCAGGTTCGGGCACCGGCACGGCGGGTTGGCCGAGTCACTCCGGCCGGACCGATGTCTGTCTCCGTCATGGCCTGAGGCGGGTACACGCACATCGGCCCGGCCGGGTGGTACCGGCCCCCGCCAGGCAGTGAACACCGGCTGGCCATGGGGCCAGCGGAGAAGGGTCGGACAGGGATGACGTCGGACGACGCCGGATACACGGACCGGGAGCGCGGCATGCTCGCCGACGCTGCCGCGGGCATCCGGCTCAGCGACGTCCCGCACGTGGTCCATCTGTGTGAGGCGTGGCACCGGCAGAGCCTGATATCCGGCTGGGCCGCCGACGACGACTGGCGGGTGGCCGCCGTCGACACGGTCGCGGTCGCGGCCCTGCGCGGCTTCGGCCTGGCTGCCGCCTGCGCGGGGCTCGGACGGGAACGCGCCCGCGGCGGCATCGGCATCGGCGAGGCCGTGACCGACCTGGCCGCCTTCTGCCACGTGCTGGACGGCGTGGACCCGCCGCTCGATCTGGTCAGGCCGCTGGCCGAAGGCTGGGCCGAGGCCGGGCTGGCCACCATGGCCCACGGCACCTGCGAGGACCCGCTCACCGGGCTGACCACCGTTCCGTACCTGCGGACGCGCCTGGGTGAGGTGTACCGCGAAGCCCGGGACGCCGGGGGTTGCGCGGCCGACTCGCACCGGCTCGTGGTCGCCGAACTGCCCCGCAGCCTGGATCCGTGGGACCGCCTGTCCGTGCTCATACTCGTCAGCCACGAACTGCGGTCGGCGTTCCCCGGCGGGGAAACCCTCTCACTCGTCGCGCCCACCCGTGCCATCGCGCTGGTCCGGGCCGTGCCTGAACTCCAGTTCTGCGCCACTGGCCTGCGCCGCGGCCTCGCCGCCGCCCACGACACCCGGCTGCGGCTGATCAAACCGCCTGCTCAGCTCGAGGAAGCGCTCTGCCTCCTCGACGGGCTGGCCCACTGACGCCGCCGGCGCCGCGTGTCCCGTGGAGGGGTCGGGACCGGCGCCGGCGGCCCAACCATTACCGTGCAGTAGCCCAGCTTCACCGCTCATTGTCCAACCCACCAGCCCCACCACTCCCAGACCGTCAGCCGCCCCACCACCCCCACTCGCCCACACCAGCCCAGCCACCCTTTGATACGGGCGGGTAGCTCAGCTTTGTCATCGGGATGGGGGTCTGCCCTAGGCTCGCCTTCGTGGATGAGCGCGAAGAACTACTCAACGAGATACGGCAGCACGCGGTCGTGCACGGCGACTTCGTGCTCTCCTCGGGGCAGCAGGCCACCTGGTACATCGACCTGCGGCGGGTCTTGCTCAGCGGCCGGGCTGCCCCGTTGGCCGGGCGGGTGATGCTCGACGCCACCGCAGACCTTTCCTACGATGCCGTCGGCGGCCTCACCCTGGGCGCCGACCCGGTGGCCGCCGCGATGCTGCACGCCGCCGCCCAGCGGGGACGGGCACTCGACGCCTTCGTGGTGCGCAAGGCCGGCAAGGCGCACGGCCTGCAGCGCAGGATCGAGGGCCCGGACGTGGCAGGTCGCCGCGTGCTGGCCGTGGAAGACACGTCGACGACAGGAAACTCGGTACTCACCGCCGTCGACGCCCTCCGTGAGGCAGGTGCCGATGTGGTCGGCGTCGCCGTGGTCGTCGAACGCGGCGCCAGGCCACGGATCCTCGAAGCCGGCCTCCCCTACCGCGCCGCCTTCGACCTCTCCGACCTAGACCTGTCCTAAACTTCCCGCCCCGGCCCAGCCCAACCCCCACGCCACGCCCGCGCTCTCCAGACCCGCCGCTTCGGGGATACTGGGGGCGGCATAAACGACGACAGGAAGCGACCGCCATGCCTATCGCGACCCCAGAGGTCTACGCGCAGATGCTTGACCGGGCCAAGCAGCACGGCTTCGCCTATCCGGCGATCAACGTGTCATCCAGCCAGACGCTGAACGCCGCCCTGCGCGGGTTCGCCGAAGCGGAGAGCGATGGCATCGTCCAGGTATCCACTGGCGGCGCCGAATACCTCTCCGGGCAAGGCGTCAAAGAGATGGTGACCGGCTCGGCCGCTCTTGCCGAGTTCGCCCACGTCGTCGCCGCCAAGTACCCGATCCACGTGGCGCTGCACACCGACCACTGCCCGAAGGACAAGCTCGATGGCTTCATGCGCCCACTGGTCGCGATATCCCAGGAGCGGGTGGCGCGAGGCGAAGAGCCCCTGTTCCAGTCGCACATGTGGGACGGCTCCGCGGTGCCACTGGACGAGAACCTGCGGATAGCGTCCGGACTCTTGGACGAGTGCGCCAAGGCCCACATCGTGATGGAGATGGAGATCGGAGTCGTCGGCGGCGAGGAGGACGGGGTCGTCGGCGCGATGAACGAGAAGCTGTACAGCACCCCGGAGGACGCCCTGGAGACCGCCGAGGCGCTCGGCCTCGGCGAGCGTGGCCGGTACATCCTGGCCGCGACGTTCGGCAACGTGCACGGGGTCTACAAGCCGGGCCACGTGAAGCTCCGCCCCTCGGTCCTCAACGACATCCAGAACGCGGTCGGCGCCAAGTACAACAAGGAAAAGCCGTTTGACCTGGTGTTCCACGGTGGCTCGGGTTCCGCCCTCGAGGAAATTCGCGAGGCGATCGGCTACGGCGTCGTCAAGATGAATGTGGACACCGACACCCAGTACGCCTTCACCCGCCCGGTGGCCGGGCACATGTTCTCGAACTACGACGGCGTGCTCAAGGTGGACGGCGACGTCGGCAACAAGAAGGTGTATGACCCGCGCTCCTGGGGCAAGGCCGCCGAAGCCGGCATGACCGACCGGGTCAAGCAAGCCTGCGAAGACTTGCTGGCCACCGGCAAGCGCCTAACCTGACCCGCTTCGGGCGAACGCCACGCGAATCCTGTCCACCACCTGGCGTGGGGCCATGGTGATCTCCTGCCAGGTGAAGTGCACCACCTCGAAGCCCGCGTCGCGTAGCCGCGCGTCCCGGTTGAGCTGCGAAATCGCCCGTCCTGGGTTCGCGTACTTCACGGCGCCATCGGCTTCGGCCACCGTGCGGTACTTTCGCCACAGGTAGTCAGCCCTCCCGACCACCCCAAGGTCATCGGTGCCGACCCAGACCTGCAATTCAGGCGGGGGCAGGCCGTGCTCGTGAAAGACGGCCCGCCCGATCGACTCAAGAGCCGACTCCGCCCGCCCGTCGCTGAACTCGATCGCCCGCCGGGCCCGTCTCACTCCCGGCCAGCGCTCGCACTCAGCGATAACGGCCTTGATCCCGGCCACCGTGACCTTCCCCGTCCGCAGCGCCGAATCGGCCACCACCACCCCCTCAGCAAACGACCCAACCCGCGCAAGATCCACCACAGTCCGCGCCACCGAAGTAACCGGCACACCCCTCATGACGGTCAGGTGGGTCGCGGGAATCTCGGCTAGGTGGATCCTGGTCCCCGCCCGCCCAGAATGACCTCCCCGGCCCCGTGCTGCGCGGGTCAGGTGGACAAGATCACCGGTCTGTTTCCCGATGAGGTCGAGACCATGCAGGAGCGCCGCCGACTGATGGCTCCCAGTCGCACGCGCGCCGCTCGCCGCGATCGCCGCCGCAACTTGCAGCAGGTGTTCTTGCTGCCGATCCTCCTGACTCGCTGGATCCGCAGTGGCATAGACGCCCCGCCGGACCGTGACCAAGCGGCCCTGCCTGAGGAGCCACCGAACCTTTTCTGATGACAGCCCCGCAGAGGTGAGCTGCTCACGCGTAACCACTCGCACGCCAGAAGATCCGCCGTTAACCACACCACCACAGTGCCAGCCACCTATGTCAGAACAACCGTGCCGCCGATCCAGACCCGCACGCACTCCCCGCGACACCAGCTCCGTGCAACCCCGGCCCTTCGGCGCCAGCCACTTTTCCCGGGCTGGCACTCTTCCCGCGCTGGAACCAAAATCGAGTCCGATTTGCACCTTTTATACCCCCACAGGAAGGGAAGAGTGGAGATGATCATGGTCCAGACGTGTGGTCAGGGGTGCATGGGACGGTAGGGGCTGGGGGTGCTTGGGACGGTGGGGCTCGGGGGGCGTGGGGGCGGGGGGCGTGGGGGGTGCGGGGGTCGGGGAGAATGGGGGGATGGAGCACGAGAACTTGATGGCGGGGCCGCCGGCGACTTATCTGCCTCAGCATTGGGAGGCGGACCGGTTGCTGGCGGGTGGCGCTGATCCGTCGGAGGTCGCGGCTAAGTTTCCGGAGCATTCGACCGCCTGGGCGACGTTGGCGGAGCGAGCGTTCGCCGGCGGCGAGGTGGTGCAGGCTTACGCCTACGCGCGGACCGGGTACCACCGGGGGCTGGACCAGTTGCGCCGGGCCGGGTGGAGCGGGCAGGGGCCGATCCCCTGGGAGCACGAGCCGAACCGTGGCTTCCTCCGCGCACTGCACATGCTGGGTAAGTCGGCAGGTGCGATCGGTGAGGATGACGAGTCCGAACGGTGCGCTGGATTCTTGCGTGACAGCAGCGCCGAGGCCGCGAAAGAGCTCGGGAGCTGAGCCGCAGGTCAGGCGCCTCAGGCCACCCCGGCGTTCCGGCCAGTTAGGTCTCGGGCGCAGGCGAAGAACCCTCGGGATGCGGGGCCAGACCACGCCCGGCCCCGCATGGTCCGCCAGTTAATTAGGCGGCGGGCGCTGGGGAGCCGGTGGGGCGGCGTAGGAGCGGACGGTTACGCGGTGGGGGCCCCACTGAGCTTCGGAGGCGCCGAGGAAGCGCCAGCCCAGCCGCTCGTAGAGGGCGATCGCCGAAGCCCCAGCGGAGTCCACGTCGAGGACCGGATGAAGGCCGCGTTCCCTGGCGGCGCGAACGACGTGCGCCAGCAGGGCGCTCGCGGCGCCGTGCCCCCGTGCCACGGGATCGACGAACAGCCGGGTCACCATCGCGGCGGGGGCACCGAGCAGCTTGGCGGCGGCATCGCCTGGCGCGGCCGTGGCCAGGCCGGCGTGGCCCACTAGCGTTCCGTCCAGGGCGGCCACCCAGGCGCCGGTGAGCTTGGACGAGTTCAGCCAGCCCGCCGGGTCGTCCGGCCAGCGCATGGGGTAGGCGTCGCGGCGATGCACCTCGGCCAGGACCTTCACGCATTCGTCGAGGTCATCGTCGGTTCGGGTGCGGACGGCCAGATCCGGGCTCAGGTGTCCTTCTTCACTGCGTTCCGTCCCGTTATTGATCACAGCAGCATCCTGACACGCAGCGATCACCCGCCTTCCGCCGGTTCCGACGGTGAGGTGGGATGGGGGCCGGACAAGGTCCCACCGGCGGGGGTGGGTTGGGGGGGTCCGGTAACCTCGGAGCGCACGGTCCCCGCCGCGCTCGCAGCCGGGAGTACGGGGTTATCCGTTCTACGCCAGGCGAGGATGCCCGCGCCGTTGGCCCAGTCCGGCGGGCATAGTCCGGCGCGGCCCGTTACGCGTAAGGAAAGGGGTTGGCCCAAAATGCCGGCCATCGTGCTCGTCGGTGCCCAGTGGGGTGACGAAGGCAAAGGGAAGGCCACCGACCTGCTCGGCGACCAGGTGGACTACGTGGTCCGCTACCAGGGCGGCAACAATGCCGGCCACACGGTGGTGATCGGCGAGGAGAGCTACGCGCTGCACCTGCTGCCTTCGGGAGTACTGTCGCCGCAGGTCACCCCCGTGATCGGCAACGGGGTGGTGATCGACCCCAAGGTGCTGTTCGAGGAGATCGAGGGCCTGCAGGCCAGAGGGATCTCGTGCGAAAGGCTGCTGATCTCGGCCAACGCGCACCTGATCATGCCGCACCACCGGGCGCTGGACAAGGTGACCGAACGGTACCTGGGCAGCGCCCGCATCGGCACCACGGGACGCGGCATCGGGCCCACCTACGCGGACAAGGTGGCCAGGATGGGTATCCGGGTGCAGGACCTGTTCGACCCGGGCATCCTGCGGCAAAAGCTCGACCTGGTGCTGCGGGAGAAGAACCAGGTGCTGGCCAAGGTCTACAACCGCCGTGGCATCGACGCGGACGCGGTGGCCGCCGAATACGTGGACTACGGCGCGCGGATGCGGCCCTATACGGCCGACACGGGGCTGGTGATCAACCAGGCGCTCGACGCGGGCCAGACCATCCTGCTCGAAGGGGCCCAGGCCACGCTGCTCGACGTGGACCACGGTACCTATCCGTTCGTGACCTCGTCCTCGCCCACCGCGGGCGGGGCCTGCGCCGGATCCAGCGTCGGCCCGACCAGGATCACCAAGGTCATCGGGATACTGAAGGCCTATACGACCAGGGTCGGCGCGGGCCCGTTCCCCACCGAACTCAACGACGCACAGGGGGAATGGCTGCGCAAGACCGGTGCGGAGTACGGGGTGACCACCGGCCGGGAGCGGCGCACCGGGTGGTTCGACGCGGTGATCGCCAGGTACGCGACCAGGGTGAACGGCATCACCGACTACTTCATCACCAAGCTGGACGTGCTGTCCGGCCTGGACAAGGTTCCGGTCTGCGTGGGCTACGAGATCGACGGCACCAGGCACGACGACATCCCGATGACGCAGACCGAGTTCCACCACGCCAAACCCGTCTACGAGTACCTGGACGGCTGGTGGGAGGACATCTCCAAGGCGCGGGAGTTCGCCGACCTGCCCCGCAACGCGCAGGCTTACGTCAAGACCCTGGAGGACATGGCCGGAGCCCCGGTCTGCGCCATCGGGGTGGGCCCACGGCGCGACCAGACCCTCCTGCTCCGCTCCCTGACCTGACCGCCGGCTGTCCGGGCCGCCGCGCGAGGCTGGTTAGGTGCTCCGGTAAAGGTCGGTCAGGAGCCCCACGGCTGCGGGGGTGGCTGGGTGGGGCTCGTCGCGCCACCACACCAGCCTGACGGCGATGGGCGGGGCGTCGCGCAGCGGGCGGTAGACCACGCCTGGCCTGGGGTACAGCGTCACGGTGGCCTCGGGCGTGATGCCGACGCAGCGGCCGGTGGCGATGATCGTGAGCCAGTCCTCGATCTCGCTGATGTACTCGACGGCCGGGCGGGCATCGGGCGGCCACAGGTCCGGGGTGGTGCTGCCAGTGCGGCGGTCGATCAGCACGACGCGGCTGCTGATCTCGGCCAGTCGGAGCGACCGCCTGGCCGCCCACGGGTCGTCGGCGGCCATGGCGCAGTAGCGCCGCTCGAGCCCGACGATCGCGTCGCCGAACCGGTTCTGGTCGGGCGCGCTGCGGATCACCGCGAGATCGCAGGCGCCTTCGGCCAGGCCACCGGTGGCCGTGTTGGATCTGATGAGCTGCAGTTCCACGTCGGGGTGCGCGTCCGCCCAGCGGCGCTGGAAGGTCAGGGTGTGCGGGCCTATGGCCGACCAGGCGTAGCCGATGCGCAGCCGGGTATGGCCCGTGGTCGCCTCGCGCACCACGTCGTCGGCCTCGGCCAGCGCGCGCCGCGCGTGCGGCAGCACCCGGCTGCCCGCGGCGGTGAGGGTGACCTCCCTGGTGGTGCGGCGCAGCAACCGCACACCGAGCGCGGCCTCGAGCGAGGCCAGCGTGCGCGATACCGCGGCCTGGGAGATGCCCAGATCGATCGCGGCGTCGGTGAACGTGCCCGCGTCCACGATCGCGGCCAGGCAGCGCAACTGCCGCAGTTCCACACTCATAACCAAATCGTATAAGTAAATCGATACATGCATTTTGCGCAACTAACCAGCGGGTGCAAGGTGGTGGAATGCGCCTGAGCTCGACGCCCACTGAAGAGGCTGGTCGGGTTGTGCCCGGCGGCCCGGGGGCGGGCTCCCTGGCCGGGCGTTTTCGGGGCGTGCAGGGGCCGGCGATGATGCTCACCAGCGCCTTGTCGAACCAGTGTGGCGCGGCCGTGGGTGTGCTGGCCTTCCCGGTGATCGGCCCGGCCGGGGTGGTGGCGGTCCGTCAGTGGGTCGCGGCGGCCGCGCTGCTGGCCGTTGGGCGGCCCCGGCTGCGCTCGTTCACCTGGGCCCAGTGGTGGCCGATCCTGCTGCTGGCCGTGGTGTTCGGCACGATGAACCTGTCCCTGTACCTGGCCATCGCCCGGCTCGGCCTCGGGCTGGCGGTGACCCTGGAGTTCCTCGGCCCCCTCAGCGTGGCCCTGGCGACGTCACGCCGCCGGGTGGATCTCGGCTGTGCGCTGCTGGCGGGCGCGGGCGTGCTGGTGCTAACCCGCCCGAGGCCGAGCACCGACTACGTAGGCGTGGGTCTCGGACTGCTGGCCGCGTGCTGCTGGGCCTCCTACATTCTGCTCAACCGGGTGATCGGGCGCCGGGTGCCGGGCGTGCAGGGGACGGCCGCGGCCGCGGGCCTGTCGGCGCTGGCGTTCGTGCCGGTCGGCATCGTGGTGGCGCTCCGGCATCCGCCGACGCTGGCCGCGCTGGCCTGCGCCACCACGGCCGGGCTGCTAGCGTCCGCGCTGCCTTACCTCATCGACCTGCTCGCACTGCGCCAGGTCCCGGCTCATTCCTTCGGCACGTTCATGAGCGTGAACCCGGTGCTGGCTGCGATCATCGGCTTCCTGATCCTGAACCAGTCGCTGCCCTGGCTCTCGTGGCTGAGCATCGCCGCCATCGCGGGCGCCAACGCGCTCAGCGCCGTCACCGCGGCCAAACAGCAGACCTAGGCCACACAGCCGGAGGGGCGTCTTCCACCCCAGCCCGTACTGCCGACGGGTTTATCTTTCCGGCCAAACAAGCAGAGACGGGTTTATCTTTCCGGCCAAACAAGCAGAGACGGGTTTATCTTTCCGGTCAAACAAGCAGAGTAGGCTCGCCGCCGTGCGAATCCTCGTCATCGGATCCGGCGGCCGTGAACACGCCCTGACCCTGGCCCTGGCCAGGGATCCCGAAGTCACCAGCCTGCACGTGGCCCCCGGCAACGCCGGGATCGCCGAACTCGCCGAGACACACCAGATAACACAGCGCCAGATAACACGGGGCGACCCAGCGGCGATCACCGCGCTCGCGGCCAAGCTGGCCGCGGATCTGGTCGTCATCGGCCCGGAAGCCCCGCTGGTGGCCGGGGCCGCCGACGCCCTGCGGGAGCAGGGCATCGCCTGCTTCGGCCCGGGCGCGGCGGCGGCCATGATCGAGGGCTCGAAGTCGTTCGCCAAAGAGGTCATGGCCGCGGCCGGCATCCCCACCGCCGCCGCCCGCACGGTCAGCACCACGCAGCACGCCGAGGCCGCGCTGGCCGAGTTCGGGCCGCCCTACGTGGTGAAGGCCGACGGCCTGGCCGGCGGCAAGGGTGTGCTGGTCACCACCGACCGCAAGGCCGCCGTCGAACACGCGCGGAACTGCGGCGAGGTGGTCATCGAGGAGTTCCTTGACGGCCCCGAGGTGTCGCTGTTCGCCCTGTGCGATGGCGACGCGGCCGTCCCGCTGCTGCCCGCCCAGGACTTCAAGCGCGCCCACGACGGCGATCGTGGCCCGAACACCGGCGGCATGGGCGCCTATGCCCCACTGCCCTGGCTGCCCACGGCCCTGACCGGCCAGGTGATGGACACGGTGATCGAGCCGACTCTGGCCGAGCTGCGCCGCCGCGGCGCCCCCTACCGCGGTGTGCTCTACGCCGGCCTCGCCCTGACCGCGGCCGGCCCCAAGGTGGTGGAGTTCAACGCCAGGTTCGGCGACCCAGAGACCCAGGTCGTGCTGAACCGGCTGACCACGCCGCTGGCCGGCCTGCTGCACGCGGCGGCGACCGGCGGCCTGGCGGCGGCCCCGTCTCCCCAATGGGCGCCAGGCGTCGCGGTGACCGTGGTCATCGCCGCCGAGGGCTACCCGGACAATCCGGTGACCGGTGATCTCATCGAAGGTGTTGAGGGCTCTGAACGGTGGCCAACCACCCACGTGCTGCACGCCGGGACGGCCCGGTCACCGGAAGGCCGGCTGGTGTCCTCGGGTGGCCGCGTCCTCAACGTGATCGGCACCGGCCCGGACGTGGCGGCCGCCCGCGCCGCGGCCTACCAGGCGGCCGAGCGGATCCGGATGCGCGGCGGCTGGTACCGCAGGGACATCGCCGAACGCGCCGCCAGCGTGGGGAGCACGGGCGGGGCAGGGGACAATTGAGCTCATGATTGACCGTTACACGCTGCCCGAGATGGGCCGGGTCTGGAGCGAGGCGCACAAGTACGAGCTGTGGTGCCGGGTGGAGACGCTGGTGCTCGAGGCGCACGCCCGGGCGGGCACCGTGCCCGCCAGCAGCGTGGCGCCGGTCAGGCAGGCGCCGCCGCCCACCCCCGAGGCGGTGGCCGCGGCCGAGGCGGTCACCGACCACGACGTGATCGCGTTCCTCACCGCCTGGGCGGACAACACCACGCCGCGCGAGGCGGCCGCGTACGTGCACTTCGGGATGACCTCGTCCGACCTGCTGGACACCGCGCTCGCGGTCCAGCTCACCGAGGCCACCGACCTGCTGCTGGCCAAGGCCACCGCGCTGGTGGCGGTGCTGCGCGACCACGCGCTGGCGCACCGGGGCACGCTGCGGGCCGGGCGGACGCACGGCATCCACGCGGAGCCCGACGTGTGGGGTCACCGGGTGGCCGACTTCGCCTTCGCCATGGCCCGGTGCCGGGACCGGCTGCGCCTGGCCAGGGAGGCGGTGGCGGTGGGCAAGCTGTCCGGGCCGGTGGGGACGTACTCCAACATCGACCCGGCCATCGAGGACGAGGTCATGCCGCAGCTCGGGCTGCGGGCCGCGCCGGTGGCCAGCCAGGTGGTGCTGCGGGACGGGATCTCGGAGTGGGTGGGCGTGCTCGCGCTGATCGCCTCGGTGTGTGAGGCGGTGGCCCTGGAGGTGCGGCACGGTCAGCGGACCGAGGTCAGGGAGCTTGCGGAGCCGTTCAGTAAACAACAAAAGGGTTCGTCCGCGATGCCGCACAAGAAGAACCCGATCAAGTCGGAGCGGATCTGCGGGCTAGCCAGGGTGGTGCGCGCCCAGGTGGTGCCGGTTATGGAGGGCATCGCGCTGTGGCACGAGCGGGACATCTCGCACTCGAGTGTGGAGCGGGTGGCGCTGCCGGACGCGGCCATCGGCACCGACTTCCTGCTGGCGCAGACCACCGGGCTGGCCGAGGGGCTCGTGGTGGACGCGGCCAGGATGCGGGCCAACCTGGAGTCCACCGGCGGGCTCATCTACACGTCGGCGGTGCTGCTCGAACTGGTCCGGGCGGGTATGTCCAGGGAGGACGCGTACACGCTCGTGCAGCGGGCGGCGATGGAGACGTGGGACACAGGGACTCCGTTCCGGGTCACGCTGCGTGAATGTGCGAAAGCTCACGGTCAGTCGCTCGACGAGCTGCGGCTCGATCAGGCGTGCAGGCCAGAGCGTTATATCGAGCGGCTTAGCGGCGTGTTCGAGCGCCTGGAGCGGCTTTCCTGAACCGGGCCACGCCGCGCGCGGATCGGCCGAGGTGTCCGCCGCACGCGACTGGCGATGGTTTACTGGACGCGAGTCCACGGGGCTGCCGGGCACTACGCGGCCCCAGCGCCCGGCGGGAGCCCGGGCCTCCGTCCGCCTGGCGGAAGGCCAGGTCAGCGATCACCCCGGACAGGAGTTGCGCAGATGACCTTGGGTTCGGAAACCCGCTATCGCGTGCGTGGGGGTGCCCCGCTGGAGGGCACCGTGTTCATCCAGGGCGCGAAGAATGCCGCGCTCAAGATGATCGCGGCCTCGCTGCTCGCCGACCGGGGCCGGACGGTGCTGCGGAACGTGCCGGTCATCGAGGACGTTCGCCGGGCGGTCGAGCTGGCCCAGGTGGTCGGGGCCAAGGTCGAGTTCCACGAGGCCGAGCGCATCCTGGTGGTGGACGCGACCCATCTGACCAGCCCGGTGCTGCCGGCCGAGATCGCGCGCAGGTTCCGCGCGTCGGTGCTGTTCGTGCCCGCGCTGCTGCACCGGCTCGGTGAGGCGGTCATCGAGGGCATCGGCGGCTGCAACCTGGGCAGCAGGCAGCTCGACTTCCATTACCGCGGCTTCGCCCGCCTCGGCGCCGAGGTGATCGAGGGCGACAGCATGATCCACATCAAGGCGAACCACCTCCGTGGCGCGCACCTGTACCTGGACACGCCGTCGCACACCGGCACCGAGAACCTGATCATGGCGGCGTCGCTGACGCCGGGCCGCACCGTGATCGACAACACCGCGCTCGAACCCGAGGTGCTCGACGTGATCGCGTTCCTCACCAAGATGGGGGCGCGAATCAGCGGCGGCGGCACCGGCTTCGTCACTGTCGATGGCGTGGACCGGCTGACCGCGGTCGAGCACACGGTCATGCCGGACCGGATCGACGCCGGCGTGTTCGCGATGGCGGCGGCCATCACCGGCGGCGAGCTGAGCCTAGTCGGCGGGTCGCTGGAGCACTTTGGCGTGTTCCGCTGGAAGCTGGAGCAGATGGGGGTGGAGTTCGCCACCCACGGGGCCGTGCTGCAGGTGCGCCAGGCGCACCCGCTCCGGCCGATAAACGTGATCACCAGCCCGTACCCCGGATTCGCCACCGACCTCCAGTCGCCGATCATGGCCCTGAGCTGCCTGGCCGACGGCACCAGCTACATTCGCGAGACGATCTTCGATGGGCGCTACACCCTGGTCGGCGAGCTGAGCAAGATGGGCGCCAAGATCGAGGTGGACGCGGGTGCGGTTATCGTGCACGGTCCCGCGCACCTCAAGGGCACCGAGGTCGTGGCGCATGACCTGCGCACCGGCATCGCGCTGATCCTGGCCGGGCTGGCGGCCGAAGGCGAGACGGTGGTCGCGCCCGGCTACCTGATCGACCGCGGCCACGCGGCCATCGCGTCCCGGCTGACCGCGCTCGGCGCCCAGATCACCGCCGAGCCGGCCGACTGAGGCGGCCGAGGCGAGACGAGACGGATAGCCCTGTTCGCTGGCCTGCGGCAGCTTCCCGTTAGTCCGCGCAGTGCTAGCCCGGGGGCCCGAGCCCCCGGACCCCCAACGGCCTCGGTACCGGCTGGCGGCCCAGTAGGCCACGTTTCTCTTTTCACTCGCCGGAAATCACCATGAAAACGCCCACTCGCACCCCGTTCTGAACGCTTTGGCTGCCGGAAATCTCCTTTCGTGATCTTCTTTACGGGTTACAGAATGTAGAATCGGGCAGTCGCTCCGCGTAGATAGGCCGGACATTTGTGCTCGGGACTTAATCGCTGCCGCAGACGGGGGACGGTTGGCGGATGCACGCCGTGCAGGACGATTCAGCCGGTCGGGGGGTACACCGGCGTGCCGGCTGCGGCCGCGCGCGGTGACCGGCGATGAGTGTGCAGCGGCAGGCTGCGGGGGACCTGACCATCGGAGTGGTGGGCCCCCACGAACTGGTGGAGCGGGTCATGCTGTCCGGCCATCCGGCGGCGGCCCAGATTCCCGGAAGCGCGGGCGGTGGCGCCGGTGGCGGCCAGAACAGCGGGATAGCCCGGCGCCTGGTGGCCGCCGCGTACCGGGACGAGCAGGAGGCGGCGGACAAGGTGCTCCGGCTGGGGCCGGTGGTCGACGTCTGCCTGTTCGCCAGCCGGGTGCCCTACGAGTATGCGCGCAAGGCCGGGGCGCTGGCCGGGCCGGCCACGTCGGTCCCGCTGAACGGCAGCGCCATGTACGGCGCGCTGCTGCGGGCGGTGCAGGACGGCTCCTACGACCTGACCCGGGTCAGCGTGGACGTGCTCAGCCGGGGCGACGTGACCGAGGCGTACACCGACCTCGGCTTCTCCACTCGCGGCGTGCATGTACGCGAGGAGATGGGCAGCGCGGCGACGCTGGCCGCGTTCCACGAACGGCTGTACCGCAAGAACGAGACCACGCTGGCGCTGACCTGCCTGAGCTCGGTGGCCGAGCGGCTGACAACGGCGGGCGTGCCGGTGATCACCGTGCAGCCCACCGGCACCGCCATCAGGGCCGGGCTGCGCACGGCCACGCTGCTCGGCAGCCAGCGCAGGCTGGAGGAGGCCCAGCTTGCCGTCGTGGTGGTCGAGGTGCCGACGCTGCGGGACACCCAGCGGCGGTCGGCGCCACGGCAGTCCAGGGAGGAGTTGCGGCTCACCGTGCACCGGTTCCTGGTGCAGGAGGCGCAGCGGATCGCGGCCACGGTGAGCCCGATGGGCGACCACTGCTTCCACGTCACCGCCACCCGCGGGTCGCTGCAGCCGGCCACCGACGGCTTCCGGATGCCGCCGTTCACCGAGCGGGCCCGATCTGGGCTCGGCATCGCCCTCGAGGTGGGCGTGGGCATGGGGCGGACCGCGCAGGAGGCGGAGGCGCACGCCCGGGCCGCGCTCGGCCGTTCCCAGTCGGGTCAGCGGGCCGGCCTGTTCGCGCTGGACCGGGAGGGCCGGGCGCTGGTGCCCGCCCCCCGGCAGCCGTCCGCACCACCACAGCAGGGCAAGCCCAAGGGGATCGAGACACTCGCCCGGCTGGCCGACAAACTGGCCGGGACCGACGAGACGCTGGTGGTGGACGCGGAGATGGCGGGGCGACTGCTCGCGGTCACGCCGCGCACCGCCCGCCGGCTGCTGCGCACCCTGGTGGACGAGGGGCTGGCCTGGCCGCTGCCGCCGAGCCGGACGCCGCAGCCTGGGCGCCCGCGCCAGTTCTACCGCCTGATCGTGGAGAAGCTGGAGCGCAAGCCGGCCAGGTAGCCCAGCCAGATAGCAGAGCGCCGCTATGCCCAGCGAAAATAAGCGGTCGGCGACGGGTGTTTCGTGCTGAACTGATCCGCATCTGACACACCGGACGGGCCGGCCGTAAGGTGTCTTTCCGGCCAAAGAAGTGGGGCGCCATGCGGGTACTGATGATCGGCGGCACGAAGTTCATCGGCCGCCGGATCACCGAGCAGCTAATAGCGCGCGGCGACGAAGTGACCGTGGTTCACCGCGGCCAGACCGAACCGGACGGGCTGACCGAGTGCGCGCATCTGCACGCCGAGCGGCACGACTTCGCCAGCCTGGCCGCCGAGGTCAAGGACCTGGCGCTGGACGCCGTGGTGGACACGATGGCGCTGTCGCAGGCCGATGTGGACGCGGTGCTGCCGCATCTGCCCGACGCCAGGCTCGTGGTGCTGTCCAGCGTAGACGTCTACCGCGCCTTCGAACTGGAGGAGAGCCCGGTCAGCGAGGTGCCGGTGCCGGTCACCGAGGAGTCGCCGGTCCGGCACGGCCGCTACCCCTACCGCGATCTGATGCCGCGCTTCCACGACTACGAGAAGCTGGACGTGGAGCCGCCTTACCTTGAGCGGGGCGGCGCGGTGCTGCGGCTGGGCCTCATCTACGGCGAGCACGACCCGCAGCGGCGGGAGGAGTTCATCCTGCGCCGGGTGCGGGCGGGCCGCCAGCGGATCCCGGTTGGTGCGGGCAACTGGCTGATCAGCCGGTGCTACGTCGGCGACGTGGCCAGCGCGACGCTCGCGGCCATCGACTCCAACGCGGCGCGGGGCCAGATCTTCAACGTGGTGGAACCGGTCTGCGGCACGGTGCTGGACTGGGCCCGGCAGATCCTGGCCGCGGCGGGGCATGAGGCCGAACTGGCCGGCGGCGTGCCGAACGACATGGTGCCCGAGGACCTGGAACTGACCAAGCTGTACGCCCAGCATGAGCTGTTCGACAGCCACAAGGCCCGCGACCTGCTCGGCTGGCAGCCCGGCAACGTCGAGGCCGGGATAGCCGCGTCGGTACGGTGGCACCTGGCCCACCCACCGTCCGAGCCCAACCCCGACTTCTCCGCCGACGACCGCGCACTGGCCTCGGCGTAGGCGTCTCTCCGCCGCAGAAAGCCGGCGTAGGGTGTCTTTCCGCCAGAAAGAGGAGTGTGCCTCATCAAGGTCCTGATCACCGGCGGCGCCGGATACATTGGCAGCACTATCGCGCTGGCCTGCGGTGATGCGGGGATCACGCCGGTCGTGCTGGACAGCCTGGTCACCGGCAGACGGCAGTTCGCGGCCGGGCTGGACTTCTATGACGGCGACATCGCCGACGGCGCGCTGATCGACCGGATCTTCGCCGAGCACCCCGACATCGGGGCCGTGGTGCACTGCGCGGCGCTGATCGTGGTGCCGGACTCGGTGGGCGACCCGGTCGGCTACTACCGGGCGAACGTGACCAAGAGCCTGGACTTCATTGGGCACCTGCTGCGCAACGGGTGCGGCCGCATGATCTTCAGCTCGTCCGCGGCCATCTACGGCGCGGGCGCCGACTTCACGGTGGACGAGGACTCGGCCATCGACCCGCAGAGCCCGTACGCGCGGACCAAGGCGGTGTGCGAGACGATGTTCGCCGACATCGCCGCCACCCAGCCCATCCGGGTGCTGTCGCTGCGGTACTTCAACCCGATCGGCGCCGATCCGAAGATGCGCACCGGCCTGCAGCTGCGGCGGCCCACGCACGCCCTGGGCAAGATGATCGAGGCCTGGGAGGACGGTGTGCCGTTCCGGCTCACCGGGACCGGCTACACGACCAGGGACGGCTCGGGCATCAGGGACTACATCCACGTCTGGGATCTCGCCGCCGCGCACGTGCGGACGCTGGAGAGGTTCGACGAGGTGATGGCGGAGGCCCGGCACCTGGCCATCAACCTGGGCACCGGCACCGGCACCACCGTGCGCGAACTGCTGGACGCGTTCAACACCGTGGTCGGCCGGCCGCTCGAGGTGGTCGAGGCGCCGCCGCGGCCGGGCGACGTGGCCGGCGCCTACACCCGCACCGACCGGGCCCGGCGGCTGCTGGACTGGCACACCAGGTACTCGATCGGCGAAGGCATCAAGCACTCCCTGGAATGGGCGGCCCGCCGGGACGAGGTGCTGTCGGGCGGTCAGTGACGGCGCGGGTAGGCCTTGGCCACGGCGAGGAAGGCTTCGTTCGCCTCCGGGTCGCCGATCGAGATCCGGGCGCCCTCGCCGCCGAACGGCCGCAGGCTGACCCCGGCGGCCGCGCACTGGCCGGCGAAGTCGGCGGTGTCGTCGCCGAACCGCAGCCAGACGAAGTTGGCCTCGGTATCCGGCACGGTCCAGCCGTCGGCGCGCAGGGTGTCGCGGACCCTGACCCGCTCGCCGACCACCGTGTCCACCCGCTCGAGCAGTTCGGACTCGGCGGCGAGGGACGCGATCGCGGCGGCCTGGGCCACCCGGCTGACGGTGAACGGCAGCATCGTGGTGCGGGCGGCAGCCGCCACCGGCTCCTGCCCCACCAGGAAGCCCACCCGCAGCCCGGCCAGCCCGTACGCCTTGGAGAACGTGCGCAGCACGGCCAGGTTGGGCCGGTCGGTGTACAGGCTGAGCCCGTCGGGAACCTCGGGGTCACGTACGTACTCCCGGTACGCCTCGTCCAGCACGACCAGGCAGTCCTCCGGCACCCGGTCGAGGAACGCGGTCAGCTCGTCCCGGTGCACCACGGTGCCGGTGGGATTGTTCGGGTTGCAGATGAAGATCAGCCGGGTCCGGTCGGTGATCGCGTCGGCCATGGCCGGCAGGTCGTGCGTCTCGTCGCGCAGCGGCACCCGCACCGATTCGCCGCCGGACAGGTCGCTGAGTGTGGGGTAAGCCTCGAACGATCGCCAGGCGTAGAGCACCTGCGCGCCCGGCTCCGCGGTGGCGGCCAGGAGTTGCTGGGTCACGCCGACCGAGCCGCAGCCGACGGCGACGTGCCCGGGCGGCACGCCGAACCGAGCGGCGATCACCTCGGTGAGCTCGTTCGACCGGTTGTCCGGGTACCGGTTGATCTCCCCGGCCGCCGCCGCGATCGCGTCCACCACCGAGGGCAGCGGGCCGTACGGTGACTCGTTGGACGACAGCTTGAACGATCGGCCGTCGGGCGCGGACACCGCCCGGCCCGGCACGTAACCGGTAAAGCGGTCCAGCACGGAACGAAAGCGTGGCTTTGCTGCGGGCACCGTTGTCCTCCAGTAGCTCACCCTGTTGTCCTGCCAGTTTCGCATTCCCGCGGGAGTAGCCGGCGTAGGGTTAGGGTTCCGCTCGGGGGGCAGCAGCTCTCCCGAAAAGTGGATCATAAAGATAAAGTGACCACGTGAACCGACTTGGTGAGCTTGAACGCGCAATCATGGATGTTCTCTGGGAAAACGACAGCCCGCTCACGGTTCGCGCGGTGAGTGAACGGCTGACCGAGCGTGACCTGGCGCATACCACCGTGATGACCGTGCTGGAGCGGCTCGCCAAGAAGGGGTTCGCCCTGCGTGAGCGCGACGGCCGGGCGTGGCAGTACCGGGCCGCCGCGAGCCGGGAGGCGTACGTCACCGAGCTGATGCTGAGCGCGCTCGACCAGACCGGGGACCGGCAGGCCGCGCTGGCCAGGTTCGCCCGTTCGGTGAGCGACTCCGAGGCCCGGGTGCTGCGCTGCGCGCTCGGCACGATCGAGGGCCGCCCAATCGAAGACAACACCGTCGAAGGCAACACCGGGGACTGAGCTCGCCGTGTTCACCACCGTCTTCTTGCTCGCCGGGGTCGCGATGATTGCCGTCGCGGCCGCGACGATGCTGTCGACGGCGACCTGGCCGCGCCGGGCGCCGGGGGCCGCGATCCTGCTCTGGCAGGCGCTCGGCCTCGGCTGGGGGCTCGCCGCCGTGGGCGCGCTGGCCGCGCTGGCGGCCAGGCCGGAGCACACCGGCGTGGCCGGCGGCGTGTTCGCGTTCGCGGTGAGCACGGTCACCCGCCCGGCCGACCCGGCCGGGCAGCCGGTCCTGGTGGAGACGTTCAGGCTGGTGGCGCTGGCCCTGTCGGTGGCGCTGCTGGCGTTGCTGTGCTGGGTGCTCGCCGCCGCCTGCGCCGCGGTGCTGCGGACCAGGCGCAGGCACCGGGCCCTGCTCGCGCTGCTGGGCCGCGGTGACCCGAAGGTGCCCGGCGCGCTCGTGGTCGACCATCCGGGGGCCGCGGCCTACTGCGTGCCCGGCCTGCGCTCGCGCATCGTGATCAGCGCGGGCACCCTGGACCTGCTCGACCAGGCCGAGCTCGCGGCCGTGCTCGCGCACGAACGGGCGCACGTCAGGGAGCGGCACGACCTGGTGCTGCTGCCGTTCACCGCGCTGTGCCGGGCTTTCCCCCGCGTCGGTGTGGCCTCGCAGGCGTATAGCTGCGTGGCGCTGCTGGTCGAGATGCTGGCCGACGACCGGGCCAGGCGGGCCCGCCCGGCCAGGGAACTGGCCACGGCGCTGCTGCGGTTCGGGGTGGCGGGCGCGCAGGCCGCGCCGTCCGGGGCGCTGGCCGCCTCCGCCGCCAGCCAGGGTGAGGTGGCGGCCAGGGTGGCCAGGCTGCTGGAGCCTCAGCCGGGGCTGTCCAGGCTGGTCTGGGTGGGGGTCTGCTGCAGCGCGGCGCTGCTCGTGGTGGTGCCGGCCGCGTTGATCGTGATGCCGCTGTAAGGGAATCCAGCCGGCACCGCGGGGTAGCTAGCACCCCGCAGTAGGCTGCCTCGGGTGAGCGAGACTCAGTGGCGAACGCACCGGCTCGAACTCGATGACCAGACGCTGCGCGAATGGGACGCGGTGGTGCTGGCCGCCGACCCGGACGGGATCGTGCTCGACACCTCCGCCTTCTACCCGGGCGGCGGCGGCCAGCCACCCGACCACGGGGTGCTGCTGTGGGGTGGCGTGCAGACCCGTATCGTCGGCGCCCGCAAGGGCGACGACCTCTACCTGATTCCCGCCGAAGGCGACCCGCTGCCCCCGCCCGGCACCGCGGTGCGCGGCGCGATCGAGGACGAGCGCCGGACCGCGCTGATGCGCACGCACACCGGCCTGCACGTGCTCTGCGGGGTCGTGTTCAGGGACTTCGGCGCGCTGGTGACCGGCGGAAACATGGAGCCGCTCGTCGCGAGGATGGACTTCAACCTGCCGCAGGTGCCGGACGGCTTCAGGGACGCGGTCGAGGCCGCGTGCAACACCGAGTTGACCGAGGACCGCCGGATCGACGTCCGGGTGCTGCCCCGGGATGAGGCCTTCGCCCTGCCCGACATCATCAGGACCGCCACGAACCTGGTGCCCGCCGAGGTCAAGGAGGTGCGCATCATCGACATCGTCGGGCTCGACCAGCAGGCGGACGGCGGCACGCACGTGGCCTCCACCCGTCAGGTCGGCCGGATCGAGGTCGTCAAGATCGAGAACAAGGGCAAGGGGTTTCGTCGGCTCCGGATCCGGATCGCGGACTAGCGCCGACGCTAGCCTCGCGCAGCCGTTCAGGAAACCAATCGCAGATCACAGAAGCCAGGCCACCAAGAGCGGCCGACGGCTACCAGGGACCGTACGGGCCCATGTGCTGCTGCGGGCCGCTGTTGCGGCTGCTGCCGATCTCCTTGAGCTTGGGCCTGACGTCGGTCAGGTAGACGGCTGCGGCCACGAACGCGGCGACCGGCAGGATCTGGATCACCGACATGTTCTTGACGTAGGCCGCGTAGCCGAGGCCGATCACCGCGGACACGCCGGTGATGATCAGCCACAGCGGCTTGGTGCGCTTCCCCGCCGCCGGGTAGGCGTGGGAGGGCCGGGCGAGCGCGTCGCCGAAGGCCCAGGCTTCGACGACGAAGGCGGCCAGCGCCAGCGCCTCGAAGAAGTAATTCAGCGGAGTGAAGGCACTCCAGTTGCTAAACACGAATTCAGAGTATCCGCTCGCCGGACGCGTTGAAACGGCGTCAGCCGGGTTGTTCCGTGGCCGGGGCTGAGTTCGGCCCGGCCGGTGCATGACCGTTGGCCTCGGCCACGATCGTCGCGGCCGTGGGCCCGGCGCCGTTCGAGGGTGCCTGCGAGCCGGTGGCCTCGGCCCGGAACGACTCGTAGATCTCCAGCAGGATCTGCTTCTGCCGCTCGGTCAGCGTCGGGTCGGTCAGCACGGCGGCGCGGACCCCGGAGTCGGACGGGCGGTCCTCCAGGATGCCAGCCTGCACGTACAGCGCCTCCGCGGAGATCCGCAGGCCCTTGGCGATCTGCTGGAGTATCTCGGCGCTCGGCTTGCGCAGCCCGCGTTCGATCTGGCTCAGGTACGGGTTGGACACGCCGGCCGCCTGGGCGAGCTGGCGGAGTGAGAACTTGGCCTGCTCCCGCTGCTGCCTGATGTACTCGCCGATCGCATCCACGTTGACAGAAGGCATGCCCCCAGTATCCCACCGGGTGCTTGCAACTGCAAATGCGGAGCAAGCACCTCAAGATAGCTGGTTCAGGACCACCCGGATCTCTCCGACCGGCTCGCCGCCGCCCTTCACGTCGACGTGCCCGACCCGGTCCAGGGCGGCGAGATCCACCCCGGGCTCACCGGCCACGCCGAGTGTGCGCAGCAGCGCCACGGTGACCGGCGGACGCGCCCGGCCCTCGCCGTCCTCGAACTTGAAGGCGGCCGCCCGGCCGTCGGCCAGCGCGAAGCCCTCGACGCCTTCGGCGCCGGACTTCAGCAGCAGCCCAGGCACCGCCTCCATCAGGGCCCGCTCGGGACGGGTGCTGCCCGACGTCCAGTCCGGGTAGGCGCGCATGGCGTCGGCCACCATCCGTTCCGGAGAACCCGGCGCGGCCAGCACCAGCGCGCGGAAGGCGCGGGCCAGGCCGGTCACCGACAGGGAGAAGATCGGCGCGCCGCAGCCGTCCACCCCGATCGCGGTCACGGTCTCCCCGGCCAGCCGCTCCACGGCGCGGCGGATCTCCACCTGCAGCGGGTGTGCCGGGTCGCGGTAGGTGGCGGTGGGCCAGCCGGCCGCCACGCAGGTGGCGAGCATGGCGGCGTGCTTACCGGAGCAGTTCATGTGCACCCGGTCGGGTCCGCCGCCCCCGCGGACCAGGGCGCGCATGGCCTCGGGATCGATCGGCAGGCTCGGCGGGCACTGCAGGTCGTCTTCGGTCAGCCCGGCCCCGGCCAGGATCTCGCGCACGCCGGCGACGTGGAAGTCCTCACCGGAGTGGCTGGCCGCGGCCAGCGCCAGCAGCTTGCCGTCCAGGCCCAGGCCGCAGCCCACCATGGCGGCGGCCTGCAGCGGCTTGTTCGACGAGCGGGGGAATACCGGCTCGTGCACGGCGCCGGCCTCGACCACCGGATGACCGTCGGCGCCGAGGGCGACGATGGGGCCACGATGCCGCGACTCGGCGAACCCTGAGCGGACTACTTCGGCCAGGACCGGGTTCTCAGTTGCGATCGTCTACTCCCAGGAAAGCACGCGCCTGGTAGGGGCGCATGGGCGGACGCTGGACGAGTTCGGTGAGCGTGGCGGCGCGCTGGACCAGTTCGGCGTTGCTGGCCACCGGCCTGCCCCGCGCGTAGCTGGTGGTGTCTTCCATGCCGACCCGCAGGTGACCGCCGGCCGACAGCGCGGCGAAGATCACCGGCAGGGTGCTGCGGCCGATGCCGGTGGCCGACCAGGTGGCGCCGGCCGGGAGTGCCTCGACGGCGCTCACCAGCGTGGCCGCGTCACCGTTCATCCCGCCGGGGACGCCCATGACCAGGTCGCAGTGCACGTGTCCGCCGTACGGCTCGCCGTCGGTGTCAAGCAGCCGGTTCAGGGTGGCCACGTGACCGAGGTCGAACAGTTCGAACTCCGGCACCACGTGCAGGTCCTTGGTCCGCTGGTACAGCTCGCGGATGAACGTCCACGGGTTCATGAACACGTCGTCGCCGAAGTTCACCGTGCCGCAGGTGAGCGAGCAGCCGTCCGGGCCGGCGTCCAGTACGGCCAGCCGGTCCTCATAGCTGTCGGTGACCGCGCCGCCGGTGGACAGCTGAACGATCAGGGTGGTGTTCTCCCGCAGCGCCTGCACGGTGTCCTTGAGCCTGGCCAGGTCGAGGGTGGGCCGGGCCTCGTCGTCCCTGATGTGCACGTGGATCACCGAGGCGCCGGCCGCCTCGCACTGCCGGCCGGTGGCCACCAGCTCGTCGATGGTGACCGGCAGCGGCGGATGCTTGGCCTTGTCGGCCTCGGCGCCGGTGGGCGCGACCGTGATCAGTGTGGTGGCGGTGGGCGTGTTCGTTGCCATCTTCGTAGTCATCAAGGGCAGAATGCCTTGTCGTGCGAGCTGTCGTCCAGCGGGCCAGCCAGGCGAGTGTCACCGTGGCGGGCGCCGTTACCGGAAAGCTGCCGGTGCCCGGCCTGGTCGTGCTGGTGGGCGTGACCCACTCCGACACCGCGCAGACGGCGGCGGCGCTGGCCCGCAAGGTCTACCACCTGCGGATCCTGGACGGGGAGCGGTCGGCGGCCGACCTGTCCGCGCCGCTGCTGGTGATCAGCCAATTCACGCTGTACGCCGACACCAGCCGGGGGCGCCGTCCGTCCTGGCTGGCCGCGGCGCCTGGGCCGGTGGCCGAACCGCTGGTGGCGGACTTCGTCGCCGCGCTGCGCGCGCTCGGGGCTCACGTGGAGACCGGGGTGTTCGGCGCGCACATGGAGGTGGCGCTGGTCAACGACGGCCCGGTGACGCTGATCCTGGAGGCCTGAGCCCGATCCGGCCGCGGCCTGGGCCGTTCCGCACATTAGGACGGGCCGGTCGCGTCCTAGTGTGCGGCCACTCGCTCCGCGGTCTGGCCCAGGTGCTTGCGGGCGAACGCGAGCGACTCGGCCAGGTCGGCCTGCCGTTCGTCCTTGGACAGGGCCCGGCGGGTGTTCACCTCGAGCACGACGCTGCCCGGGTAGCCGGCGGCGCTGAGCCTGGTGAGCAGGGCCGCGCACGGCTGGGTGCCGCGGCCGGGGACCAGGTGCTCGTCCGGCGGCATGACCGCGCCGGTGCCGTCGGCCAGATGCACGTGGACCAGCCGGTCGCCCAGGTCGGCGGCCATGGCCAGCGCGTCGGAGCCGGACGCGGCGGTGTGCGAGAGGTCGAGCGTGACGTGCGGGTAGTCCTGGCCGACCGGATCCCAGTGCCGCGCGTACGGCACCACCTCGGTGGCCCGGGCCCGCAGCGGGTACATGTTCTCGACCGCGAAGATCACGTCGGTTTCCTCGCTCATCGCGGCCAGCCCGGTCTCGAAGTCGCGGGCGTACTCCCGCTGCCAGCGGAACGGCGGATGCAGCACCACCACCCGGGCGCCGAGCCGTTCCGCCGCGTCCTTGGACTTGTGCAGCTTGCCCCAGGCGTCCCGGCCCCACACCCGCTGGGTCAGCAGCAGGGACGGCGCGTGCACGGCGAGCACCGGGATCTGGTGATAGTCCGACAGGCGCTGCAGGACGTCCACGTTCTGGCTGACCGGGTCGGTGTAGACCATGACCTCGACGCCGTCATAACCGAGCCTGGCGGCCATCTCGAACGCGTCCGGCGTGCTGTCTGGGTAGACGGAGCTGGTGGACAGGACGACGGGTGTGCGCGGCTCTCCGGCTGTCTTCGTCAACGCCTCTCCCTGAGCCTTAGCGCTCCCCTGCGCCCTACCGCTGCCTCGCCATACAGACTGTTAGCTTATGCCGGTCGCTGCCCGGCGCTGACCGCCCCGGTGAATGTCAGAGGCGGCGGCTAGCGTGCGGCCATGGCGAAGTCATCCACCGGGTCGGCGGCGACCGCGGCCTACCAGTGCTCGGCCTGCGGCTGGCGCACCATGAAATGGGTGGGCCGGTGCGGGGAATGCCAGGCCTGGGGCACGGTCGACGAGGCCGCGGTCCCGGCGCTGGCGCAGGCCGGGCTGCGGGCCGTGGCAGCGGGGCCGGTGCGCACGCCGGCGGTCCCGATCGGCGAGGTGGACGCCAGCGCGGCCGTGACCAGGCCGACCGGGATGGGCGAGCTCGACCGCGTGCTCGGTGGCGGGTTCGTGCCGGGGGCGTTGCTGCTGCTGGCCGGCGAGCCCGGGGTGGGCAAGTCGACCCTGCTGCTCGAAGCGTGCGCCCAGGCGGCCGCGCACGGCCCGGTGCTTTACGTGACTGGTGAGGAGCCCGCGGCCCAGGTGCGGCTGCGCGCGGACCGGGTCGGCGCCCTGCACCCGCAGCTCTTCCTGGCCGCCGAGAACAGCCTGTCCGCGGTGCTCGGGCACGTCGAGGCGGTGCAGCCCCAGTTGCTCATCGTGGACTCGGTGCAGACCGTCACCGCCTCCGGGGTGGACGGCACTCCGGGCGGCGTGACCCACGTCAGGGCGGTGGCCTCGGCCCTGGCCGTGATCGCCAAGGAACGCATGATGACCACCGTGCTGGTCGGCCATGTGACCAAGGACGGCGCGATCGCCGGGCCGCGGGCCCTGGAGCACCTGGTGGACGTCGTGCTGCAGTTCGAGGGCGACCGGCACTCCCAGTTGCGCATCGTCCGCGCGGTCAAGAACCGGTTCGGCCCGACCGATGAGATCGGCTGTTTCGACCTGGGCGAGTACGGCTTGATCGGGCTGCCGGACCCGAGCGGCCTGTTTCTGTCCCAGCGCTGCGAGCCGGTGCCGGGCACATGTGTGACCGTAACGATGGAGGGCCGCCGCGCCCTGGTGGCCGAGGTGCAGGCGCTGACCGGCCGGTCCGGCGCCGACCTGCCGCGCCGGGTCACCTCGGGCCTCGACTCGTCCCGGCTGGGAATGCTGATCGGCGTGCTGAAGCAGCGGATCAAGATGAACCTGGAGCGGCACGACGTGTTCGCGGCCACGGTGGGCGGGGTGAAGCTCACCGAGCCTTCGGTCGACCTGGCGGTGGTGCTGGCCATCGCGAGCTGCCGGGCCAACCTGAGCGTGCCCAGCGACGTGGTGGCCATCGGTGAGGTCGGCCTGGCCGGCGAGATACGCCGGGTGCCCGCCCTGGCGAGGCGGATCGCCGAGGCGCAGCGGCTCGGCTTCCGGCGGGCGATCGTGCCGGTGGCTTCGGCCGCCCTCCCTTCCACCGCCCCGCCTTCGCTGGAGCCGGCGGACCGGGACAGCCACGGCCAGCCCATGGAGATCAGGGAGGTTGCCGACGTGACCGCGGCGATCGCCGTCATCCTGGGCGACTGCGCGGTGCCCGGCGCCGAACCGCCCGACTGACGCTCCGGCTCAGGGCGCGCCGCCGCGGCCCGGTCAGCGCAGGGTGAAGACGACGGTGCGGCTGTGCACCCCGGCGTCCGACACGGTGGCCGTGTAGGTGCCCGGTCGCGCGTGCGTGGGGGCCAGGTGGCACCCCGGCGAGGAGAGCATCCGGTCCCAGCTGAACTTCCGCCGCACGGGCACGCCGCGGTGCAGCATGGCGACCTGGCTCCCCGCGCCGTGGTAGCAGTCGGCCGAGCCCCATTCCCTGACCCCACCCGACTCGACAACCGCGGTCAGGTACTTGGCGCCGATGTTGAACGCGCAGGTCTTGCCCGCCGTGGAGACCACGTCCACGGTGAACTCGGGGTGCCCGCCGACGCCGAAGCTGTCGCCGTTGGCGGTCAGGCTGATCACGACGTCATGGCCGGGGCAGTCATCACCGGGGGCGTTGATCCCGCCCGTCCGCGCGTGCGTCTTGGCTTGGTGGTGCTTGGCCGGCTTTTTGGCCTTCTTGGCGTGCTTGCCGTGATCCTTGCCGCCGCTGGCGGACGGTGACGGCGATGGCGACCCGCTGGACGACGTCGACGGACCGGACGACACGCTCGGTGAGATCATCGGTGACACGCTGGACATGGTCGGCGTCGGGAAGCCGGTCGGGCTGTCCTGCTGCTGCGGCTGGTTGAATGAAGTCGCCGCCGCCCTCGGGTGGGACGCGGCACCGCCGACCGCCCAGGCCAGCAGCCCGAAGACCGCCAGGCCTGCCGCGAGTGCGAACAGTCTCCTGCGCCAGTAGACCTCCGGCGTGACCTGCCGGCCGCCCGGCCCGCTCTCCCGGTTCCGGTTACGTGGGGTAATCGGATCCATGCACACAGTATGCTGCTCTTACGCTGAGTAATCCCGCCGACCCGCCGGCGTCCAGGTGCGGAGGCTATCTTGGCGGGGATGACGCAACGGCAGCATGACGCGGTCTTGTCCTGGGCGGTCCTGTCCTGGTATGGGGAGCACCAGCGGGACCTGCCGTGGCGCCGGCCTGACGCATCGCCGTGGGCCGTGCTGGTGAGCGAGTTCATGCTCCAGCAGACGCCGGTCACCCGGGTGCTGCCCGCCTATCGCGCCTGGCTGGAACGCTGGCCGAATCCGAAGGCGCTGGCCGCCGCTCCGGCCGGGGAAGCGGTCAGGCAGTGGGGCAGGCTCGGTTACCCACGACGGGCCCTGCGGCTGCACGCCACCGCACGCATCCTCACCGAACAGTACGGCGGCGAGGTGCCGCAAGCACACGCGGCGCTGCTCGGCCTGCCCGGCGTCGGCGGTTACACCGCGGCAGCGATAGCCAGCTTCGCGTTCGGCCAGCGGCACGCGGTGCTCGACACCAATGTCCGCCGCGTGCTGGCCCGCCTGATCACCGGCCGCCAGTTCCCCGCCCCCAGCCAGTCCGCCGCCGAAGCCAGGCTGGCCGAGTCCCTGCTCCCCGCCGAGCCGGCCACCGCCGCCCGCTGGTCGGTGGCCGTGATGGAACTGGGCGCCCTGGTCTGCACCGCCGCCCGGCCGCGCTGCGCGCAGTGCCCGGTGGCGGCAGACTGTGTCTGGCTGCTGTCGGGCCGCCCGGAATCCGGCGTCAAGCGCCCCACCCAGCGCTACGAGGGCACCGACCGGCAATGCCGCGGCGCCCTCATGGCCCTGCTCCGCGACGCCCAGAGCCCGCTCACCGCTGGCCAGCTCGTCCCCGCCTGGCCCGACCCCATCCGCCGGGCCCGCGCCCTGGACGGCCTGGTGGCCGACGGCCTGGTCGAGCCGCACGACCACAACACCTTCACCCTCCCGACCGCCTGAGCCCGCCTGAGCCCGCCTGCAGGCAGCCCCGGTGCCCCCGCCCGGCGCGTCTGCCCCGGCCCGTCCGGAACGCACAGCGAGCCGCCTGCTGAACGCAGGCGGCTCGCTGGCACCCAGGCTTACTACTCCTGCTGAGTGGAGGTCTCGCTCCGGCTGGCGGGCGGGCTCAGCCGCGTCCGCTGGCCGACGGGCGCGCTCTCCACCTCGACGGGCGGCGCATCCGGCACGGACTCCGGCTTCGGCACGCCCTTGAAGGTGAACTTCGCCTCCTCGCCGGCCCCCTCGACGTCCACGATGACGATCTGGCCGGGCTTGAGCTCGGTAAAGAGGATCTTCTCCGAGAGCATGTCCTCGATCTCCCGCTGGATCGTGCGGCGCAGCGGCCGGGCGCCCAGCACCGGGTCATAGCCGCGCACCGCCAGCAGCGCCTTGGCCGCGGGCCGCAGTTCCAGGCCCATGTCCCGGTCCCGCAGCCGCTCGTCCACCTTGGCGATCATCAGATCGACGATGGTGACGATCTCGTCCTCGGTGAGCTGGTGGAAGACCACGATGTCGTCCACCCGGTTGAGGAACTCGGGCTTGAAGTGCTGCTTCAGCTCGTCCTGGACCTTGGCCTTCATCCGGTCGTACGAACCGCGGATGTCACCGGCCCGGGCGAAGCCCACGGAGACACCCTTGGAGATGTCGCGGGTGCCCAGGTTGGTGGTCATGATGATGACGGTGTTCTTGAAGTCCACCGTGCGGCCCTGCGCATCGGTGAGCCGCCCGTCTTCGAGAATCTGCAGCAGCGAGTTGAAGATGTCCTGGTGGGCCTTTTCGATCTCGTCGAACAGGACCACCGAGAACGGCTTGCGCCGCACCTTCTCCGTCAGCTGACCGCCCTCTTCGTAGCCCACATAGCCGGGCGGGGAGCCGAACAGCCGCGACACGGTGTGCTTCTCCATGTACTCGCTCATGTCGAGCTGGATCAGCGAGTCTTCCTCACCGAACAGGAATTCCGCCAGCGTCTTGGACAGCTCGGTCTTGCCCACGCCGGATGGCCCGGCGAAGATGAACGACCCGCCGGGCCGCTTGGGGTCCTTCAGCCCGGCGCGGGTGCGCCTGATCGCCTGGGACAGCGCCTTGATCGCGTCGTTCTGGCCGATGACCCGCTTGTGCAGCTCGTCTTCCATCCGGAGCAGCCGCTGCGACTCTTCCTCGGTCAGCTTGAACACCGGGATACCGGTCGCGGTGGCCAGCACCTCGGCGATCAGGTCCTCGTTGACCTCGGCCACGACGTCCATGTCGCCGGCCTTCCACTCCTTCTCCCTGGCGTCCTTCTTGATCAGGAGCTGCTTCTCCTGGTCACGCAGGGCGGCCGCCTTCTCGAAGTCCTGGGAGTCGATGGCCGTTTCCTTCTCCCGGCTCACCTGTGCGATCTTCTCGTCGTACTCCCGCAGGTCCGGCGGCGCCGTCATCCGGCGAATGCGCATCCGCGACCCAGCCTCGTCGATCAGGTCGATGGCCTTGTCCGGCAGGAACCGGTCGCTGATGTAACGGTCGGCGAGCTGCGCGGCGGCCACCAGCGCGCTGTCGGTGATGGACACCCGGTGGTGCGCCTCGTACCGGTCCCGCAGGCCCTTGAGGATCTCGATCGTGTGCGAGATCGTCGGCTCGGCCACCTGGATGGGCTGGAACCGCCGCTCAAGCGCGGCGTCCTTCTCCAGGTACTTACGGTACTCATCCAGCGTGGTCGCGCCAATCGTCTGCAGCTCACCCCGGGCCAGCATCGGCTTGAGGATGGAGGCGGCGTCGATGGCGCCCTCGGCCGCGCCCGCCCCGACCAGCGTGTGCAGCTCGTCGAGGAACAGGATGATGTCCCCGCGGGTGCGGATCTCCTTCAGCACCTTCTTCAGCCGCTCCTCGAAGTCGCCGCGGTAGCGTGAGCCCGCGACCAGCGCGCCGAGGTCGAGGGTGTACAGCTGCTTGTCCTTGAGCGTCTCGGGGACCTCGCCCTTGACAATCTTCTGGGCCAGCCCCTCCACCACGGCGGTCTTGCCGACGCCGGGCTCACCGACCAGGGCCGGGTTGTTCTTGGTCCGCCGCGACAGCACCTGCATGACCCGCTCGATCTCGGTCTCGCGGCCGATCACCGGGTCCAGCTTGCCCTCCCGCGCGGCCGCCGTGAGGTTGCGGCCGAACTGGTCGAGCACCAGCGACGTGGCCGGCGTGGACTCCGCGGCCGAGCCGGCCGCGGCCGGCTCCTTGCCCTGGTAGCCGTGCAGCAGCTGGATCACCTGCTGGCGCACCCGGCTCAGGTCCGCACCCAGCTTGACCAGCACCTGCGCGGCGACGCCCTCGCCCTCGCGGATCAGGCCGAGCAGGATGTGCTCGGTGCCGATGTAGTTGTGGCCCAGCTGCAGCGCCTCGCGCAGCGACAGCTCAAGCACCTTTTTGGCGCGCGGAGTGAACGGGATGTGCCCGGACGGGGCCTGCTGGCCCTGGCCGATGATCTCCTCAACCTGCTGGCGCACCGCCTCCAGGCTGATCCCGAGCGACTCGAGTGCCTTGGCCGCTACGCCCTCGCCCTCGTGGATCAGGCCGAGCAGGATGTGCTCGGTGCCGATGTAGTTGTGGTTGAGCATCCTGGCCTCTTCCTGAGCCAGGACCACAACCCGCCGCGCCCGGTCGGTAAATCTCTCGAACATCTCGCGCTCCTCACAGAGCGGTCGGCAGACCCGGGACGTCCGGTTCTGTCCTTCCCGCAACCTAGCCAGGTGCCGGGCCACGCCGTCCGCGCACACCACACGCCGAAGACGTTCCCCGATAACGGGCCTTCATCCCATCCAACCTCGTGAAGGGGCACAGGTGTTCCGAGTACGCCGCAAGCGAACGGCCCGCTGCCGATGGCAGCGGGCCGCGCAGCAGTCGCAGGAAGTACAGATATCCCCCGCCTGGGTCCCCATCCCTCTTCACCGCCCGGCGTGCTGCCGATGTGTGGGATGAGGACACGGTTAGCCGGGCAAGACGGCCCGCGCCTCTCGGCCGGCCCTTACTTCGCTTAGTGGTTTGCTTCGTACTCGGCAATGATGGTGGCGGGAATGCGGCCGCGCTCACTCACCTTGTAACCGCGCTGCTTGGCCCACGCCCTGATTTCTCCGCTACGCTCACGGCCCGGCCCGCTACGCGGCCGCCGCCGCCGTCCGCCGCCGCTCGCCCTGCGCGCGTGGTCTGCATACTGCCCCATCTTTTCCCGCAGTTCCTTGGTGTGCTTGGGGCATAGGTCGATCTCGTAGGCGCTGCCGTCAAAGGAGAACTGAACTGTCTCCTGTCCTTCGACCTCGCCGTCGTGGGGAAGGTCGCAGACGACCGTCACCTTCACCTTCTGAGCCATGGGGTGCCAGCCCTTCGCTGGGAGTAAGTATATTTAGGCAGCAAACATATACCCGGGCTACTTGCCTTGACAATTCCTGACACGGAGAATCGCCCATGAGTTTTTCTCTAGAAGAGGAAGCAAGCTGTACGAATGGCTCCTGTAACTCTGCGTAATCAGCATCGGGATTCATCTACATGAATCCGGCAAGGCCGACTATCGCGCCCGCCCCGGCGAACGCCTTCCAGCCGGCTGATCTCCCGCCTCATCAGGCTCAGGTGTAGTAGTTGCCGCCGACTCTTCCTGGGCAGAAATCGGGTCACCGGCCGACATATCCGCGGCCGAGCTGCCGTCTTCACGGTTGCGCCGCTTCGGCGCCATCTCATGGCGCAGCAGGGCGAACACCCCGGCGAGGAAGGCCACGCACACAATCAGCGATGGCGTGAGCACAGCCAGGTCCTGCAAGTCGTCTCACTCCTTCCGCTACTTCACTCCGGTCCCTTTGAGCACCGGAGAACCTCGCACCAGCGATACTTGTGCCTAACGTGCAGCGCCGTGTGATATGGCCAGTACAACATGGCCAGCGCCACGCGCCCTGTCTAGGCATTGTGACGCATGCCCCCAAACGGCCCGGCAGGCGGTCACCTGTCGGTGCCGCGTGGCAGGATCGGCGGCAGCATACTTTCCCGCAACCGGCCCAAGTTAGCGACGGTGGCATGTTCCACGCGGATACCCACATCCACTCCAGGTTCTCACGCGCCTGCAGCAAAGACTGCGACATACCGAATCTTGCCTGGTGGGCGCTGCGGAAAGGGATCACGGTGGTGGGCACCGGCGACTTCACCCATCCCGCGTGGTCCGAAGAACTGAAGGAGTCGCTTGTCCCGGCCGAGCCAGGCCTGTTCAAGCTGCGGGAAGATCTCCAGACGCAATTGCGACGTAAAACTGCGCCAAGCTGCGACCGCCCGGTTCGCTTCATGCTGTCGGTAGAGATCTCCACTATCTACCGCAGGGACGATCGAACAAGAAAAGTGCATCATCTGCTCTACGCACCCACGTTCGAGGCGGCCGACCGCATTACCACGGCCCTTTCCAAGATCGGAAACCTGGCCTCTGACGGTCGCCCGATCCTGGGCCTGGACTCTCGCGATCTGTTGGAGATCACACTTAACGGCGGGCCCGGATGTTATCTCGTGCCGGCGCACGTGTGGACCCCCTGGTTCGCCGTACTCGGTTCGAAGTCAGGGTTCGATCGCGTGGCCGACTGCTATGCCGATCTGGCAGATCACGTTTTCGCCGTCGAGACCGGGCTGTCCTCCGATCCGCCGATGAACTGGATGTGCTCGACGCTCGACTCCTATCGGCTGGTAAGCAACTCCGACGCGCACTCGCCTCCGATGCTCGGCCGCGAGGCGACGACGTTTAGCACCGGCCTTGATTACTTCGAGATGGCCGACGCGCTGCGGACCGGCGACGGCCTGGCCGGCACGATCGAGTTCTATCCGGAGGAAGGCAAGTATCACCTGGACGGTCACAGGAAATGCGGCGTCAGGCTCGAACCGGAACAGACGCGCGACTATCGGGGCATTTGCCCGAAATGCGATAAGCCTTTGACCGTCGGCGTCCTGAACCGGGTGGCGATGCTGGCCGACCGGCCGCTCGGCTACCAGCCCGCGAAGGCCCCGTCCAGCACGAACCTGATCAGGCTGCCCCAGATCATCGGCGAGATCATGTCCGTCGGCCCGCAGAGCAAGAAGGTCGCCGCCGAGGCCGGCAAGCTGGTCGCCGCGCTCGGCCCGGAGATCGAGATCCTGACCGACGCCCCACTGGACGAGATCACCAAGATCGGCGGCGGCCTGCTCGCCGAGGCCATCGCCAGGCTGCGCCGCGGCGAAGTGATCAGGGAGGCCGGCTTCGACGGCGAGTACGGCACCGTCCGCCTGATGCACCCCGGCGACCTCGCCCCCGCGGACGCCCTCTTCGACCTCCCGCCCGCCGCACCGAAAGCCGCACCACCAGCCACCACCCAGGCCGCACCACCACCCACCACCCGGCCCACGCCGGCCACCCCGGCTCACTCAGCCGTTGCCCCACCAGCCAACTCCACACCATCCGCCACTGAAACGACATCGGCGACACCCGCCCACCCGGCCGCTACCGTCACGACCGCAGCGCCTGCCGACGGGCCTGGGGCGGCGCTGCTGGAGCGCCTCGACCCCCAGCAGCGGGCCGCCGTCACGGCCAGCGGCCCGGTGCTGATCGTGGCCGGTCCTGGCACCGGCAAGACCCGCACGCTCACCCACCGCATCGCTTACCTGATCGCCACCGGCCGGGTGCAGCCCGGTCAGTGCCTGGCTATCACCTTCACCCGGCGCGCGGCCGAGGAGATGCGCGAACGCCTCGCCGCCCTGGTCGGCCCGGCGTCCAAGCGGCTCACCGTGACCACCTTCCACGGCCTCGGTCTGCAGATACTCAGGGAGAATCACGAACTCGCCGGCTTTGGCCCCGACGTCAAGGTCGCCGACGAGGCCGCCACGCTCGCGGTGGCCACCGCGCTAGCCGGATCGGCGACGGCCGGCCAGCGACTGCTGGCCCAGGCCGCCACCGACCCGGCCGTCAAGGCAGACCTGCTGGCCGAGCTTGGCCGCCGTGACCTGGTGGACTTCGACAGTCTCATCGACCTTCCGGTGGCCCTGCTGCGCCGCGAGCCGGTCCTGCGGGCGGTGCTCCGCGACCGCTGGCCGTGCGTCAGTGTGGACGAGTACCAGGACATCAACGAGCCGCAATACACCCTGCTGCGCCAGCTCACCGCGGGCTCACCGGCGGACGCCAGCCTCACCATGATCGGCGACCCGGACCAGGCGATCTACGGCTTCCGTGGCAGCGACGTAGGGTTCTTCCTGCGCTTCCCCGCCGACTTCCCCAGGGCCACGACGATCGACCTGACCACGAACTACCGGTCGGCCCCGGCCATCGTGGCCGCCTCGATGCAAGCCGTCGCCCCGGCTACCCTGATGCCCGGCCGCGAATTGCAGGCGGCCCAGCCCCCGCCGCCGCGCTCTCGGCCCGCCTCGATCGTCTTCCACGAGGTGCCTAACGAGCGCGCCGAGGCCGAGTGGATCGCGGCCGAGACCGACCGCCTGCTCGGCGGCGCCAGCTTCCACTCGCTGGACAGCGGCCGGGCCGACGGCCAGGGCCACGGCGGCCTCGGCCTGGCCGATGTCGCCATCCTGTACCGCACCGACAGCCAGGCCGCGTTCCTCACCCAGGCCTTGACCCGGGCCGGACTCCCCTTCCAGAAGCGCTCCCACGACCGCCTAGCCCAGCGCGCCGCCGTCCCCGAGATCATCCGCGAAATGCGCCTAGCCGCCACCCCCCACAGCGCAACCGCCGCGCCCACCTCCCTCCCGGACCCGGCGGGCGCACTGAACCCACCCATCCCGACCACCGCCACCCCGGACGTGGCCGACGCGAAGACGGTCACTAGCCGTCTGCGCGAAGCGGTTCGCAGGCTGACCGCGGGCGAATCGGCTCCGGTCGCCGCCGACATCCGCGCGGCCGGCGAGGTGCTCCGCCCGCTGGCCGACCGTTGCGGCCGCGACATGCAGCAGTTCCTCACCGAGATCGCGGTAGGCGCCGAAGCCGACGCCCTGGACCCCCGCGCCGACGCCGTCACTCTCCTCACCCTGCACGCCGCCAAGGGGCTCGAGTACGACGTGGTCTTCCTGGCCGGGTGCGAGCGCGGCCTGCTCCCGCTCTGGATTCCAGGAACCGACCGAGACGAAGCGGAAGAGCGGCGACTCCTGTTCGTCGGCATGACCCGAGCCCGGGCCCGCCTGTTCCTGACCTGCGCCGCCACCCGGACCCGCTACGGCGCCGACCGTCCCAGCGGCCCCTCCCTCTTCCTCAGCGCGATCGCCCCCAACCTCCTGTCCCGCACCACCCCGCCCACCGCCCGCCCCCGTGCCGCCCGCCAACTCCGCCTCCTCTAGCACCCGCCCCCGCCGGGCCACCCATCAGCGCGAAGACCCGTAGGTGCCACCACACGCACATCTCTTCATCCTGCGAGACGAGACCCCGGCCGGGACGGGGAGCGCTAGAGGCGGAGGAGCATTCGGGTGTTGCCTAGGGTGTTGGGCTTGACGTAGTCGAGGTCCAGGAATTCGGCTACGCCTTCGTCATAGGAGCGGAGGAGTTCGGCGTAGACCTCGGTGGCTACCGGAGTGGCCATGATCTCCACGAAGCCCTGGCTGGCGAAGAAGGCGACCTCGAAGGTGAGGACGAAGACGCGCTGGACGCCGAGTTCGCGGGCGGCGGCGACAAGGGCGGCGACCATGCGGTGGCCGACGCCGTGGCCGCGGCATTGACCGTCGACGGCTACGGTGCGGATCTCGGCCAGGTCCTCCCACATGACGTGGAGGGCGCCGCAGCCGGCGACGGGGCCGCCCGGCGGCTCGGCCACCAGGAACTCCTGGATGTCCTCGTAGAGGGTGACCGTCGGCTTGTCGAGCAGCCGACCGGACGTCACGTTGGCGTCGATGAGGCGGCGTATCGCCTTCACGTCGCTGGTACGGGCCCGCCTGACCGTGTACTCCATTGCCCGCACCTTAGCGGCCCCGCCGCCGTCCGCCGACCGGTGCGCCAGGCATCGGGGTGGCGGGACGAATAAGGGGCACAAGCGTGGAAGTGCACAAGGCGCGGCAATTCCTTCATTGCACGCAGTGTCACTATTAAATTACGCATCGCTACCGACGACGGGGGCGCGAGACGTTGTGGCTTTGCGGCCAGCCGGTGGCCGATAAGCGCGGGCACGGAGATCGGTTACCTCCATGTAACCGGATGTGACCTGCGGTAACGTGCCTCACGGCTGGGACGGCGGCACAATCGCACAAGTCCGTCCGCAATTAAGGGCGCGGGAAAGGCGTGCGACACGTTAAAGATTCCGGCGTTCTGCATGACAGCCGGTCCCGGTTCCATTAGTGTCCATCGCTGACATGAGCGAGTGCCTGTCCGTACCCGGACGGGTATCGCCACCCCGCCGGGCTGACGGTGCGCAGCCAGCGCCACCAGGCAGCCGGGGAACCCGGTTCCCCAGGTGAATTCCGAGCCGCCCCGCCTCGTGCGGGCGGCACGCGGTAGGGCTTCCCGGCCCGCACCGTCACCGACCTGGCTGGTGGCCATGGAGAGGAGAGTCCGTGCTGCGTTCGCGTCCCGGCAGACATGGAGGGGCGGGAACTTCCGCCGGTCAGCGGCGCCTGCCGCGCCAGCAGCGCCGAGCGCGCGCCAGGGTCCACCCGAACTGGACCCGGGCCACGGTGGCGGCGATCGCCATCGCCTCGGCCAGCGTGATGTTGCCCAACGACCCTGGCATCGCGGCGCAAAGCAAGCCAACGCCGAGCCTGAAGACCCTGATCAGCCAGGCGAAGGCGCTGTCCAATCAGATCAACACGCTGAGCGAGCAGTACGACGGCCTGAAGATTCAGCTAGTCCAGGCGCGGGCCGCGGCGAAGACGGCGACGCAGACCGCGGACCGGGACGCCAGCGAACTCGGCCTCGGGCAGGCTCAGGTGGGGCAGCTCGCCGCGGAGAGCTACATGAGCGGCAGCGTCGATCCCACCCTGCAGTTCATCTCCAGCAGGAACCCGCAGGCCGTGGTGGGCCGCGCATCGATCATGCTGCAGCTCGACCAGGAAAAGGGCACGCAGGTGGACGCGCTGACCACGGCGGAGAACGCCGCCCGCCGGGCCCGGCTCACCGCCGAGCAGCAGCAGGCCGTGGTCAACAGGCTGGTCAAGAAGCTACAGTCCAAGACCAACGGGATCCGGGCGCGGCAGAACGTGCTGAACGGCGCCATGTACTCACAGGCTATGGCCACGTTCTCGCGGACCGGCCAGTACCCGCTGATCGATGTCCCCGGCGGCAACACCGTGGGCGAGCAGGCGCTGCGCTGGGCGCTGACCAGGCGGGGCTACCCGTACGTGTGGGGGGCGGCCGGGCCGAAAGCCTTCGACTGCTCCGGCCTCGTGGTGTGGTCCTACGGCATGATCGGGATTCACCTCGATCACTTCACAGGCGACCTGTGGAACGAGGGCGTGCATGTATCCCGGAGCCAGCTTGAGCCCGGTGACCTGCTGTTCTTCTACGATCTCGATCACGTGGGCATCTACATCGGCGGCAACGAGATGGTGGACGCACCCGACTTCGGGCAAGACGTGATGGTTCAGCAGATCGACTGGGGCGCCTACAACGGAGCCGTCCGCATCGTCTGAGATCGGTACGGCCGAACGTCGAAAGGGGGCCGGTCCCAACCGGGACCGGCCCCCTTTCCGCACGCCAGCTACTCCGGCTTGACCATGGGGAACATGATCAGCTCCCGGATGCCCAGGCCGGTGAACATGATCAGCAGCCGGTCGATCCCCAGGCCCATGCCACCGGTGGGCGGCATGCCGTACTCGAGCGCCCGCAGGAAGTCCTCGTCGAGCTGCATGGCCTCGGGGTCGCCCTTGGCCGCGAGCAGCGACTGCGCGGTGAGCCTGGCCCGTTCCTCGACCGGGTCCACCAGTTCGGTGTAGCCGGTGCCCAGCTCGGTCCCGAAGGCCACCAGATCCCAGCGCTCGGCGAGCCGCGGGTCGTCGCGGTGCTGGCGGGTCAGCGGCGACACCTCGACGGGGAAGTCCCGGTAGAAGGTCGGCTCGACGGTGCGCTCCTCGACCAGGCGCTCGTACATCTCCAGCACCACCTGCCCGGCGTTCCAGGCCGGGTCGGCGGGCACCCCCGCGCGGGCGCACAGCTTGCGCAGGTCCTCCTCGCTGGTGCCGGGGGTGATCTCCTCGCCGAGCGCCTCGGAGATCGCCCCGTGCACCGTCTTGGACGCCCACTCGCCGCCGATGTCGTACTCGTTGCCCCCGCCCACCTCCCCATCCCTCTGCACTCGCCGCAGCACCGTCGAGCCGAGCCCCTCACGGGCGGCGCGCTGAATAAGTTCCCTGGTCAGGGTGCCGATCGTGTCGTAGTCGCCGTACGCCTCGTAGGCCTCGAGCATGGTGAACTCGGGCGAGTGGGTGCCGTCCATGCCCTCGTTGCGGAAGTTCTTGCTGATCTCGAAGACCTTCTCGATGCCGCCGACGACCAGCCGCTTGAGGTACAGCTCCAGCGCGATCCGCAGATAGACGTCCCGGTCCTGCGCATTGTGATGGGTAATGAACGGCTGCGCATTGGCGCCACCGTGCACGGGCTGCAGGATCGGCGTCTCGGCCTCGACGAAGCCGCGCCCGTGCAGGTCCTCGCGCAGCGAGCGCAGCACCCGGCTGCGCAGCTCCGCCGCGCGCCTGGTCTCCGGGTTGACGATCAGATCCACGTAGCGCTGCCTGACCCGCGACTCGGCGTCGCTCAGGCCGTGGTGCTTCTCCGGCAGCGGGCGCAGGCTCTTGGCGGTGATCACGAACCGGTCGGCGAGCACCGAGAGCTCACCCCGGCGTGAGGTGATGACCTCGCCCGCCACGCCCACGTGGTCGCCGAGGTCCACGTCGTGCTTCCAGGCGTCCAGCGCGTCCTGACCGGACCGGTCCAGCGAGATCATGATCTGGATGTCGCCGGTGCCGTCCCTGACGCGTGCGAAGCTGAGCTTGCCGCCCGGCCGGGACAGCATCACCCGGCCGACCACCCCCACCCGGTCGCCGGTCGCCTCGCCAGGACCCAGATCCGCGTACTTCCGGCGCAGTTCGTCGATCGTGTGGGTACGGGGGAAGCCGGCCGGGTAGGGGTCGGTCCCCGCAGCGAGAAGCCGGTCGCGCTTGGCCAAGCGCACCCGCGTCTGCTCGGGCAGGTCAGTTTCTTCCGTCACCTGCCAGAGGTTACCGGTCACCCAGGGTCGCGGCAGCCGGGTTCCGGGCCGGACAGCTAGGCCGGAAACCGCTAAGAATCCTCGGTGTTCCGCTCGTAGACGAGCCGGAGCCCGGTCAGGGTCAGCCACGGTTCGTAGGCGTCCACGACACTGACCTCATCCAGCAGCAGCGGGGCCAGCCCGCCGGTGGCGATCACGGTCACCGAGTCCGGGCTGCCGGGGGCCAGCTCGTTCACGATCCGGTTCACGATCCCCTCCACCTGGCCCGCGAAACCGTAGATGATGCCGGACTGGAGCGACTCCACGGTGTTGCGGCCGATGACGCGGTGCGGCCTGGCCAGCTCCACCTTGAGCAGCTGGGCAGCGCGCCGGGACAGGGCGTCGACGGAGATCTCGATACCGGGCGCGAGCGCACCGCCGACGAACTCGCCGTTGGCGCTGATCACGTCGAAGTTCGTGGACGTGCCGAAGTCGACCACGATCGCGGGCCCGCCGTACAGGTGCACGGCCGCGAGCGCGTTCATGATCCGGTCGCTGCCGACCTCCTTGGGGTTGTCCACCCGGACCGGCACGCCGGTCTTGACGCCGGGCTCGACGATCACCGTATTGACGTCCCCGTAGTAGCGCCGGCACATCTCCCGCATCTCGTGCAGCACCGAGGGGACGGTGGAGCACAGCGCGATGCCGCTGACGTCCGCGTCCTTGATCAGCGGGCTCTGGCCGAGCAGGCCCTGCAGGACCACGGCGATCTCGTCCGCGGTGCGGTCGGGCACGGTGGCGATCCGCCAGTCCTCGACCACCTCACTGCCCTCGAACATGCCGAGCACGGTGTTGGTGTTCCCGACGTCGATGGTGAGAAGCATGACACTCCCATACAGGTCAGTCGCCGGTGTGGGGGACGGGGAGGCGGGTGGGGGCGGGGAGCCGCGCCGAGGCCGGCATCAGCCTTCGCCGCCGAAGGTCAGCGGCACGTTATCAATCAGCCGGGTACGGCCCACCCGGGCGGCCGCGGCCAGCACGGCCGGCCCGGTGTGCTCCTCGCCCACCGGCTGGAAGGTCTCCGGGTGCACCAGGCCGAGGTAGTCCACGCTCAGCCCGGGGGCGCCCGGCTCGCCCGCTCCGCCCGGCGCGCCCCGTTCGAGCACCCGCCGCGCGGCTCTCAGCACCGCCGTCGGGCCGCTGACGGCCGCGTCCCTGCCCGCGGTCATGGCCGCGGGCAGGGCCAGCGCGGTCGCCCGCTCAGGCCCGGACAGATAGGCGTTGCGGCTGGAGGTGGCCAGCCCGTCGGGATCACGCACGATGGGCACCGACTCGATCCTCACACCGACGTCCAGGTCGGCCACCATCCGCCTGATCAGCGCCAGTTGCTGGGCGTCCTTCGCACCGAAAACCGCGACGTCCGGCCGGACCAGCATGAACAGCTTCAGCACGACGGTCAGCACGCCGCCGAAGAAGCCGGGCCTGAACTCGCCTTCGAGCACCTGGCCGGCCGGGCCCGGGTCCACGGTGACCAGCGGGCTGGCCGGGTACATGTCGCGCCTAGCGGGCGCGAACACCGCCGTCACGCCTTCCTTCCCGCAGGTCTCCAGGTCGGCGGCCAGCGTGCGCGGGTAGCGCTCGAAGTCCTCGTTCGGCCCGAACTGGAGTGGGTTCACGAAGATCGACACCACCACGCTGCCATCCGGGCCGGCCAGTCCTACGGCCCGCCGCAGCAGCTCAGCGTGCCCGTGGTGCAGCGCGCCCATGGTGGGGACAAGCACCACCGGTGCGCGCAGGCCGGCCCTGACGGCGGCCAGTTCGGCCCTGGTGCTGGCCAGCAGCGGGGTCACGGCGGCGGCCCGCCGTCCTGCGGCCCGCCGTCCTGCGGGCCGCCGAGCGCGTCAAGCACCCGCTGGGCGTCGGCCTGGGTGAGCAGGCCCGCGTCCAGGGACCGGCTGGCGATCAGCCTGGCCAGCGCCAGGTACGCGCCGAGCGCGCGCGGTGAGGCGTCGCCCAGCACCTCCACGTGCCTGGCCAGCGTGTCGACGTCGGCGCGGGCGACCGGCCCGGTGAGCCCGGCGTCGCCCAGCCGCAGCGCGTTGTCGAGCGCGGCGAACAGCAGCGGGCCCAGCATCCGGCCCGGGTTGGCGGCGCCGGCCGCGCGGAGCAGGTCCGAGGCCTCGGCGACCAGGCCGACCAGATGATTGGCGGCGCTGGCCAGCGCGGCGTGGTAGAGCCCGCGGTCCTCCTCGCGGATGAACACGGGCTCACCGCCCATCTCGATCACCAGCGCCTCGGCGGCCGGCCGCAGCTGGTCAGGCGCGGTCACGCCGAACGAGATGCCGGCCAGCCGGTCGATGTCGTCGGGGCGGCCGGTGAAGGTCATCACCGGGTGCAGGGCGAGCGGCAGCGCGCCGCGCTCGGCGGCGGGCCGCAGCACCCCGGTGCCGTACCGGCCGCTGGTGTGCACGAGCAGGCGGCCGGCCAGCTCGGCCCCGGTGGCGGCCAGACCGGCGACCAGGCCGGGCAGTGCGTCGTCGGGCACGGTGAGCAGAACCAGCTCGGCCCGGGCCACCGCGTCGGGTGGCTCGGTGAGCGGCACGCCGGGCAGGTACCTGCGGGCCCGCTCGCGGGACGCCTCGGAGACCCCGGAGGCGGCCACCACGTGGTGGCCAGCGCGGGCCAGCGCGGCGCCCAAGGCCGTGCCCACCCGGCCGGCGCCGACCACGCCGACGGTCAGCCTAGCCGGGTGCGGCCTGGCCTGCGCCGCCGCAGCCTGGCCTTCCGGCCCAGCAGCCACCGTAGGCTGTGTTTGCGGCCCAGCGGCCGCCGCAGGTTGTCTTTCCGGCCGAGAAGGTGTTGCCTCGCCCGGTGGCGCGTCAGGACTCATCTGGTTCCAGTTCTCCGCTCGGCGGCACCCGGCACGATCTTTCCAGGTAAACGGCGGCCGTCGCGAGGATCACCGAGCAGGCCAGGATGCCGACCGCGGTGAACGTGTCCTGGCGGGGAGTCGGCTGGCCCAGCGAGCGGATCAGGTCGAGCACGAACCCGGCGGCGATGCCGCCAATCACCGCGGCGGCGAGTGCGCTGGCCTTGGCGATGGCCGCGGTGCGCGCGATCGCTATCGGATGCAGCGGCCTGGGCCTGGCCCACCAGCGGGGGAGATCGTCGGCTGCTGGCCGGCGTTGGCCCGAGATCCTGCCCTTGATCAGGTACCCGGCCCTGGCCTCGATCACCGCGAGCAACAGCAGGGTCAGCACCGGCGTCCAGGGCAGCGGCGGCAGGGAAGCATAGAGGTGCAGGAGCAGCAGCCACGCGGCCGCGGCGCACACCACGGCGACCGTGACCAGATACCTGACCCGGGTCGGGGTCATGCCGGCCACTTGAGCTCGCGGCCGCTGGCCCGGCGGACACCGTCCGGGCCCGACGCGGCGAGCAGATCGGCGATCCGGCCGCGGCCAGGGACGACGGCGCCGGGGTCGATGTCATGCCAGGGCGCCAGCACGAAGGCGCGCTCGTGCGCCCGCGGGTGGGGCAGCGTGAGCTCGGGATCGTCGCTGATGTCGCCGCCGTACACGATCACGTCCACGTCGAGCGTGCGCGGCCCCCAGCGCTCGTCCCGCACGCGCGCGCACGCCTGCTCGATGCTGTGCGCGCGGTCCAGGATCGCACGGCGGGGCAGGTCGGTGTCGGCCGCCAGCACCGCATTCAGGTAGTCCGGCTGCTCCGGCCCCCCCACTGGCGCGGTCTCGTACACCGGGGACACGGCGACGACGTCGAGCCCTGGTGTGCCGGCCAGCGCGTCGACCGCCCCCTGCAGGTTCGCCAGCCGGTCGCCGAGGTTGCTGCCAAGCGCCAGGACCACACGGCGCCGGGCCGGCCGCGGGCCGGGTGGGCTCATGCTCGCCTCCGCGCAATCGTCACAGTGACGTCCTGGACCGGCTGGGCCAGCGGCGCCTGCGGCTTGTGCACGGTGATCTCCACCTCCTGCACCGCGGGCTCGGCCAGGCAGGTCAGGGCCAGCCGCTCGGCCAGCGTCTCGATCAGCCGCACCGGTTCGCCGCTCACGACCGCGGCCAGCCGATCGGCCAGGGCGCCGTAGTCGACGGTACGGGCCAGGTCGTCGCCGGCGGCGGCCGGCCGGGTGTCGAGACCGAGCACGGCGTCGACCACGAACTCCTGGCCGTCCCGGCGCTCATGCTCGTAGACGCCGTGGCGGCCGCGGACGCGCAGGCCCCGCAGTGCTATCCGGTCCAGGGCTATCCGGTCCAGTGCTATCCGGTCCAGGGCTATCCGGTCCAGGCTCACGCGCCGCCTCCCGGCCCCGTCGCGCCGAGGGCCGCGGCCCGCCAGGCCGTGCCGACCTTGACCGCGTCCACGTTCGGCGGGACCTCGTGCACCCGCACCGCCCAGGCCCCGTTCGCGGCGGCGAGCGCGGTCACCCCCACGGTGGCGCCGTCGCAGCCGGTGAACGGGCGCGGGGTGCCGTCGGGACCGGCCAGCAGCTTGCCCAGGAAACTCTTGCGGGAGGCGCCGATGAGGACGGGAAACGCGGGGCCACCCCCGCCCAGCGCGGCGATCTCAGGCAACCGGGTGAGCAGTTCCCAGTTATGCGCGGGCCGCTTGGCGAACCCGAGGCCGGGGTCGAGCACGATACGGCCCGGGTCCAGGCCCTCCCCGATCACCGTGTCGACGCGGAGCCGCAACTCGGCGACGACCTCGGCCACCACGTCCTGGTAGACCGCGCGCTGCATCATGTCGTGGCTGTGGCCGCGCCAGTGCATGACCACGTAAGACGCGCCTGCCTTGGCCACGATCCGAGGCATCTGCGGGTCGGCGAGCCCGCCGCTCACGTCGTTGACCAGGCAGGCGCCCGCTTCCACGGCGGCCTCGGCGACCCGGGCCCGCATGGTGTCCACGCTCACCCTGACGCCGGCCGCCGCGAGCGCGCCGATGACCGGGATCACCCGCCGCAACTCCTCCGCCTCCGACACCCGCTGGGCGCCGGGACGGGTGGACTCGCCGCCCACGTCGACCAGGTCGGCGCCCTGGGCGGCGAGGTCGAGCCCGTGGCGGACCGCGGGCTCGGTGCCGTACCAGGCGCCGCCGTCGGAGAACGAGTCCGGCGTGACGTTCACCACACCCATGACCAGGCAACGGCCCGGCCCGGCCAGGCCGGGCAGCACGCCGGAACCCTGGTCAGGTCCGGGCCCGAGTTCACCACCCATCCCGTCACCCTATGCGGCGGACGGGCAGGCTAGGCCGGGCGGCCGGCCCGGTCAAGACGGAGCAACCGCAGCAGCCGGCGCCTGGCCTTGCCGAGACCGAGCTTGCGGGCCAACCTGCGCAGTTCCAGCCGGGGCCAGACCAGGAACGCCTCGGCCTCGAGGGCGGCCAGCGCGATTCGCGGCGCGTCCCTGGTGCCGGGGAACACGAAGAACCGTGGTTCCCAGTCGGGCTGGAACTTGCTGTTGAACCTGTACAGCGACTCGATCTGGAACCACTTGGAGGCGAATACCAGCATCGAGCGCCAGGCCCGCAGCACCGGCCCAGCCCCGATCCGCTCACCGCGTTCGAGTGCCGACCTGAACACCGCGAAGTTGAGCGACAGCCGCTTGACACCGAGCGCCGGGGCGGCCTTGACCGCCTCGACGATGAGGAAGTCGTTGAGCCCGGGCTGGGAGGCCCGGTCGCGGCGCATGAGGTCGAGTGACAGCCCGTCGCCGCCCCACGGGACGAAGTGCAGCAGCGCCCGCAGCACGCCGTCCTCGGTGGCCGTGGCGACCACGCAGTCGTCGTCGCCGGGCCCGCCGACGCGGCCGAGAGCCATGGAGAACCCGCGCTCGGTCGGGCTGCCCCGCCAGGAGTCGGCCTGCCGGACGATCTGCTCGATCTCCTCGCGCGGCACGTCGGAGATCCGCCTGACCTCGGCCACATAGCCGTGCCTGGCCACCCGCGTCACCATCTGGCGCACGTTGCGCATGGCCCGGCCTGACAGGCTGAAGTCGGCCACGTTGACGATGGCCTCGTCGCCGAGTTCCAGCGCGGTCAGGTCGCCCTCGCGGCACCAGACCTCGGCGCCGAGCTCGCTGCAGCCCATGACGGCGGGAACCCAGGCGTGGCTCGCCGCCTCGTCCAGGAAGACGGCGATGGCCCCGGGCCACGCCTCGGGGTCGCCGAGCGGATCGGCGCTGGCCAGCATGACGCCGGACACCACCCGGTAGCCGATGCAGGACTTTCCGGTCGGCGACCAGACCACGTTCTTGTCGTGGCGCAGGGCGAAGTAGCCGAGCGAGTCACGCTCGCCGTACCTGGCCAGCAGTTCCTTGATCCTCACCGCGTCCTGAGCGCTCAGCCTGGCCTTGGGTTCGGCCGGGCGCAGGAACAGGTAGATGGTGATGACCAGGGTGACCAGACCCAGGCCGCTGGTCAGCAGGTTGAACACGTCGCTGCGGCTCTCCGGCGCGAACTGCACCGGGCCGGAGAAGCCGACCAGACCGTACAGCACATGCTGAAGGCGCTGCGGGAACGAATAATCGCTGGCCAGGCCGCGGGCGAGCAGGATGTAGCCCAGGCCGATGGCCACGTCGGCGACGACCAGCCAGCCGAAGACGTACAGCGCCCGCCACCGGGTCCGCGGGTCGCCCCGGGCGTAGAAGTGATCGCTGTAGTAGAGCAGCGTTCCCAGCGCGGCCAGCGAGACCGCGGCGAGCACGACGTGCAGGCCGTGCACCAGGTGGATGACGATGTTGAAGGCCAGCAGGGAGATGACCGCCTGCCAGGCGCGGCGCTTCCTGCGCCGCATCCCGTGCGACAGCATCAGCAGCATCAGGCCGGTGATGGCGATGGCGGTGCTGTCCACGGCGATCTCGGTGCCCGGGACCATGCCGGCGAACCGGTGTATCCGCTGCAGCCGCTCGTGCCAGGCCGGGATGATGACCGACAGGATGTCGCTCAGCCCGATGAGCAGGCAGAACAGGCCGGCGATTCTCGGTACGGCCCGGCTCAGGGTCCTGCGCTCGGGGGGTGGCGGCGGCGCGTCCGCGGGCGGGCGGGCCCGCTCGGCGACGCGGGGTGCGACAGCCTGAAGTGGGCCCGAAGAGGTGGGCAGGGCCGTGCCCGCTGAAGGCGCGCTGGATTCGGCTGAGTCGTTTTCGTTCATGTCGGTGGTATCCGTCAGGCCCCGGATCAGTGGCTGTCAGGGTAGCGGGCGGCTACCGGGTGCGCGGCTTGTCCGCGGTCATTCCTGTCCGTACCAGAATGCACCGTGACCAGTGAACGATGCGCCGGGAAACGGTGACAATAGTCCTTCGAATTCACCAAATTCCGCGCTCCTCCGCAGAGTACCTACAGGTGGGCATCTACGGGTGGGCAGCAACGGACGGCCGTGCTACCGGCGGCCGAACAGCAGGCTCATCGCCTCGGCCCTGGTCCGGTCGGAATCCCGGAAGATGCCGCGGACCGCGGATGTGAGGGTCTTGGCACCGGGCTTGCGGACCCCTCGCATGGTCATGCACAGGTGTTCCGCCTCAACCACCACGATAACCCCTCGCGGTTCGAGGGTGTCCATCAAAGCGTCCGCGACCTGACTGGTCATGCGCTCCTGGACCTGCGGTCGCCGAGCATATACGTCGATCAGCCTGGCCAGCTTGGAAAGGCCGGTGATCTGACCTTTTTCATTCGGGATATATCCGATATGTGCGAATCCGAAGAACGGCACGAGGTGATGCTCGCACGTGCTGTACACCTCGATATCGCGTACCAGCACCATCTCGTCGTGGTCGGCGTCGAATACGGTGGTGAGCACGTCCCCGGGCGCGAGCCGCAGGCCGGCGAACTGCTCGGCGTAGCTGCGCGCGACCCGGGCGGGTGTCTGCCGCAGCCCGTCGCGGTCCGGATCGTCCCCGATCGCCAGCAGGATCTCGCGGACCGCACGCTCGATGCGCGGAAGATCGACCTCGCCCGCGGTAGTGGCCAGCCCATCCGGCGGGGCCGCGTTCTTGCCCGCGGGCCCGCCGGAGGCGGGTGTCACCGGTCCTCGCTGCCCGGCGGATCGTCCGGCCCGGTCCCCGGCAGGGCCACGCCTGGGCTTGACTGCCCGTTGGCCCCTGCCCCTAGGACCTTGCCGTCCTTGTCGCTGGCGGCGGTCAGTGCCATCTCCTTCTGGGTGAGCACCGGCGGCCGGTCGGAGGGAACACGCTTGCCGTACCCGGTGTAGGTGTCGCGGATGGCCCGCTTCTGCACGGACTCGAAGACCTTGAGCACGGCCTTCCTGGACAGCGTTTCCTTCTCCATAAGCTCGAGCACCAGCGAGTCGAGCACGTCGCGGTACTGAACCAGGATCTCCCAGGCTTCGTCGTGCGCCGACTCGATGAGCCTGCGCACCTCGTCGTCGATCGCCGACGCGATCTCTTCGGAGTAATCCCGGCCATGCCCCATGTCCCGGCCGAGGAAGGGCTCGCCGTCCGAGGTGCCGAACTTGCGCGCACCGAGCCGCTCGCTCATCCCGTACTCGGTGACCATGCCCCTGGCGATCTGGGTGGCCTTCTCGATGTCGTTCGCCGCCCCGGTGGTCGGCTCGTGGAAGATCAGTTCCTCGGCCGTCCGGCCGCCTAGCAGCATGGCGAGCTGGTCCATCATCTCGGCCCGGCTGATCAGGAACTTGTCCTCGGTCGGCGCGGACACGGTGTAGCCGAGCGCCCGGCCGCGCGGGATGATCGTGATCTTGTGCACCGGGTCCGCGTTCGGCAGCGCGTGCCCGACCAGGGCGTGGCCGCCCTCGTGGTAGGCGATGAGCTTGCGCTCCTTCTCGGACAGGATGGCACTCTTGCGCTCGGGCCCGGCCATCACCCGGTCGATGGCCTCTTCGAGCGAGGCCATGGCGATCTGGGTGCCGTTGCCGCGCGCGGTGAGCAACGCGCCCTCATTGATCACGTTGGCCAGGTCGGCGCCCGTGAAGCCGGGCGTCCGGGCGGCGATCACGTCGAGCTCTACGTCGGGCCCGAACGGCTTGCCGCGCGCGTGCACTCGCAAGATGCCCTTGCGGCCGTTCAGGTCCGGCTGCGGCACCATGATCTGGCGGTCGAAGCGGCCCGGGCGCAGCAACGCCGGGTCCAGGATGTCCGGCCGGTTGGTGGCGGCGATCACGATGACCCCGCCCTTGGTGTCGAAGCCGTCCAGCTCGACCAGCATCTGGTTGAGCGTCTGCTCCCGCTCGTCGTGGCCGCCGCCCAGGCCGGCCCCGCGATGGCGGCCGACCGCGTCGATCTCGTCCACGAAGACGATGGCAGGCGCGTTCGCCTTGGCCTGCTCGAACAGGTCGCGCACCCGGGAGGCGCCGACACCGACGAACATCTCCACGAAGTCCGAGCCGGAGATCGAGTAGAACGGCACGCCGGCCTCGCCCGCCACGGCCCGGGCCAGCAGGGTCTTCCCGGTGCCTGGCGGCCCGTAGAGCAGCACACCCTTGGGAATCTTCGCGCCGATCGCCTGGAACTTGGCCGGGTTCTGCAGGAACTCCTTGATCTCCTGAAGCTCCTCGATGGGCTCATCGGCCCCGGCCACGTCGGCGAACGTGGTCTTGGGAGTGTCCTTGGTGATCAGCTTGGCCTTGGACTTGCCGAAGTTCATCACCCGCGAACCGCCGCCCTGCATCTGGTTCATGATCAGCAGGAAGAACCCGATGACCAGCAGCCAGGGGAACAAGTTCTCGATGAGCGCCAGCCAGGCCGACCCGCCGGCGCCCTGCACCGTGTAGCCGCCGTGCAGCTTGCCCTGGTCGTACAGCTTCTGCAGTTCCTGCTGAAGCTGCTGACCCTGGTTACCCACCCAGGAGGTGGTCAGCTTGGTGCCGCTGTTCGTGGTGATCTCGACGGAATTGTTCTTGTCGAGCAACTGAGCCGTGGCGACCTGGCCGTGCTCGATCTGCCACACCACCTGCGAGGTGGGGACCTGCTTGTACGTGCTGCCGCCGCTGGCGTACTCAAACACCAGCACCACTATGAACAGGGCGATGAGAATACCCAGCAACGGCCGGAAGTTTCGCTTCAGATCCATCGGCGAATGACCCTGCCCACCTCGTGTGACCGGGGTCGAACCCTCCCGACCAGCGTCATGCCCCGCCTGCTCCAGACGGGGCTACCTTGCGTCCGCACCATGCCCGACTTCCCTCTCGTTCCGGCAGCGATGCGCAATACTCGACAGTACACCGCGCTCCTGACCACCCTCACCGAGGACTGTGCCAACCAGGAGTGGCCGCCCGGCCGATGGCTGGCGACCACTTCCTGGAAACTCAACGTTTGTCATCGCTTGAAGTGTTCCCCGCGCCACCGTAGACGTGCGGGGCGAGCGTGCCGATAAACGGAAGGTTCCTGAACTTTTCGGCGTAGTCGAGCCCGTATCCGATAACGAACTCGTCGGCGATCTCGAAGCCGGTGTACTTGACGTCGACATCCATCCGGGCCGCCGCGGGCTTGCGGAGCATCACGCACACCTCGACCGAGGCGGGCCCGCGTGAACGCAGGTTTCCCACCAGCCAGGACAACGTCAGGCCGGAGTCGATGATGTCCTCCACCACGAGCACGTGCCGGCCGGTGATGTCGGTGTCGAGATCCTTGAGGATTCGGACCACGCCGGACGATTTCGTGCCCGAGCCGTAGGAAGAAATAGCCATCCAGTCCATCTGGACGGGCAGGTGCATCGCGCGGGCCAGGTCGGCCAGGACCATGACCGCGCCCTTGAGCACCCCGACGAGCAGCAGTTCGCGGCCGACGTAATCCGCGTCGATCCGGGCGGCCAGCTCGCCGATCCGCACCCGCAACTGCTCGGGGCTGATCAGCACCTCCTTGAGGTCTGCTCCCATGTCGCTCGCGTCCATCCGCGCCCTCCCATGCACTCGGGGCCTGTCTCGGTCCGCCGACGTGCCCGGTGGCGCCCGCCCGGCGGGCGGCTAATCCCCGGCCGGGCGGCTGGCGATGAACCGCAGCTTCCCACACCGGCGTACCCCGCGGATCCCGCCGGGCAGGTCTACCCCGCGCTGCCCGTGCCAGCCGGTGAGCAGCTCGTCGAGCCCGTCGATATGGGTGGCAGCCAGCGCGCCCGGCCGGCACCCCGCCGTGACGGCCGCGGCGCGGAGCACCCGCGTCCGCAGCGCCGCGGGCAGCGCGGTCAGCGCGGCCACGTCCACCGTGGGACCGGGATCAACGAGCCGGCCTGCGGCGTCGGCGGCGAGTTGGTCCAGCGCGTCCGCGTCGGCGCGGAGCTGGCGGGCGGTGCGCACCAGGGCAGCCGCGATGCCGGGGCCAAGCGAGGCCTCGAGCGCGGGCAGCGCCTGGTGGCGGACCCTGGCCCTGGCGTAGCGCGGGTCGGCGTTCTGCGGGTCGTCCCAGACGTCGAGGCGCAGCGCCGCGCAGGCGGCTCTCGTCTGCTCCCGGCCGACACCGAGCAGCGGCCGCCGGTACCGGCCGGTGCGCTCGGGCATGCCGGCCAGCGACCGGCCGCCTGACCCCCTGGCCAGCCCGAGCAGCACCGTCTCGGCCTGGTCGTCCAGGGTGTGACCGAGCAGGATGGCAGCGGCTCCGGTCTTCGCACCGACCTGGTCGAGCGCCAGGTACCTGGCGTCCCTGGCCGCCGCCTCCGGGCCGCCCGTGGCGCCGACGGTGACCGCGATCAGCTCCACCGGGGCCAGGCCGAGCCCGGTGAGCTGCGCCGCCGCCCGCGCGGCCTGCGCGGCCGAGCCCGGCTGCAACCCGTGGTCCACCGTGACGGCGCCGGCCCGCAGTCCGGCCCGCGGCGCCACGAAGGCCAGCGCGGCGGCCAGCGCCAGGGAATCGGCGCCGCCTGAGCACGCGGCCAGTACGAGCTCGCCCGGCTCCAGGTCGGCCAGGCACCGCCGCACGGCGGTGCGGAGCTGCGCGACGGCCGGGTGCGGGCCGCCCATGCGGGATCTAGCCTTCGCCGGCGGCCCTGCGGCCGTACCAGTCCCCGGCCTCGTCGGTGCCCGCGTCGTCCGGGCCGGAGCCGTTGGCGCCGGGGGCGCCGCCACCCACCCGGTCCAGCCAGGCCGGCGGGTTGCTGAGCTCGTCCCTGGTCGGCAGCGTGTCCGGGGAGGTCCAGATCCGGTTGAAGACGTCCATGCCCGCCTGCTCGACGACCGCGGTGACGAACCGCGACCCCTGGGCGTACTGCTTCATCTTCAGGTCGATCCCCAGGATCCGCCTGATGGCCCGCTCCATCCGGCCCGCCGATCCGCGCCGGGAGTTGAACCGCTCCCTGATCTGCGCGACCGAGGGCACCACCTGGGGTCCCACGGCGTCCATGACGTAGTCGCCGTGCCCCTCCACCAGCGTCATCACGGCGGTCAGCCGGTCCAGGATCTCCCGCTGCTGCGGCGTCTGGATGGCCTCGATGAGACTCTCGCTGTCGTCGGCGCCGCGGACCGCGCCGGCCACGGCGTCGGCCGCCGACCTGATGCGCTTGAGTATCGCCGCCGGGTCCAGGTCGGAGGCCAGCAGGAACTCGGTCATCTGGTCCTGGACGTAGCCACGCAGCCACGGCACGGCGGTGAACTGGGTGCGGTGCGTCTCCTCGTGCAGGCAGACCCAGCGCCTGAAGTCGTGCTGGTCCACGCCGAGTTCGCGCTCCACCATGACGATATTGGGTGCGACCAGGGTGAGCCGGCCGGCCGGGGCGGGCCCGCCGCCACTGGAGTCGGGCGGCAGGAACAGCTCGTACTGGCCCAGCACCCGGCTGGCGAGATAGGCCAGGATCAGCCCGGCCTGCATTCCGGTCATCCGTGACCCGACGGCGGTGACGACCGATCCACCGGACGGCACCGAGCCACGCTCGGCCAAGCGGGTCACCAGCGGATCGAGCACCACGCGGAACCCGTCCACGTTGGCGCGGATCCAGCCGGGCCGGTCCACCACGGCCACCTGCCCCGCCATTTCGGGGCTGTGCAGCCCGGTCAGATCCCGGACCGGGCCACGGACGGCATCGGCCAGATCACGCAACTCGGCGACCGCGCGCCGCGCCTCGGCCATGCCCACCTGCGGTCCGGGGCGAACCCACCGCACTCCGGTAGCGATGGCCACGTCCCAATCGATCATCTGTGGGCTGCTGCTCATGTACCAACCGTACGTCCATCGGGGGGTTGCTCGGCAGCCGACGTCCCAGGCTGGCGCCGGCGGGTGGGCGATCTAGCCGCAGCCGCAGCCCGCCAGCGTCTCGGCGAGGTGGTCGATCACGGCTGCCGCCTGCAGCAAATCAGCGGACGACGGAACCTTGTCCGCCATGAAGGCGAAGGCCAGAACGGCCCCGCTCCGGTCATCGACCAGACCGGCCAGGCTGACCACGGTGTCCAGATTCCCCGTCTTGGCCCTGACCACGCCGCGGGCGGCGGCCGCGATGTTGCCGAACACGCTCTGCCCGGCGCTGAGCGTGCCGGAGAAACCGGCCACGGGCAGCCCGGTGACGGCGGCCCGCAGCCCGGGATGGGCGGCCGATGCGGCCAGGCTGACCAGGCGGACCAGGGTGGCTGCCGGGATCCGGTCGTCCGGGGAGAGCCCGCTGCCGTCCACCAGGTGGATGCCGGAGCCCGCCCCCAGCCGGCGCACCACGTCGGTGACCGCCTGGGCGGCGCCGCTGAACGTGGCGGGCTGCCCGGTGGCGATGGCCACGTGCCTGGCCAGGTTCTCGGCGATCACGTTGTTGCTTTCGGTGAGCATCTGCTCGACCATGTCCGCCAGCGGTGGCGAGGCCACGGCCGCGAGCCTGGCCGCCCCGCGGGGTGCCGTCACCGGGCTGGGCGGCCCGTCGATGCCGATGCCGTCGCGGCCGAGGTAACGGGCGAAGGCCTGCGCCGCGTCGGCGGCCGGGTCGAGCGAACGCGGGTTGAGGTTGCCGGGGTCGTCGGCGTCCTGAGGCAGGCCGTCAGGCAGCAGCCTGCCCTGATCGACTTCGAGCGACGTGATGTCGGTGACGTTGCCGGTGCTCACGTAGCTCTGCGGCCAGCCGGGCGCTAGCCCGGGCCCGAGGTACAGCGAAGTGTCGTAACCCAGCCTGACGGTGGGCTGGTGCTTGGCGCGCAGGGCCCGCGCGGCCGCGGCGGCGAGCGTCTGCAGCGTGGCGGGCCGCGGGTAGTCACTGGCCGGAGGCCGGCCAGCGGCCAGCGTCGGGTCGCCCGCACCCACCAGGATGACCTGCGGGGAGGCGCCGGTGGCGGGGCTCTCGACGGCGCGGGTGGTGAAGCGCGTGCCCGGTCCGAGCTTGTCGAGCGCCGCCACCGCGGTGGCCAGCTTGGCGGTCGAGGCCGGCGCCGACGGCGAGTCGCCGTCGGCCGAGAACAGCACCCGGCCCGAGTCCGGGTCGGCCACCACCGCGGTCACGTGCGAGCCCAGCGGGCCGGCCGAGAGCAAGCCGGACAGCCGGGTGGCCAGCCCGGCCTGGGTAGGCCCGGCGCGGGACGCGCCGGGCCTACCCAGCACGGCCCCGGGCCGGGTCACCGGCAGGCCGGCGACGCTGGGCACCTTCCACAGCGCGAGACGGGCGGGAAGCAGCCCGGCGAGCGCGCAGGCCGCGCCGAGGGTGAGCAGGTTGACCAGGGCGAGTGCGACGATCGCCATGCGCCGGGCGCGACTGGTTCTGGCACCAGCCCCTGACGGCTTGGCCATGGCGCTCCTGTCACGAATTCCGGCCTCACGGGATGTGGCTTCTTGTATACGCCCGGCCGTGCACTTGATCGTCCAGGTGACCATCGTCAAGCCCGGCGACTAGGCTGCAGGCGTGGACTTTGACGTGGTCATCGAGATTCCCAAGGGCCAGCGGAACAAGTATGAGATGGACCACGAGACCGGCCGGATCCGGCTGGACCGGATGCTGTTCACCTCGACCAGGTACCCGGCCGACTACGGGTTCATCGAAGACACCCTGGCCGAGGACGGCGACCCACTGGACGCGCTCGTGCTGCTGGAGGAGCCTACGTTCCCCGGCTGCCTGATCAAGTGCCGGGCGATCGGCATGTTCCGGATGAAGGACGAGATGGGGCCGGACGACAAGATCCTGTGCGTGCCCGCCACCGACCCCCGGCAGAAGAAGCTGCGCGATATCCATCAGATCCCGGAGTTCGACCGCCTGGAGATCCAGCACTTCTTCGAGGTCTACAAGGAACTGGAACCGGGCAAACGGGTCGAGGGCACCGGCTGGGCGTCCAAGACGGACGCCGAAGCCGAGATCAAGGCCGCCCGCAAACGTGCGGCCGCGCACGGCCATTGACCGGTCCGGCCATCGACCGGTCCGGCCATCGAAACCGGGCGTTTTGCCCCCAAAGGGGGCCCAAGGGTAGGTTTGATCGGCACCCTCGTGTGCCCTGGCCGGAGGAGGCGAGACATGGATTCTAGACCGGGTCATCATCGACCCCGCGCCCGCATGTTCTCGTTTTCTTCCGGCACACGGTAGCCGTCCCGGCCTCGCCTAGATAACCCTTCAGCCTGCCGCGCCCTGCGCGCGGCCCGGGCCGCTGCCGTGTGCCTCCCAGACCGCCCCGAATGGGCAGAGGGAGGGATCACCATGACCACGACGGCGGACCGCCACAGCGCAGTACTCGACTCCGAGCACGTCGGCGACATTCGCGGCGCCCTGGGCACGATCAGGATGGACGACGCCGGTCCCAGGCAGGGCCTGCCGGCCACCATGAAGACGCTGCTGGCCATCGTGGGTCCCGGGCTGATCGTGATGATCGGCGACAACGACGCCGGGGCGTTCGCGACCTACGGCCAGGCGGGCCAGGATTACGGCACCCGGCTGCTGTGGATCCTGCTGCTGCTGGTGCCTGTGCTGTACGTCAACCAGGAGATGGTGCTGCGCCTGGGCTCGGTGACCGGGGTCGGGCACGCGCGGCTGATCCTGGAGCGGTTCGGCCGGTTCTGGGGCGCGTTCAGCGTCGTCGACCTGTTCGTGCTCAACGCGCTGACGATCATCACCGAGTTCATCGGGATCACGCTGGCGGCCGGTTATCTGGGCCTGCCCAGGGTGGTCTCGGTGGTGCTGGCCGGCGCGGTGATCGTCGGCTCCGCGTTCACCGGCAGCTTCCGCAGGTTCGAGCGGATGGCCATGCTGCTGTGTGGCGCCAGCCTGCTGCTGATTCCGGTCTACTTCATGGCCCACCCGGCCGCCTCGCAGATGGCGAACGGTTTCACGGTCCCGCAGCTTCCCGGCGGCACCGGCCAGCTCTCCGCCGTCATGCTGCTGATCATCGGGATCGTCGGCACCACGGTCGCGCCCTGGCAGCTCTTCTTCCAGCAGAGCTACGTGATCGACAAGCGGATCACGCCCCGGTTCATGAAGTACGAGAAGGCCGACCTGTGGATCGGCATCGTCATCGTGGTGGCCGGCGCCGCCGCGGTCATGGGCGTGACCACCGCCGCGTTCGCGGGCACGCATGGCTTCGGTCACTTCACCGACGCGGCCGGGCTGGCCAGCGGGCTCGGCGCCTACGCGGGCCGGGCGGCCGGGGTGCTGTTCGCGATCGCCCTGCTGGACGCGTCCGTCATCGGCGCGTTCGCGGTGTCGCTGTCCACGGCCTACGCGATCGGCGACGTGTTCGGCCTCAAGCACTCGCTGCACCGGGGCGTGAAGGGGGCCAAGGGCTTCTACGCGATCTACGCGGGCCTGGTGGCCACGGCCGCCACGGTGGTGCTCATCCCGGGGTCGCCGCTCGGCCTGCTGACCGAGGGCGTGCAGGTGCTGGCCGGGGTGCTGCTGCCGTCGGCCACGGTCTTCCTGCTGTTGCTGTGCAACGACAGGGCGGTGCTCGGTCCGTGGGTCAACGGCCCGAAGACCAACCTGTTCACGTCGGCGGTGGTGGCGGTCCTGGTGACCTTGTCGGTGGTGCTGACCGCGTCGGTGCTGTTCCCGGCGATCATGGCCTGGCAAATCGAGGTCATCTTGACCTGCTGCGCCGCGGCGTCGGCGCTGACCGGTGGTGTCGCGCTGACCAGGCGGCTGCGGGCCCGGTCGGTGGCGACGCTGCCAGTCGACAGGTCGGGCCGGGCGAGCTGGCGGATGCCGCGTCTGACCCTGCTGGACCGGCCGGTCATGTCGGCCGGGCGCAAGATCGGCATGTCGGCCCTGCGGCTGTACCTGGCCGTGGCCATGATCGGCGTCATCGTCCGGATCGTGGAGCTCGCGACCGCGCACTAGGCACCGCCCGCGCACCGGTGACCCGGCCGCCGCGGTCGCCCCGGGGGCTCGCGGCGGCCGGGTACGCGCAGGCCTAGCCCGGCTGGCAGCCCTGGCCGTAGCAGCCCGGCTGGATCAGGTCCTGCATGATCCGGCCGCCGCGGGCTACCACGGTGCGCTCGTACAGGTAACCGCTTCCCGGCCAGCCGCCGGAGGCCTGGGCGGTGATGGTGCCGGTGGTGTCGCCGTCGGTGATCGGCGCCCCGGTGGCGTTCGCATCGAGCGCGCCGTAGCCGATGATGCTCTCCGACAGGTTGGTCTGGTACGTGGGCAAGAACCCGGCCCGCTGGCTGGCCACGTCGGTGAGCTGCTGGCTGACCGCGGCGGGCAGGAAGAACGCGGAACCCGTCTTGTTCTGCTGGTACCCGTTGGGTGCGTCGATGGTCCAGTTCGAGTGGTCGCTGCGGGCCACGTTCGTGCCCGGGCCCGACACGGTCTCGGTGCTGGACTGGGTCTCCTCGCCCTGCACCCACTGGTAGCACGTGGTGGCGCAGCTCGGGTTGATGAGGGACTGGTCGTTTCCGTACTGCAGGTGCTGGCCGAGCGTGTCGGTCCAGGTGCGGCCGCCCTGGGTGACCTGGCCGGAGATTTGGTAGCTGGCCGAGGCGGACTCGGCGGTGACCGGCTCGCTGGCCCGGTCGAGCGCGTGCCTGGTCACCACGCGGGAGGTGGTGGGGAAGGAGAGCGTGTCGCTGGTCACGCCGCCGGTGGTGGTCTGGCCGTCGGTGCCGAGCAGCAGGCTGCCGCCGGCCAGCCAGTAGCCGGCGTTGTTGGCCACGGTGAGGCCGATCGTGTGGGTGCCGCCGAGCATCCCGGCGAACGGGGTCAGGTCGAGCCGGTAGGACGGGATGTCCAGGGTGTGAACGCCGGTGATGGGCCGCCAGATCAACGGGTTGACGCCCCCCGTGTAGACGTAGGGATACGGCCAGACCACCCCGGCGGGCTGGCCGTCGATGGTGACCTCGATCTCCCTGAAGGCCGGATTCTCACCCCACCAGAACTCGTCGCCGATCTGGCCGGCCGCATAGAGGTCCAGGGTGGCGGTGGTGATGTCGGTGGGCAGGGTGACGCTGGCCGTGAGGGTCTGGCCGGTGTTGATCGTGTTCAAGGTGCTGGTCGCGCCCGCGGGCAGAATCGGCACGACGTCGGTCGGCACCCCGGCGTGCTGCGCGGGCGCGGCGGGCCCGGTCTCGTTGACCGCGTCACCGGCCAGCGCGGGCGAGCCCAGGCTGGCGGGCTGGGTCCCCCAGAAGCCGCGGCCGGCCGGGTAGAACAACAGCTTGGCGGTGACCACCGGGATGCCGTTGTCGGCGGTGGACAGATAGTTGTCGATGGAGGTGGAGAACGTCTGCGTGCCGGACAGCAACGGCAGGTAGCCGGTGATGTTCTTCTGGATGTGCCAGGTGATCCCGGCCGAGGTCGGCTCCGGCGTCACGCCCAGGAAGATCTGCGTGGGCCCGTCGAAGATCTCACACAGCCGGTCGTACTGGGTGCCCGACTCGGTGCCGGTGATGTCGAGCACCACCTCGGACCAGTGGCCGCTGGGCAGGTTGGCGGTCGTGACGTTCGGCGGCGGCCCGTTGCCGAAGGCGGCGTGGTCGTCGATCGTGACCACCACTGGCTTGACCGGCGGCACCCGGACCGGCTGATCCAGGGTGAGCGGGTTGGCCGTCTTGCTGAATTCGCTGGCGCCCGCCGTCCCCAGGGATCCGGCCGCGGCCGGATGGGGCGGCGCCACCAGGCGCGGCCCGGCCCGCCCGGCCGACGACGAAGCCACCGCGCAGACCGCGCCGCCCAGGGCGAGGACCATCACGAGGGCAGCCACCAGCACGGGCAGCCGCCGCAGGGCCGGCAACCGCGGGAACGGAGAAAACGAAGACAGGGAAGGCAGGCGCACGGTGTCCTCCAGGCTGGGCAGTCAGGACTGAACGGTCGCATCCGAGACCACCCGGCGGGGGCACCGGCTGGCCAGCGTCAGTTTGCGCCCGAACCAGGCCCGCTACAAGGCCCTACTCAGCCCCGGCCCAGCCCTCAGAACCGGTGCGTGGTGGCGCCGAACGGCTCGCCCTTGGCGTGCGCGTAGATCTTGGTTGGCGTCACCGTGAACACCTCGGCCCGCCCGTCGTGGGAGTCGCTATCGCGGAACGCGCCGTCGTGGGCCTCGAAGTGCCAGCGGCCGTCCCACTTGGTGCGCCAGGCCTCGGCCAGCCGGGTGAGCGTGGCCTGGTCGGTGGCCTGCGCCGCCTGGCCCTCGACCACGACGTCGAGCCCGCCGTCCCAGCGGTTGCAGCCGGTGGTCAGCGCCACGTGCGGGTTGGCGGTCAGGTTCAGGAACTTCTGCTCCCCGGCGCCGGTGCAGAAGTGCAGCGCCCCGTCCAGCCACACCGCGACCAGCGGGGTGACGTGCGGCCTGCCGTCGGCCCGGACCGTGGTGATCCAGAACAGTTCGGCCTCCTCCAGCGCCTTGCGGGTCTCGTCCCATCCGGCGGCCACCGCCTCCGGGCCGCTGTAGCGCTGGTCGAGCTGGGTGACTGGTGTGCTCATGAGCACTCCTCCTGGGTAGCTGGATGCCGTCCCTGACATGACCGCCCGGGCAGGCGAAACTAACCGGAGCCCCGGTCAGCCTTCGAAGCCGTGCTCGCGCAGGATCGCGTCGATGCGGGCGTGGTGCGCCTTCTCCCAGGCGTCGAGTGACTCACCGGCCTCCTTGGCCAGCATCGCCCGGGCGTCGGCGAGCACCTGGCCGAGGCGGCCGCCCGGCGCGACCACGATGCCCTCCTCGTCGGCCACCACGACGTCGCCCGGCCGCACCCGCACCCCGCCGCAGCGCACCGGTCCGCCCAGCGGCGCCACGGCGGCCTTGGTGCCTGGGATCGGGATGACGCCCCTGGCGAAGACGGGAAAGCCCAGCTCGCGCACCTCGGCGAGGTCACGGATCACCCCGTCCACCACGAACGCCGCGATCCCCCGGCGCTGGGCGACGGCACAGACGTTCCCGCCGGCCACGGCGTAGTCCACGTCACCGGCCTGCACGACGACGACCGAGCCCGGCTCGGCCCGGTAGATGGCCGCGTGCAGCATGAGATTGTCGCCCGGCGGGCAGCGCACGGTGAAGCCCGGGCCCGCGACCCTCGGCACCGGGTTCCACAGCGGCCGGATCCCGATGTCCATGACCTGCTCGCGTCCCAGCACGTCGGCCAGCGTGGTCGGCGGTATGCCAGCGAACCCGGTGGCGTCGTTCACGTCTCTCCTTCGTGAGCAGGGACTTTCGCGGCGAGCTTGATGTCTGCTTGGCGCAGCCGTTCATTAAACCAATTCAGGAGGGTCCCGCAGAACACCGCCGAGCACTGTGGTTACCAGTTTGCGGACGGCCTCGGCTTCGGGCGGGGTGCCGTGGCGTTCGGCGGACAGCAGGTGCGCGGCCCCGGTCAGGGCCAGCGTGAGCGTGTCCACGTCGGCCGTGGCGGCGATGCGGCCAAGCTCCTGCTCGGCGGCGAGGTAGGAGGCGATCATGGCGGTGGCTTCCGATGCGACCGGAACGCCGTGCGGCCTGGTCCGGCGCAGCCGGGCACGCAGGTCGTCGCGGAAGGTGATGAGGGCGACGATGGCCACGGCGACCGTGCCGAATACCTCGGTCAGCGCCTCGGTGAGGTTGCCGGTCACGGTGCCGGTGCCCGCCGCCGCACGCAGGCCGGCGGCCTGGGCCTCGATCCGGGCGATGCGGTCGAGCACGAGTTCGGTGAGGAAGGCGTCGAAGTCGGCGAAGTGCCGGTGCAGCACCCCCTTGGCGCAGCCCGCCTCGGTGGTGACGGCCCGGCTGGTCAGCGCGTTCGGCCCGTCCCGCAGCAGGATGCGCTCGGCGGCGTCGAACAACTGGGCGCGGGCGTCCCGCAGGGCAGTCCCCGTCGGCACCGTGCTACCCCTCCTTGTAGAGTGGGCGTTTGCCCACTATGGTGGGCGCATGCCCACTCTACCGCCGGAACCTCAACCGCCGGAGCCTCTACCGCCGAGGAGCGCGCGTATCTCGGCCGATGCCGACCAGAACCGAGACATGGCCGAGTCGTTCGGCACCGACGCCGAACGCTACGACCGGACCAGGCCCGGCTATCCCGCGGCCCTGGTGGACCGGATCGTGGCCACCAGCCCCGGCCCCGACCTGGTCGACGTGGGCTGCGGGACCGGGATCGTGGCCCGGCAGTTCCAGGCGGCGGGCTGCCGGGTGCTCGGCGTCGATCCGGACGAGCGCATGGCCGGGCTGGCGCGGCGCGGCGGTATCGCGGTCGAGGTGGCCAGGTTCGAGGACTGGGACCCGGCCGGCCGGTCGTTCGACGCGGTCATCGCGGGCCAGGCCTGGCATTGGGTGGACATGGCGGCGGGTGCGGCCAAGGCGGCGCAGGCGCTGCGGCCCGGCGGGCGGGTGGCGCTGTTCTGGAACTCGTTCCTGCCCCCGCCTGGCCTGTTCGAGCAGGCGCAGTCGCGGATGCCGGGGCCGGAGGACTACTCGCTGCTGTGCGGCAAGGCGGCCGGCGCGATGCGGGCGACGGCGGCGTTCGGCGAGCCGGAGCAGTGGCGGTTCGACTGGGAGCGGCACTACACCAGGGACGAGTGGCTGGATCAGATACCGACTTTCGGTACCCTCACCCGGCTGTCGCCGGGCGAACTGCGCCCGATACTGGGGGCCGCCGGGGCCGCCATCGACGCGGTGGGTGGCAGCTTCACCATGGGCTACGCCACGGTCGTGGCCACCGCGCAGCGCACCTGAACGGCTCAGCCAGGAACGCTCAGAAGGAACGGTCAGCCGGCCGGGCGGGTGGCGCCGATGAGGCCGCCTGGCTGATAGATGCTGTCGATCCTGACGTCCACGCCGGTGTAGGGAGCGTCCACCATCTGGCCGTTGCCGATGTAGATCCCGACGTGGTGGATGGTGTTGGGGTCGGACGTGTTGGTGGCGAAGAACAGCAGGTCACCGCGGCGGAGCTGGTCGATGGGGATGTGCGGTCCCGACGGCCACTGGTAGCCGGTCCAGTGCAGCAGCGTGACACCGGCGCGCGCCCAGGCGTCCATGGTCAGCCCCGAGCAGTCGTAGGTGTCCGGCCCGGCGCCGCCCCACTGGTACGGCTTGCCCATCTGGGTCATGGCCCAGTCGGCGGCGATGTTGCCCTGCGCCACGCTCGCCCCCTGGGCCAGCGAATAGCTGGACGGCCAGCCGGAGACGGACCCGCCGGCGCCGGCCGGGGCCGGGCTGACCGGGCCGCCCGCCAGCGCCTGCGGCTGCGCCGCCGCGCCCGGCCGCGCCGCCTGCCGGGCCTGCTGCAGCGCGTACTCGTGCGCTTTGGCCGCCCCCAGCTCGGCCTCGAGCCGTTTGGTGCTGGTTGCGATGGCCGCGACCGCGGCCTGCTGCCGCGCGATCGCGGCCTGGATCGCGGTCTTGAGCCGCGCCGCCTCCCTGGCCGCGGCCTGCTCCTGCGCCAGCGCCCGGTGGGCCTGCTCGCGGAACACATTCGCGACCACGTGGCTGGCCTGGTTCTGCGCCAGCGCCTCGTCCCGCTGCTGGCCGATCTGCTGCTCGGCCGCGGCCCCGTCGAAGAAGGCCTGCGGCCCGCCCGGGTTGCCGAGTATCGAGACGATGCTGTTGCCCCCGGCGCCCGCCTCGTAGTCCTGCGCGGCCAGCGCCCCGACCTGGCGCCTGCTGGCGCTCTCGGCCCCGGCGGCGCGGGTCAGGCGCTGCCGCGCGGCCTGGTAGGCGACCTGGGCCTGGTGCAGGCTCACTATCGTCTTGTCGTACCGCTCGATGATCACTTCCGCCTGGTTGCGCAGCGTGGCCAGCCGGACGGTGGCCACGGCGAGCTGCACCCGCGCCGCGTTGAGCTGGGCGGCCCGGCTCCTGACCTGCCCGGCGGCCGCGGACACGGCGCCAGCACCCGGCGGCGGCCCGGACACGCTGGCCGCCCCCGGATCGCTCACACTGCCCACGGCGGCCGCGGCCAGCACCGTGCAGGTGCCGAGGGCCCAGCCGGTCCGGCGCCAGATTGGACGATGTCCCCGTACGCGACCCCGCATTACACCCCGCCCGTTACACTCCGCTCGATAAACTCCGTGCTTACGCAGTGTAATGACGGGAACTCATATCGTGAGGTACCTGACGCCGGGCGAGTCGTGATCATGCTTGCGGGCCGCGCGAAGTGGGCACGAACACGGCGCGGCCAGGGCGCGAACACGGCGCGGAATATTCCCTCCTCGTTCCCGGGCTAATAGATGCGCCACACTGTTACGGATACGAAATGCCCGGGGAGGCTTCGGTGGACGAGCGCGATGGCGTGCTGAGCCGAGCACCCTTGTTCGAGGCGCTGGATGACGACGGCGCGCGGGCGCTGCGGTCGCGGATGACCGATGTCCAGCTCAGCCGCGGCGAACGGTTGTTCGCCGAGGGTGACGAGGGTGACTCGCTCTATGTAGTGGTCGAGGGCAAGATCAAGCTCACCAGGGCCGCACCGGACGGCCGGGAAAACCTGCTCAGCGTGATCGGCCCCGGCGAGATGTTCGGTGAGCTCTCGCTGTTCGACCCGCGGCCGCGCACGTCGAGCGCGGCGGCGGTGACGGACGCCAAGCTGGCCGCGCTGGCCCACGACAAGCTGCTGATCTGGCTGACCGGCCGGCCCGAGGTGGCGCTGCACCTGCTGCGCGCGCTGGCCCAGCGGCTGCGCCGGGCCAACGACGTGATGGCCGACCTGGTCTTCACCGACGTGCCCGGCCGGGTGGCCAAGCAGTTGCTCGACCTGGCCGACCGGTTCGGCGAGAAGCTGCCCGACGGCCTGCACGTGAACCACGACCTCACCCAGGAGGAACTGGCCCAGCTCGTCGGCGCCTCCAGGGAGACCGTGAACAAGGCGCTGGCCGACTTCGTGGCCAGGGGCTGGATCCATCTGTCGGCCAGGTCGGTCGTGCTGCTGGACCAGGACCGGCTGCGGCGCCGGGCTCGCTGACCGCAAAAGATTTACCTCAATGAACGGCTGCGCCCCTACCGTGCACGGCCACCGGCCCGGTTACATGCGCACGTCAGGGGGCAGTTCGCCGCGCTCGGCGAGGTAGTCGAGCTGGGCCCGCACCGACCACTGCGCGTACGGCCAGAGCTTGCGGTCCACGTCGGCGTAGACCCTGGCCACGATCTCGGCCGGGGTGCGGTCGCCGGCCGCCAGCGCCCCGGTGACCTCGGCCAGCCGTTCCCGGCGGTGCCCGATGTAGTAGTCCAGCGTGCCGGCCGGATCGGGCAGCACCGGCCCGTGCCCGGGCAGCAGCGCAGTCAGGTGGGCGGTGTCCACCAGCGCGCGCAGCCGGTCGAGCGAGGCCAGGTAGTCGCTCAGCCGGCCGTCGCCGGCGATCACCGTGGTGCCGCGGCCGAGCACGGTGTCGCCGGTGAGCAGCACGCCGTCGGCCGGGATCAGGAAGCTGACCGAGTCGGCCGAGTGGCCGGGCGTCACCACCACCTCGATGTCGCAGCCCGCCCCGGTGACCACCTCGCCGGGCCCGAGCCGGTGGCCGCCCAGGCCAGCGCCGGGGTCGGCGGCGCGCACCGGCGCTCCGGTCAGCTCGGCCAGCCGGCCCGCGCCCTCACTGTGGTCGCCGTGCCCGTGGGTGAGCAGGATCTGGTGGACCCGGCGGCCGCCCTCGGTGGCCAGCGCGGCCACCCGGCGCAGGTGCCCCTCGTCCGCCGGCCCCGGGTCCACGACCACGGCGGCCGGACCGCCCGGCTCGGCGATCACCCAGGTGTTCGTGCCGTCCAGCGTCATCGGCGACGGGTTGGGCGCCAGCACGCACCGGGCCCGGCGGCTGCCGGAACCGTCGATGGCCTGTTCCGGGGTCATATCGGGTACTCGAGCCCGGGTGGCATGTGCAGCCAGGCCTGCCCGTCCGCCAGCTTGATCTCGGGCCGAAGCGGCGCTATCTGCCGCGGCGCCGCGAGCACCGCGGCCACGTCGTCGCAGCCGGCCATCTCGGCCAGGGTGACCGCGGTCGGCGGCATCAGCGCCACCTCGCCGCGGCTGGCCGCGGCGAGCACGTCGGCCGGCCGCAGCCAGGCCACCTCGTCGGCCTCCTCGCGGATCTCCCAGGTCTGCTGCCCGTCAGGCAGCACGGCGGCGAAGAACCTGGTGTCGTAGCGCCTGCTCTCCAGCTCCGGGGTGATCCACCGGGCCCACGGCTTGAGCAGGCCGGACCGCAACACCAGGCCGCGGCGGGCCAGCAGCCCGGCCAGCGACAGCGAGCGGTCGAGCAGCGCCAGCCGGTCCGGCTCGAGCTCGGCCTCGGCGGGCACGGCCGGGTCATCCGCCGCCGTGCCGGCCAGCAGCACGCCGGATTCCTCGAACGTCTCCCTGACCGCGGCGCACAGCAGGCCGCGGGCCAGTTCGGGGGTGCAGCCGAGCGTGCCCGCCCACTCGGTGACGTCCGGCCCGGCCCAGGCCACCTCGGTGTCGGCGTCCCGGCTGTCCACCGACCCCCCCGGGTACACATAAGCCCCCGGCGCGAACGACATGCTCTGCCGCCGCCGCAGCATGTAGACCTCGAACCCGCCGCCGGTCGTGGCCGCCCCGGCCGGCGTGCGCAGCAGCATCACCGTGGCGGAGTCGCGCGGCCGGGGCGGCGGCGTGCCGGTCTCCACGGCGGTGCGGACCCTGGCGTGCACGCCATCGGGCAACCTAATTCGTGTGCGCCCGATGACGCGCCTCCTTGTGCCTAGCCCGGGGGAACGACCGTCCGGGGAACGACCGTCCGGGAATCCCTGGGCGGCCTTCCGGGACCTCTTGCCGGGGGTCAAGGCCTCTTACGAAGGGCCGAGACCATTGGGAAGGGTATGGTTGCCGCAACGTACACCCTCTTAGGGTTACGTTGCGGCAACCATAGTGGTTATGATTCGCTAACCTCGGCGATCAGCTCGATCTCGACGGGGGCGCCTAGCGGCAACTCCGCCACACCGACGGCGCTCCTGGCATGCCGTCCGGCCTCGTCCAGGACATCGGTCAACATTTCACTGGCACCGTTCAGTACACCTGGTTGCCCGGTAAAACCCGGCGCGCTGGCCACGAAGCCGGTCATCTTGACGATGCGGACGATTGAGCCGAGACCCCCGGCCACCGAAGCCACCGCGGCCAGCGCGTTGAGCGCGCAGACCCCGGCCAGCCCGGCCGCTTCCTCGGGGCTGATCTCGGCGCCGACCTTGCCAGTGGCCAGCAGCTTGCCGTCGGCCATCGGGAGCTGGCCAGACGTGTAGACGTAGCGTCCGGTCCGCACCGCGGGCACGTAAGCCGCGAGCGGCGCCACCACCGCCGGGAGGACCAGGCCGCGCGCGGCGAGCCGCTCCTGCGGCGTGCTCACTCCTTGGGCCGCTTCAGGTAGGCCACGAGCTGCTCCTGGCTGGGGCCGGGCACGACGGCGACCAGTTCCCAGCCGTCGTCGCCCCAGTTGTCCAGGATCTGCTTGGTCGCGTGCACGAGCAGCGGCACCGTTACGTATTCCCACTTCTGCATGGCGAAACACTAGCCAACCGGCCCGGTTCCGCGCAGCGGTGCCCCGCTGTTCGTCGCCTGCTTAGACGTGCGGGTTGTGCAGCGGCTCGGCGCCGGGGGTGCCTGGGCCGTTCAGCTCGGCGGCCTCGGCCTGCGGCATGGGCGCGTCCGCGACCTCGGGCGGGGCCTCGACCTCGGGCACCGGCGGGATGTCCGGGGTCCCGACCGCCGGCGCGGGCGACGCAGGCGAAATCGCCGCCTCGGCCGCCGCGACCTCGGCATCGCCCAGGTCATCGGGCATCGCGCGTCCCACTTCTCCCGACGCAGGGGCGTTCTTGTCGAAGAACCGCAGCAGCTCGACCGGGATGGGCATGACCAGCGTGCTGTTCTTTTCCGCGGCCACCTCGACCACGGTCTGCAGCAGCCTCAACTGGAGGGCGGCGGGGTCGCGGGCCATCACGTTGGCCGCGGCGGCCAGCCGCTTGGAGGCCTGGTACTCGCCGTCGGCGGAGATGATGCGGGCCCGGCGCTCACGTTCGGCCTCGGCCTGCCGGGACATCGAGCGCTTCATGCCCTCGGGCAGCGAGACGTCCTTGATCTCCACCCGCTCGACCCTGATGCCCCACGGCCCCTCGGTGGGCTCGTCGATGATCCGGCGCAGCTCGCGGTTGACCGTGTCGCGCTCGGCCAGCAACTGGTCCATCTCGGACTGGCCGATGATCGACCGCAGCGAGGTCTGGGCCTGCTGCGAGATGGCGAACAGGTAGTTCTGCACGTTCACCACGGCCTTGATCGGGTCGACCACCCGGAAGTACACCACCGCGTCCACCCGGACGCTGACGTTGTCCCTGGTGATGCCCTCCTGGGCGGGCACGGCCATGGCGACGATCTGCATGTTCACCTTCTGCATGCGGTCGCCGACCGGCCTGATCCAGGCGATTCCCGGCCCGACGGGCCGGTCCACGATCTTGCCGAACCGGAATACGATGCCCTGCTCGAACTGCTGGACCACTCGCACCGAGCGGGCGGCCGCAATGGCACCACCGGCGATAATGATCACGAAGATCACAATGAGCGCTGCGACCACCGTGGAACACCTCTTCTCCAGCGTCTTGGGACGCTCTTTTACCTTGTGCTACCAAGCCTAGTGACATTCGGGCCGAACAGAGTTAACGATTGAGCGGCGTGCCGCCCCCTGCCGGTTCACAGTCACCGCACTCGGCGGCGATCGCAGTCAATCGGGCGCCGCTGCCGTCATCCTGAACGCCTCTGGGTTGGGCCGGAATGTCATCCGCTGGCTAGGCCTAAGCGTCTTAGTGGCAAGCAAATTCATCGTTTACTGCCAGCCGGGCCAACGATGGTGGCGCAGCGCATGTCCGATGAACGTGAGACTGTGACGATCTTCAGGCGGTATGGCGGGGGCGGGCGGGCGCTGGGAATGGCCGCCGCGGTGGTGGCCCTGCTGGCCGGTTCCGGCCTGCAGGGTGCTTCCGCCGTCCAGGCCAGCACGGCAGGCCCGGCCGCCCAACCCGGAGCCCAGATGGCCTATGACGCAACCTCGGGTCAGCTCGTCTTGTTCGGTGGGGCGGATCACCAGAAGCTAGGTGTCACCTGGGTGTGGAACGGCTCGGACTGGGTCAAGCAGAATCCGGCGACCAAGCCGCCCGCTCTGCGGGGGGCGGCGATGGCTTACGACGCCGCGACCGGTGACGTCGTGATGTTCGGCGGCGACAACGGCCACGGCGTGCGGGGGGGGCACCTGGCTGTGGAACGGCTTGGACTGGTCGCGGGCTGCCTCCGCGACCAACCCGGTCGCCCGGCAGGACCCGCAGATGACTTACGACCCGGCGACCGGTGATGTCGTCCTGTTCGGGGGAATCGGAGCGCGGCAGCGCATGCTCAGCGACATGTGGCTGTGGGACGGCTCGAACTGGGTGCAGCAGACGCCCGCGACGAGCCCGCCCGCGCGGGACGGCGGGGCGATGGCCTACGACGCGGCCGACGGCGACATCATGCTGTTCAGCGGCGGGGGCAAGGTCCTGCTTGATGACACCTGGGTGTGGAACGGCTCGGACTGGACCCAGCAGACGCCCGCGACCAACCCACCCGCCCGTGAGTGGGCCGGGGTGGCCTACGATCCGGCCAGCAGCGACGTCGCGATATTCGGTGGCGTGGGCTTCGACGGCGGGCGCAGCGACACCTGGCTGTGGGACGGCTCGGACTGGGCTCAGGGCGGCTGATCGTGGGGCGGGGGCCTGTACTTGTCACAGGTCCCCGCTCGCACGTCCCCGATGATCAGGAGAAACCAGCCCACCGGCAGCGATAACCTCGATAGACGTGACCGCACGCGACACCGACTGGGATGGGGTGCGGCTGCACGTCGTCACCGGAAAAGGTGGAACCGGGAAGACGACCGTCGCGGCCGCGCTGGCCCTTGCGCTGGCCAGAAACGGCCGGAACGTTCTGCTCATGGAGGTCGAGGGGCGGCAAGGCATCGCGCAGATTTTCGACTGCCCGCCGCTGCCTTATGGGGAGCGGAAGGTCGCCGTGGGCCTGGCCAGCGGGCCGGCCGAGGGCGGCGACGTGTACGCGCTGGCCGTGGATCCCGAGGAGGCGTTCCTCGAGTACCTGGCCATGTTCTACAACCTGCGGCACGCTGGGCAGGCGCTCAACAAGCTCGGCGTCGTCGACTTCGTGACCACGCTCGCCCCCGGGCTGCGCGACGTGCTGCTCATCGGCAAGGCAGCCGAGGCGGTGCGCAGGCGCAAGGGCGGCAAGCCGGTCTACGACGCGGTCGTCATGGACGCGCCGCCCACCGGCCGGATCGGCCGCTTCCTCAACGTGGCCACCGAGGTGTCCGGGCTGGCCAAGGTCGGGCCGATCCGCGGGCACGCGGACACCGTGCAGAGCGTGATCCGCTCCCCCCAGACCGCGGTGCACTTCGCCACCGTGCTGGAAGAGATGCCGGTGCAGGAGACGCTGGACGGGGTGACCGAGCTGCGCGACGCCGCCCACGGCGGGCTGCAGATCGGCGGAATCATGATCAACATGATGCGGCCGCCGATGCTCAGCCAGTCCGACCTGACGGCCGCGATCAACGGCACGCTGGACACCGTCGAGCTGGCCACGGGCCTGAAGGCGGCCGGGCTTGACGACAGCCGGGCGCTGGCCAAGGACCTGGCCGCCGACCTGGCCGAGCACGCCCGCGCGGTGGAGTTGCAGCGCTCCGAGCGGCAGCGGCTGGCCGCGGCGGGCCAGCCGCGGTACAACCTGCCGCTGATCCCGGACGGAATGGACCTGGCCGGGCTGTACCGGCTGGCCGAGGCGCTGCGCGAACAGAAGGCGGCCTAACGTGACGAGCGTTGACAGCGGAAGCGAGAAGCGGGGGGCCGGGTCCGGGCCGGACCGGTACCGGTGGCTGGACGTGGACCGGCTGGCCGACGACCCGCGGACCAGGGTGATCGTCTGCTGCGGCTCCGGCGGAGTGGGCAAGACCACGCTGGCCGCCGCGGTCGGGCTGCGGGCCGCCGAGCGGGGCAGGCATGTCGTGGTGCTCACCGTGGACCCGGCCCGCAGGCTGGCCCAGTCGATGGGCCTGACCTCGCTGGACAACACGCCCCGGCCGGTGCCGGGCGCCAGCACGGCGGCGGGCGGCAGCCTGCACGCCATGATGCTGGACATGAAGCGCACCTTCGACGAGATCGTCGAGGCGCACTCCGACCCGGACCGGGCCAGCCAGATCCTGGCCAACCCCTTCTACCAGTCGCTGTCGTCCAGCTTCGCCGGGACGCAGGAGTACATGGCCATGGAGAAGCTGGGCCAGTTGCGCCGGGCCGAGGAGTGGGACCTGATCGTGGTGGACACCCCGCCGAGCCGGAGCGCGCTGGACTTCCTGGACGCGCCTCAGCGGCTCGGCCGGTTCCTGGACGGCCGGCTGATCCGAATCCTGACCGGTCCGGCCAAGGTGGGCGGCCGGGCCTACCTGCGGGTGCTGAACACCGGCTTCTCGCTGGTCACCGGGGTGCTCACCAAGGTGCTCGGGGCGCAGGTGCTCAGGGATGTGCAGACGTTCGTGACCGCGCTGGACACGATGTTCGGGGGCTTTAGGGAGCGGGCCGACTACACCTACCGGCTGCTGCAGACCCCCGGCACGGCGTTCCTGGTCATCGCGGCACCCGAGCCGGACGCGCTGCGCGAGGCGTCGTACTTCGTGGAGCGACTGTCGCAGGACCGGATGCCGCTGGCCGGCCTCATCGTCAACCGGGTGCACCACGCCAGGGCCGCCCGGCTATCGGCGGCCCGCAGCCTGGGCGCCGCCGAGACCCTGGAGAACGGGAACGGCGCCGCTGGCTCCGGGCTGGCCGCGGTGGCGCTGCGGCTGCACGCCGAGCAGATGCAACTGAGAACGCGGGAGAGGCGGCTGGCCGAGCACTTCGTGGCCGCGCACCCCTCGGTGCCGGTCGCCGAGGTTCCCGCCCGCCCCGAGGACGTGCACGACCTAGATGGTCTCCGGGAAATCGGAATGTCCCTGGCCGGGAAACAGCCTAACTAGCTGGCCACCAGTTCTTCGGCGTCCTGCTCCTCGTACGTGTTCCGGGCCTGCTCGAGCAGTTCACGCCAGGACAGCACGTCCGGGCGGCGGCGCAGCAGGGCGCGGCGCTCACGCTCGGTCATCCCGCCCCAGACGCCGAACTCGATCCTGTTGTCCAGCGCGTCGGCGAGGCACTCGGTGCGCACGGGGCAGCCCCGGCAGATCAGCTTGGCCCTGTTCTGCGCCGCGCCCTGGACGAAAAGCTCGTCAGGGTCTGTGCCCTTACAGGCTGCACGGGCAGTCCAGTCCGTGATCCACATGTGGCCCACTCCTTCGTTGTCACGGCCCGCGCAGTACCCCACGCTGGCTTTCGTGCACTTGCGGCCCCAAGCCGACGGCATGTCGGCGGGCGTCGTTGCGATGGCCGTGATAGAGAAACATACGGAAGTCCGCGCCGCAGTGCCAGACCTCGTTGGGCCCATTTCACAGATAGCCCTTCTGGGCCATGTCTATCGTCAGGAGTAGTTACCTCCCGCCTCGCCCCAGTTACTCTCCGTATTCAGGAGGGGGGGCGACCCGTTGATTTGGGCGGTTTAGAGGGTCGCCTAGCGTACTCTGGGGTCCGTGTTCAACGCTGACCACCTAGGTAAAACCAAGTCTGTAGGCCGCCTGGTCACCTTTGCCGCGCTGGGTGGCCTGCTCGTGGCGGGCCTCGCGATACCCGCCGTGGGCTCGGTGGGCCTGGCCGTGAAGAGTGCCGCGACCAAGTTCGACGCACTGTCCACGACGGCTCTGGGCCAGGTCCCGCAGCGATCGGAGATCCTGGACAGCGAGGGTCACCTGATCGCCTACTTCTACAACGTGAACGAGCCTTACTTCTACTCGCCCGGCAATATCCAGACGGTGAGCGACACCGACGGGATCGACCGGCAGCCGGTCAGCTACAACCAGATCTCACCCAACGTGCGCAACGCCGCTATCGCGATCGAGGACTCCAGGTACTGGTTGCACGGGGCCATCGACTTCCGCGGCACGATACGCGCGGTCATGAACGACCTGCAGCACAAGCCGGTCCAGGGTGGCTCCACCATCGCCCAGCAGTACGTGAAGAACGTGCTGATCCTGACCGCGAAGAACCCGCTCGAGGCGGAGAACGCCACGTCGGAGACGTTGAGCAGGAAGATTCACGAACTGCGGCTGGCGATCGCGACCGAGCACCAGATGTCCAAGGAGGACATCCTGGCCGGGTACCTGAACGACGCCTACTTCGGCTACCCCATCGTCGGCGTGGAGACCGCGGCCGAGACGTTCTTCGACACCACCGCGGCCAAGCTGAGCCTTGACCAGGGGGCCACGCTGGCCGGCATGGTGGAGGACCCGGCCGCCTACAACCCCCTCACGAACCCGGCCAAGTCGCTGGAGCGCCGTAACACGGTCATCGCCCGGATGGCCCAGCTCAACATGATCTCGAGCGCCACCGCGAAGACCGACGAGAAGAAGCCGCTAGGTCTGCACTCGTCGCACGCGCAGAACGGCTGCACCAGCCCCACCACCAGCAAGGAGAACGAGGGCTTCTTCTGCGACTACGTGGTGCAGTCCATTCTGCGGGACCCGCAGCTGGGCAAGACACCCACGCAGCGGGCGCACCTGCTGGCCACTGGCGGCCTGAAGATCTACACCACGCTGAACAAGGCGGACCAGCGGGCCGCCAACAACGCGGTCAACTATGTGCTCCCGCCGCGCGGCTCGGATAACCCTGGCAAGCTCGCCGACGCCGAGGCGCTCGTCCAGCCGGGCACCGGCCGGATCCGGGCCATCGCCGAGGACCGCCCGTACGGCAGCGGGCGTGGCCACACCACCATCGACTACGCCGCGACCTCCCCGTACGACGGCGGCATCGGCGTGCAGACCGGCTCATCCTCGAAGTTGTTCACCCTGGTCACCGCGCTGGAGCAGGGCATACCTTTCGGGTACAGCCTGAAGGCGCCCAACTCCGCCGACGACACAGGTTATTACAACTGTGACGGCCAGTCGGCTGGGAACTTCAAGGTGGTCAACGCGAGCGCCGGTGACGCCGGAAATCAGACCCTGTACACGGGCACCACGTTCTCGGTCAACACCTTCTACGCGGCGCTCGAGCAGAAGGTCGGCCTGTGCAACGTCGTGAAGACCGCATCGAAACTGGGCATGACCTGGGGGAACGGTACTTCACTGTTCGACTGGGACCACCCCTACGGCAAGCACGGCAGCTCCCTCCAGCCCGCCGACGACACCCCGTCGTTCACGCTCGGCTCGATCAACGTGGCGCCGCTGTCGATGGCCGCCGCTTACGCCACGATGGCCGCGCGCGGCAAGTTCTGCACGCCGGTCGCACTGGAGAAGATCACCACCGACGCCGGAAAGAAGCTGCCGGTGCCGAGCGCCCACTGCCATCAGGCCGTACCACAGGGCGTCGCGGACGCGGTCAACTACATCCTGCAAGGCGTGCTCACGCAGGCCGGAGCGACCGCGGACAACCGGGGCATCAACCGCCCGGCCGCGGCCAAGACCGGTACCGCCGGCAGCGCGACCACGGCTCCTCCGTCGGCGGCGTTCGCCGGATACACCCCAACCCTGACCGGCTACGTGTGGGTCGGCGGTCCTACCCAGACGAGATACATGTCGGGGTATCCCTACGGCTGCTACCGGGACAACCTCGCGGGGTATGAGTGTGCGGGGTCCATGTTTGGCGACAGCGCGCCCGGCGCCACCTGGCAGATGACGTTCCTGCACGCCGCACTCGGTCCGGCGGACAGCTTCGTCGCCCCCGATCCGAACGGCCCGCTGTTCGCCAAGGGCACCGGGCAGAGCCCGCCCAAGACCAAGTCCAAGTCCGGCAGTGGTGGCGGTGGAGGCGGCGGTGGCGGCGGGCACTGTCCGCCACGCTCTCCCATCTGCCCATTACCGACCATAGGTCCTCCCACACCTACTCACTGACGCTCCCCGACTCGGTGGCCGATGGCTAGGGTGGTCGGCTAACGCGACGCGCACCACTGGAACCGGCTAAGCCTGACCGAGCCTGCGCCGTACCTCGGCCGCCACCCTGCCCCCCTCGGCGCGGCCCGCCACCTGCGGCCTGACCACCTTCATGACCTGCCCCATGGCCGACATGCCCGCGGCGCCCGTCTCGGCGATCGCGGCCGCGACGATGCTGCCGAGTTCCTCGTCCGACAGTTGCGCGGGGAGGTAGGTGGCCAGCACCTCACCCTCGGCCCGCTCCACGGCGGCCCGCTCCGCGCGCCCGGCCGCGTCGAACGCCTCGGCGGCGTCCCGGCGTTTCTTCGCCTCCTTGGCGAGCACGGCCATCACCTCGTCGTCGCTGAGCTCACGCGCGGTCTTGCCCGCCACCTCCTCGTTGGTGACCGAGGCGAGCGCCATCCGGATCGTCCTGGTGCGCAACTGGTCGCGGGCCTTCATCGACACGGCCAGGTCGGCGCGGAGCCGGTTCTTCAGTTCAGCCATAGCCGCCATCCTCCCGCGCCCGCCTGCCTGCTCGCGACGCCTTAGTCCGGCGGGGCGCCTGGTCCGCAGGGGTGCCCGAGTGATCTGTGGTAGCAGCTACGGCCGCCGTAGCTACCATGAGTGAATGCAATCACGACATCTCGGCTACCCGCTCATGCTCGGTGTCATGGCCGGTGGTGCCGTATTCGGCTACGCGTCGGTGATCGAGCGGAACTGGTTCGCGCTGCGCACCTTCGCGGTGCCGATCCTGTCCCCGGACGCCGCACCGCTGCGGCTCCTGCACATCTCGGACACGCACCTCACTCCCGGCCGCAGCCGCCTGCTGTCCTGGCTCAGGTCGCTCGACGCCCTCGATCCCCACCTGGTCGTGAACACCGGCGACTCGATCGCCCACCGCGATGCCGTGCGCCCACTGCTGGACGCGCTCGGCCCACTGCTCGAACGCCCGGGAGCGTTCGTCTACGGCTCGAACGACATATACTCCCCGACGCCCAGGAACCCCACCCGCTACCTGTGGCGGACCAGTGCGGCCGACAAGCGCAAGAAGATCCCCGACCTGCCCACCGAAGAACTGGGCGAAGGCATGCGCGCGGCCGGCTGGCTGGACCTGAACAACCACCGTGGCCGACTCAAGGCCGCTGACCTCGACATCGACGTGGCCGGCATTCACGACTCCCACATCAAGCGGGACCGCTACGACGAGATCGCCGGCCCCGCCGACGCAGCGGCCGACCTGCGCCTGGGCGTCATGCACTCGCCCGAACCACGCAACCTGGACCGGTTCGTGGACGACGGCTACGACCTCCTGCTGGCCGGCCACACCCACGGCGGTCAGGTCTGCCTCCCCGGCTACGGCACCCTGGTCACCAACTGCGGCATCGACCGCGACCGCGCCCGTGGCCTGAACCGCTACCCATCCGCTGCCGACGGCCCGGCCTGGCTGAACGTCTCGGCCGGCCTCGGCACCTCCCCCTGGGCCCCGATCAGGTTCGCCTGCCGTCCCGAGGCCACGCTGCTCACGCTGGTCCCGAGGATCGGCTAGACTGCCCTAGCGGTCGGCGGGGTGTGGCGCAGCTTGGCAGCGCGCTTCGTTCGGGACGAAGAGGCCGCCGGTTCAAATCCGGCCACCCCGACCACATCACAGCAGGTCAGAGGGGTTTCGGGCTGAGGCTCGGAGCCCCTTTTCTGACCGTCATGACCGCTCGGGAGCCAAACGGGAGCCACTCATTCACCTACGCGGACTTCGCCTTGGTTCCGCCGGGATGGCTGGAACTGCACTGCCAGCAAGACCGCGGGGATCCTGCCATGCGCTTGTTCTGCGGTGAGTCTTAGCTCACTGCAGAACAAGCCTTTGGTGCACTGTAGTTAGTGATACATTCATCTTATGATGAGCTATAGCGCACTACTTGAAACACTGACGGTGAACTGTGGCTCACTAGCGTGGCGCGCTCATGCCTAGAGTGCCTCATGAGGTGTCGGTTCGCAGCCGGAAGCTGCTGGATGGGCACTTCGATGAGTGGCAGCAGCTCAGGACGGTTCCACGCCCGCCGCGCGGCTGGGTTCGCGCTGTCCGTGAAGCGCTAGGCATGAGCGCTGCCGCCCTGTCTGCCCGCATGGGCACTACGGCGGGGGCAGTGACCCGGCTTGAGCAATCCGAAGCTGCGGACCGGATCCGCCTGGATACGCTGCGGCGGGCCGCGGATGCCCTGGAATGTGATCTCGTTTACCTGCTCGTACCTCGTCGGCCGCTGACGTCAATTGTCCGTGAGCGAGCACGTGAGCTTGCGCATTGGCAGGTGGCAGCCGTGGAGCAGACGATGCGCCTGGAGGACCAGGCCACCGGGCAGGCCAAGGAGATGGAGGACCAGCTCACCGAGCAACTGCTCGAACGCGGCGGCCTGTGGAGCGACGCTCCCCAATGACTGAGCTCGTCTCCGGGCCCGCCGATGCCACGCCGCTGACCGACGAGGAGCGCCAAGGCCTGCGCCAGCCGGTTGTCACCCGCGATGAGCTGAACCGCGCAGAGGCAGACAACATCAGCGGCGCCATGTCTTGGCTCTTCTTCTCGCGCCGTCGGCTCCAGCCGGAGTCGGTAATAAAGGAAGCGTGGCTCACGCGCCTGCACCGGAGGATG